>CALODO010000010.1:0-11616 GCA_942492235.1 uncultured Gammaproteobacteria bacterium
CAGCACCATGTCCGCTTCTGCGATCTCAAGGATGTGAGGCAGGAGATGGAAGACTTCCTGAAAAAACTTAATGCCCAAAGCTATTAAGGCCAATGACAGGCCCAGATAAATAGGTGCAAGCAACCAGCGGGATCGGTACATGGCTTTTTCTATAATGGATTCAATCGTCTTCATTGGCGCTTAATTCATCCTCTTGTTATCTATGCATCAGGATTTGATGCCTGGGCCACCTGGCGTGCGGATTCTACTATGGTTAGGGCCTTCAGGTTAAGACTTGCTGAATTCAACCCTGATTACCCCGGACATTATGGTGAGGTGCAGCGGGGCGGAGTACAGGGATGGGGAGGCCCAGGGGAATGGCGCATTTTATGGGGTATGTGATTCTCTGGCGTCTGGGGAAGAAACCTAAACCTGCTTCACTACTTGGGTGTCGGTCAAATATTGTCCTGAGCCTGAGCAGATAGGCTTTTTTAATGTTTTTGGCGTTCGATATAGAGGGCCTCAACCTTTTTTCGCGCCCAGGGTGTTTTGCGAAGAAATTTAAGGCTGGAAGAGATACTCGGATCATTGGTGAAGCATCGGATATTAATGTGCTGGCCAAGCTCATCCCAGCCACAGTCATCGACCAGCCTGGTCAACAATGTTTTCAGTGTTATTCCGTGAAGCGGGTCTGGTCTAGTTGGTGTGGTCATCTCCTGGTGCCCTGGCTCGATGGCCTAAGCTGAACTGGCGGTGAGTTTCGGTTCGGCTTTTTTAATACGGGCTTTCTTAATGCGGATAAGGCTGCCACTTAGCTCTTTACCATTGAGAGTTTTCATGGCGGCCTTGGCGTCACCTGGCCGGGGCATCTCGATAAAGCCAAAGCCTTTTGAGATACCGGTTTGATCGTCCATCACCAGTGAGCAGGACTGCACCTTGCCATGGGCCTCAAACAGGGTGCGTAGCTCTGTCTCTGTGGTACTGCGGGCGAGATTGCGTACGAGTAATTTCATGTCAGTGTAATTCCTATGGCTATCGGTGCGCAGCGGGCCGCGACTATACCGTTTCCTGGTTGCAGTGTCTTAAGTGTGTGCTCTCCAAAATGCACTCGTACTGATAAGCGCCTACTAGTAAGCTCTCTGACGGATGATATCGTCGTTTTCCAGCGCTGCCAGCTCGTCGTTGCTATAAGACAGTATTTCAGTCAGCACTTCCCTGTTGTGTTCACCGAGCAAGGGCGCTTCGAGGGGAAGGGGATCAGGAAACGCAGAATAGCGCAGTGGGTTGCCGGGGATCGAAAACTCGCCTAGTACCCGGTCGTTGATCGGCTGTATGGTACCGCGCTCTACCAGGTGTGGGTGCGCCATGGCTTTGGCGACACTCAGCACCGGGGCGACGGGCACGTGAGCGTCCTGAAGTATTCGGATGGCGGCTTCGTCACTGTCCTGGTCCTGCAACCACCCTTCAATAATCGCGATGATTTCGTTTTTGGCGTGCATTCTAATTTTGGCATTGGTGAAACGTTCTTCAGTGATCAGATCCTTCCGACCAATCACGGCACATAAATTATCCCAGTGATGCAGGGTCGCCATAATCAAAATGTAACCTTCTTTGGCGCGAAATACCCCGGTCGGCACGACGGCATAATGATGAGCACCACCACGATGGGGTTTAGCGCTGCCGCCAGAGGCGCTGATCAGGTTGACGTTTAAATCATGGGCATGGAAGTAACAATCCAGCAGGGAGATATCGAGGTACTGGCCCTCGCCGGTTTTTTCCCTGTGCAATAAGGCATAGCCGATAGCGCAGGTGGCGTGAACGCCAGTGCTAACGTCACCGAGAGCAAGCTGGGGTATTGAAGGCGCATCGTCCGGGTCGCCGATCATATCGGTAACTCCGGCATAAGCCTGGGCGATGTAATCAAATCCGGGCAGAGAGGCCAGCGGTCCGGTTTGACCAAAGGCAGAAATTGAACACATGATCACCCCTGGGTTCAGTGACCTGACGCTGTCCCAGTCTAGACCCATACGGCCCACTACGCCGGGGGCGAAATTCTCCAGTACCACATCGCATTCCTTTACCAGCTCTTTAAGGATTTTTCTGCCCTTATCGCTTTTGGTGTTTATACAGACACTTTTTTTGCCCCGGTTGTGCTGAATATTGTAGCTACTGCGTTTGTCGCGGCGAAATCCACCAGATCGGGTCGGGTCGCCGTAGGGCAGCATTTCTACTTTAATTACTTCAGCGCCCATTTCTGCCATCAGGCGCGTGGCGGTGGGGCCGGCGACATACTGGGTTAAATCCAGTACCCGATACCCGTCCAGTATATGTTTACCTTGCATGGTCAGTTCCCTTAGTTTGTTAAAAAAGTTTTGATAGTAAAAGTCAGTTGGTAATTAAGTTGAGTAGGAAAAAAGATATTTACTGAATTGCTAGTTTGGCTTTTTTAAGCGCGATGAGTCACCGAATGCATTCAGGATAGAAGCCGAAGTGGACCTTGTCCACGTGGCGAGAATCAACACTTCGCCAGGATCAGCACAAAGCTAAAGCAAAATCTGATTAAAATTGAAGGTATGTCTACCGTTATCAGCCTGTCATCAACGGGTATCACCGAAGCGTGGCGTTCATGATATGGTTCTGGCGACAAAATTATTCTAATTATTGACTCATCGATAATAAAACGACGAATTTTCAATGATTAAATCCTATAACTCTAAACAGGACTATGACCCATGAGCACTCGACAAAAATATACCGTAGATACTTCGGCGCTGGATTTCGATCCCGATGCACTGGTCGACAAGTATTATGAGGAGCGAGATAAGCGCGTCCGCAAAGAAGGCTTTGGCCAATACCAGGAAATCGCCGGAGAGTTTTCTAATTTTATTGATGACCACTATGTAGATCCGGGTTTTACCCGAGAGGCGTTAAAAGATGAGGTTGAAGTGGTCATCATAGGTGGCGGCTTCGGTGGTTTATTGACTGGCGCAGAGTTGCGTAAGGCCGGTGTCAAAGATATTCGTATCATTGACAGGGCCGGAGATTTTGGTGGCACCTGGTACTGGAACCGCTACCCCGGCGCTCAGTGTGATATTGAGGCCTACGTTTACTTTCCTTTGCTCGAAGAAATGGATTACATCCCCAAAGAAAGGTATTCACACGCTCCGGAAATACTCGAACACAGTATCAACATCGCCAAAAAATTTAACCTCTATGACGATGTTTGCTTCCAGACCGAGGTCACCGAACTTCGGTGGGATGAAAGCATCAGCCGGTGGCTTATCTACACCAATCGGGGTGATGAGATAAAAGCCCATTATGTGGCGATGTCTAATGGACTGCTGACCAAGCCGAAATTGCCGGGGATTCCTGGCATCGATAAATACCAGGGCCATACTTTCCATACCAGTCGCTGGGATTTCGACTACACCGGCGGTAATCCTGAAGGCGATCTGATGACCGGCCTGGCCGACAAGCGAGTGGGTATTATCGGCACCGGTGCCACTGCCATCCAGTGTATTCCGCATTTGGGTGAGGCGGCGAAAGAGCTGTATGTATTTCAGCGTACGCCTTCATCGGTAGATGTCAGAAAAAACGCGCCGACCAGTCCCGAGTGGGTGGCGAAGCTGCAGCCAGGCTGGCACAAAAAACGTATGGAAGATTTCGATATTTTACTCACTGGGGGCTTGCCCAGCAAAAATGATGACGGCTCAGTCATTCACAAAAGTGATCTCAAGGAAAGTGAACTAAAAAGCGGTGATGTGGGTAAAAAGGATGAAGTAAACGATGGCTGGACGGATGTCGCTAACAGTGAAAAAAAGCTCACTAAAGGTAAGACGAAACTCAGCCGGGAGCAGAAAAAGGAAATCAGAGAAATCGCCGACCTGAAAAAAATGCAGGAAATCAGAGATCGGGTCTCCAGCATCGTCGAAGATGAAGACACTGCAGAAGCACTGAAAGCCTACTACTGGCAATTCTGCAAACGCCCCTGCTTTCATGATGAATATTTGCAAACCTATAACCGGCCTAATGTCACTTTGGTCGATACCCTGGGTCAGGGCGTCCAGCAAATCACGGAAAAAGGCGTGGTTGTCGATGGCAGGGAATACGAACTCGATTGTTTGATTTTCGCCACTGGTTTTGAGGTAGGCAGTAATTACACCAGTATGTCCGGTTACGATGTCATTGGTCGACAGGGAATTAGCTTGAAAGAAAAATGGCAGGATAGCCTGTCGACCTTTCATGGCCTGTTTAGCAAAGGTTTCCCTAATTGCTTCTTTCTGGGTTTTACCCAGACCGCGCTGACCGCCAGCTTTACGCATATGTTGGGCGAACAGGCTCATCATCTGGCCTACGTGATAAAACACAGTATGGATAAGGACGCGACCACGGTCGAAGCGAGTCAGGAAGCAGAAGACGCCTGGGTTGAAAGTATTAAAGCCAGATCCGAAGCCATAGAAAGGCAATATATTCAATGTACCCCGGGTTATTACAACAATGAGGGGCATACAGGTAATAAAAACGGTTTTCTCAGTGGCCAGTTCGGTGGCAGCGGTGCGGAGTTTTTCAAGTTGCTCAGCGATTGGCGGGAAGAAGGCAGTCTGGACGGCCTGGAAATTAAATAAGATGGCTTTGAGATTAAATAGCACGCGATAAATATCAAAAAAGGGGGCTTTAATGGCGAAGTGGAAACCAGATTTATCCCATGTTCAAAAGCTCAAATATGCAGGGGCCATTGATGCTGATGGTCATATTCTTGAGCCACCTGATCTTTGGGAAAATTATATAGAAGAAGAATACCGTGACCGGGCCATGCGTATCGCGGTTGATGAAGACGGCCTGGAGTATGTCGAAATTAATGGTCAACCGTCGAAAATGCTGCGCAAGGGTTTTCCCTCAACCATGGGTTTAATGCATCACAAAGACCCTGCTTTGTTTGAGCCGGGTGTCGAGCGAACCTATTTGGGTAATGCCCCTTTTGGATCGATGAATGCCGAGGAACGAGTCCAGTTGCTGGACGCGGAAGGTCTCGATGCTGTGCTTTTATATCCCACACTGGGTGTACTCTGGGAGGCTGAGTTAGATGATCGAGAGCTCACCCTGGCATATTGCCGAGCTTACAATCGCTGGCTGGTTGATTTCTGCAAAGACTCCGGTGGGCGGCTGATTCCCATTGCCCATATTCCCTTTGATAACCCTGAAGCCGCTGCTGCTGAGATGGAGCGAGCCGTAATAGACGGCTGCAAAGGCGCGTTCACCATGCCCTTTACCTGGAGCCGCAAAGCCCATGGTGATTCGGTACATGACCCAATCTTCCAGAAGGCCGTCGAGCTCGATATCCCTCTGGCCCTCCACGTCGGCTTTGAGCCTTTAGATCAGCGTCCTAATCGTTTTGAAAATGCCAACCGTTTCCCGCTGCTGGCAAATATCACCACCGCCGAAGGCCTGAGGCATGCTTTCACCACATTCTTTGACTTTGGCACCTTCGAGCGCTTCCCCGATCTGCGACTGGTCCTGCTGGAAGCCGGTGGCGGCTGGATTGGTCAATGGCTTGATAGGCTGGACGTCATGTATCACAAGACCGTGATTGGCGAGCGTACAGCGGTATCCCGGCCGCCCAGCGAATGGTTTAAATCCAACTGTCTGATATCCTGTGACCCTGACGAAAAACTGATTCCCGCGATGATGGAAATCTTGGGTGAGGACCAATTTGTCTGGGCCAGTGACTTTCCACATGCCGATCACACGCCGGACTACATCAAAGAAATTGAGCGCATGGCCGACACTTTGCCCGCCAGCGCACGAGCGAAATTGCTGGGCGATAATATTCGGAATTTTTATAAACTGTAGGCGCTAGCTTTAGGTGTCAACTGTGGGGGCTAACTGTGGCGATAATTAATGGACCCCGCAGTGCAATCACGCAGCTATTGCGCGTCTACACAATGAACGAGGGATTTGTTTATGTCTGCTGAATCAGGGTCAGCTGATCCAAGGCCTGCTGAGCCAAAACCGGAAGCCTCAATAGCAAATCAAAGGGTAGGCTTCATTGGACTAGGCAATATGGGCAAGCCTATGGCCATCAATCTGTTGAAAGCTGGGTTTGATTTGACAGTCTTTGATATCAGATCTGAGCCGATGTCTGAGCTGGAAAAGCAAGGCGCTTCAGGGGCAAGGTCAGTGGCTGAAGTCGCCGCTAACAGCGATATTATCCAGCTGGTTGTGGTCAACGATGCTCAACTTGAAGAGGTCGTACTGGGTAAAAACGGCGTTTTATCCACTGCAAAGCCCGGTTCCATTATGGTTATTCACGCCACCGTTCATCCCAGAACCTGTCAGAAAATTGCCGAGCAAGCAGCAGCAAAAAATGTAGGCGTGCTGGATGCTGCTGTCAGCGGTGGCGAAGAGGGTTCCAAGGCAGGCACCCTGACCCTAATGGTCGGGGGAGATGCCAAGTTGGTGGAAAGCTGTCGAGCTATTTTTGAGGTGGTTGGCGAAAATATCTTTCACCTGGGTGATGTGGGTATGGGTGAGGCCGCGAAGCTGGTTAATAACCTGATGTTTTTAAATCATCTGCACAGTGCCTATGAAGGTTTGCGCCTGGGCGCTGCTGCGGGCATTGATGAAGACAAACTCATCGACCTGCTTAAAGTCAGTACCGGTAACAGCTGGGCCCTTGAAAGCTGGAGCTGGTTTGCAGAGATGCGCGAATCCTATACCACCGGTATGGAAGGCATGGCAGAAGTGCTGTTTAAGGATCTTTCGCTCGCCTTATCAGTGGGCCATGACTTAAAAGTTCCTCTGCCATCAGGTGCACTGACTTCGCAAATGCTGGACCAGATTTTAGGGCTGGGAGATTAAGTCGGGCGACATAGGATATAAACCGTCTGGCCCCGAGTGACAAGCGGAGAGAAAGGGGAAAAGGTTTTATCCTAGTTTCCGGAAACGACCAAATCGCCGATGCCAATCATATTGACCATGACCGACCTGGACCCATGGTAGTCGGTTGTGATGACTCCTCCCCACGTTTAACTACAAGCCTCGTTTGTAACATGCCACCAGTAATCTAGCTCAGACGCACCACGCCACCTGGTCTTGCTCCGGTATCAACGCCGTTCTTCTGTATTACCACACCGGACACCAGAGTCGCTATATAGCCGTCAGCCCGTTGCATCAAGCGTGTTCCACCTGCAGGTAAATCTTTCACCACTTCCGGTGCAAGGATTTTAAGTTTGTCCATATCGATCAGGTTGATATCGGCGCGTTGCCCCGGTGCCAGCTCACCACGGTCGGTAATGCCACAGCGTCTTGCGGTTTCCTGGGTCTGCTTTTGCACCACCCATTCAAGAGGCAAGCGGTCGTATTTTCGGTCTCGCGCCCAGTGGGTGAGCATAAAGGTGGGTACGCCAGCATCGACAATTAAGCCGCAATGTGCACCTCCATCGCTGCCGCCGAGTAGTGATAAAGGATGCAGTAAGCTTTCTCTGATGCGGTCGAGATTGCCCTCGGTATACCCGGTGGCGGCGTAAAACAGGAAGGCTTTGCCATCACTTTCGAGCATGAGGTCATACCCGACGTCAGCGGGGCTGCGCCCCGTGCGTTCTGAGATGGCCAGAACGCCATCTTCTGGTTTTGGCTCGTAGTTGGGTTCGTCGCCCAGAGCGTAGGTCAGTTTCCAGGGGTTGGAAAACATTCGCGACCAATCGGTGAGGGCGGGATCTTTGTCCGCCAGGATACGAGCCTTGGTTTCGGGTTCGCGAAGCTTAGCCAGGCGCTCTTCCTGAGATAAATCGAGCAGTTCAATAAAACTGGGAAAGCGTCGAAAGGGATTTTCGTTCTCGAAGCTAAATAACATGCCCACGGGGCGACTGGAGATTTGGGGATAGAGTTGAGCGCCAGTTTTATTGGCCTTTTCAGCCAGGTCGAAAGATTTGCGGGAAATAGCACTTAAATAGGTGAGAGGTCTTCCTGACTCTATGGAAAGCCGGGCCATTAAATCCATTTCATCGGTAAAGGAGGTGCGGTCGACTTTCGGCATGCCACCGGGAATCACTTCTATAAGGCCTTTGCCTGATTTGCCGATGGCTCTGGCAATAGCCATTAATTCGTCTTCTTTGGCAAAGGTGCCGGGAATGGGGTCACCCTCAGGGGTTAGGTGAATGCCGGTTCTCGAGGTCGAAAATCCCATAGCACCGGCGGCCATAGCTTCGCTGATAATCTCAGCCATTTGCGCGATTTCTTCTGGCGTGGGGTCTACGTCCTCAGCACCGCGCTTGCCCATCACATAGGTTCGCAGGGCACAGTGGCCGACAAAAGCGCCCACGTTGACGGCGCGGGGCATGGCTTCGAGGGCGTCTAAATAGCCTGGAAAGCTCTCCCACTGCCAATCGATTCCGGCTTTCAGGGTGGCCGCTGGAATATCTTCTACGGACTCCATTAATTCCATCATCCAGTCCCGATTAGCAGGCGCAACTGGAGCAAAGCCAACGCCGCAGTTGCCCATAATCGCGGTGGTCACACCATTCCAGCCAGAGGGGGTGACCAGTGGGTCCCAGGTCGCCTGACCATCGTAATGGGTGTGGATATCGACCCAGCCAGGAGCGACCATCAGGCCTTCTGCGTTGATGGTTTCTCTGGCGTTGCCGGTGACTTTGCCGACGTCAGCGATAAGACCATTGTTAATAGCGATATCGCCGGTGTAGCGTTTGTTGCCAGTACCATCAACGATGGTGCCGCCTTTAATGATCAGGTCATACATTCGCTTTCTCCTGTAGCGTTCAGGCCTCCAGAGACAGAGGCCATTTTTAGTTGTTTATGCCGCGACGGAGTGGACTGCGCGTCAGGCCAGTTTGGCTGGATTATTCGTTTAGCTTGCTGGTCTAGATTGTACGACTAACTATTATTTTTGTTAGTGCAGTTTAAGACATCAGTGACCGGACTAGCAGCGTCTGTGTAAGTCGCTTCAGTGTAGCTAAAATATCAGAAGCGAGATGGTGGCTAACTCGCGTTTCTTTGCAAAAAGACTGGTTCTATCCCGATACTGCTTTGTCCATCGCTAACAAAGACGTGATCCTCCTGAATGGTGAATTCCAGCTGCATATTTTTCTGGGCAAAGTGGGCCAGTTGATTAATCTCATCCTCAGGCAGGTTGACAATGCTCAGATTATCAAAACGCTTCAGCTGGTCTTTATTTTGCTCCCACCAGGGGGGCACGCTGCGTCCGCCATAACAATATAGCTTCACTTGCTGTGAGCGGTTGCAGGCTTTGCGCAATCTTTTCTCATCTGGCTCGCCCAGCTCAATCCATAGTTCAATGTCATCACTGAGGCTGCGTTGCCACAGTTCTGGTTCGTCATCGCTGCTTAAACCTTTGGTGAATAGCAGGGATTCACTGGCATTCAGAGCGAAGGTCAGCAGGCGAATCATCATCCGCAAATCGGTCTCAGAAGGATGCCGAGCAAGGGTTAGCGCATGTTTCTGGTAGTAGCTGCGATCGATATCAGCGACCTGAATAAGGGCTTTGAAAATAGTAGCTTTTAGAGCCATAGGGTGGCTTCTTGTTTGTCAGGGGTGTTTGTTTACACTGGCCCTGTGTCAGGTTTTTATCGATATGAATGGGATGATTTATCAGTCTGTTTGCTTAATCGGATTCACTGGCTTCGCGAACACGCTGCAGGCGACGGGCCTCTTCGGCCATCACGGCTTTAATTTCGTCCAGTACGGCGTCTACGTCGGCGCTCTTGGTATTCTCTGTAAAATTACCGGTAAGTGCGACGTCGGGGTTTAAATCACCCCCTTCGTATAGGGCCCAAATTTCCTGAGCGTAGCGGCTATGGAGTAATTCCGGCGCATATTGACCGTAGTAGTGGGTGATATTGTCAACATCTCGGGTCAGCATTGATTGTGCATTGTTGTTGGCTGCGGCATCGACCGCCTGGGGCAGGTCGATAATTACCGGGCCGTATTCATCGACCAGCACATTAAATTCTGAGAGGTCGCCGTGGACCAGTCCTGCGCAGAGCATCAACATAACGTAGTGCATCACCACGGCATGGTCTTCTATAGCTTGCTCGGCGGACATGATGACATCGCTGAGCCGGGGTGCTACCAGGCCTTCTTCGTCAGTGATTAACTCCATGAGTAACACGCCGTCCACGCAACCGTAGGTTTCGGGCACTCGGACTCCGGCCTTAGCAACGCGGGCGAGGGCGCTTACCTCGGCGTTGTGCCAGACGTCTTCCTGTTGTTTCCGGCCAAATTTGGAATTCTTTTCCATCGCTCGAGCACGGCGAGTATTACGGACTTTGCGGCCTTCCTGATATTTCACCGCCTGCTTGAAGCTGCGTTTGGCCGCTTCTTTGTAGACTTTCGCGCAACGGACCTCGCTGCCGCAGCGCACAGTATAGACGTCGGCCTCTTTACCACTCATCAAGCGGCTGATGACTTCATTTATCAAACCGTCATCGATTAAGGGTTGAATACGTTTGGGTGCTTTCACGTCAGGGCTTACTAACTGTGCGATGGTCAACGATCACGAAGCGCTTATTCCTGGTTTGGACAATATTGTCACAGTTTAAAGGGACGAAGCAGATAAGTCCCTGTTATAACCTTTATTATAAATGTAAGGAATTAGACGATAGCCTACAGCATTAGTGTCCAGAATATGCAGGGTGTACTCACGGTGAGCAAAAAAAAGGTGACATTTCGCGTGGCATTGGCCGGGATGAAAAGCTACATTGCTTGCCAGATTTTTTGGCAAAAGCATAGGGGGAGAATACGATGAAGTCGATGTTGGCGATAATTGCATGCGTGTCTTTACTGGCCTGTGGTGACAAAAATGGCGATCCGGATGGGGTGGCAGCGGACTACTGGGCGGCGGTACAACAGGGTGATGAGCCGACTATCGAGCGGCTATCGCTAAGCAAAGAGCCGTCCGGAGAAACGTCGGTATTTACTAGCAAAACGAGTATAGAGGGGGACAGGATACGGGCGATTCGTTTTGGGGATATCGTTATTGATGCAGATGATGCGCGAGTGCCGACTACCCTTATTTTGGAGGCAGAAAGCCAGTCCGGGCCTGGTGAAGTACTTCAAATTAGCTTTAACACGGATCTCATTAAGGTTGAAGGAGAGTGGAAAGTCGATCATTCAAAGACGGCCAATAATATGATGGCCGCAGCGTTTACCGCCGCTCTGGGTGCCATGGGAGAAGTTTTTGGTGAGGGCATGAAAGAAGCGGCAGAGGGTATTGGCGAAGCGATTAGAGAAGGTATGGGTGCGATGGTGGAAGGGTTGGCTGAAGGTTTGTCCGAAGGCCTGGAGATTGCCAGGGAAGGGGCAGATGAAATAGCCAGTCCCGTTGAGCAGAAAGCGTATATTCCACCGGCAGTGCTACCTGCCCGTGTCAGTGGCTCGATTCGCGGTACGACAGTTGAGTTAAGCAGTGCTGAGTGGTCTCATAACCTGAGTATTTATGCTGGCGATGGCTGGGGATTTAATCCGAGTCTGTTAATTTTTTTGTTTCTGCCTGAGGATGAGGTGCCCGCCGGTCGTACCATTATTATTAAATCGGAAGACAGTGGATTCGATAACCCCCATGTTCATTACCGTTGGGCCGATCCAGTCACTGGTGATATAAAA
>CALODO010000011.1:0-23210 GCA_942492235.1 uncultured Gammaproteobacteria bacterium
TTGGCCACAGCCTATGGTGGCCAGGTGGCCGGCAAATTCTATGAGGGCGACCGTCGCGCCGATATTGTAGTGCGCCTTGGTGAATTACAACGTAGCGATGTAGATGCCATGGCCCGTTTACCCATCCACCTGCCTAACGGCATGAGTGTGCCGCTGCAAGAACTGGCGTCACTGGATAGTGTACAGGGCTTTAATCAGGTCAACCGCGAGAACGGTAAACGCCGTGTCTTCGTCACAGCCAATGTACGGGGTCGTGATCTTGGTAGTTTTGTGGCAGATATTCAGAGCGCTATTAACGAATCGGTAGAGTTACCCGCCGGTTATTGGGTGGAGTACGGTGGCACCTATCAGAAATTGCAGTCGGCCTCACAGCGGCTATCTATAGTAGTGCCGTTAACATTGCTAATGATTGTTGGGCTTTTGGTTCTCGCACTGGGTTCTATTAAAGATGCGATGATCATTTTCTCGGGCGTACCGCTGGCATTGACCGGTGGCGTTGCCGCGCTAATGCTTCGCGACATTCCCTTTTCAATTTCTGCCGCCGTGGGGTTTATCGCCCTATCAGGTATCGCCATCCTCAATGGCTTGGTGATGGTGTCGTTTATCCGCGAGTTACTCAAAGATAAACTGCCATTAGATCAGGCCATCACTGAAGGTGCATTAACTCGCCTGCGCCCGGTTCTCACCACTGCACTGGTGGCATCACTGGGCTTTATTCCCATGGCCCTAAATACCGGTATCGGTTCTGAGGTGCAGCGACCACTGGCTACCGTAGTGATCGGTGGGATAATGTCATCCACCTTGCTGACACTGTTTGTTATCCCAGCGCTATATCGCTTGCTGCATCGCGAGAAGACTCAGGTGGTGAAGGAGGCAGCCAATGTTGAGTAGGCCGTTTTTTTACCGGCTAGGCACCTTATTATTGCTATCGTTGGTGTCAACCACTGCCTTCGCCCACGGTGTTGATGATAGTACCCGGAGCTTTCTAGAACAAAATACCGGGGTTCAGTTTATTCCCTTTCTGTACATCGGTGCCAAGCATATGCTGACGGGTTACGACCACTTGTTGTTTCTGGTGGGGGTGATCTTTTTCCTGTATCGCAGTCGGGATGTGCTGCTGTACGTCACCATGTTCACCCTCGGTCACAGCCTAACGCTGTTGTGGGGCGTGCTCGGCAACATACAGCTAAACGCACATCTGATCGACGCCATCATCGGCCTGTCGGTGGTGTACAAGGGCTTCGATAATCTGGGGGGGTTCAAGCGGGTTCTAGGCTGGCAGCCGAATACCCGTTGGGCGGTACTGATCTTTGGTTTATTTCATGGCTTTGGACTGGCCACCAAACTGCAAGAGTTTCAGTTGCCAGAAGATGGCCTGCTGACCAATCTCCTGGCCTTCAATATCGGTGTGGAGCTTGGGCAATTTGCCGCCCTCGCTTTCATTCTGATCGCGATCAATTTCTGGCGGCGACGACCATCCTATGAACGTTTTGCCGTGCTCACCAATGCCTTACTCATGAGCGCTGGCCTCATGTTGATGGGCTATCAACTCACCGGATTTGCGGTACTTTAATGATGACGAGAAATAACATGGAACACAGTGTCAACCTAAGCACCCTTATCAAGGCGTCCTTGGCCGCCGTAGCACTGGCCGCAATTGCTCTGGCGACATTAATTTTACCGGCTGAATACAATATCGATCCCACCGGAATTGGTCAGCGACTTGGTCTGACGGTATTGGCACCCACCACCGACACAGAAGCCGCCGACCCACCGGCTCTTCGCCCTGCACCAACGTCAAACAAAACAGCCAGGCAACAGGTAATCGAAATAACAGTGCCCGCCAATAGGGGTATCGAGTATAAATTACAGATGGCACGGTATGACAAAGTCACCTATGAATGGATGACCGATGGTCGTGCGCTCTACTTTGACCTCCACGGCGAGCCCGAGGGTGATACCACGGGCTATTTTGAAAGCTATGCCGTCGCCACATTGAATAGTATGAAAGGCAGTTTTACTGCGCCTTTCAAGGGCTCACACGGCTGGTATTGGAAAAATACCAGCAACCACCCTGTCGCCGTTCAACTTATTCTCAGCGGGCAATTTCAGTTTGTCGGCCTAAAACCTTAATCTTTAAAACAGGCAGGGGATCATCATGAAACTGTTTCTACGTACACTACTTTTGCTGACCTTGATAACACCAGCGAGTCGAATAATGGCACATAGCGACCACGGTAAGATTGATGAGCAAACAGCGATACAGATCGCCGGCAAAACTGTTCAGCAAATGACCTTTAAAGAGATGGGCTATGGGGTAGGAAAGCTCGATGCCAGTTGGAAAGCTGTACAGGAAAATGATATTGAACTGGCAGGTGTGGAGGATGACTATTACCTAATGCTTGTCACCCACAGTGGGGCAAAAAAAGCATTGTCGTTGAAAATTGCATTTAGCGGTCAGGTGTTGGATGCTACCTTTTTAACAGACAAAAATTAATGTATTAGACTTGGCCCCACCTTGGGCAGCGATTGCTAGTCACCAATAGAAAAACTCTGTGCCCCCATTCTTATTAACAGGTATTCAATTTTTTTCACTGGTAATGCGGGGTGCTTTTGAGCAGCGTCAAGCAAAGTTGTTTCCTGGTATGTTCCACAGTAGCAGCTGAGCTCCTACCAGGACCTTAAAGAAATACCATACCGTCAAATTTGGCGAGGACTGCCACTAAATGGCGGACATCATTGATAGACAGGGTTGTACGGATTTTATATCTAGTGCCGGGAATATAGCGCTTATTCTTACAAACGCCACTGTCTGGCTTCATTGGCGCCACCCCCGGTGGTAGAGATAGCTATAAAAATATCAGAGATTGTGAGCAGGGGAGATGATTGGCGAAAAGTCCTGTCGAGGTCGATTTGGTGAGCATATAGGGGTAAGGGAGCCGAATTTGATTACTGACTTTTCAGGTGTGTGCTTAGTTCGCAGTACTTGTCGATGAATAGGGCTGCCACCCTCCACCGAGGGCCCCGTAGAGCGTTACCAGGTTCAATCGAACATCGATTTCGCTGGTCGCAAGACTGTCTTCCACATCGATTAATGCCCTTTCAGCATCGAGCACCGCGAGAAAGTCGGTCTCGCCAGAATTGAACAACACTCGGGCTAATTCGGCTGCTCGTTGTTGGTTGAGAAAAGCGCGCTGTAATTTATCCCGCGTAGCCAGCTTTTCGACATAACGGGCCAGTGAAGACTCTACCTCGCTCAGCGCATTTAATACCGTTTGCTCATAAAGGTCAGCGGCTATCGCTGCATCGGCTTTTTCGCCATCTATCTGCGCGCGAAGGCGACCGGCGTTAAAAATTGGCCATTGCATCAGCTGGCCGAAGGAAAAGGTGTCGCTGAGTTGATCGGCCAGATTACTGCTTGAGCTTGATGCGCGACCAACCTCGCCAGTCAGGAAAAACCGGGGGAAAAGCTCGGCTACCTGAACGCCGATGTCCTCAGTCGCTGCGGCCAAGTCCCGCTCGGCCATGCGAATATCGGGTCGTCTGCGCAACACTTCGGAGCGTATGCCGGTAGAGATAACATCGGGGGGCTGGGGCAGGACTTGTCCGGAGGAAAAATTGTCGAGCAGAAATTCTGGGGGTTGACCCAAAAGTATCGATAAGCGAAATACGCCGGCTTTCATTTCTGCCCTCAGATCCGGGAGTCGAGACCGGGTCAGTTGTTCCTGGGCACGTGCCCGGGAAAGGTCAAACTCGTTTGCCTCACCCGCATTGAACAGGTCTTCGATAAGACCAAGGGTTGCTGCTTGCAGAGAGATATTTTTTTCAACGATTTCGATACGTTTTTGCAGCCCAAGTATATCGAAGTAGGTGCGCCCAACTTCGGCGACGATGCCGAGCAATACGGTGTCCTTATTGGCAATGGCGCTTTCCAGGCGGGCGTCGCTGGCATTCGCCTGGCGACGCAAACCGCCAAAAATATCTAGTTCCCAGTTGCTAATAATACCGGCGTTGTAAATGGTGCGCCGGGAGCCCGCCGAAAAGGTATTGGATGTGGAGCCACTTGTGCCCTGGCGAGTATGACTCAAACTCCCATCGACAGTTGGGAAAAAAAACGACCCTGTCTGTCTGCGCAGCGCATGGGCGCGGAGAATATTGGTCTTCGCGATTGACAGAATCCGGTTATGGGCCACGGCTTGATCAATATAGTTTTCCAACGTGACATCGTTGAACAGGCTCCACCACTGGCTGAGCCGAGAGGTATCATCGCTGACGGCGGCGGCCGATGTAGACCACAGGTCGCTGGTATCAATCGTGGGTGGCACATAATTGGGACCGACGGTGCAGCCTGAGGTAAGCACAGCAGTCATCAGCAACGCAGTCTGCCAGAGCGCATAGCGGGACGGAGTGCATGGATATAAAAGGGGAGCTCCCCTGACCTGAAACGCCTTCACCAATTGACCCCATTTTGGGACGATTGCTGGCTTTCAAGGTCACGGCGAACATCTCCAGGGGAGCCGGTATGTCTGCACAGAACGCTATAGGTGACGGGTACAACCACCAGCGTAAAGGCTGTCGCGGCGAGGACGCCGAAGGACATCACAATACCGATGGCAAAGCGGGTTTCCGCGCCAGCACCGCTTGAAAATATCAGGGGCAGGGAGCCGGCCACGGTGGTAATGCCGGTCATAACGATGGGGCGCAGGCGTGTGCCGGAGGCTTCCAGTATCGCCTCGCGAAAGCCTGTGCCCTGATCTCGTAACTGGTTTACGAATTCGACGATTAAAATGCCGTTTTTGGCGGCCAGCCCCACCAGCATGATGAGTCCCACCTGGGTGTAGATATTCAACGTTCCCCCGACCACGAATAGTCCGGCCAGAGCTCCGGTAATGGCCAGCGGCACGGTGAGCATGATCACCATCGGGTGGATAAAGCTTTCAAACTGCGCAGCCAACACCAGGAAAACCACAACCATGCCGAGCAGAAAGACGAACATCATGGAGGTTCCACTGCTTTTCAAATCCAGGGACTGGCCTTTGTAATCGATAACCGCTGTCTCCGGCAGTTTTTCCCGGACCAGCTTTTCCAGGTAATCGAGGGCTTTGCTAAGGGCGAAGCCCTCTGCGAGATTGCTGTCCAGAGTGATGGCGCGGACCCGGTTGTAGCGGTTTAGTGAGCTTGCGTCGGCAATTTCTTCGATACTCACGAGGTTCGACAGTGGTATAAGTTTGCCGCTGGTGGCAGAGCGCAGGTAAATATTCTCGATATTGGTGGGTGTGCGCTGGGACTCACGTTCTCCTTCGAGAATAACGTCATATTCTTCGCCGGCATCAATGTAGGTGGTTACCCGGCGCCCTCCCAGCATGGTTTCGAGGGTTGCGCCGATGGCCCTGGTGCTGATGCCCAGATCGGCGGCCCGGTCGCGGTTGGTGACGATCTGTAGTTGGGGCTTGGTTTCCTTGTAGTCGTGATCCAGACCGACAAAGCCGGGGTTGCTGGCAGCGATGTCAGCGAAGATGATGTCCCGCCATTGCGCAAGCTCTTCGAAGCTTCCGCCGCCAATGACAAATTGCAGCGGTTTTTGCGCACCACCACCAAAGCCCTGGCGCATGATCGGGAACGCACTGACACCGGTCAAGTCGCTGAGTCTGTATCTCACATCCGCCATGATCTCCCACCCCGATCGGCGCTGGTTCCAGGGTTCCAGTACCACGATAACAAAACCATTGTTGAAGCTCGAAATAGCACCAAACCCCATAGGGGTTCTGACCAGTATTTCTTTGGCCTCGCCAGCATCGACTAAGGGCATGAGACGGCTCTCGATCAATGTCATATATTCGTTCATGTGCTTGTACGAAGCCCCCTCGGGGCCAGTGACCAGTACAAAAAAGGCGCCGCGATCTTCTTTTGGGGCATATTCCGACGGGATATTGGTAAACAGCATAAGCCCCATAAGTACAACTCCCAAAAACCCCAGTCCGACTATGCGGGGTTTGTTGATACAGCCTGTCAGTAGCCGAAGATAGTAGGTTTTGAAACGATCAAACCAGGACTCTACCCTTAGACTGGCGCGATTTTTCCTGCTTTTTCCGAGTAGTTTTGAAGCCAGCATGGCTGAGAGGGTCAGCGCCACCAGCGTCGAGAATACTACCGCCGCAGACATGGTGAGGGCGAATTCTGAAAACAGCCTGCCCAGGTCGCCGGAGAGAAAGACGATGGGGACAAAAACGGCAACAAGCACCACGGATGTCGCGATAACGGCGAAGCCGACCTGTCGGGTACCGTAAAATGCTGCCGTCAGGGGTGGTTCGCCTGCCTCAATGCGTCGGGAAATATTTTCCAGTACCACAATCGCATCATCGACGATAAGCCCAATGGATAGTACTAGCGCGAGCAGGGTCAGCAGGTTAATGGAGAACCCCATCAGCAAGAGCACGCTAAAACTGGCGATGATGGCCACAGGGATAGTGACCGCGGGAATTAGCATTGCCCGAGCGCTGCCGAGAAAGCCCCAGATAACCATTACAACCAGCGCAATGGCTATCCCCAGGGTTTTGTAGACCTGATTAATCGCACCCTGAACGAAAACCGAGGTGTCGTAGGAAGGCGAGATTTGCATGCCCGGTGGCAGCATAGGGGCGATACGCTCAATTTCCGCGACAGCCGCCTGGGCTACGGCGACTGTATTCGCTGTGGATTGTTTGATGAGCCCCAGGCCAACACGGGGCTGACCATTGGAGCGGAAAAAGGTCCGATTTTCCACCGCGCCTTTCTCGACCCGAGCGACATCGCCAAGCCTGACGAGATAATCATTATTGTCACCGCGACCGATTACCAGCGCCCGAAAATCCTCCGCCGTCTGGTAGGTGCGCTGGGTGCGCGCGGTGAACTGCCTTTCCACAGATTCGATGCTACCAGCGGGTAATTCAATATTTTCCGAATGCAGTGCT
This sequence comes from uncultured Gammaproteobacteria bacterium, assembly GCA_942492235.1. Classification (GTDB taxonomy): domain Bacteria; phylum Pseudomonadota; class Gammaproteobacteria; order Pseudomonadales; family Porticoccaceae; genus HB2-32-21. The sequence goes on from CALODO010000011.1 coordinate 6,951, forward strand.
GTCTCTATATCGGTAACGGTGATTTGCTTCGCCGCCATCTTGTTGCGATCCAGCCAGACGCGCATGGCATACTCCACACCACCGCCGATTCGGACCCGGGCCGCGCCCGACAAAATAGAGAAACGGTCCACGAGGTGGCGTTGTGCGTAATCGGTTATTTCAATAACGCTCATGTTCTCGCTAGTCAGGCTGATCCAGATGATCACGTCGTCATTGGCGTCGGTTTTTTCAATTTCTGGCGGATCGGCTTCTTCGGGAAGATTCTCCAACACGCTTGAGATACGATCGCGAATATCGTTTGCCGCATTGTCGATATTTCGGTTGGTGGAGAATTCAACGGAAATTCTGGAGCGCCCGTCGGTACTGGATGAATTGATGAAATTTATTCCTTCAATACCAGCTATTCGATCTTCTATGGGTTGTGTCACACGGGTTTCCACCACAGTGGCAGCGGCACCAGGGTAAGTGGTATCAATGGTGATGATCGGTGGGTCGATATCAGGATACTCCCGCAATGGCATCTGCATAAATGAGACAACACCAAAAGCCACCAGCAATAGTGATATTACGCTGGCAAAGACCGGGCGCGTGATAGCGATATCGGAAAGTTTCATCGGGCGCCCCGGTGGGGCTTATCGATGCTTTCTAGCATGCCTTGTAACGGTTCATCAACTCGCTGTATGGCTTTTATCGCCACCTGATCACCGGAACGGACTCGCATCAATCCATGTACCACCACCTGGTCGTTGAGGCCGAGCCCCTCGGTGATTTCAATTTCTCCGGGTGTTCTGCGGCCGCTGGTGACCTGTCGCTCTTCGGCGGTGGCTGTGTCACCGGAATGATTGATCACCATGACGAACTTACGCGTATCCCGCTGGATGATGGCCTCTTCAGGAATTAACAGGGCGTTGCGCAGGTTGTGGGACAGGCTGATATTCATCAGCAGGCCGGGTCGTAATGCGCCGCTGGGATTGCCGAGCAGCGCCCGTACCGTCAGGGTGCGGGTAAGCGGGTCTACCTGAGTGGAGATCATGTTGATCCTGCCCTCGAAAACACGATTGCCAAGTGCATGTACCTGCCCTTTTACAGGCAGCCCGATGTGCAAGTCCTGAAGAAAAATCGAAGGCACCTGAAAGTCGACTTTAATGGGGTCCAGGTCGTCAATAGTGGTGATGCGGTCTCCGGGCCTAACCAGTGTGCCGGGGCTGATATTGCGTAGACCGAGGACACCATCGAAGGGGGCTTTAATGACGCGGTCCGCGATGCGTGCCTGGATAGCCTCTATATTGCCTTCACTCTGTTTCAAGAGCGCTTCACGCTCCTTGAGCATGGCAGTAGACATGGCCTGTTTTTTCTCCAGATCACTGGCTCTCTCAAAGGCGGCGCGACGTTCATCCAGCACGGCCCGCGCGGCTTTTAATTCGGCCTCTTCTTCGCTTTTTTCTAGCACCAGAAGCTGGTCACCCTTTTTGGCCTGCTGTCCGTCGTCAAAGTTAATGGCGCTGACAGTTTCGGTGACATTGGCTGTCAGCTCGACACTCTCGTTGGCGCGGGTGGTGCCCAAAGCCTCGATGGTGTCGGCAAATTCCGGTGCCTGTCGTACCGGCGCAACAACGACTGGTAGTGCGTTGGAGGTGTTACCGCCATAAGAAAGACCCGCAGTCAGCAGCATGGGGGCTGGCAGAGATAAGAGTAGGGAAAAAAGCCCTCTCCGCTTCAGGCCTTGTCGCAAGCGCTTGCGATGTGTTTGTCGAGTCATAGTCGGGGGATAACCTCTGAACGAGTGGTGTTGCTTGACGAGAGAGAATGGCAGCGGGGGTTATTTTCTGGTACCGGCTGTGGGCGCTGTATGTTGTTTAAATTTCAGGTGGATTTCAATTGAATTTCAGTTAATTTTTTCCAGCAGAGGATTTCATGCCATTTAATGATGGCTCCGTGAATGATGCGATGGATCGACCAGATTGCATCACACAGGATCACTTTGAAAATGGTTGTCCTGATTATGGTGGTCTGCCTGTGGTGTGTCCCGATTAGTACCGCCCTGACGGCTGCGCTAATCGGAGTGTCCAATTTTTTCGAATTGGCGGTTGTCGATACATTCTAATGATGGACTACTTGAGACAATAGGGGCTATTCCTTCTTCAATGCCAAAATGGCACTGGCAGGTAATCAAAACGGAACTGGTCATGGATATGTTGGTCAATGCGATTATGTTGGCAATGCTGAGGTCTATTGTCTCTCTGCTGAGATATGTTGTGAGCACGCGACAAAATTCGTTCGGTTGTTGAGTCGCTACAAGTAGAATGTAAAGATAGAAAATATTATATAGAAAGATCTGCACCAAATTTGCTATAGACACTGCGCCCCGAATTTCTCGTATGGAAAGACCCGAGTCAATGTTTCCTGCGCTGGGATAGCAATAAGATTGTTATAGTTTTTTCAAAGTTTTGAAAAATTTACAGATCATAGCGCGATCATTCCTATAATTTCGTGACCTCTTTTAAGAGAATCAGTAGGGTTAGAAAACTAATTCTAAAATTACGGTTAAGGATTAAACGACGACCATTGAATATAAATATTAGGTAAGCGTATGTTTAATGCAGGTAAATTTACGAGAAAAAAGCTTTGGTAGGTTTTTGAGGAAACCTGTTTATTATGATTGGTTTAAATACCAACAGCGCTCTCGGTAAAGGTGTCGATGGCGAGTTTTGGATATTTAGCATTAAAGTTAAGGGTATAGTGTAAGATGGGGTGGCTACTGCTTAATTTCCCAATGAATATCATACATGTCTGCATGTGTATAGCACACACATTAAAAAGAAGAAAACTCAAAAGTAACCGACAAGCTATCGTCACTGCCGGTAGATTCCGGGTGTGAATCCGTCGATGGCGCTACGGCAGGCAGTTTGAGCTGTCGGACGTTGACGTACCAGATGCCCAACCCGCATTAAAAGACTTGCTCACTCGGTAGATAATTCAGAACGACATCCCCCCCTTCTCGTGAAAGTGCATTGGCCACAGCCCTTCCAATACCGGAATCTCCATTCGTGATGACAGCTTTACGCCCTTCTAATCTGCTGGACCCTTTGTAAGACTATCCACCGTGATCCGTTGTTGGTTTTAACCGAGCATCAAGGCCAGGATCGGGTTGTTACTGATCATAAACGGTTCTAGACAATTAATACTGAGAACGGGGTCCTGCATAAGATATTGATTTTTACTATTCGTGATTAATCCCGGTAAGCCATTTCGATAAATATTGCACGTAAGATGATGCTCTTTTAATTAATAGGACAACAGAGAAATAACTTCAATTTCTATACGAATTTAGATGTCCTCTAAATATTTAGTACACCGCTGTCTGAGTAACGGTATTGATACCGTGGTTCGAACTTCTCAACGTTATACCTACAACCATGAAATGAAGGCGAAGTTATTGTTGGCACATAGCTTGCTCTCATTGCTTTAAACATAGAAAACATTGGCATTCAAAAGGAAATAAAAAGGGAGGATGGAATATGAAATTTATATCTTTTGAAACACCAGCGATTGCACATTATGCTTATTTAATTTCAGATGGAGTTGATGCTGCTTTAATTGATCCTGGACGTGACACGGAAGACTACTTGAAAACAGCAAGAAATCTGGGCGTTAGGATCCGGTACATTATCGAAACACACCGGCAAGAAGATTTCGTTATGGGATCCGCGTATTTAGCAGAGCAAACCGATGCAAAAATAGTGAATGGCACCCATGAATTATTCGGCCATGGGGATCTACGCTTAGCCGACGGTGAACATTTGCGTTTAGGATCCCTTCACATACGCGCACTGCATACTCCGGGACATACCCCAGAAAGTATGTGTTACGCCATATTCGATTCCGATAGTGATACACCGGCATGGGGTATATTTACCGGAGATACCCTTTTTTTTGGTACGACCGGACGGACTGATCTGACCGACCGGAGCAAAACCATAGTAAATGCAACTGTTCTTTATGATTCTGTTCACAAGAAATTAGCTGATCTTGGGGATACGGCTTTCATATTCCTGCCCATGGACCAGGCTCAATCTGTGGCAGCGGAATGGCAAAACGCCCGTCCTCTACTTTAGGCATAGAAAAAAGTGATAACGACGTTTTCGCTTTAAGCCGAAATGAATTCGCCAAAAAGAAAGGAAACGAGCGATTATCCCGGCCACCCTTCTTTCGTTATATGGAAAAGGTGAATCTAAAAGGTGGCCTCGCGCCAGTGAACAGAGCTGGCAGCGTTAATCTTATAGAAGCCGATGTTATACGCGAGAAGAGCAAGTGTGCCCAAGTCTATGATACCAGGGAGCCCGAAGCGTACGCAGGTGGGCATATCAAAAATAGTTATAGTATTTGGCTCGGTGGCTTACCAGTTTTTGGCGGTTGGATTGGGGACGAAAACTCTGACATATATTTGCTTACTGATCGCGAAAGCGATATCGATATCGCGGTCACTCATCTTGCACGCATCGGTATCGACAACGTAAAAGGAGCCTTGGCCGGTGGATTCGGTACCTGGAGAAAATCGGGAGCACCGATTAATAATAGCGGCACTGTTACGGCACAAGATACAGCACAAGCAATTAAAGGTGACACGCAGTCATTGCAAGTTCTAGATGTTCGAGAAATAGACGAATTTGAAAATGGGCATATCCCCGGAGCTCAACATATTTTTGTCGGTCACCTTCAAGATAAGCTGGATGAACTCGATTTTGATAAAAATCGCCCTGTCATCGTAACGTGTGGAGTAGGGCATAGAGCAGGCCTGGGTGTCAGTATTTTGCGTCGCAGCGGATACGAGGATGTCCGCAATTTATTAGGGGGGATGTCCGCATGGCATCAACTGAATTTACCTACTGTTCCATAGTCGGAAGTCCGCTTAAAAAGTTACGAATTATAAAAAACATAAAATTAGATAACACATCGATGCAGCCAGGCTAGGGTCCGTTAAAGAGTACCCATAATGATATTCACACACAGTTAAGCTGAATAGCCCATTAACCAGGAATCAAGCAAGCAGATGAGTCAGCTGTTAATGCGGTTTTAAAAATGCATATCGGTAAATAGATAAAACGTATTACTCAAGCCTAGGCAACACCTAATACATATTTACTAACAACAAAAGGTATAAAACCATGACAGCGAAAACAGTAAGTTCAATAGTTCAGATGAGCAGATCATTTCATCAGGATTTAAAAGAAAAAATACAGGATAAAGAAAGCACGATGAAAGATGGGCGGCTAAGTGCAGCGCTTGAGTATTTGGAATCCGTGGAGGAAAAGACCACAGAGATGATTGAGGAGGTGCCTAAGTCGAAGAGGAAAGACATCATGGACACTTTTATAAGGTACTACCCAGTCGACGAAGAGGATGATGCGCAAGCGGCCTTAAAAAATGTAAACCCCAGTGATATAGATGCTTTAATGTCGGTGATGATAAGTGTTCGACAAAAACTTATTAATATTTATGAGTTTGGCTCTACTGATGCTCAAATACCAGAAGTAAAAGAACTGATGGAAAATATGCGTGATTTTGAAGTCACTAAGCTGCATCAAATTAGCCGCCAACTGAATGAGTTACAGCTCCAAAGATAACAACAGAAAAACTTCGGACGGAGAGTACTACTGTGCCCTATCGAAACAAAACCGAATTACCCGAGCCAGTAAAAAATAATCTCCCTGTGCACGCGCAGGAGATTTATAAAGAAGCTTTTAATAGCGCATGGAAGCAGTACGCTGATAAAAAAGATCGGAGAGACGGCGATTCCAGAGAAGCCACCAGTCATAAGGTTGCATGGTCTGCAGTAGAGAAAACGTATCACAAAGATTCATCAGGTAACTGGGTTAAAAAAGATTAATAGCTATTCTGAGCCCTGACCCACAAACAGTTTAAAATAGGGAGTATCGTCAACGCCATAGCGAGTAGCCAGTAGATGATTGATTGACGACATGTTAAAAGGCAAAACACGCCTTGAATTGCGCAAAATTAGGGTGGCTGATTGTAGTTTGCATATTAACGTAGTCGGGCAAGTGCTAAAGGGGTTGTATGTGGTTGGAGTCCCCCAAGCAGACAAGCGCAATGGTTATAAGTTTACGGGTTCTTTGGAGAATCGAATTAAGGTGTGGCGGGAATCCAGGTAGTGAATAGAAGCTTTTTTGCGGGCTATAGGTGGGCGATTGCTTAGTCTATTTAAGGTATTCTCAGCCAATAAAAATTGGCACCGATAAAATAAAAACAATATAATAATCAACGCTCTAAATGGCTTTCTGGGGCCTTTCGATATTTTCAGAATGGTGCCCAGGAGAGGACTTGAACCTCCACGACCTTGCGATCACTAGCACCTGAAGCTAGCGTGTCTACCAATTTCACCACCTGGGCACAGGTATGAATGACCCATTTTTCAGGGGCTGCGCACTTTACTAATGACGCTTTTAATTGTCAATCAGAATGGGGGTGTTGATAGCCGAGACGGGGCATTATCGACATCGTTCTTTCATAGTTGTCTGCTATCATGGCTGAATGAAAAAAACCAGGCGTTCAGACCCATATGCTGCGCGAGAAGCAGCCCGCTACGACAACCCGATTCCCAGCCGGGAATTTATCCTGAGCCATCTTGGGAACAGCATTGGTCCGCTCACGCACCCTGAACTATGTCGCGAGTTTCAGCTGATATCTGATGATGCCATAGAAGCTCTGCGCCGCCGCTTGAGAGCGATGGAGCGTGACGGGCAGACTGTGCGTAACCGCCGCGGCGCCTATGGCACGCTGGACAAAATGAATCTGGTTAAGGGCAGGGTTTCTGGTCATCCAGAAGGTTTTGGTTTTGTTTTGTCGAAGACGGCGGAGGGTGATATTTTTCTTTCGGGCCGACAAATGCGCCGTGTCCTCGATGGTGATGAGGTGCTGGTACGGATTTCAGGCCATGACCGGCGGGGCCGTCCCGAAGGGTCTATTGTTGAGGTGGTTGAGCACCGTACCGAGCAGTTGGTGGGGCGTTATTTTCTTGAAAGCGGCATTCATTTTGTCAGGCCTGATAACCCAAGAATCAGCCAGGATGTCTTGATTGTGCCGGAGCAGGTCGGCTCAGCTCAGCCGGGACAGATCGTATTGGTGACAATCACCCGGCAACCATCAAGAAACGCGCAGCCTGCCGGGCGGGTGGTACAGGTGCTCGGTGATGATCTGGCACCGGGGATGGAAATCGAGCTGGCGCTACATAACTTTTCACTACCGCATACCTGGTCGAAAGCGCAGGAAAAGCAGCTGGCGAGTATCGCTGATGAAATACCAGAGTGTGACAAGCAGGACCGGGTTGATCTGCGACACTTGCCCCTGGTCACCATTGATGGGGAGGATGCGCGGGATTTCGATGATGCTGTTTACTGCGAGCCAGTTGGGAGAAATGGCTGGCGCCTCTACGTGGCTATCGCCGATGTTTCTCATTACGTCAAGCCTCGCACGGAGCTTGATCTGGAAGCCTTTCAGCGGGGCAATTCGGTATATTTCCCCGGCCAGGTCGTACCGATGTTGCCGGAAAAATTATCCAACGGGTTGTGCTCGTTGAAACCTCAGGTGGATCGTTTGTGCATGGTCTGTGAAATGCGCATCGATTCATCGGGGGTGGTGAAGCAATTTAATTTTTACGAAGGGGTGATGCATTCCAGGGCTCGCCTGACCTATACCCAGGTGGCGCTTATGCTCGCTGAACGGGGGGAAAGCGACAGCCCGGTGCGAGAGCAATTTAGGCAAGTTGTTGAGTATATCGATCACCTCCATGATCTTTATGGCGCGTTGAGCGAAAATCGGGCTAACCGAGGCGCTATCGACTTCGATACGGTCGAAACCCGTATTCTGTTTGATGCCGAGAGAAAAATTGAACAGATCATTCCCACCGAAAGAACCGATGCCCACCGGCTGATCGAGGAATGTATGTTGAGCGCTAACGTCTGCGCCGCTACCTTGCTGGAGAAGAGCAAGTTACCCGTGCTATACCGGGTGCATGAAGGACCGCGAGAAGAAAAGCTGGAAGATTTACGAACCTTTCTTGGCGAGCTGGGTTTGGGTTTGCCTGGTGGTGATAAACCAACGGCACAGGATTACCAGGCGGTGCTTGAGCAGGCTGCAGGGCGGCCGGATGCGGATATTATCCAGTCGGTGATGTTGAGGTCTATGAGCCAGGCAGTTTATCAGGCTGAAAATTTAGGTCATTTTGGTCTGAATTATGACGGTTATTCCCATTTTACTTCCCCTATCCGGCGTTATCCGGACTTACTAGTCCACCGGGCTATTCGAGCCTTGTTATACAGCAAGAAAAGGGTGCCGCATTTGAAACGTGTCGCCAGTGCCCTAATTCAGCCCCTTGAATTGAATTACCCCTATGATCTGGGTCAAATATCAGAAGGCGGTGACCACTGTTCCATGACTGAGCGCCGGGCCGATGAGGCCACCCGCAGCGTGGTCAACTGGCTGAAATGCGAATACCTGCTAGAGCATGTGGGTAATGAGTTTCGAGGTGTCGTCAGCGCGGTTACCGGCTTTGGTTTATTTGTTGAACTTGAACCGATTTATATCGACGGCCTGGTGCATATCACGGGCCTGCCAAAAGATTATTATCATCACGAGGCGGCTCATCATCGCCTGGTTGGCGAGCGCACCGGACGAACCTTTCGTCTGGGTGACGTGGTTCAGGTCAAGGTCGCCCGCGTCGATATGGATGAACGAAAAATTGACCTTGAATTGATCGGTGATAGCGCTGGGAAATCTGGATACAGGTCATCCAAAACCAGGGCTTCCAAAACCAGAGATACAAAGAAAAATCAGGCTAAGCGTGGTGGTAACAAAACCGCTGATAAGCAAAGCGGCAAGAAAAAAACTTTAGCTAAAGGGTCAGGGAAAAAACCGAAAGTCATTTCAACTGATACGCAGACCTTGATTAGGGAACACGAAAACACGCAAACTGAGGGAAAGAAAAGACCTAATAAAACCAAAAAACGAGGATCCAGGACAAACGCTACCGCAGTGCAAAATTCGCGTAGCAAGACCGCACCTGTAAAACCATCTGAGAATGCTTCGAAGGCATCTACGACTGCGCAGGATAAAACGGCGAAAGTAAGGAAACGGCGTATTAAGGCGAAGAATGTTAGTGCCACTGCTTCTGGCCCTGGCGGAAATAAGTCTTCAGTTAGAACTCGAAGAAAGAAATAAATATAACGTGCATCAGCAGGCAAATTTAAGGACAGTGCTTACCCTGCCTTTCCTTAATTGCTGTTAGGTTATGGTGGTGTTAACAGGTTGCTGACGGGTCTTATGACAAACCCGGATGACAATCGACTCACAGCTTTAGTGCTTGCCATTCCTCCAGGGTATTAACATTGGCAAAGTGTGAATAATCACCTTGATAGCTTAATGTTGTGCTTTGAATATCATCCAATAAGCAGGCGATAGAGAGATCAGGGGCATTTATTTCGAGGCGTTTAGCGATGCTGGCAGTAAGATCGTTATTAAACTTGATAAGTAGAGGAAAATATTTGCCTTCGTAATAACAGCCTGTATGTTCATTCAAGCTGGTTTTACATAGCTGGGTTAGTTGCTCGGCTTTCAGTAATGGCATGTCTACCGGGACGATGAGGGCGCGGTGATCTGGATAATGAATACCCAAAGCGTGTAATGCGCCGATGGGGCCAATACCAGGCTTTATATCAGGTAGATAACGAACATTTTTAATGCCGTCGATTTTGGAATTACGGCAGATAATAATTTCATCAAACAGTTTTGTGGCGTTGAGTTTTCGCTGCATGAAGGTGAGCAGGGTGCCGCCACCATTTTGATCACTAACCGGTAGCAGGGCTTTATCCTGACCCATACGGCGGGATTCTCCGCCCGCTAAGATCACGCCAAGTATTTTCGTTGCATATGGAGATCCAGAAGCGGTCATGGTTTACCAGCGTTTCGCCGCCTCACAGTCACTGGTTTTCGCTTCAACCCAGTGTTCGCCTTCGGGAGTGAATTCCTTTTTCCAGAAGGGCGCGTCCATTTTTAGATAATCCATAATGAACTGACAGGCATCGAAGGCTTCCCGGCGGTGGCGGCTACTAACGCCGATAAAAACAATGGGATCGCCCGGGTAGAGCATGCCTACCCGGTGTATTACTGTCACCTGGCCCAGTGTCCAACGTTTGCGGGCGGTATCGATAATTGCCTGTAAGGATTGCTCGGTCATACCTGGATAATGCTCCAGCAGCATGGCACTGACCGGGTTGTCTGCCAGATCGCGGACCATGCCGGTAAAGGTGACGAGCGCACCGTGTTCACTATCTGCGGTGCTAAGTGTCCTCAAAATAGTTGCCGGCTCAAAGGTCGTATCGAGAATTTTCACCTGTGTATAGTTTTTGGAAGAGGGAGTTTGGCTAGTGTCCATATCAACCCCCGGTCACCGGTGGAAAAAACGCGACTTCATCACCGTTTGTCAGCACTGCGTCGCCGTCACACATCACCTGATTTACCGCTGCAAGCAGCTGCGGGTCGGTAAATACGCTTTGCCAGGCGGGCCCTTTACTGACGAGCTGAGTTTTTAGATCGGCTACCGTAAATGGCGCATTGCTGGGCGCCCTTAGCGGAACATCAAGCTGTGAGCAATTCAGCTTCTCCCTTAACTGGGCGAAAAATAATACTTTGATCATGGCTTGCTTCTTAGTAGAAATACGTATTGAGGTAGATTCAGTCGACCTGTTGCTGGTCACATTGCCAGACTCCAGTTTTGCCACCTTTCTTGGTCAGAACCCGGATGTCTTCAATAGACATACCGGGGTCAACGGCCTTACACATATCGAATAGCGTTAGCGCAGCAATGGAAACGGCGGTAAGTGCTTCCATTTCGACGCCGGTTTTACCATCGAGTTTGCATAGAGCTTCAATACGTATCCGGTTTTGTTCAGGCATTAAGGTAAAGTCGACCTGTACCTTACTCAGCATCAACGGGTGGCAGAGAGGAATCAAGTCTGCGCAGCGTTTTGCGGCCTGAATACCGGCAATGCGGGCGGTGGCTAATACATCACCCTTTGCGAGGCCGCCATCCCGTATCAACTCTAGCGTTTCAGGTAACATGGCGACATAGCCTTCAGCAGTGGCGATGCGGCTGGTAATGCCTTTTCCACTAATATCGACCATGGTGGCCTCGCCATCAGCGTTTATATGACTTAGCTTGCTCATGAGGCGATTATCTCCCCAGGGAATTTATCCATAGAGTTAAACTAGGAAACTTCGCGGGTGCTGCATTCGCTTTCATTTTTATCACCAGTAATGACTTTTAACTGGCCAACAAAGTTACAGGGCTTGTGGCTAGCATCCAGCTGTTCGCCAATGATCCCGTCCCAGGCCGTGCGGCAGGCGTTGGTGGAGCCGGGCATGCAAAATACGATGGTGCCGTTCGATAAGCCGGCCAGCGCACGAGATTGAACCGTGGATGAGCCAATATCGTTATAGGATATTTGCCGGAACAACTCACCATAACCGTCTACCACCGTATCAAATAACGGTAACACGGCCTGAGGTGTAGAGTCGCGACCGGTAAAGCCGGTGCCACCGGTAATTAAAATCACCTGTATGTCGTCGGAGGCTATCCAGTTAGCAACGATGGCTCGAATTTTATAGAGTTCATCTTTTTCAATTTGTTTGGCGACAAGTTGGTGGCCAGCAGCGGTGAGTTTTTCAACCAGCAATTTACCGGAGGTATCAGTGTCTTCATTGCGGCTGTCGGAAACAGTCAACACTGCAATGCGTAAGGAGGCGAACTCTTCAGAATAATTTTTGACCACGGTATTAACCTCCAAGCATGGCCAGGTGGCGAGTGCCGCCGCTTTCGCCGTCCTGTAAAAAATGGCTGACTTTTTTGTCCAGTAACTGGTTCTGTAGAAATTCGATCAACTCATCTCGCTGATTATCGGACTGCAGCAGGGGCCGAACATCAATGCCAGTGTCAGAGAACAGGCAGAGATGTAGCTTTCCAGTAGCATCCATACGCAGCCGGTTACAGGTACTACAGAAATCCTTGCTGTAGGGCATGATCAGGCCGATGCGCCCTTGATAGTCTGGGTGATAAAACTCCTGGGCCGGGCCAGCATCAATGCCGCGTAGCGTTTGTGTCCAGCCGTTGTCCAGTAACCACTGCCGCAGGGTTTCACCAGCAACGTGGTGTTTGGCAAAAAACTTGCCGTTATCTCCAGTCTGCATTAATTCAATAAAGCGCAAAGTGATGGGTTTGTTTTGTAGCCAGTTGAGAAAGGGCTCAAGCTGGTTATCATTCAGGCCGCGCAGCATGACGGCGTTGACCTTGATGGAAGGTATGTCCAGGTCGATGGCACGGTCCAGGCCATCGAGCAGTTCATGGAGCCTGGAATGCCCGGTAATCGATTGAAAAACCCCCGGGTCAAGGCTGTCGATGCTGAGATTGAGTGCATCCAGACCAGCGTCCACCCATTGTTCAATCCGCTGTGGTAAGTGGTAGCCATTAGTGGTGATGGCGACTTTCTTGATGCCGGGTGTGGCTTTGACCGTGCGGATGATCTCAGGTAGATCTTTGCGCACTGAAGGTTCGCCACCCGTGATACGTATTTTTCGCGTGCCAGTGGCACCGAAAGCGGCACAGATTCGGCGGATTTCGTCCAATGACAAAAATGCCTCGTCGGGCTTGCCCTCGTAACCGTCGGGGAGGCAATAGTTGCAACGGAAGTTGCAAACATCAGTAATAGACAGGCGGAGGTAATGAAACTCGCGTCCGAAGTTGTCCTGTAACATGCAAACACCTTTCCAAAGTCGGGAGGAGGCCAGGTTTCCCCAACATCCCTCAGAATGTCTACTCAGTTTTTCTCAAAATCGAGAAAAGTAAGAGTGACTTCTCGGCACAGGGTTCATGGCCATTGAGGACTTTAGAACGCGGGTGCTCGGAGCTTGTCATTAAATTAGCGAATCTAGTTTAGCATAGCTGATCAGCGCTTTTGCAGTGAAGTTAGAGAGGATAGCGTCAAGGTATTTGCTTAATTGGAAGGGGTGTAGCGTGTCGCTCGCAACCTATTGATCACGTTGCATATTAGCTTGAAATAACTCAATTCGATTGCCGTTGTCCAGCTTGGCCTTTTCCATCGTCTGAATGGCCTGGTGGATAAGCACGTTTTTATCTACGGTGTTGGCCCCGTAAAAAACGGTTATGCCTTGACTCATGGAGAGGGGAGTGGTTAGCTGGCTGAAAGATGTGTCAAGTGCCTGAGGGAGTAGTTCGGAAAAAGTGTTTTGCAGCCTTTCAGCAACATATCTAGCGCCGGCATAGTCAGTTTCGGGACATATGACCAGGAACTCGTTACCGGTGTATCGGTAACTGGTATCGTTATCGCGCAAGGTATCTCTGGCTACCAGTGACAAGAGCTTTAGCATGTCGTCGCCGACCAGATGACCAAATTGATCATTACTTTCCTTTAGGCCATTGAGGCTAAAGCAAAGTAGCGCAAAAGGGTGCTTGTAGCGAGTGGAACGTAAAATTTCATCCTGTAACGAGATATACAGTTGGCGCGAATTCAACATGCCAGTGAGAGGATCGGTTCGAGATAATTCACGAATCTGGGCCTCAAGCTTTTCATTATGGGTGAGATCCTGGAAATAGATGATCACGCTCATGGCGTCATCGTTATCCTTCAGCGTCGCAGCTGACATACAAACAGGGAACACCTGGCCAGAGCGGCCTATTACTCTGGTTTCGTAGCCCTGTATTTGACCTGCGCCACCGTTAGTATCAGCAGCAAGTAGCCTGTTAACATTCTCACCTTCATCTTCACGTTCATAGAACTCGGCAATTTTGAGGGAGTTAATAAGATCATCAGCTTCGAAGCCCAGCAGTTTCTTTGCAGCGGGATTAAAAACGCGAATGACACCCTCGTTATCGACGATGATAACTGGGTTAGGGCAGGCAGAGATCAGCTCGATACTGGTTAATTTCAAAGGATTTCACACCACGTTAGTCTTGCAATTTATTGTTTTATCAAGCCGCTTAAACAGCTGGGCTAATATAAATCTAAAGTGTCCTTATAGCAATCGCGTTGCGGGAGAGGGAGCAGGGTGTTCCAGCGCGTTTGAGGCTGGGTGACCCGGCTGAAGTTTGCTGGAGGGGGCAGCTAATGGCGCTGTGAGATGAGTACTCAGGTCAGGCTGTTGGGCATAAGGGACAAATTGATCTCCGGTTCAGGGAGGAGTTAACTCAATTATTACCTCAAACTCAACACTTGTGGTCTTGCTTGATAGGCGCAGCGAAATCCGATGGCCAGTCTATCGAATGGTTTAGAATGGGTACCTCGGCTTCATCGCCGAGGAGTAATGCTACTGTCTTCACCTGATTTCTTAGATGAAGTTATCATTCATTGGTCCCTGTCGATAGAGATATGCGGATTCAGGATACACAGGCTTAAGTCTATCTATAGGCCCCATTAAACTGTGTAGAACACCTAATGTTCAGGTACGATTAGTGTTGCTATTGAGCAATAAAACCACCGTCGATGGCTAACTCTGCGCCTGTTACATATTTAGATTCATCACTGGCTAGATATAGCACACCATGTGCAATATCCTGTGGCTCACCCAGATGACCAACCGGCGCCATAGACTCAAACATGCCCCGTATATCTGCTCCGCCGCCGAGGTCGTCCATGCCTTGCTCGAGCATGGGGGTGAGAATTGGACCGGGGTGGATGGAATTAACCCGAACATTGTTTTTCCTTTCTGCACACTCTAGAGCCATGGACTTGGTCATCAAACGTACTGCACCCTTACTGGAGCTGTAAGCTCCGGCGGCGGAAAAACCAACAATGCCCGCCCCGGATGAAATGTTAACAATGGCCCCACCGCCAGTTTGTTCCATCACCGGTATCACGGCTTTCATCCCGAAAAATACCCCATCCACGTTCACCGCGTTTTGTTTCTGAAATTCTTCGGTTGATGTGTTCATTAAAGGTTTTGCGATAAACATCGCCGCATTGTTATCCAGAATATCGATACGGCCATAAGTATCCACAGCCAATTTTACGATCGCTTCCCAGTCGGCTTCACTGGATACATCATGACGCATCGACACGGCTTTGCCGCCTGCTGCATTGATCTGATCGGCGGTTTCCCTGGCGCCGGCCTCATTAATATCGCCAATCACAACACTGGCGCCTTCGTCCGCGAGTAAGACTGACGTGGCTCTGCCCATGCCAGCGCTACCGCCGCCGGTTATAATTGCTACCTTACCTGTTACTCTTCCCATTTGTTATTCCTCGGTTTTATAGGTTATTTATCCAGCGATTTTATACACCAGCCGCTTATGTTCATGACTAAAAGGATGCCAGAAGCCATAGGCGCGCTGGGTAAACAATAAAGCAGAAATGCCAGCCTTTGGGGATATCCACGAATGGGTACCGGCCATGCCTCCCCAGTGATATTCGCCAATGGCGTTATCGGGCTCACCTTCGGCGGGAGAATTCTTGACAGCAAAACCGAGACCAAACACCGTATTGGGCATATCCCACATCGGCAGCTTTACCTTGACACCGTCACGGAGTTGGTTGGTATGCATTAACGCAACGGATTCCGGGGAGATAATACGAGTTCCTTTCCACTGACCACCATTAATGATCATCTGGATAAAGGCGGTGTAATCGCTCATGGTTGAGACCAGGCCGCCGCCCCCAGAGTGAAAGTTTTTCGGTGCTAACACGCTGCCAATCATAATATCCGGGCAGGGTTTGAGGCCTGGCACCATCGGGTCGCGTAAATCGATGGGCGAGTAATTGGTAGTGATGCGATGATGATTTTCCTCAGGCACATAGAAATCGGTATCCACCATATCGAGCGGTTTAAATATCCGCTCTTTGAGAAAATCGATAAAACGCTTCCCAGACCAGATCTCCACCAAACGCGCCAGAATATCGATACCAATGCTGTAGTTCCAACGTTCGCCCGGCTGGAACAACAGGGGCAGTTTGGCCAGTTTGTCGATCATCTCTTCCAGGGTTGACTCCATGCCCATCATACGCTGATCGACATAGGCGACATCAATGGGGTTATTGGGAAACAGGCCATAGGCGAAGCCCGCCGAGTGGCTAAATAGCTGACGAATAGTCGGTAGCGTTTCTAGCGGCACAGTGTCATCCAGATCCTTTGCGCCTTTTTTCAGCACGTTCAAGCCTTTGAACTGGGGAATATATTTTT
>CALODO010000012.1:0-49592 GCA_942492235.1 uncultured Gammaproteobacteria bacterium
TTGTCGCATCCCTCAAGTTACTGGTAGTACCGCTGGTATTTGTGTCCCTGGTCTGCGGTGCCAGCGCTATGGGCGTCAATGCGCGCATGGGCCATATGGCAGCAAAAACCCTGGGCTTGTATCTACTGACAACAGCTATCGCGGTAACCCTGGCCCTGACCTGCGCCAATATTATCGACCCGGGCATGGGTATCGAGATGAGCAGCGCCAGCACTTACGAGGCTAAACCGGCGCCTTCGGTAAAAGAAGTACTGATCAATATCTTCCCGACCAACCCGGTCAAAGCTATGGCCGAAGGCAATATGCTGCAAATTATTGTCTTTGCTATTTTGATGGGTATTGCCGTAACCCATAGCGGAGAAAAAGGCCGGGCTGTACTGGATTTTTTTGAAAGCTTTAATGAGGTGGTTATGACCATGGTCTCCTTCCTCATGCACCTGGCGCCCTACGGCGTGTTTTGTCTGCTTGCTAAATTATTCAGTGACTTGGGCCTATCGGCTATTGCTGATCTGGCTAAATATTTTTTTACCGTGGTGCTAGTTTTGTTGGTACATGGCCTCGGCGTCTATTTGATTTTATTCAAAACGCTGACCCGCTTAAGTCCCTGGACCTTATTAAAAAACGTACGGCCTGCCATCCTATTTGCCTTTAGCACCTCCTCAAGCAGCGCGACTATTCCAGTAACCATGAATGTCGCCGAGCGACGCATCGGCATCGACAACTCCATTGCCTCTTTCACCGTGCCATTAGGCGCGACCATCAATATGGACGGCACTGCTATTATGCAGGGCGTCGCAACGGTATTTATCGCTCAAGCCTTTAATGTCGATATTTCTCTGGGCGGCTATATCGCAGTGATTCTTACCGCGACGTTAGCATCGGTCGGTACCGCTGGAGTACCGGGTGTTGGTCTGATCACCCTGGCACTGGTTTTACAGCAAGTAGGTTTGCCGGTGGAAGGTATCGCGCTGATTATCGGCGTAGACCGTTTGCTGGATATGATGCGTACTGCAGTTAACGTGACCGGCGATTGTATGGTCTCTACCGTGGTTGCACGGAGTGAAAACCTGCTGGACGAAGCTATGTTCAATGAGGTCTTGGACAGGGGTGAGTAAAAAGCTAGTTCAGATGCTTTGGCAGAATTTACAGCGCATTACCAGCAACTTCGCTTTTGAGCCTTGCCTTTTCTCGACTAAGTGTCACTATTTTATAGGCACCCCAGGCCATAATCCCGGCACCCACCAGGAGCATAAAATTGACCACGGCTTCGTTATTTAAAATCGGCACGAATGCCTCGCCATTAGCCGCGAATTTGGCATATAAGCCGAGTCCAAGCATGATCGTGCCCGGAGCATCAATAATGCTCACCTTGATAATTTGTTTATCAATGTCCTATAGCTTTTGAGCAGTATCTGACATCCGTAGATCTCTCTGTGGTTTCTGTCTCTGCGGCAACTACCTTACGCAAAGACCCATATTCACTAAGCCACTTGGCTCGTCCTTTATTCCTTACGAGGCCGGAAAAACGGCAATTTGCCGCCGTTCTCGAGTGGTTCAAAAACCACTTCGACAGGCAGGTCCACTGTTAGATCTTTGTAATCCATACCTTTTAGGCCCGCCGTTATTCTCACGCCTTCTTCCATTTCTACCACCAGCACAGCATAGGGGAAGTCTTTCTCAAATTCTTTAGACATGGGCATATGGCAAACTGTCCAGGTATAAACTTTGCCCCGACCGTGGGATTCTCGCCAGCCCCAATTTTCAGAGCCGCAGTTTGCACACATAAAACGGGGAATGTGCCGCCAGGTTTCGCATTCTGTACAACATTGAAAACACAGTATGCCGTTGGCACAGTGTCCCCAGAATTGCTCGTCGAGATAATTGGTTGGGCGCGGTGCGGGGTTGGGGATAAATTCACTCATGGTTCTTTCTCCTAAACGAGCGCTTAAAGCTCGCCTGAACTGTTTTTTCAAATGGGCGGCTGAACTACCTTCTCAAAATAACCAGGCTGCCATCGCCAAAATCACCCCAGCCTGTTACCAGACCAAGCTCCGCATCTTTTACCTGCACTTCACCGCCGTCGCCGCGCAATTGCCTAGTCGCTTCAACAACGTGATTCAAGCCCCAGACATGGGCCTGGGAATGCAAACCGCCGTGGGTGTTCATAGGAAACTTGCCGCCGACTTCGATATTGCCGTCTTTAACAAATTCACCGACAGCGCCCTGCTCACATAAGCCCAGCGCTTCCAGCTGCAAAAGCACAACGTAGGTGAAACAGTCATAAACCTGAAGAAAATCCATATCTGTGGGCTTGACCCCAGCCATGGCAAACGCCTTGGGGGCAGAGTTTGACAAACCAATATGAAACAAGTCTGGTCGGTTGGCGATATCATCAGCAGGATAAGGATGACCTTCAGCAGCCGCCATGATATACGCTGGCTTATGTTTTAAATCCTTTGCCTGATCCGCTGAGCTAAGCACCACAGCACAGGCACCGTCGGTTTCAAGACAGCAATCAAACAAGCGGAAAGGCTCAGAAATCCATCGAGAATTCAGATAGCCTTCCATATCCAGAGTTTGTCCCCGGGTAATAGCTTTATCGTTGTGTTGGGCATGTTTTCGCGCAGCTACGGCTACCGCGCCAGTGGCCTCAGGCCCAATGCCAAATTGCTGCATATGGCGAGTGGCGATCCAGGCATACATCTGGACCGGCGATGCGCTGCCATAGGGTAGATAGTAGCCACTTAGCGTTCTTTCCAGGGCAGGCAGGGAAATCGTCTCAACAAACTTGGCGCCGGGTTTTGGTCGCAGCGCAGACGAGCCATTCCAGCCTGCTGTCACAACAATATTTTTGGCGACACCTGCGCTAATCGCCATCGCTGCACTTTGCAGAGCCGTGACGGGACTGGCGCCGCCCATATTCACTGTCACCGAGTAGCGCAAATCCTCTATACCCAAATTTGCCGCCACCTCCTCAGCGGTAATGAGCACCGGCGGTAATACCAACCCGTCAATCTCGTTTGGTTTCAGACCGGCGTCGGCAATGGCTTTACGAGTGGCTTCCAGCATCATCTCTGTCGATGGCCGCTCGGCACCACGTGTATATTCCGTTTCGCCAATACCGACAATCGCGGTCTTGTCTCTAAAGTCTAGTGACGGTGCTGCGGACATAGGGTTTCCTCACGTGACGCAGATAAAACATCGGGGTTTTAACTACAGTTTTTTAGTTTGAGAATGGTGTAGATAAGCGGCCAAAATCGCTGGCCTGACGGAGCTTCAATGAGGCGCAATGACACCATAAATACCGAACACCGTCAACAACATGACATAATCCCAGGTCCTGGGAGCTTTTAAAATTGCAGCTCTAACGCCTCACATAAGAAACGCATCAAAGGCAGGCCATCTCGGAACCGCGCGACTACCACAGCTATAAATTCTTCGCTTTCTATATCTCGCTCGTCAAGATGCTTTACGGCAATAAAATCTTTGCGCTTTAAGGTCTCGACCAGGGGGTGATCTGGGTCGAAACCTCGGGGAGGTCTCTTCAGGCTATCGCCAGCGAACTGATAGTGGCTGCTAAATTTTTTATTGCCCGAAACTCGCCGCCAGACATCTGGCTTTTCCGCAATCCGCGTACGAATTTTAAACAAAGACGCGCTATCGGGCCGCCAACTGCCGACACCGACGAACACCTCATGGGGTTCGATATGCACGTAGAATCCTGGGGCGTGAATATCCTTACCCAACACGTGACGAAATTGAATGCCGACATTAGTTTTGTAGGGGGTTTTATCTTTGCCAAAGCGCGTGTCTCGGTAAACCCGCATCAACGAGCCACCGGATCGTTTGGGGATGGCTTCAAAACGCCCGGAGATTTTTTCGATATGAGGGCCGATAGCACCAATAAAATCGAGAGCGGGGTTTAATACCAGCTCTTCATACCGGTGTTTATTGTCTGCAAACCATTCTCGGTTATTATTTGCAGACAAGTCTTCGAGAAAGGGCAACAATCCCTGGGGAAAGTTTTTGAAGTCAGTCACTTCTCACAAGCCCTTTGTCGTTAAGCCATCGGTACCTAAGGTCCAGGTAACTAGGGCTCGATCTCATCCAGATGACCATGGCGAATGTCTTTACCTTTAACCAGATAAACCACATGTTCGCAGATATTTTTTGCATGGTCACCAATCCGTTCCAGAGAGCGCAGCACCCAGGCAATATTCAGTGCCCGGGAAATATTCCGTGGATCTTCCATCATATAGGTAATTAATTCTCGGAGAGCCGATGAATAATCCTGATCAATCTGGCGGTCCTTGGCCATGGTTCGAACCGCCGCTTCGGTGTCAAAACGCAGAAACGCATCCAGCGCATCATTGAGCATGGTGCGAACATCGTTAGCAATATGTCGAATTTCAATATAACCCCGCGGCGCTTCATCACCACTGAGCTTGATCGCCATCTTGGCAATCTTCTGGGCCTCATCACCAATTCGCTCCAGATCACGAATACACTTGGTAACGACCAAAGCCATGCGCAGGTCGGTCGCTGCAGGTTGTCGGCGGGCTATTAAGGTTGCGCAATGCTCATCAATATCTCGCTCCATCTGATCCACATCATCTTCTACCGTTAAGACATGTTCGGCTAACTCACTGTCGGCTTCTTCCAGGGCTTTAACCGCCTCCCTCAACTGCTTTTCCACAACGCCACCCATGGCTAGCATTTCGCTTTTTATGGCTTCAAGGTCCTCATTGAATTGCCGAGAGATATGTTGGTCAAGATGTAATTTATCCATGGTTACTTCCTATTAATACCCAAAGTTAACCAAAACGGCCTGTAATATACGCTTCAGTTAAACGATGCTGCGGCGTGGTGAAGATTTCTTTGGTGTCATTTACTTCTTTCAGATAACCCAGGTGAAAATACGCCGTCCGGTGTGAGACCCGAGCTGCCTGCTGCATCGAATGGGTGACTATAACGATGGTGTAATTAATGGCTAACTCTGCGATAAGTTCTTCAATACGCGCAGTCGCGATGGGGTCAAGGGCCGAGCAGGGTTCGTCCATCAAAATAACTTCAGGGCTGATGGCTATCGCTCGCGCTATACAAAGGCGCTGTTGCTGGCCACCAGATAATCCAGTGCCCGGCTGGTCGAGACGATCTTTCACTTCGTCCCAAAGCCCGGCTTTTTTAAGACTGGTTTCTACCACCTCATCCATTTCGCCTCGGCGACTCACTAGACCATGTATTTTTGGCCCATAAACGACATTGTCATAAATAGATTTAGGGAAGGGATTGGGCTTTTGAAAAACCATACCCACTTTAGCGCGTAAAGCCACAACATCCATTTTTGATTCATAAATATCCTGGTC
The DNA here is from genome assembly GCA_942492235.1 of uncultured Gammaproteobacteria bacterium. GTDB lineage: Bacteria > Pseudomonadota > Gammaproteobacteria > Pseudomonadales > Porticoccaceae > HB2-32-21. The sequence goes on from CALODO010000012.1 coordinate 5,367, forward strand.
ATCCAGCAATAACTCACCGTTCATGCGGCAACCGTCAATGGTGTCGTTCATCCGATTAAGACTGCGCAGATAGGTCGATTTTCCACAGCCAGAAGGCCCGATCATAGCCAACACCTGATGCTTGCCAATGTCGATATTGACATTAAAAATAGCTTGCTTATCGCCATAGAAAATATCGACTTTGCGAGACTGAATTTTAGGATCATCGACAAAGGGCTTGCCCACAGTCTGCTCTTCGGCGATATTTTCGCTCAGATTACCGTCTTTATTCTCATCGCCGATGACGCTTTTCTCAGCTGAGAAATCATTTACTACTACTGTATTCATAATTTATCCACCTAAGCTTAAGGCTACTGTTTTTTTCGCAAGCTCTGCTACCAGCGCCGCTCTAACCTTTTTCGCAGCACTGCCGCCATAGTGTTCACTGAGATTAAAAAAGCCAGTAAGACCATGATCGCAGCCGAGGTCTTTTCAACAAAAGCCCGCTCTGGGCTGTCGGCCCAAAGAAATATTTGCACCGGTAAGACTGTCGCAGGGTCCGTAAAGCCGCCGGGGATATCGACAATAAAGGCCACCATGCCGATCATCAATAAGGGTGCGGTTTCCCCCAGCGCTTGAGCCATACCGATGATAGCGCCGGTTAACATGCCTGGCATAGCCAGAGGCAGAACGTGTTGCAACACCACTTGCATGGGCGAAGCACCAATACCAATCGCCGCTTCACGAATCGATGGCGGAACCGACTTGATCGCCGCGCGACTTGAAATAATAATTGTCGGTAAGGTCATTAGGGTCAAGACCAAACCACCAATCACCGGGATTGAGCGAGGCACATGAAATAAGTTAATTAATACCGCCAAACCTAATAAACCAAAAATAATGGACGGTACCGCCGCGAGGTTATTGATATTAACTTCGATAAAATCAGTCCAGCGATTTTTAGGTGCGAATTCTTCCAGATAAACAGCAGCTGCTACACCTACAGGAAAAGACAGTAGAAAAGTCAGTATCAGGGTCAGTAAAGAACCCATGGCCGCACCACCAATACCCGCTTGTTCCGGTTCCCGAGAATCGCCACTGATGAAAAAGTTCCAGTTGAACTGAAGTCGTATTTGATCCTTTTCCTGCAAAGTCTGTAGCCAGGCTTGTTGGCTTTCACTGATTCTCCCGACAAAGGCTTCACCGTTTTTCTCCAGGCTTTTAAAATAGGTATCGATATCATCGTCAGCAGACAGCCAGAGTTTTTCGGTACTACCCAATAAATCCGGGTTGGCAGCCAGCCGATCCTGCAATTGATAGCCAGCACCACTGCTAACCATACTATTCAGTTCGCGCCGGCCTTTACGGTCACTCACATCACCAAAATGATTACGCAAAGCCTGCTTAACAAGCGCCGGGAAATTGGCTACCCGAAGCTGTTCGACATCGCTGGCATTGCTGACATCCAGCACCTGGCTGTCATAAGTTACCTCCAACTCAATATAAGTTTGATGAAACGCACCATAACCCTTACCAATAATATCGATAAATAATGCCGCCACGCACAACAAACCAAAGGCTATCGCCATTAAGCCATAGACCTGGAAACGTTTTTCCGCCCGATAACGACGACCCAGACTTTTCTCAATTAAAGTCGTGTTTGATAAGGCAGTCTTCTGATTATCGTCTGTCCTGTGACTAGTCATATTGTTCCCGATATTTTTTTACCACTTTCAGTGCCACCATGTTGAGCATCAGTGTTACCAAAAACAGCATTAAGCCTAGCGCAAACGCAGATAATGTTTTGGGGCTGTCAAATTCCTGATCGCCAACCAGCAGGGTGGCAATTTGCACCGTCACTGTCGTAACAGTTTCAAGAGGGTTGGCGGTGAGCCGGGCGGCCATGCCTGCAGCCATCACCACAATCATGGTTTCACCGATTGCGCGGGAAACTGCGAGTAATATGCCACCAACAATACCCGGCAGTGCTGCGGGGAATATAACCCTGGTCACGGTTTCAGATTTGGTCGCCCCCAGGGCCAGGGAGCCATCCCGCAAGGTCTGGGGAACAGCATTAATTACATCATCGGCCAACGAGGAAATAAACGGGATTATCATAATACCCATGACCAAACCGGCTGCTAGCGCGCTTTCCGAACTCACCGTTAAACCGACACTAGTGCCGACATCACGGACAAAAGGCGCAACAGTGAGGGCAGCAAAAAACCCGTAAACAACCGTTGGGACTCCGGCCAGAACTTCTAAGGTAGGCTTTGCGAAAGCCCGCAACTTTGGACCAGCGTATTCGGCCAGATAAATGGCCGACATAAGTCCTGCAGGTACGGCAACCGTCATCGCGATAAAGGATATAAGTAAAGTACCGGTAAATAAGGGCACCATGCCAAAACTACCCGAACCTCCCACCTGATCTACCCGAATAGCGGTTTGTGGACTCCAGTCCAGACCAAAAATAAATTCGCTAACAGGTACCGACTGAAAAAAGCGCAGGGATTCAAAGACTACCGATAACGCAATGCCCAGCGTTGTCGCTACAGCAACACAGGCACACAACAACAGCGATAACTTAAAAACAGACTCGACCCGGGCACGGGCTCGCTGCAGGGCTGACATCGAATACCACGCCCAGGCTCCACCGGCAAGCGCCAGAATCAGCGTAATCGCCGTCAATACCAACTGGGTGAAACCCCTTAGGCGATTTAGCTCTTGCGCTGCACTGGCTAAGGCGGGTTCGACGCTGTCTGCAGCCAGCGCACCTGAAGCGACATTTTGAATCTGGCTGATGAGTAAATTGTAATCCGGACCAGCCTTGCTCTGAAGCTCCTCGGGAAGTGAGGCCAACACCAACTGTGTGATTAACGGCTCATCGAATATTAACCAAAGCACTAATATCAATAGCGTCGGCAAACCGCACCACAATGCGGCCTGGATGCCATAATAAAAAGGCAACGAATGCAGGTATCGAATACCACCTAATGATTGCGCCAACGTAAGTGAGCGCTTACGTCCCAGATAATAGGCGCATGCTGCTAACGCTAGCAAAGAGATCAGTAGACTCGGTGTATCCATAATACCTGTTACTTCCTGAGGCTTTGACTTAGGTCCAATTGCCTTGTCGACTTAAGAAGAAAAAAGCCCAACTACCGCTGGGCCATTTTTGCCAATATTCAATCTAAGCCTTGAATTCACAAGCAATATAATTAAAAACTGCTTTTTTAATTAAGCGCTTCGGTGCCTGTCATCGCCTTGAGTTCTTTAACATTATCACCAAACATTGCGCGGGTATCATCGGACAGCGGGATCATACCTTTTTCAGCCAAGTAGCCTTCGGTGCCCCAGGCTTTTTCGCTGGTAAATTCTGCCAGATAACCTTCAATTCCCGGCACCACGCCAACGTGAGCTTTTTTAACGTAGAAATACAGGGGTCGAGAAACCGAGTAAGATTTATCCCCAATACTCTCAAACGTCGGGCCAACACCTTCGATGAGAGAACCCTGGACTTTGTCGCTGTTTTGATCCAGAAAACTAAAACCAAACACGCCAAGCGCTTTAGAGTTGGCATCAAGTTTTTGGACGATTAGATTATCGTTTTCACCGGCTTCAATATAGGCGCCGTCTTCACGAATCGTATGACAGATCCTTTTGTACTCGCTTTTATCCTGCTTTTTCATCGCCTTGATCCAGTCGAAGGCCTTACAGCCACCTTCCAACGCTAGTTCGGCAAAAGCGTCACGGGTGCCAGATGTCGGTGGCGGTCCTAATACTTCAATCTTAATGGCAGGCAACTTTGGATTTACGTCTTGCCAGGTTTTATACGGATTGGCTACCAGTGTTTCAGAACCTGTCGCAGGCACGGCTTTTGCCAGCGCCAGAAAAATATCTTTGCGGGTCAGGTTCATTCGTTTTGCTTTGTTCGAATTTGCCAGGACAATGCCATCAAAACCAATTAATACTTCGACTACTTCTTTGACACCGTTAGCCTGACACTTTTCAAATTCTGATTTTTTCATACGCCGGGAAGCATTGGTGATATCAGCGTGTTCTGTGCCAAGACCTGCACAAAACAGTTTCATACCACCGCCAGAGCCCGTGGACTCAACCTTCGGCGTGGCACCACCGGTACTTCTGCCAAAACGCTCAGCAACGACCGTAGCAAACGGGTAAACCGTCGAGGATCCGACGATGCTTATATAGTCACGTGCAGCGGCATAGCTCTGACTACTGGTAGCGGTTAGCATCAGGGCCAGGCTTACTGCGGTAAGATTAGACTTTGTTATCACGCTGTTCTCCTCAGATTAGGGTTCGAGCAGCCATGGTAGGAGGCAGGGATGACAATTTTATGTCGCTTGTATGACAAAATTGTGACAGCGCAATCATCGTTTACTCTGGTTTATAATCCTCTCTCTGCCGCATCGAATCTAACTAAGTTAATTTTACTAATCGTCCTGATGAAACCGTGAAACAGGGCTGTGCAATGGAATTTTCTCGTGAACTCATCCATATCAGATATTAAAAAGGGTGGTGCCATGCCTACGGTAGCTGGCACACTCACCGGCGTAATTGACACTTTTACAGAATATTGCGGTAAGGCCGTGGCCTGGCTAACAGCCGTTATGGTGGTAGTCACCTGCTTGATAGTGATCATGCGCTATGTCCTGGAATCTGGCTCCATCGCCCTACAGGAATCTCTCACATATCTCCATGCCCTGGTTTTTATGGGCGGTATTAGCTTTGCTCTGAAACGCGGTGGCCATGTGCGGGTCGATATCTTCTATCGCAAATTTTCTACCCGCAGAAAAGCCTACGTAGACCTGGCCGGAGCCATATTATTGTTGCTGCCTGTAACACTGGTGGTCTTTTGGCTCAGTCTCGACTATGTGAACAATGCCTGGGCAATCAAGGAAGCCTCCAGTGAGTCCGCTGGCCTGCCCTGGGTCTACCTCCTTAAAACATTGCTGTTAATTATGCCCCTGACCTTGCTCCTGCAAGGTTTCGCCGAATTTTTAAAAGCCTTACAAATAGTCTGTGGTAGTGAAGATTCGGACACCATAGACGCTCAAAGCACCACCACCGAACCTCCTCACTAGGCAACCACCCTGGAATTAGAACCCTATGCTTGAACTCATGCCGCTGTGGATGTTTCTGGCCGTTTGCCTGGTCATATTGCTGGGCTATCCGGTGGCTTTTTCACTGGCTGGCACAGCGCTTATTTTTGCTGCTATCGGCACCGCTTTAGGCTTTTTTGATATGGCGTTTTTGGAGGCGCTGCCGAATCGCCTGTACGGCACCATGGTCAATCACACCCTGGTCGCTGTACCGCTGTTTATCTTTATGGGGGTAATGCTTGAGAAATCCAAACTAGCCGAAGACTTACTGGACAGCATGGCCGCTGCTTTTGGCAAACTAAAAGGCGGGTTGGGCATCTCCGTTGTCATTGTCGGTATGTTGTTGGCCGCCAGCACCGGTATCGTCGGCGCGACGGTGGTGACGATGGGGTTGATGTCTTTGCCCACTATGCTCAAACGCGGCTACAGCCCTCGGCTTGCCACCGGCACCATTTGCGCGACTGGCACCATGGGGCAGATTATCCCACCGTCGATTGCCCTGGTCTTACTGGGTGATATTCTCTCCAGCGCCTATGCTCAGGCGCAACTGGACATGGGTATATTCACGCCCCGCACCGTTTCGGTGGGCGATTTATTCGTCGGTGCTTTGCTACCTGGTCTTATCCTGGTGGGCCTGTATTGCTTCTATATTTTTTCGGTCGCATATTTTAAACCTGAGCACGCGCCCGCGGCTGCCGTCGATGAAAGCGACGACGTCAGCATAGGTCAATTAGCCCGTAGTCTCTTGCCCCCTGTGCTATTAATTGTCTCGGTACTGGGTTCCATTCTTAGCGGTATCGCGACACCCACTGAAGCTGCTGGCGTCGGCGCTATGGGCGCAACACTGCTGGCTTTAGCTCGACAGCAAATTTCCCTTGCCCGCCTTCGCGAAGTCATGGAATCGACGGTCATGATCACCGCAATGGTGTTTATGATATTGATTGGTGCGGCGATTTTTTCTCTGGTGTTTCGTGGCTTTGGCGGCGAAGAGATGGCTACAGAATTTTTCACCAGTATCCCCGGTGGGGTCTTTGGCAGCGTCCTGGCGGTGATGGCCCTGATCTTTTTGCTGGGTTTTATTCTCGACTTTATTGAGATCACTTTTGTTGTCGTGCCCATTGTCGGCCCTGTTTTATTAGCCATGGGTGTCGACCCCGTCTGGCTCGGCATTATGATCGCCGTGAATCTGCAAACTTCGTTTTTAACTCCGCCCTTTGGTTTTGCACTCTTTTATCTACGCGGGGTTGCACCGAAGGAAGTACTTACTAGCGATATTTACCGGGGAGTCATGCCTTTTATTGCTATTCAACTTTTATTATTGGCTCTGCTGGCCATGTGGCCCCAACTAGCCACATGGTTGCCAGCCAAACTTCATCAATAAGGTGCTTGAAAAGCTCTATTTCATGCCGCTAAAAACGATACCTACCCAGACGTCAGCAGTTAAAAAACCGTCGCCCCATTCAGCGTCCAGCGCTGCCGTCGGTTTCGCTGCGATCACCTGATCAAGACTTTTCCCAGCGTTCTTCAATGCTCGAATTTTGCTCTCGGCCAGCACCAACATGTCATGGTAGGCTTGTAGATCAGCTTTATTAGCAAGCGGGCCATGCCCTGGTATGATCCGGGTATCGTCATCAGCAAGTTCAAGGGCCGCTTTACTGCCAGCGATCATACCGGCGATGCTACCTCCAGAATGGGTATCGATAAAAGGGTAAAAGCCGTTAAAAAATACATCACCCGTGTGAATGACATTGGCTTTACTGAAGTGAACAATCGCATCACCGTCAGTGTGGGCATTAGCAACATGGAACAGACGCAGGTCATCACCATTGAGGTGTAAGCTCATCTCATCTCTAAAGGTAAGGACCGGTAATGCTGCTTTCGGTGATGGCGGCTTCGTCATCTGGAACAGGGGTATCGACTTTTCAACGAGCAAGGCATTACGGACATTTTCATGGGCAACAATCACCGCACCGGCATTGCCGAAGTTTTCGTTGCCGCCAGCGTGGTCGCCATGCCAGTGTGTGTTAACCAAAAACCGCGGCTGTGTGCCGGAAAGATCTGATATGGCAGCGGAGAGTTTATCCGTCATCTGGGCATATTGATCATCGATAATAAAAGTCCCGTCTTCACCCACCGAGACACCAACATTACCGCCTTCACCCATAAGCATATAAAGCCCATCGGAGACTGGCACTGTGGTGACTTGCACTGAATCCCAATGGTCATTGCTCCAGGCCAGGGCGGACAGCAACAGTGAACAAATAAAAGTGGTGATCGAAACGGGTTTGAGGTTGGCGCGATTGTTTTTAGTCATTATCAAGCTCCCTGAATATTGAACCCTCAGCATGCCACGGATCCGCCTCGCACTACAAATAGCGCTACAAACTCACAAATACAACCCTGGCTCGGCAGGATCGGGAAGATAAGAGTTTTCTCGTCAGTGATTTGCTCAGGCTATATAATCCCCGCTGATTTTAAATGGGGAAAGTAATGACCGCTTCTGCGCCGGATGTATCAACGTTCCAGGGCCTGATACTTGCGCTACAGCAATACTGGGCTGAGCAGGGCTGTGTCATACTGCAACCCCTTGATATGGAAGTCGGAGCGGGCACCTTCCATCCTGCCACTTTTTTACGGGCTATCGGCCCCGAGACCTGGAATAGCGCCTATGTACAACCCTGTCGGCGTCCTACGGATGGTCGTTATGGCGAGAATCCAAATCGCTTGCAACACTATTACCAGTTTCAGGTCGTACTAAAACCTTCCCCCGACAATATCCAGGATCTGTACCTCAATTCCCTCAAATTTCTGGGCATTGACCCACTCGTTCATGATATTCGCTTTGTTGAGGATAACTGGGAATCTCCGACCCTGGGAGCCTGGGGCCTGGGCTGGGAAGTTTGGCTAAATGGTATGGAAGTCACCCAATTTACCTACTTTCAACAAGTTGGTGGTCTGGAGTGTTATCCCGTCACCGGCGAGATCACCTATGGCCTGGAACGTATCGCCATGTATCTACAGGGTGCCGACAGCATTTATGACCTGATCTGGACACAACACCCTTCCGGTCAGGTAGTGACCTACGGTGATGTCTTCCATCAAAACGAAGTTGAAATGTCCCACTACAATTTTGAAGAAGCCAACACCGAAGCCCTGTTCGGTACCTTCAATACCTGTGAGCAAGAAAGTCAACGTCTGGTCGAAAACAACTTGCCACTGCCAGCTTATGAATTGGTTATGAAAGCATCCCACGCCTTTAACCTGCTCGATGCTCGCCATGCTATTTCGGTCACTGAGCGACAACGATTTATTTTACGCGTTAGAACCATGTCCCGCCGGGTGGCTGAAGCCTATTTCCAGTCTCGGCTGGCCAAGGGCTTTCCTTTGGCCCCGCCTGAGCTTGCCCAGGAAGTGATAACGGCAGCCAAGGAGCAGAGCGCATGAGTAAAGATTTTCTGGTAGAAATAGGTGCTGAAGAGCTGCCACCGAAGTCCCTCAAAGATTTGATGAATGCGCTTACTCTGAGTTTTGAAGCTCAGTTACAGCAAGCCAGGTTGACACATACCGCCATAAAAGGCTTCGCCACACCCAGACGCCTGGCTTTGCTGGTCTCGGGCCTCAGCGAGCAACAGGACGATAGCGCCGTCGAAAAACTCGGTCCAGCCATAAAAGCCGCTTTCGACGCCGATGGACTACCCAGCAAGGCTGCTCAGGGTTTTGCCCGCGGCTGTGGCGTCTCCGTCGATGAGCTGGAAACCACGGACACGGATAAAGGCCAACGTCTGGTATTTCGGAAAATACAGGTCGGTCAAGCCACGGCCGACTTGCTACCCGAATTGATCGAACTGTGCCTCTCGAATCTACCGATTGCTAAGCGCATGAGATGGGGAACTAGCAGAGTTGAATTTGTCCGCCCTGTGAAGTGGGTCGTTATGGTCTATGGCGAAGATGTGATTCCCGCGCGAATCATGGGCCTGACCGCCAGCAACCAAAGTCAAGGGCACCGCTTTCATCACCCCGAAGCGGTGACGATAAACAAGGCTGAGGATTACGCAGAAAACCTCCGACGGTGCCGTGTCATTGCTGATTTTTGCGAACGACGTGAACTAATCCGTACTGGAGTCGAGGCCGAGGCGCTTAAACATGGGGGTAAGGCAGTCATCGATGACGCTCTCCTCGACGAAGTGACAGCACTTAACGAATGGCCGGTCGCTTTATCCGGTCAGTTCGATAAACGCTTTTTGACGGTTCCCGCACAAGCCCTGATCTCCTCAATGAAAGAGCATCAGAAATACTTCCATATTACTAATGACAACAACCAGCTCTTGCCGGTGTTTATCACTGTCGCTAATATCGAAAGTAAAGACCCCGGCAGGGTTATCGCAGGGAACGAGCGAGTGATTAGACCCCGGCTGGCAGATGCCGCATTTTTCTATGAAACCGACCTAAAGACCTCCCTTCACACCCAGCGGGATAAACTTCGCAACATCGTCTTTCAGGAAAAGCTTGGTTCTATTTTTGATAAAACAGAGCGCGTGGCTCAGCTCTCAGAATATCTTGCCACTCAAACGGGAGCCGACCCCGAACAGTCAAAGCTCGCCGCTCGACTGAGTAAGTCCGATTTACTTACGGAGATGGTTCAGGAGTTCCCTGATTTACAGGGCACGATGGGTGAGCACTATGCGCTTGCTGAACAGCTTGACCCTGAAGTTGCCTCAGCGCTGAGTGAGCAGTATTTACCTCGATTCAGTGGTGATGAGTTGCCCCAGAGCAAGGTAGGTATTACCCTGGCCCTGGCAGATCGTCTCGACACCTTAGTGGGTATTTTCGCTATCGGCCAGGCGCCGACGGGGTCAAGCGATCCATTTGCCTTGAGACGAGCTAGCCTCGCCGTATTGCGTATTCTTGTAGACCACGAAATCAACCTCGATCTGTCTGCCGCACTGAATCGGACCACAAAATGCTATACCACCCTTTCAGTGTCACCTGCTTCTAAAGAGCAAGTATTCACTTACCTAATAAGCCGGTTTAACGCTTGGTTTGAAGATGATGACATCTCCACAGAAGCGATTCAGTCGGTCACCGTAAAACAGCTCACCAATCCAGTTGATATTGTCCAACGCATTAAAGCCGTCGCTGACTTCGCCAAACAGGCAGAGGCTCCCGCGTTGGCCAGTGCTAATAAACGCGTCGCAAATATTCTAAGTAAGCAGAACGAAATCGGCGTACAGGCCAACCTTGACCCAGCATTACTCCTTGCCCCGGAAGAACAGGCGCTTGCTCGGGCAATAAATCAGCTTTCTACATCGCTGAGTGACTTGTTAGACGACAGAAATTACGCCGCAGCACTGGCTCTGCTTGCGAGCCTGAGAGAACCTGTTGATGCCTTTTTTGATAAAGTTATGGTCATCGTTGAGGACAAGAACTTACGTGCTAACCGCCTCGCACTTCTGAATCAACTGAGGGGCTTATTTCTCGAAATAGCCGACATATCTCTACTGGCAGCGTCGAAGTAGGAATGAAGCTAATAATTCTTGATAGAGACGGGGTAATAAATCGCGATTCCGGCGATTATGTGAAAAATGCTGACGAGTGGATCGCTCTGCCTGGCAGTATCGAAGCTATCGCAAAACTGAGCAAGGCTGGTTACACCATCGCAATAGCTACAAACCAGTCTGGGTTATCCCGCGGTTTATTTGGTATCGATGAGCTGGAAAGCATGCACCACAAGATGTGTGTTTTGGTGGAAAATGCAGGCGGGCATATTGACGGAATATTCTACTGTCCGCACCTACCAGAAGATCAGTGTCAGTGTCGAAAACCCGCCCCTGGGCTGCTAGAAGCGATTGCTGATGAGTTCCAGGTCAGCTTGAAGGGAGTCCCCATCGTTGGCGACAGCATACGGGACTTACAAGCCGGCCTTGCATTAAGTTGCCATGCAATACTGGTAAGAACAGGGAACGGGAAAGAAAGTGAGCGCTTACTCCAAAAAAATAATACCGAACTGATTAATACCCCCATATTTGACGACCTGGATGCAGTCGTTACAAACCTGCTTGATAGTCAGAGGTGAACCGGTGCAAGTGACACTATGTTTAAGGTCCACCCTTTACTACGTAGGTTATATCCCTATCGTCGCAATATTTTCAATAATGGGCTTTACCATAGGCTTGCTCCTTCCCTATAAAGCCCGCCAGAACCTCCTTACAACAGCAAATACGCTTATCATCAGGTGGCTGAATATAAGCTGCTCTATCAAAGTCGAGGTCTCGGGTTTAGAGAATATTCCCAAAACACCGTTCGTTGCCCTTAGCAAACATCAATCAAGCTGGGAAACTTATTTTTTACAGCGCACTCTCCGTCCGGTCAGTACGATTTTGAAACGGGAGCTGTTAAAAATACCGCTATTCGGTTGGGGGCTCGCCATGACCAGGCCTATCGCCATTGACCGCTCAATTCCTCGCGCCGCCCTAAGAGACATTCTCTCTCAAGGCAAACAACGGCTTGCCGAAGGGAATAATATTTTACTCTATCCCGAAGGGACGCGGGTGGCTGTCGGCGAAATCGGTACCTACGGGCGGAGCGGTTGTGCTCTAGCTATTGCTGCAAAGGTGCCTTTGCTACCAATTGCCCATAATGCCGGAATTTGCTGGCCGGCCCGCAGATTCTTAAAATACCCAGGTACCATTCACGTTGTGATTGGTAAACCGATACTAACTACCAATGCGGGCAGCAAGCAACTCACTGAAGAAGTTAAACTGTGGGTTGAATCCACGATTGCCACCATGCCCCATTAGAATCTGCCTCATTAAACCAATCTCTGCTAGACTACCCGGCCAGTCACATTTCCCAAAGGATCCCCAGGAGAGGCCAAAAAATGACGGATAATGACAACTACAAAGGCCCAGATCAGCGCAAGGAACAACGCCGCAAAAATGTTGATAGGCGTGAAGACATCCGTTTTGAGATGGATAACGAAAACCGCAGAAAGAGCCGCGGCCGAAGGCGCGAAGACGGTGATATATGGGATAAGCACGAAGGCCAATAAAGTAAGTACTTACTTTCGCTACACGTCCAAATTAGCAACGGCTAAAGCATTGTCTTCTATAAACTCTCGTCGTGGTTCAACATGATCTCCCATCAAGGTATTAAACATCTGATCAGCAGCGATAGCATCTTCAACCGTAACCCGTAACAAGCGGCGTGTCTCTGGGTTTATTGTCGTTTCCCAAAGCTGGTCTGGATTCATCTCACCAAGACCCTTATACCGCTGAATATAATAGCCTCGTCGAGACTCCGTCATAAGCCAATCTATAGCATCCTGAATATTCTCTATATTAGAAGTTTTTTCACCTCGTTTTATATATGCATCGGGTGCCAGCAAGCCAACCAGACGATCGCCAAGACGAGTGATCGCCGAATATTCATTAGAGGCAAAAAACTCATGAGTAAAACGAAACACCGACGGGACACCATGAACAATACGATCGATCTCTGGCAAATAATTCCCTCGCTCATCATCCCTTACGAGCCTGATCGCACTCTGACTGGTAGCCTTATTCTCACCACTCAACCGCTCTCCTAGAAGGCTACACCACTGCTCTACAACACTAGAATTCGGTAAGTCCTCCAGCTTTAGTCTGGGTAAATAAAGCATCTGCCGTAGCGCACTCTCCGGATAAGCTCGGGCCATTCTGTCAATAATTGCAATGACCGTCCGGTACTCAACGACTAGAGACTCCAGAGATTCTCCACTTATACCTGGTGCATCAGCATTGACATGTAAGCTCGCATTTTCCAGCGCTGTCTGAGTTAGAAAAGCCATCAAGGCCTCATCATCTTTCAGGTATTGCTCCTGCTTACCTTTACCGATTTTATACAGCGGCGGCTGCGCAATATAAATATGACCTCGATCTACTAATTCTCTCATCTGCCGAAAAAAGAAGGTTAACAATAAGGTTCTTATATGTGAGCCATCAACATCCGCATCGGTCATAATGATAACCGTGTGATAACGGAGTTTTTCAACGTTAAACTCTTCAGCACCAATTCCGCACCCCAGAGCGGTGATTAGGGTACCTACTTCCGCACTGGATAACATTTTGTCAAAACGCGCCTTTTCAACATTCAGTATTTTACCTTTGAGCGGTAGTATCGCCTGAATACGCCGATCCCTACCCTGCTTAGCTGAACCACCAGCAGAATCGCCCTCCACAAGAAACAACTCAGACAGTGCCGGATCTTTTTCCTGGCAATCAGCCAACTTTCCCGGCAAACCGGCGATATCCAAAGCCCCTTTGCGGCGGGTCATCTCTCGAGCCTTACGAGCAGCCTCTCTCGCCCTGGCCGCATCTAGCATCTTGCCGACAATGCTTTTGGCCTCCTGAGGGTTTTCTAGCATGAAATCAGATACATGCTTACCAACCTCTTGTTCTACAGCGGCCTTAACCTCGGAACTTACCAACTTATCCTTAGTTTGGGATGAAAATTTTGGGTCTGGAACCTTCACCGAAATAATGGCAGTTAATCCTTCTCGCGCATCATCTCCTGTAGTATTAATTTTTGCTTTTGCTGCTATACCTTCTTTCTCAATATAGGCGTTTAAAGAGCGAGTCAATGCTGAGCGAAAACCGGCAAGATGAGTACCACCATCTCGTTGGGGAATATTATTCGTATAGCAGAAGATATTTTCCTGAAAGCTGTCATTCCACTGCAAGGCGGCCTCCACAGTAACCCCACCCTCATGGGTATGCATAAAGTGAATCACTGAATTAATCGGATTTTTCTTATCATTCAGATATTCAACAAAAGCCTTGAGCCCACCCTCATACTGATAAACATCTTCCTTACCGCTACGTTTATCACTTAAAACAATGCGTACACCCGAATTCAAAAAAGACAACTCTCTAAGCCGCTTAGCCAGAATATCATAATGGAAATTTATATCAGCAAAGGTATCTTCCGAAGGCCAAAAATGCACTTCTGTACCCGTGCTATCGGTAGACCCAATAACAGAGAGAGGTGCCATTGGTACCCCGTGTGCGTAAGTTTGCTCAAATACCTGCTGATCTCGCCGAATAGTCAAACTTAGCTTTGCTGACAATGCATTAACAACTGATACACCTACACCATGTAAACCACCGGAGACTTTGTAGCTGTTTTCGTCAAACTTCCCTCCCGCATGAAGGACGGTCATAATAACTTCTGCAGCTGAAACACCCTCTTCGTGTATATCTGTGGGTACACCCCGACCATTGTCCGAAACAGAAACAGATTCATCGGGATGAATAATCACATTAATTTCACTGCAATACCCCGCTAATGCCTCATCAACAGCATTATCAACCAATTCAAAGACCATATGGTGTAAACCGGTGCCGTCATCGGTATCCCCAATATACATTCCTGGTCTCTTACGGACGGCATCAAGCCCTTTAAGGACCTGAATATCGGAGGAATCATAGCTATTTTCATCGCTCATACAGTTTTCCTTTAAATCAAGCCAGGTTCTTCCTGGTCGATAACCCCTTGTTTCACGTGAAACAAGCCTGTGCTGCTCGCAAAAACTTTCGGCACCAAGGCTTGTAAAGTATCCTTATTGGTTCCAGTCAAAAACACTTGTGCCTTTTGCGCTAGCAGTAACTCCACGCCTCGCGATAGATAATCTTTATCAAGCTCAGCTGCCAGATCATCCAACAAATAAATACAATCCTGGCTTCTCTGCTTCTGCAAAATGCGGCCCTGGGCAACCAACATTGCCAGCACCACGATTTTGGTCTGACCCCGAGACAAAACATCCCTGGCAGGTTTGCCTTGATGTTTAAGTTTTATATCTGCCCTATGAACACCACTGTTTGTGGATTTACTCACGCGGTCACGCTGATAGTTTTTTTTAAGCTCTTCATCTAAAGAGCTGCCGTCTGCCCATCCTCGGAACAAATGCATATCGATATTAAGATCGCTATTCAGAGACCTAAGAACACGGTGAAATTCAGGCAGGACCTTCTCAAAATATCGCTGTCGGCACTCCGCAACCTGCGTCGATAAGCTGATGAACTCTCGATCCCAAACATCCAATTCGGCCGTCGATATTTTATCATGGCGAAGTAAATTATTCCGTTGTTTGTGGCAGCGCTGGTACCTGCGTAAAGTTTCCCGAAACGAATGTTCCACGTGAAACACGCCCCAATCAACAAACTTCCGGCGGTAACCTGGCCCACCTTCAACAAGAGCAAAGCTATCGCTGTCCATCAGCACTATAGGCAAGGTTTCCGCTAGCTGAGAAGAGCTATAAACCTGCCGCCCCGCTACCTTAAACTCGAAGTTCCCACCTGAAGACCGGCTTACACCAATGGGCACCGTCGTACCACCTTTCATGCCCTGCTTCTCTAGTAAAGCAAACACCGTGCAGATATCAGATGCGCGATTGATAGCAGCCTTAAGGTTTGTGGTACGAAATGAGCGCCCCCGCCCGAGTAAATATATGGCTTCAAGCAAGCTAGTTTTTCCGCTGCCATTTTTGCCATATATAAGGTTAATACTAGCTTTAGGGTAAAGCAGGCTCTGTTGTATATTCCGAACGCCCTGTACACATAGTTTACTTACATACATCTCGATACCCGGGCCTTAACGAAACGGCATAGCCGGATAATGCTATTCCCTGGCTCTAACTAGAGGCGCATCGGCATGATGACATAAACCGAATCCTTATCTGCCGCTCCTTCAAGCAAGGCACTGCTGTTCGCCCCAGACAAAGTGACTGAAACAGCATTGCCGTCCAGGTTGTTGAGTACATCAAGGATATAATTCACATTGAAACCAATTTCAAACGGCTCCCCGACATAACTAACCTCGACCTCCTCCTGCGCTTCCTCCTGTTCAGGGTTGGTCGCAGACATCATGAGCAGGTTTTCGGAAAAGGCCAAACGGACGCCACGGTATTTTTCGTTAGATAAGATTGCTGTCCGACTAAAAGCCTGGCGGAGGACATCTATCTCACCCGTAATGCGCAGCGTACCATCCTTTGGCAATACTCGGTCATAATCAGGATAAGCACCATCAACCAACTTCGATGTAAATAAGAAATCGGCACCTTTTACCCTTATATGATTATCGCCAATCATAACTTCGACACCACCTTCCTCGGATAACAAACGCGATAACTCGACTACGCCTTTTCTAGGCAATATCGCCTGAATCTTTTCCTCCGTGGTAATAGGCAACTGTAAGGTGCTCATGGCGAGCCGGTGGCCATCTGTTGCAACCGCTCGCAATTGCCCATTGGTAACCTCCCAAAGCATCCCATTTAAATAATATCTAACATCCTGGTGAGCCATGGCAAACGATGTTCTATCAATCAACCGCTTGATTTGATCTGCCGTGCACTCAAATGTTAATTCACCCGAGCCCTGCTCAACATTCGGGAATTCATTACCTGGCATTGTCGACAGGGTAAATTTACTTCGACCGCTGGAGATTACCCCTCGGTTATCTTTGCATTCAACATTTATGATGGCTTTGTCTGGCAAGGAACGACAAATATCAAGTAACTTCCGTGCCGGAACCGTTATTTCTCCTGCTGTGTAATCACCATTTTCTAATTTACTGTGACTAAGCACTTCAATCTCGAGATCTGTTCCTGTGATAGCCAGTTGATTCGCTTCCAGCTTAATCAGTACGTTTGACAAAATCGGCAATGTCTGACGACGTTCGACAACACCAACCACCAGCTGTAATTGTTTCAAAATCGTTTCTTTGATAACCGTAAACTTCATATTAAATCTCTTGTCCCACAGGTTATAAACAGTAGTGAGTGCTCACTTTCATGTTCGTAGTGCTCGGGTTAACAGCTTGATGTCTTCGCGCATTTCGCTGCTCGTTGCCAACAGCTCCTTTATTTTACGGCAAGCATGCAGCACTGTCGTATGGTCTCGACCACCAAAGGCTTCACCTATCTCAGGTAGGCTGTGATCGGTCATCTCTTTAGCCAAAGCCATCGCTACTTGTCGAGGCCTGGCCACAGAGCGGGTACGTCTCTTTGACAACATATCCGACATTTTCAACTTGTAATATTCCGCGGCTATACGCTGAATATTATCTATAGTAACCAGCTTATCCTGAAGGGCCAACAAGTCTTTAAGTGACTCACGAATTAACTCGATATCTATGGGTCGCCCCGTAAAATGGGCGCCTGCTATCACCCTTTTTAAGGCACCTTCTAGCTCACGAACATTTGAGCTTACCCTCTGAGCAATAAAAAAAGCCGATTCATAAGGCAGATCAATATTGGCTTGCTGGGCCTTCTTTATCAGAATTGCAACCCTGGTTTCTAATTCTGGCGGCTCCACCGCAACTGTGAGGCCCCAGCCGAACCTGGACTTTAGCCTTTCTTCTACCCCAGTGATCTCCTTAGGGTAACGATCACAGGTCAAAATCATTTGATGGCCCCCTTCCAACAAAGCATTAAAGGTGTGAAAAAACTCTTCCTGACTACGTTCCTTACGGGCAAAAAACTGTATATCGTCGATTAACAGGGCATCAACCGAACGATAAAAGCGTTTAAATTCATTTATCGCATTTAATTGCAGGGCTTTTACCATATCTGCCACAAAACGCTCTGAATGCAGGTAAACAATTTTCGCGTCAGGTTTCTGTTCTCGCAACGCGTTACCAACCGCATGCATCAGATGTGTCTTACCTAAGCCGACACCACCGTATATAAATAGCGGGTTGTAAGAACCCCCGGGGTTTTCAGCCACCTGCCGAGCCGCCGCTCGGGCTAGCTGGTTCGATTTACCTTCTATGAAGTTATCGAAACAAAACTTTTCGCTAAGATTGTCGTCACCATGATCCACCCTTACACGGGGTTTGCTTTGTCTGGACTTAGATTTGGTTGTTACTGGCAAAGGCTCCTTTTCATCAATATCTGTCTGATTAAGCTCCCCTATCCGCACGCCGCTAGTATTACTCTTGCCATTCAATGCTCGCTGACAAGGCTTTCCTTGTTTGATTAAACTAGTCGTGTCCCCGAACCCGTTTGAGGGCTTTCCGTTGCCTTTTTTTAAACCATCATTGATCAACACCTCCACTGCGGGCAGTTGGTCATCAAACTGAACAAATAATTCCTGTATCCGATCAAGAAATTTATCCTCAACCCAGCCTAGAACAAACTGGTTTGGCGCAAGTAAGCGCACACTTTCGGCGCTTGGAAAGTAATCTAGCTGGAGCGGTCTTATCCAGGTATTAAACTGTTGGACGGGTAACTCATCCTGCAGCTGTCCTAAGCAACGCTGCCAGGTCGATGAAGCCAAAATAATCTCCTAATAACTCTACTATGATAATAAATGTATATGACAAACAAACCAGACCGTCTGAGGTACAACACTTTTTATTATTTGTCGCCGTTGATTCCTGAGCACAGTTTAAAAGTAATGAAGCATCTTATCCACAAAATTGTGGCTGTTTTTTATTATTCTATAAAAATATTTTCTCCATATTATTCAATAACTTAAGATTAATACGAGCGGTCATTGTGGAACACTTTATTTAAGTCCAGGTGGTCAAAAACTAAACAAGCTTGTTAATAAGCTGTTAATAATTGCTTAGTATGCCGTGATATAGTGAGGAACTCCCATTGTTAGTAAACCAGATACCGTACCCGCGACAATTAAGACTCGTTACAAGCAACAGGAAAGCCTTTCACTTTCCGATACAGAAGCTCGAAAAAATCTCTCCCAGGAGGTCTTCACTAGTCATTACTCCCGTGATTTCTCCCATACAATCCTGTGCCTGACGTAGATCCTCAGCAATTAATTCACCGCCAGGATTAGGGCCTTCTAGCTGGTTCAAAGCATTAATCAAAAAATGTTCGGTATTTTCCAGGGCAGCAATATGCCGTCGCCGTGCACTATAAACACCTTCTGTTTCACCAGAAAACCCTGCGATGGATCTTAAGTGCGACCGTAACTCATCGATCCCATAACCGGTTAATGCGGAAACTGCAATAACGTTATCGCCCTTACTTTCAAGCCTGCTATCAATACTTAGCAAATCGATTTTATTGACTACAACTGTCACATTATCCCTTTCACCAAACCGTTGGCGGTACTCGGGCCAGCCATCTGCTTCATACTCTCCAATGTTCCTGCTATCAACCACCCAAAGCACGCTATCGGCTTCTGATATTTGCCCCCAGGCTCTCTCAATACCCGCCTGTTCGACAGGATCACGACTTTCTCGAAGACCTGCGGTATCAACTATATGCAAGGGCAAACCATCTATATTTATTTGCTCCTTCAATACATCTCGGGTTGTACCTGGTATGTCAGTGACAATCGCTCTGTCAATACCGGAAAGCGCATTCAGCAGGCTCGATTTACCAGCATTGGGTCGACCAGCTATAACTACCGTCATCCCTTCCTTCAATAAAACGCCTTGATTAGCTTTGCGGAGAAGATCTGTTATTCTGGCTATCAGCTCTTGAAGAGCTGCTTTAACCTTTCCGTCACTAAGGAAATCCAGTTCTTCTTCTGGAAAATCTATAGCGGCTTCGACATACACCCTTAAGCGAGTAAGCTCGGCTAATAAATCGTGGATAAAATCTGAAAAATCTCCCTTAAGCGTTCTTACTGCTCCCCTCGCTGCTTCTTCAGTCGCGGCATCAATAAGATCAGCAATGGCTTCGGCCTGAGCTAAATCCAGCTTGTTGTTTAAAAAGGCCCGCTCACTGAACTCTCCGGGCCGGGCCTGGCGAGCACCTAAACTGATAATTCTTCGCAATAATAGGTCCAAAACCACCGGGCTACCGTGAGCATGAAGCTCCAATGTCTCCTCTCCCGTGAAAGATCCCGGCGCCGGAAAATATAACGCTAAACCACGATCTATCTCACAACTTTCCGAATCGAAAAAAGGCGTAAATATGGCCTGCCTTGGAGATGGTCTTGTTGCCAGGATCTGTGTGAAAAAAAGGTCCAGATTGGCACCGGAGATCCGGACAATCCCTACGCCACCGCGACCCGGCGGCGTAATAATTGCAGTTATAGTATCTGTGTGGTTTCTAACCACAGCGCCTAATATCTCATTTTAGTATTAGATAGCTTCTTACTGAAGAAGCGCTTTTACTCTTTAATTATCTTTCTTGTAATCGCCCATTGCTGAGCAATGGACAAAACGCTGTTTGCTGTCCAGTACAAAACTAGACCCGCGGGGAAAAACATAAAGAAAAAGCTAAAAGCCACAGGCATGATCTTCATAACTTTTGCCTGCATTGGATCGGGTGGTGCGGGCTGCAAGGTTTGCAGGACGTACATACTTATTCCATTCAAAACCGGCAATACGTAGTAAGGGTCCTTAATAGAAAGATCCGTAATCCAGAAGATCCATGGTGCGTGACGTAATTCTACACTTTCATTCAAGACCCAGTACAACGCAATAAAAACAGGCATTTGAATCAACATAGGAAAACAACCACCAACGGGGTTAACTTTTTCCTTTTTGTACATCGCCATGGTTTCCTGAGACAACTTTTGCCGATCATCACCATATAACTCCTTTAAGCGAACCATTTCTGGCTGGAGCTTTCTCATCCGCGCCATGGAACGATAGCTAGCCGCTGACAAAGGGAAAAATAGAAGCTTAACGACCACCGTCAGGATCAGTATCGACCAACCCCAGTTTTGAACAATGTTATGAATAAACTGCAGACCAGCAAACAGCGGCTTTGCTATCCACCACAACCACCCATAATCGATGGTCAGATCTAGATAAGGTGCAATATCCCCCATCCGATCTTGATCTTTTGGACCGACGTAAAAACTGGCTTTTATCAGTCCCTCCTGTCCGGCTCCAACTTCGATCGCTGGGCCAGTAAAGCCAGCAGCATAAAGATCCTGACCTCCAAGTTTCCTCAATTGAAAAACATTTGTTTGTTGTTGATCAGGCACCCAGGCACTCACAAAATAATGCTGCACCATTGCTACCCATCCACCCGACTTTTCGGTTTTAAAGGAGTCTTCCTGCAGATCTTCAAAATCTAACTTTTTATAATTTGTTTCTTCAGTGGTCACCGCCATACCCAAATAGGGTCGGGGGGCCATGGCATTGGGAGTACTCGTTTGCGCACCATCTCTTTGTACTTGACCAAACAAATGAGCTTGCCAGCGCACATCTGAGCGATTATCAATCTTATAAGCAATTTCGATCAGGTAATCGCCTCGCTTAAAAGTGTAACTTTTGGTAACGGACACACCGTTCTGCTCCAAGTACAAATCGACAACTACCTGTTCATCACCTTCCTTAAGAACAAAGTCCTTCCGTGCAACTTTAAAGTGAGGTCGTTCCTCCTGACTATCCGTGCCATTACGACCAATCAAACCACTCTGAGCGATATAGGTTTGATTTTGAGTCCGGTTGAGAATGACAAATGGTTTTCCATCAGCACCCAGGGAGGATAGATACTGTCGCAGGGCAGCACGAACAATATCACCACCAACGGTATCTATTGTGATATCAAGAACATCGGTTTGTACCGTAATAAGTCTGCTATTATCAGCAGTCGAATCAAACTTTACTTCTGGCTTTAATGATTCTGTCAACTGAGGTATCGCTGAGTCTAAAGCTGATACTTCTTGTGGATCTAGCTTAACACCCGATGTTTTTTCTCCCGGTATCAATAAAACATCTTCACTCAAGGGCGGCGCTACCGGACGACGCGTTTCCTTAAATTCGTTCCATTCGATAAACAGAAAACCAAGAACTAAAACTATTGCGGCTATAAGGCCGCTGCGTTGCCAATCCATCATAAAATCAGCCTGTAACGTTGGTTTCTAAAGGCTTACGTTTTGACTGTGGAACCGGGTCATACCCTCCAGGATGAAACGGCTGGCACTTACAAATACGTGTCAGGGTTAAATAGCTACCTTTTACAACCCCGTGGCGTAATAGACTTTCCACTCCATACTGGGAACATGTTGGGTGAAACCGACAATGCCTGCCAAGAACAGGACTCAACAAGTATTGATAGGTTTTTATCAAAGCTACTAATAGTTTAGTTATCATCTACTTTGCCCCTCGCATATCGTGACTCAGTTTAATCCACGCGTTGCTTAATATCTCATTTATGTTGGTATCTGGTTCATCCAGACCCCGTCGAGCGAGGAAAATAATATCTACAGCTGGTAAATCCATACTTTGATGCCGAAATGTTTCCCGGGCCTGGCGTTTTACACGATTTCTATGTACCGCTAACCGTATATTTTTTTTGCCAATAACCAGGCCGAGGCGAGCGCAGCCAAGCTCATTAGGACGAGCTAGCATTAAAAAATTTCGGTGGGAAGCTCGAAACGAAGGTTTGTCAAAGACCTGTTGAAACATGTGCTGGGTAAGTAAGCGTTTACTCTTACCAAAAGTCTCTTTAGGCACAGAGAATATCCAAGCAGCTAGTATCTGCTACAAACTAAGCTGCCAGTCGTTTACGGCCTTTTGCTCGACGGCGATTGATAAGCTGACGGCCATTTTTGGTGGCCATTCGTGAGCGAAAACCGTGGGTGCGTTTTCGTTTAAGTACACTTGGTTGAAACGTTCTTTTCATGACTTGTTAGTCCGTCAGCTCGCGAAGTGACAGTGCCTCGTGAAGCAATGCTGTAACGATCCTGTCAAAGGGTCGGCGATTCTAAAGAAAAACACGCTGTCCCGCAATCGATTTTCCTGAATAACCCAAGCATAGCTTATACAAACCTCGTACCTTGTTACCGAGTAACCTGTTAGTAATCTAAAAATCAAATGGGGATAAGTGTACCTGTCGCTGACAGGCGTAATTGCAAAAAAATAGACCCGGTATAAAGCGCTCTTTTATCAACAGGATGTCATAAACCTGTACCCTGGAAAAAAACCAACAGATAACATGATTTAAAACTGATTTTAACCATATATATCATATAGTTATATTTTTTAATAACAGAATTTAAAACCCTAATAACAATTACTACATCAATATAATTAAACTACTTAAGTAATATATAAATTAAACCTATCAAGTCTTGTTTGATGCAATATAAGCAATCTAATCCATTGGTATTTTAAATATGGTTTGCATGAAATATCCCGTACAATGATCTCCCATTTTTTAAACTGATATACGTTATGCGTTTTCCAGATAATTTCGATGTCATCATTGTTGGTGGCGGCCATGCTGGTACCGAAGCTTGCCTGGCTGCCGCGCGCATGGGTTGTCGAACCTTATTGATCACCCACAATATTGAAACCTTGGGACAAATGTCCTGCAATCCAGCTATTGGCGGCATTGGCAAAAGTCATCTCGTGAAAGAGGTAGACGCTCTCGGTGGGCTTATGGCGCGGGCTACAGACCTGGCCGGAATCCAGTTTCGAGTGCTTAATGCACGCAAAGGCCCTGCTGTCCGAGCAACCCGGGTTCAGGCTGATCGAAACTTATACAGAAGTGCGGTGCGGAATTTTCTCGAAAATCAGGAAAATCTGACTATTTTTCAACAACCCGTAGCAGATCTAATTATTGATCAGGACCTTGTCAGGGGTGTAATCACTGAAGCGGGCATAGAGTTTAGAGCGTCAGCTGTCGTCTTAACTGCAGGCACATTCCTTGCCGGTAAAATTCATATTGGTTTGGAAAGCCATGCCGGGGGTCGCGCTGGTGATCCCCCCTCAACCATGTTGTCCGCACGATTACGCGAGTTACCGTTTCGCGTTGATCGGCTTAAGACTGGGACACCGCCTCGTATCGACTCAAAAACAGTAGATTTTAGTGAGCTCACAGAGCAATGGGGGGATAAACCTCGTCCGGTGATGTCATTTATGGGTAGCAGGGATCAGCATCCCCAACAAACCTGTTGCTGGATTACCCATACCAATGCACAGACGCACGAACTGATCCACCAGAGCATGGACCGATCACCGCTCTATACCGGTGTAATTGATGGTGTGGGCCCTCGTTACTGCCCGTCTATCGAAGATAAGGTGGTACGCTTTGCTGATAAACAGAGCCATCAGGTTTTTGTAGAGCCAGAAAGCTTAAGCTCTAGTGAGCTGTACCCAAACGGTATTTCGACTAGTTTGCCGTTTGATATTCAACTGGCCCTGGTCCGTTCTATCAAGGGCTTTGAAAACGCTCATATTACTCGGCCGGGCTATGCCATTGAATATGATTTTTTTAACCCACAGGACTTACATCACTCTCTCGAAACAAAATTTGTAAAAGGTCTGTATTTTGCCGGCCAAATAAACGGAACTACAGGATATGAGGAGGCTGCAGCTCAGGGTTTGTTGGCAGGTATTAATGCTGCTTTGCAAATCAAGGAACTGGCGCCCTGGTGCCCTCGCCGAGATGAAGCTTATCTTGGTGTTCTGGTTGACGATTTAATTGCCCAAGGGACTCGGGAGCCTTATCGGATGTTTACCAGCCGAGCAGAATATCGATTGCTATTAAGGGAGGATAACGCAGATACTCGTTTGACCAGTAAAGGTCGAGAGTTAGGCTTGGTCAGTGATCATCGGTGGGCTCGTTACAACGAAAAACATGAAGCAATTAGCCGGGAAAAGCAGCGCCTGGAATCTACATGGGTTCAACCAGCTAGTGCTGCAGCAACTCTTCTAACAAAACATACTGGTACTAGATTTTCTCGTGAATATAGCCTGGCGGATTTACTCAAGCGTCCAGAGATTGATTACCAGATGATAGCAGCTTGTGGTGATAGTGAGGCTGTAGCTGACGATGTAGCCTTTCAGCTGGAAGTCAATGCGCGTTATGCTGGATACATTAACCGTCAAAGCGAAGATATTGAACGTTTGCGTCGGCACGAAGAAACGGCTATTCCCGAAAGTATTAATTATAACGAGGTAAGGGGATTGTCGAACGAAGTCCGCCAAAAACTGAGTGAAGCGATGCCCTCAACGCTTGCAAGGGCGTCTCGCATACCTGGTGTGACACCGGCTGCGATTTCTTTGTTATTGATTTATCTTAAGAAAACATCTGGCTTAAGAAAGCACGTTGCCTGACCAGGAAACAGTGATAGACGATTCTCCAGGGAAGCAGTTGCGTATTCAATTGATAGACTCCCTAGGCGAGCTTGAGCAAACATACTCGGATTATCAGGTCGAACAATTGGTAGATTACCTGTTACTACTCCAGCAATGGAATCAGGCTTATAATCTGACCGCAATTAAACAACCAGAGCAGATGTTAATCCGGCATTTGCTGGATAGTTTAGCCGTGACAAGGCACCTACGGGGCCAGCGTTTTCTAGACGTTGGTACCGGGGCTGGTCTACCAGGTATTCCGCTGGCTATTGCTAACAAAAATCGAAATTTTGATTTATTGGACAGTAATGGCAAGAAAATACGCTTCTTATTCCATGTCCGTACTCGATTGGGTTTGAATAATGCTAAAGAGCGCCAGCATCGGGTAGAAAACTTTACCGATGTAGAAAAATACGATGGTATTTTGAGTCGAGCTTTCGCTTCGTTAGTTAATATGGTTAAGAGTACCCAGCATCTATTAGCCTCAGGTGGGCGTTTCTATGCTTTAAAAGGGAAGATCTCTGAATCAGAATTAAATGCTTTACCGGACGGCTATCAGGTAGAGTGCTTGACTGAGTTGACAGTTCCGGGGCTCAATGAACAGCGGCACCTGGTAGTTATCGAGCAAAGATTAAGGCCATAAATTGACTCCAACTTATGCTATAGCGAATCAAAAAGGTGGTGTTGGTAAGACGACAACCAGTGTGAATTTGTCTGCGTCCCTGGCTCACTTGGGCAAGCGAGTCCTGCTAATCGATATGGACCCCCAGGGCAATGCTACCACTGGCAGTGGTGTGGATAAAAACAATGTAGAGTCAACGGTTAGCGAGGTTTTGTGCCAGGAAAAAAGTATAAAAGAAAGTGTTATCAATGAGTTGACAGCGGGGTTTGATTTGTTGCCTGCCAACGGCGATTTGACCGTTGCGGAGGTATATTTAATCAACAACTCAGGCGGTGAGAAGAATCTACATAAGGCTATTGAATCCCTTGATGGCTATTACGACGTGGTTATTATCGATTGTCCACCGGCCTTGAATATGTTGACGGTCAATAGCCTGGCGGCCTGTAATAACGTCATTATTCCGATGCAATGCGAATATTATGCCCTCGAAGGCCTGTCGGCACTGGTCGGTACCATTGCTAAAATAAGTAACACTGTTAATAGGCGACTTCGTGTCGAGGGGATATTGCGAACCATGTATGATCCTCGTAATAGCTTAACGAATGAGGTATCTAACCAGTTGCATGAATATTTTGGTGACAGGGTTTACCAGACTGTCATACCAAGAAATGTACGCCTGGCCGAAGCACCAAGTTATGGTCAACCCGTTTTGCTATATGATCGACACTCCAGAGGAGCAATAGCGTATCTTGGTATGGCAGAGGAGCTTATACGCCGGGCCGGTAAAGCAGTTAAAGCACATGCCATTACCTAAAGCGGCAAACGAGCAACAAAAGATGGATCATTCCTGATGAACACAAAACGAAAGGGTCTGGGTAAGGGTCTTGATGCGCTACTAGGTTTAGGCGAGGACAGCGTCGGCACTGAGAATACCGCAGAATTAAACAGCAACAAGGGTTTGAAAGATCTGCCTATCGAATGGCTGGCCCGAGGTCGTTATCAACCCCGTCAGGATATGAACCGAGAAGCCTTGGAAGAACTAGCAGATTCAATACGCGAACAGGGCATTATGCAACCAATTTTAGCGCGTCAACTCGAACAGGATAATTATGAAATAGTTGCAGGGGAGCGTCGTTGGCGAGCTGCGCAACTTGCTGGTTTAAACACTGTGCCGGTATTAATTCGAGACCTGAGTGATCAGGACGCCTTGGCGATTGCTTTAATAGAGAATATTCAGCGGGAAAATCTCAATGCGATGGAAGAAGCTAAAGCATTGATACGCTTGCAGGAAGAGTTTGCTTATACCCAGGAACAGGTCGCTAAAGCAGTGGGTAAATCTCGGTCTGCGGTAGCCAATCTGATTCGCTTGAATAGTTTACAGAACGATGTCGCAGTCATGCTAGAACGTGGTGACCTGGAAATGGGTCATGGACGAGCTCTACTAGCCCTAAATGGCCAACAGCAGATAGAAACTGCTCGGATGGTGGCGAGTAAGGGTTTATCCGTAAGAGATACCGAAGTCCTGGTACGGCGAACCTTAAAACATAAGGAAAGCCCGGATACTAAAACTTCGAATGATCCTGACATAGCTCGCCTGGAACAACAGGTGTCGGTATTATTGGGTGCAGGCGTAAAAATAGCGCATCAAATTGGTGGTAAAGGCAAAATGACGATAACTTACAACAGCGTCGAAGAATTAGAGGGGATATTAGAGCACATTAAATAAAAGTTTACCGTTGATAGATATTCTGATTTAAATAAAACCCTTAATAGTGCCGTATTTGTTGATTCACGGAATTAACCTTACTATAATGCGCCGCGCTTATGACTGGCTGCAGCTTTGAAGGTATCAAGGTTTCAGGAGTTGGGGGAAACGCAATAACCGATGACCGAGTCAGAGCGCGGTTTGATGAAAAGAGCTCATCAGGGAGACCTGAAATTAGCCCTGGTTATCGGTGCCGCACAATTAATAATCGCTTTTTTGTTAGCGATATTATTTTTTTTATTTAGGTCTTCGATCTTTAGCGCGGCCTTGGCAGGTGCGTTGATAGGGTTTGCTGCTAGTTGCAGCTTCGCCCTCATATCGTTGCGCTCTGGAACAGATCGCTCCGCCGGCAGAATATTGCTTGATCTGTATCTTGGCCAGTTAGCGAAATGGATAGTGATAGTGATTACCATGGTGGCAACGTTTAAGTACTTGCCGGGTGTTGATCAAAATTTAAACATATTAATGTTACTGGCAATTTTTTTGTTAACACAAAGCGCATATATCATAGCGCCCAGCGCAGTAAAAAAATACTGTAAAGCCTGGTAAGCGTCAAGGCAAAGTCTGTGAATGACCGCCCTTTGATACTAAGAAATAGATGAAAATACGCGCTTCGAAGAGAAGCGAACTAACTGACTAAAGGAAACGGAAATCATTAATGGCTAGCGAAACCATTACTGCTGAAGAGTACATTTCCCATCACTTAACCAATTTAACCTTTGGCCAGCACCATGATGGCAGCTGGGGCTTTGCTCATTCTGCCCAGGAAGCTGCAGAGATGGGTTTTTGGGCTGTCAACGTGGATACCTTTGGTTTTTCACTGGTATTGGGTGTTTTATTTATATTTGTTTTTCGCCTTGTCGCGAAGAGCCCAACCACTGGTGTTCCCGGTGGATTGCAGAATATGGTAGAGATGGTTGTTGAGTTCGTAGACGACAACGTCAAAAGTATGTTCCATCATAAGAACAATATGATAGCACCTCTCGGTTTGACAATTTTTATGTGGGTCTTACTGATGAATATTATGGATTTGGTTCCCATCGATTTTCTTCCCGAAGCCGGTAAGGCGCTGGGTATACACTTTCTCAAAGTAGTGCCATCAACCGACATCAATATCACGATGGGTATGGCGCTTAGCATCTTCGTTTTGGTTATTTACTACAGCATTAAACAAAAAGGTTTAGGTGGTTTTGCGGCTGAATTGTCTATGCAGCCCTTTGGCAAGTGGGGTTTGCCGGTCAATTTATTTCTCGAAGTAGTGAACCTGCTTGCTAAGCCTGTCTCACTCGGTCTGCGATTGTTTGGCAATCTCTATGCTGGTGAAATGATATTTATTCTTATTGCGCTACTACCCTTCTGGGCGCAATGGGCTTTGTCAGTACCATGGGCAATATTCCATATCTTAATCATTGTGTTACAGGCCTTTATATTCATGGTGCTTACCATTGTTTATTTAGCTATGGCTCACGATGAACATTAAGATGAAGTAGTACGATCACGATAAGTTTTAATGCAGTAAAGAGTGACCATACATTTAACGAAACATTAACGACAATCTAAACGAGAATACGGGAGCAAAAAATGGAAACCGGATTAATCTACCTGGCTGGTGCGATTCTGATGGGCTTAGGCGCTGTAGGTGCCGCCATTGGTGTAGGTATACTTGGCGGCAAATTTTTGGAAGGTGGTGCGCGTCAGCCTGAACTTATTCCTATGCTTAGAACCCAGTTTTTTATTGTCATGGGCCTGGTTGATGCGGTACCTATGATCGGCGTTGGTATTGGTTTATTCCTGTTATTCGCCAAAGCCGCTTAATATTTGACCGTCCAGGTCAGCGTTAAGTCGACTAACAAGAGGTGCTGGTGTGAATATCAATGCAACATTACTAGGCCAGGTTATATCTTTCGCCATCTTTGTATGGTTTTGCCTGAAGTTTGTCTGGCCGCCGTTAATTGCGGCGATGGAAGAACGTAAGGCCAAGATTGCTGATGGCCTGGATGCTGCAGATCGCGCAATGCGAGATCTGGAGTTGGCTCAGAACAAGGCGACAGACCGCCTTAAAGAAGCTAAGCAGGACGCCGCTGTCATTATCGATGAAGCCAAAAAACGGGCGAGCCAGATTATCGAAGAATCTAAAGATAAAGCTCGTGAAGAGGGTGAGCGTTTAATCACGGCCGCACAGGCCGAGATTGAGCAGGAGGCTAATCGCGCCCGCGAACAGCTCCGCAGCCAGGTCGTTGTGCTCGCACTAGCCGGTGCTGAAAAGGTCCTCGAACGTTCGGTTGATGATGAGACAAACCGAGCGCTGGTTGAGCAACTAGCGGCGCAATTGTAGAGGTTTGAATGGCTGAATTAAGCACATTGGCTAGACCCTACGCCAAAGCGGCGTTTGAGTTAGCTAAGCAAAATGGCCAGTTGACTCAATGGGCTGACGCCCTTGGTTTACTGGCGGTGCTTAGCGAACAGCAAAACGTTGTTAAACTGGTCAACTCACCCAGTGAAACCCCAGAGGGGAAAGCGCAAAAATTAATAGGTCTTTGCGCCGATGACCTTTCAGCCCAGGGCAAAAACTTTGTTCACGCGCTAGCTGAAAACCGGCGTTTGCCCTTATTACCTGAAATTAATGCTCAATATCAAATGCTGAAAGCGGAGCAGGAGAAAAGCATCGCGGTAGATGTTGTTTCAGCACGAGAGCTGACCGCTGAGCAACAAGCTGGTTTGACAGATGCCTTAACCGAGCGTTTGCAACGAACAGTTACAATTAGTGTGTCAACAGACCCAGCTCTCCTGGGTGGTGCGGTTATCCGCGCTGGCGACACCATCATCGACGGATCCGTTCGCGGTCGTCTGACCAAGCTTGCCGAAGCTATTAATTCGTAGGATCGAGGAATCGAGAATGCAGCAACTGAACCCATCTGAAATCAGCGAAATTATCAAACAGCGTATTGATAACTTAGAGATTTCCACAGAAGCACAAAATGAGGGCACCATCGTATCGGTGTCAGACGGTATTGTGCGAATCCACGGCCTTGCCGAAGTCATGTACGGTGAAATGATCGAATTTGATGGCGGCCTCTACGGCATGGCGCTCAACCTGGAGCGCGATTCAGTAGGTGCTGTTGTGCTGGGAGATTACCAGTCTCTGGCAGAAGGGCAAAAAGCCCGCTGTACGGGCCGTATCCTCGAGGTACCCATTGGCCCAGAGCTCGAAGGCCGAGTGGTAGATGCTTTGGGCAACCCTATAGACGGCAAAGGCCCAGTTAATGCATCGTTGACAGATGCGCTTGAAAAGGTTGCCCCAGGAGTTATTGAAAGACAATCGGTTGATCAGCCTGTGCAGACCGGGCTCAAAGCGATTGATGCCATGGTACCGGTCGGCCGAGGCCAACGAGAATTGATCATTGGCGATCGCCAAATTGGTAAAACCGCGATTGCTATTGATGCGATCATTAACCAGAAAGGCACAGGCGTTAAATGTGTTTACGTCGCGATTGGCCAGAAGTCGTCGACGGTAGCGAATATTGTTCGTAAGCTCGAAGAACACGGAGCAATGGAACATACAATTGTTGTCGCTGCGACGGCCTCTGATCCGGCTTCCATGCAGTACCTGGCCCCATACGCTGGCTGCACCATGGGTGAGTACTACCGTGATAGAGGCCAGGATGCATTAATAATTTATGATGATTTAACAAAGCAGGCCTGGGCTTATCGCCAGATTTCATTGTTGCTCCGTCGTCCACCGGGCCGCGAAGCCTATCCGGGTGACGTCTTTTATCTTCACTCCCGTTTGCTTGAGCGTTCAGCCCGTGTCAACGTCGAATATGTCGAAGCTTTCACTAATGGAGAAGTCAAAGGCCAAACCGGCTCGCTGACAGCGCTACCCATTATTGAAACGCAGGCTGGTGATGTATCGGCCTTTGTGCCAACCAACGTTATTTCGATTACCGATGGCCAGATTTTTGTTGAGACTGATCTATTTAACTCCGGTATTCGACCAGCGATGAACGCTGGCTTGTCGGTATCTCGAGTGGGTGGATCGGCACAGACTAAAATTATTAAAAAGCTCGGTGGTGGTATTCGTCTGGCACTGGCCCAGTATCGCGAGCTGGCGGCATTTTCTCAGTTCGCATCAGATCTTGATGATGCGACCCGTGAACAGCTTGAGCACGGTCAACGCGTGACTGAGCTGATGAAGCAGGATCAGTATTCACCCTTGAGTGTTGCTGAAATGGGCATTTCACTTTATGCCGCTAACGAAGGCTATCTAAAAGAGATACCTGTCGCAAAAATAGGTGATTTTGAGGCCGCGCTACTGTCCTATATGAATAGCGAACATAGTGATCTCCTGAAGCAGGTTAATGACACGGGTGACTGGAATGATGATATCGAGGCTGGCTACAAAGCGGCCCTGGACAAATTTTCGACGACTCAAACCTGGTAGGCAGGAGCCTCGCTTAACACATTTGGATTAGATCCGCTTCGAAGGGCAAGAGGTAATTTTTAATGGCTGTTGGTAAGGAAGTAAAAACTAAGATCACTAGTGTAAAGAGTACACAAAAGATCACCAGCGCCATGGAAATGGTGGCGGCCAGTAAAATGCGCCGCGCTCAGGACCGAATGTCACTCGGCAAACCATATGCTCAGCGAATTCGGTCGGTCATTGGGCACATTGCTAATGCGTCTCCAGAATATAAGCACACATATCTTGAAGAGCGTCAGGTTAAACGTGTGGGTTATATCCTCGTGTCCACCGACCGGGGTCTTTGTGGCGGTCTAAACATTAACCTGTTTAAAGCTACTTTAAAAAAAATGAAGGAATGGACAGACCAGGGCGCTGAAATTGATGTCTGCGCTATTGGCAGCAAAGCCTCAGCTTTTTTCGGTGGTGTTGGCGCAAATATAGTTGCCACAGTGAAAGATATGGGTGATCAACCAGTTGCTGCAGAACTTATCGGTAGTGTTAAGGTGATGCTCGATGCTTTTGATGAAGGTCGTCTCGATAAACTTTATCTAGTGTCCAATGAGTTTGTAAACACGATGACTCAGGCACCACAGGTCGAACAACTGCTACCACTGTTACCAGAAGAAAACGAAAACCTGAAGCATTATTGGGATTATATTTATGAACCCGACGCCAAAGATTTGCTTGATGGTTTACTGATCCGCTATGTTGAGTCCCAGGTTTATCAAGGAGTTGTAGAAAATAAGTCCTGCGAACAGGCAGCTCGAATGATCGCTATGAAAAACGCTACCGACAATGCCGGAGAGCTAATAGATGAACTCGAACTGCTCTACAACAAAGCTCGACAGGCGGCGATTACCCAGGAATTATCTGAAATAGTCAGTGGTGCCGCAGCTGTTTAGCGGCGCCGATTTTAATTGTTATTAATCGAACTTACCCGAATAAAGCAAGATAGAGGAACCGGAAATGAGTAGCGGACAAGTCGTACAAATCATTGGCGCGGTGATCGATGTGGAGTTTCCACGGGACCAGGTACCGAATGTTTACGATGCGCTGACAGTCGATGGCAAGGGCCTGACACTCGAGGTTCAGCAACAATTGGGCGATGGTGTGGTACGCACCATTGCCATGGGTTCTTCAGAAGGTATTAATCGCGGTCTGGATGTCAGCAATACCGGGGCAGCTATCAAAGTGCCGGTGGGTCAAGGCACTTTGGGGCGCATTATGGATGTGCTGGGTCAACCTATTGATCAAGCCGGAGAGGTAGAGGCCGAAAGGTATATGCCGATTCATCGGAATCCGCCGGCATACGCTGAACAGTCCTCTTCTATCGAACTGCTGGAAACAGGCATTAAGGTTATCGATCTTATTATGCCGATTTCCAAGGGCGGTAAAATTGGTCTCTTTGGTGGTGCTGGTGTTGGCAAAACCGTCACCCTTATGGAACTGATTCGTAATATCGCGATGGAGCACTCGGGCTTTTCAGTGTTTGCTGGCGTAGGTGAGCGAACCCGGGAAGGTAATGATTTCTATCACGAAATGAAAGAATCTAACGTTCTCGATAAAGTGGCACTTGTCTATGGACAAATGAATGAACCACCTGGAAACAGATTGCGCGTTGCTCTGAGTGGTCTGACCATGGCGGAATATTTCCGTGATGAAGGTCGTGATGTCCTCATGTTCGTTGACAATATTTATCGATACACCCTGGCGGGAACCGAAGTATCAGCCTTGCTTGGTCGTATGCCCTCAGCGGTGGGATATCAGCCAACGCTGGCTGAAGAAATGGGCGTTTTGCAGGAACGTATTACTTCCACTAAAACCGGATCCATCACCTCCTTCCAGGCCGTATATGTACCTGCCGATGATTTGACCGATCCATCACCGGCAACTACCTTTGCTCATCTTGATGCGACGTTGGTACTATCTCGGCAGATCGCTGAGCTGGGTATCTATCCGGCGGTTGACCCTCTCGATTCTACATCGCGCTTACTGGACCCACTGGTTATTGGACAGGAGCACTATGATGTTGCTCGAGGCGTCCAGACAGTGTTGCAGCGTTACAAGGAATTGCGCGATATTATTGCTATTCTGGGCATGGACGAATTATCAGAAGAAGACAAGCAGATTGTGTCTCGGGCTCGAAAAATACAGCGTTTTCTGTCTCAACCATTCTTTGTTGCGGAGATCTTTACCGGTAGCTCCGGTAAGTATGTATCAACCAAAGACACAATTGCCAGTTTCAAGGGTATTCTCGACGGCGAGTATGATGACCTTCCGGAGCAGGCTTTCTACATGGTCGGCTCTATTGAGGAAGTTGTTGAGAAAGCAAAAGGGCTGTAAGACGAGTTACCGTGCCAGTATCTACATTAGCTTCA
Source organism: uncultured Gammaproteobacteria bacterium (assembly GCA_942492235.1). Taxonomy (GTDB): domain Bacteria; phylum Pseudomonadota; class Gammaproteobacteria; order Pseudomonadales; family Porticoccaceae; genus HB2-32-21. The sequence goes on from CALODO010000012.1 coordinate 39,742, forward strand.
ATAGAGTCAGCTATTTTGACATTAGTTAGTACTAATCAGGCCAAGAGTAAGTAATTATGGCGATGACAATCCACTGCGATATTGTAAGTGCCGAGCAGGCACTTTTTTCCGGTCTGGTAGAAATGGTTATCGCAACCGGAACCCTCGGTGAACTGGGTATTGGCTATGGCCATGCGCCTTTGCTCACCGGGCTCAAGCCCGGGGCGTTACGGCTTCTGAAAGAAGATGATAACGAGGAAATATTTTATCTGTCCGGTGGTTTCCTCGAAGTTCAGCCAGGAGTGGTTTCGATTTTGGCTGATACAGCACTGCGCGCAGATACGATTGACGAAGCTGCTGCTCAGGAAGCTAAACTTCAGGCTGAGCGGGATATGAAGGCTGACAGTGGGGAAATTGATTACTCGCTGGCAGCTTCTCGCCTGGCCGAAGCTACGGCACAGCTGCGTACAGTGGAAGAGCTGCGCAAGCGCGCGCGTTCAATGGGATAAACTGGTATGCATCTGGTTTGGCCCCATATTGATCGGTGTTGGTTTAAAAGATTCGATAAAAAGGCAGCTTAGGCTGCCTTTTTTGTGCGTGCTAAGATTATAGGGTCAATACGTGAACAGGTTTAGAAACCCTGTATTAGCGAGAGACCTTGATATGACAGGAGACGGTTTCTAATGGCCATTGATGTGATAATACTTGCCGCTGGGCAAGGAACAAGAATGCGGTCCAAGTTGCCCAAAGTACTTCATTCGCTTGGTGGGAAACCGCTGTTGGGCCATGTCATTGACACCGCAAAAAAGCTTGCTAATGCTCAGATAACGGTGGTTGTAGGGCATGGCAGCGAAGCAATCAAAGCAAGATTCCCGGATACGGGGCTTAGCTGGGTAGAACAGGCAGAGCAACGGGGTACCGCCCATGCCGTTGCTCAGGCTTTACCTAAATTAATGCCGGATAGTCAGGTTCTAATTCTTTACGGCGATGTGCCGTTGATCGAACTGGACACCGTGACGAAACTTCTCGATCTCGTAGACGACCATAGTCTGGCTTTATTAACCGCTCAACTCGACATACCCGCTGGATACGGGCGTATCGTGCGAGGGCGTGATGGTGAGGTGACCGCTATTGTTGAACAGAAAGATGCCAATGCTGAACAGCTCGACATAAAAGAAATAAATACCGGTGTCATGTGTATGTCTAGCCAGGTTCTGAAAAACTGGATACCTGAAATAAGTGCCGCTAATGTGCAAAATGAATACTATTTAACGGATATTATTGCCATTGCTAAAACTCATGGCTATGGGATAAAGACTTCTCGACCAGGATGTTTGAATGAAATAGAAGGGGTTAATACGCGTAGCCAGCTGGCTACTCTGGAAAGAGCTTACCAAAGCCAGACCGCCCGGCATCTGATGGATCAGGGACTTAGTCTGGCCGATCCTCAGCGCTTTGATTGTCGGGGAGAGCTCTCAACCGGGTCAGACGTTTTCATCGATGTAAATTGTGTTTTTGAAGGTAAAGTGAGCATAGGCAGCGGCACCAGTATTGGCCCTAATTGCGTGATAAGTCATGCCGATATTGGCGATGACGTTGTGATAAAAGCGAATTCAGTGATAGAAGGCTCGCTTAGCAAAGGTGTGGTGACAATCGGTAACAGGGTGCAGGTTGGCCCGTTTGCCCGTTTACGCGAAGGCACAGCGTTGGCAGAAGATGCTCGTATTGGCAATTTTGTCGAAACCAAACAGGCCCAGTTGGGGCAAGGCAGCAAGGCAAGTCACCTTACCTATTTAGGCGATGCTCATATAGGTTCAGGGGTGAATATCGGCGCGGGCACGATCACCTGTAACTATGATGGCGTTAATAAATCTATTACAAAAATAGGTGATGGTGCTTTCATTGGTTCCAATTCTTCACTCGTTGCGCCCCTGATTATTGGAGCGGATGCGACAGTCGGTGCTGGATCAACTATCAGCAAAGCCGTGCCCGCGGATAATCTGGCCGTGGCGCGGGGTAATCAACGCAATATAAAAGGCTGGAAACGGCCTTTAAAAAAATCATAAAGGAACTGGTGCTGTGTGTGGAATAGTGGGAGCAGCGGCTCAACGCAATGTCATCGGTATCCTCCTCGAAGGCTTGAAGCGGCTTGAATACCGTGGTTACGATTCAGCTGGCATAGCCGTGCTTAACGCGGACAATTCAATTAAATGTATAAAAAAAGCCGGCAAAGTTGCCGAGCTGATAAAAGCTACTGAACAGGAAATTGAACCGGAAGGTGTCCCCGGTAAATACGGTATCGCCCACACTCGCTGGGCTACTCACGGAGTGCCCAGCGAAGTAAACGCTCACCCTCATAGCTCTGATGAGATTGCTGTAGTCCATAACGGCATTATTGAAAACTACCAACCCTTGCGAGCGGAGCTAAAGGCCGAGGGTTACGTCTTCTTGTCCACCACGGATTCTGAAGTCGTTGCGCATCTTATTCATTATTATCGACGCGCCGGAAAGGATTTAAAAGCTGCAGTACAAGCTGCGGTTTCGCGCCTTGAAGGCGCCTATGCTCTGGCGGTACTGGATGCTAGCGAACCTGATGTTCTGATCGGCACACGTCATGGCAGTCCTCTGGTTCTGGGTGTCGGTATAGAGGAGAACTTTCTGGCGTCAGACCCTCTTGCTCTACGTCAGGTCACGGACCGTTTTGTATACCTTGAAGAAGGTGATATTGCCGAAGTCCGTACCGGGCAATACAGCATAGTTAATCGGGATAACGAGGTTGTCGAACGAGAAATTGTCGCCCTTACCGATCGTGCTGATCAAGCGGATAAAGGCGGCTTTCGGCATTTTATGCTCAAAGAGATTTACCAGCAGCCCCAGGTGCTCAAAGCGACGCTCCAGGGAAGGATCTCCGAAACTCGTGTATTACCCGAAGCTTTTGGTGAAAGTGCCCCCGCTTTGTTGGAGCAGGTAAGAAATGTTCATATTGTCGCCTGTGGCACCAGTTTTCATGCCGGGCTGGTGGCTCGCTACTGGCTAGAAGAATGGGCGGGTATTGCCTGTCAGGTGGAGGTCGCCAGTGAATACCGTTATCGCTCTGTGGTGGTGCCGGAAAACTGTTTGTTTGTTAGTATTTCCCAGTCTGGAGAGACAGCAGATACTTTAGCAGCATTAAAATCAGCCAGGGAGGCAGGTTATTTAGCGACCATGACGATTTGTAACGTTGCCAGTAGTTCGCTGGTGCGAGAATCAGATCTGGCGTTTATGACGCAGGCGGGGCCAGAAATCGGCGTTGCCTCTACAAAAGCCTTTACTACCCAGTTGCTTGCCTTGCAACTTATGTGTATAGCTTTGGGGCGCTATCGGCAAACGATTAGCGTTGCAAAAGAGGCCGAGTTAGTCGCTGCCCTCCACCAACTCCCAGGGTTGTGCGAACAGATCCTCGCGCTTGACGGCGCAATAGAGCGCACCTTCGAAAGCTTTGCCGATAAACACCATGCCTTGTTCCTCGGTCGAGGTGTGCAATACCCTATTGCCCTCGAAGGTGCTTTAAAACTTAAAGAAATTTCCTATATTCACGCGGAGGCTTACCCATCTGGTGAGCTTAAGCATGGCCCCTTAGCTCTGGTTGATGCGGATATGCCCGTGATAGCTGTGGCCCCCAATAACGATTTGCTCGAAAAGCTAAAATCAAACCTCCATGAAGTCCAGGCTCGCGGTGGTAGACTGTTTGTCTTCGCTGATGCCGCCGCCGGATTTACTTCTCAAGATGGCGTTACGGTGTTGGAGCTACCAAACGTGCCGCCCAGCCTTGAAGCGATTATTTACACGCTACCACTGCAATTGTTGTCCTACCACGTTGCGGTATTAAAGGGTACCGATGTCGATCAGCCGAGGAATCTGGCTAAGTCTGTTACCGTCGAATAGTGAAGGTTTTTTCCTGTAAATAATATACCAGGACAATGTCATCGGTGGAATGATGGACGAAATATACTTCTCCGATATTGGGCAGAGGTGGCTCTATAGGAGGAGATCGCTCGCTTATCCTGACCTGACTGGCGATAAGCCAGGTCAAGGGCTGGTAGACATCATCCGGTGAAAACGTCGCTTTGTGCAGGCAAGTCGGGACGACAGTACAGTTGATATCAGTCAGCTTTGTGGTCGTTTGGCATTTAATTTTACTAAGTAGTTGATTTGCCTTGACGGTTTGGCTGAGATTATTCCACGCGCAGGCTCTGCAAATTTCCCTGCAATTTTTGCAGATGTTCCTGTAAGTCTGGGCCTTTTTGCTGGGCTACACCAATGGCCAGCACATCGATGACCACGAGATGGGCAATACGGGAAGACAGCGGTGTGTAAATTTGATTATCGTCTTCGACATCAATAGCAATAGGAATGGACGCGGCCCTGGCCACTGGAGAATTACTGGGTGCCAACGCGATAACGATAGCGCCATTGCGTTTTACCAGCTCTATGGATTCGAGAATAGCCTGGGTTCGGCCCGATTGTGAAAAGGCCACGACCACATCGCCGGTATTAAGAGAGGTCGCTGACATGTTCTGTAAGTGGGGATCGGAATATGCTGCTGTCGCGAGTTGTAAACGAAAGAAACGGTGTTGGGCGTCAAAGGCAACGGCTGCAGAAGCGCCAAAGCCGTAAAACTCCACCCGCGTGGCAGCGCAGATGGCTTTTACCGCATCATCAAGCATATTGAGGTCAAGGTGGTCGCGGACACTTAGCAAAGTATCCACAGTCGAATCAAAGGCTTTAAACGTGCACTCCGCCAGGGAGTCGGTATTAGTAATGGCAATTTGCCCATAACTTGGGCTGGCGGCCAATTGCTGGGCAAGGGACAGTTTAAATTCAAGAAACCCATTACAACCCACAGCTCGACAAAAACGAATCACTGTGGGTTCACTGACCAGTGCCAGTTCGGCGAGATCGACGATACGCATGCGGATCACTTCAGCGGGCCGGGAAAGTACAAACTCTGCGACCTTGCGTTCGGAGCGTCGCATGGCAGGCATTTCGTTGCTGATGGTTTGGGTTAGTTCGGCCGGCTTCACAGGGGCATCCAGGTTGAGGGCATGGACAGATTGTAATTACATTCCAAAAAAGAACATAGAAAGATTATTAGCGCTTTGTTTATGTTTTTCCTTATGGTTGAGCGGAAGAAGCGACAGGGAAATCTGCTAGAATTGAGTGCCTATGGATATTACTTCGATTATAGATCCCCTGAATGGAGCTCAGCGCGATGCCGTTACTAGCACAGACGGTCATTTGCTGGTGTTGGCAGGTGCAGGCAGTGGCAAAACCCGGGTTTTAGTACACCGTATTGCCTGGTTAGTGCAGGTCGAAGGCTTATCACCCCATGAAATCCTGGCGGTGACCTTTACTAATAAAGCCGCGCGGGAAATGCGCGAGCGCATTTACGACTTACTGGGCCAGGCACCGCGCGGCATGTGGGTGGGCACCTTTCATGGGCTTGCCCATCGACTGCTGAAAATGCACTGGCAGGATGCCGGGCTCAGCGAAACCTTTCAGGTGCTCGATGCCGACGATCAACTGCGGCTGATTAAAAGGGTGTACAACAATTTGAATATTGACGGTGATCGCTGGCCTCCGCGGCAGGCGCAGTGGTTCATCAATGAGCAGAAGGATGAGGGCTTGCGTGCCCGACATCTCCAACACGGTGAGGACCCTTTTGTCGCCACGATGCTGCAAGTTTATCGCGGTTACGAAGAAGCCTGTGAGCGGGCGGGCGTGGTGGATTTTGCAGAATTACTCCTGCGCGCCCATGAGTTGTGGCTGAATAACCCGGTTTTGTTGAGCCATTATCAACAGCGTTTCAAACATGTTCTGGTGGATGAGTTTCAGGATACCAACGCCATCCAGTATGCCTGGTTGCGCATGCTAGCGGGTGATAAAGGGGTTGTCACAGCGGTAGGCGATGATGATCAGTCTATTTATGGTTGGCGAGGCGCGCGTATTGAAAATATTCACCATTTCAGCCGTGACTTTAAACATGCGCAAACGGTCAAGCTGGAACAAAATTATCGATCTACCGGTACTATCCTCGGTGCCGCCAATGCGGTTATCGAACGAAATACCGACCGTCTGGGCAAAAATTTATGGACTGATGCCGGAGATGGTGAGCTGATTTCCCTCTATGCCGGTTTTAACGAGCAGGACGAGGCTCGCTTTATCAGCGAAAGAATCCAGGATTGGGTCTCAAGTGGTAATTTACGTCGCGAAACAGGTATTTTGTATCGCTCGAATGCCCAGTCGCGCGTGCTTGAAGAAGCGTTGTTACGTTTGCAAATTCCCTATCGAATTTACGGCGGCCATCGTTTTTACGAACGGGCAGAAATCAAGAACGCCATCGCCTATTTACGACTGATATTGAATCGTCATGATGACACAGCGATGGAGAGGGTGATTAATACGCCTAATCGAGGCATTGGCGATAAAACCCTCCAGCGCTTGCGAGAGCTGGCGCGCTCAAAGGGTCTTTCCCTGTGGCAGGCCGCCCACGAAATTCAATCCGAATTGCCGGGGCGAGCGGCTAATGCTGTACAGAGTTTCCTGGATTTGATTGACAGCCTGCCGAGCGAAGACAGTGATTTGTGTTTTCACGAATTCACCGAGCGAGTACTTAAAGCAAGCGGGTTGATTGACTTCCATGGCCGGGAAAAAGGCGAACGAGGCCAGACACGGGTCGAGAACCTGGGTGAACTGGTCACCGCCTGTAAGGGCTTTGAGCCGGAAGAAGAGGACCAATCTACCCTGCGCCAATTTATCGATGCCGCAGCACTGGATGCGGGCGAGCGTCAGGCGGATGCGGATGAAGACGCCGTGCAATTGATGACGCTGCATTCGGCTAAGGGCCTGGAATTTCCCGTAGTGTTTCTCGCCGGTGTGGAGGAAAACCTATTCCCACATAAGATGTCGGCCGAAGAACCCGGTCGACTAGAGGAGGAGCGCCGACTTTGCTATGTGGGAATCACCCGAGCTATGAAAAAACTTTACATTACCTTTGCTGAAGCCCGGCAACTCTATGGCACAGAGAGCTTCAACCCGGTTTCGCGCTTCGTCCGTGATATTCCAGCCGAATTTATTGAGGAAGTGCGATTGTCGGCCAGTATTAGTCGACCAACCACTTACAGTAGAAGCCCTTACGGAAATAAAAGCAGTTCATTGGCTGAGCCAGCGGTGGGTGGTCTTGATCTCGGTCAGCGGGTTCACCACGGGGTCTTTGGCGAAGGTGTAGTGCTCAATTTTGAGGGCAGCGGTGCCCATGCCAGGGTGCAGGTAAATTTTGATCGGGAGGGTGCCAAGTGGTTGGTCTTGCAATACGCCAGGCTATCAGCACTGTGAGGGAGTTTAATAACAAACAAAATGAGCCAGGGGGAGAACGGGTGATTAAGAAGAAACTATTATTGATAGCCAGCGTATTACTGATAACTGCGTGTGGTGGTGAGCCGGGTGATGCTCAGAATGATGACTCGGTCGCGCAAAAAAACATTCAAATGGAAATTGGTCACCACGTGGCCAAAAAATTATCCCGGTCTCGGCACCGCGCCGGAGTATTTTGCCGAGCTGGTGGAGCGCATGAGTGGGGGTCGTCTAAGCGTTAAAGTATTTGGTGCCGGGCAATTAGTACCCGCCATGGAAGTCTTTGATGCTGTCTCCCAGGGCACCGCGGAAATGGGCCATGGGGCAGCTTACTACTGGAAGGGCAAAGTACCTGCTTCAGTATTTTTTACCTCGGTGCCCTTTGGACTTAATGCTCAGGAAATGAATGGCTGGTTGCATTATGGCGGTGGCCTGGAGTTGTGGCGAGAGGTCTACGAGCCCTTCAATCTGGTGCCCTTTGCCGGCGGAAATTCTGGCGTGCAGATGGCTGGCTGGTTTAACCGAGAAATTAATAGTCTGGAAGATATTAAAGGTCTGAAAATGCGCATCCCCGGTCTGGGTGGCGAAGTTATAACCCGGGCAGGCGGCGAATCGGTCACCATTCCAGGTGGCGAGTTATACACGGCTCTGCAAACCGGTGTGATTGATGCCACGGAATGGGTCGCGCCCTACAATGATATGGCTTTCGGGTTCCACCAGATTGCCAAATATTACTATTACCCTGGCTGGCAGGAAACCGGTTCATCGCTTGAGCTGGTAGTCAACAAACAGGCCTGGACGTCCTTACCGGACGATTTGCAGGCTATCGTCGAAGCTGCTTCACGAGCGGCGAATCAGAACATGCTAGACGAATATACCGCCCGCAACAATGCCGCTTTGGTCTCGCTGGTTGAAGAGCATGGGGTGCAATTGCGTCGTTTGCCCGATGATGTATTGGTCGAGCTTCACCGGATCTCGGATCAGGTGCTGGCGGAGCTGGTAGAGAAAGATCCCCTGGCCAGACGAGTTTATGCGTCTCAAAAAGCCTTTCAAAAACAGGCTACCGACTATCACGAAATATCCGAAGAAGCCTATTATCGAGCGCGGCGCCTACGCTGATCAACAGGATTGGAAGCTATGAAGTAATTAGCAACCACCTTTCTTCGCTACGGCTTAGACGAGGACAGGGGTAGGTAGCGGACACTGAAGTTTTATGATTATGTGCCGTGTTTGGCTCTATGGGCTTTGACATCTTTGAGAGCCGGGAGTTGGATCAACTCAATCATTACACCGTCCGGGTCTTCGAAGATGATTGCTTTCACAGTGCCATAGCCTTTCAACTCGAGATCAACAGGCTCGTCATAAAAGGCTATGCCTTCCGCGCTGAGGCGTTTGTGGGTGTCAATCAACTGTTCTTCGGTGACCTCGAACGACAGTAAAAAAACACCGGGGTCGCCAGGGCGTTTTGGACCACTCTGGCTGGCCGCAGGTGGATCGAATTCAATCAGCTCCACCTCCCCGACCATGCTGTTGCCCTGCTGCAAGATCACCGAGCGACCGACGGTTCCAGGCTTTAACTTCAACAATCTTTCGGTGATAGTGCCAGTTAGTGGCATATCGAGGGTTTTCCGGAAGCCGAGATATTTTTCGTAGAATGCGATGGATTTATCGAGATTCGCTACGGTTAGTGCGACGTGGTGTATTTCGCTGATAGCCATGTGTTTCTCCTTTCGGTTTTAGGGTGTAAGGGTCGGCGTTTAACGATCAGTAAAACCTTAGTGGTATCTATGATTCTATGGAAGACTATTGCTCATTTTCGAGAGAGCTAGTTCTACGGACAAATCTATTGTTTAACAGTGTAGACAATACGAGTCGACTTATTCACCTTGTTTTTGGTTAACCAGGCGTGCAAAGCATTAAGGTGTGCTAAACATTTTTGCTCGTACGGTTTCGCGATAGACCCCCGGGGTGGTATTGAAGTGTCGATGAAATAGTTTGCTGAGGTGGGCGATATCCTGGTAGCCGCAACGATTGGCGATCTCGGCCAGCGTGAGGTTGGTCGTTTGCAGTAGCTCTCTGGTGGCATTAAGGCGCAATTTTTGCAGGTAATCCAGAGGCGCCTTACCAAGAGCGTATTTAAAGCGTCGATTCAAGGTACGGACACTCATACCAAACCGAGCCGCCAGCTCAGTGATGGTTACGGTTTTACCGAAATTATCCTGCATCCATATTTGTATCTGCAGAATATCTTCATCTGGATGTTCTTTAGTCTCGTCGGTGTAGTATTTATCTGGCTCGAACGAATTACGTATTCTCAGAAAAATTCGTTGATTAAGGTTGGCCATCGTTCTGCCATACCAGCGAAAGACAGATTGACGAGGAGTTCGGCAAGCGCGTTGATGCTGGCCGCGCAATACAAAGGTTGTCAGCACGTGTCGTAAAGTACTGCCGTTTTAAATCAACTTTGGGGTAGTCCTGCT
>CALODO010000013.1:0-45290 GCA_942492235.1 uncultured Gammaproteobacteria bacterium
TTGAACATGCAAATAACAGTTTTCTGCCCAGTTACCTGGGGTATTTTTTTGTCGCACTCAGCATAGGAAACTGGGAAACGCTTGGGTTTGTATACAGCGTATTGTTCATTTTCACATTCCTTTCGCAGGCTCTTTACTTTAACCCGCTGTTTTTATTGTTCGGTTATGAGTTCTACAACATAACCACAAAGAACGGCACAGCCATTTTTCTGATTAGTCGCCACAAGTACAAAAGACCAGATGAAATTCAGATTCCTGTAGCATATCGAATCAACAATTACACATTTATAGAACGGGGATAATGGATGGATCAGATACTTGCCAGAGTTAAAGGGTTACGTAAAAAACCTTATTTTAAGTTAGTTTCAGATCAATCCCTATTTGATGTCGTGGCAGTCGATTTGAATACCTGTGTGCCTTACAACCCAGATCATATCCTTGATGAAGACGCTTGGTTTAAAATTGAACAGTTTAGCCATAAGGCTTTTTGCATCGATTTACTTAAACAGGCTTTTGATTCAAAAGATTTCGATGATCTGAGTAAAGATCAATTCCCAAAAATTGCCTACGTTTTTTCTGTTCAGAGCAATGATTTTTATTTTCAGAAAATCACTCCAAGCCTTTTTATCAAGCGCAAGACGCTTATTTTTGGAGAAACAGCAGAGCTTGAAGATAGTAAAAATCGGCTAGTGGTGAACGCCCGGCCTGATGCAGTTTATGTTAAAGCGTCGGACACGTTGATATTTAGAAACCTGGCAACCATATCCAGTATTTTTAAAGGCATAGATGAGCTTTACAAAGAAGCAACTAGCGCTGAAGTGGAGCAATTTTTAGATGAATCATTCATTGAGCTGAGCAATGACTACAACGTAAACGGCGTTTCAAAACCAAATCGCAAACGCATTGGCCTTGCTATGACTACTCTTCAAGCCATGTCTGCCGATGATAGAACCAATTTGCTCGGTTATATTGACGACTACTGTCAGCAAAAACTTAATTTTGATCAGCCAAACCTGAAGTTTGAAATATCTACCGATGATGAACTCAAGCTTTTGCTTTACGGCATTGAACAGCGCTTTTACACAACACCTTTTGGCCAAGAGAAAAGGCTTGCCAACTCTGTTCAAGCTTTAGATTAGGGAAAATCACATATGTCATATGAAGCAATATTTGAAGGCTGGGATTCGCTTAACATCGAAGATCTGCTCATAGCCTATCGCAAGGCCAAGGCGGATTGCTTCTTTGAAAACACTTTCCCGACCGCCATCAAATTTGCGGAATATGAGCAGGACCTCCTGACCAACTTGGAAAACCTACTAGCACGCTTGAAAAGTGACGCTGGCTTTGAATCAAATGATGATCTGCTGGGTGATTTTCGCCTGCTGCCAAAGAAACTATCCACAGACAAAAAGCCGGACAGCACCGAAAATGGCCATGTTCATTTTTCTGATCCGGAAAGAGCAGTCGAGAGCCTCTTCAAAAATTACAACATTACACCTGAATTCAGAATTGTTGGCGACTTTCCAGTCGATAGCCATATCATATCTGCCCTCTGGATTAACATGGTCGGCCACAAATTCGACGCAAAGCTAGATAAATGCTGTTACGGCGCCAGACTAAAGCGCATTAGATATGATGAGCTTTTCAGTGCCGATGAAGAGAAGCTATTCCACATCAGCTCTATCGGCTCATTCGTACCCTATTTCCAACCGTATCAAAAGTGGCGAAGTGATGGGCTAAATGCGATACGCGACGAGCTAGAGAAGGATCGCGACATAATCGCTGTATCACTCGATCTGAAAAGTTACTATCACTTTATAGACCCAACCGCGCTGGCTGGCGAAGCACTATTGAAATCACTTGATCTGGAGCTTAAAGAGCCTGAAGTTGAATTCACTATCCAGCTCGCTCGTTTCCTCAACAATTGGGCTGAAGGCGCATCGACATTCGGTAAGTCTGTTGGTGGTAAGAAAGCAAATATCAGTGGCGGCCTGGTTATTGGCCTGACGTGTAGTCGAATAGTATCCAACGCTTTACTACACAGGTGGGATAGGCTGATCCTTGAAAACTTATCACCCATCCATTACGGCCGTTACGTCGATGATATGTTTCTCGTGCTACGTGACACCGGTACTATCACCAATAATCACGACCTAATGCTTCTTCTCCAAGCACGGATCGGTGAAAACTGCGTTTCGCAAAACCTCAAAAATGACAAAATTTGGGAGATCAATCAGGGAAGGGATATTCAGGGCGATACAAAAATAGCTTTACAGGCAGACAAACAGAAATTGTTTATATTGCAAGGGCGCGCTGGACTCGACTTGCTGGATAGTATTGAGAAGGAAATTTATGAGCTGTCCAGTGAACATCGCCTTATGCCATCGCCGGATCAGTTAGAGCATTCAACGGCTGCAAAAGTACTCTCCGCTGCTGGCAGCGTGGGCGAAAGCGCAGATACGTTACGAAAAGCAGATGGCCTGACCATTCGTCGTTTGGGCTGGTCACTTCAACTTCGCCACGTGGAAACTCTAGCGCGAGATTTACCGCCCAGCCAATGGAAAGAACAGCGCGAGGAGTTTTATCAGTTTGCGCACAACCACATATTACGGGCAGATAAGTTGTTCGAGCACTTCAGCTATTTGCCACGGTTGCTTGGCTTCGCGATTAGCATGAACGAATGGCAACAAGCTGAACGAATTGCGGTAAAGTCCTATCAGGCTATCGAAATTTTGGCCTCCGAAGTAGGCAAGAGTAAATACGTTAGAATTAATGGATGTGATGCCAAAGCTCTTAAAGATTTTTGGGGCTATATAAAAGGGACATTGACTTGGTTATTTATTGACGCAGCAACCCGATACTATGACCCGGAAAAGCTATTTTTGGGTGAGCGTTCAACGAAGAAGAAGCGACTAGCTGATCTATTTCTCAAGCAAATTTTCGAAAACTTGACCGACTTTGAAGATCTGTTAAAGCTCCGTTTTGATGTGGCAGATTTTGGGGCCAAGGCTCCACTTGTAGCGTCGGCTGATCTTGCAAAAGAGGCTTACAAGCACATAATCAACAGCGGATCGGCAGAAGAGCTGGTTGGTAAGCGTAATACCAGGAAAGAGAAACAAATACTAAAACTGCTCGGAAGCTCCGGTCTGCTTGATGCTGATACCTTTGAACAGTTTATTAGCTCTACCCGCAATACACGGTTGGGCAAGGTAGCAAAGGGTTCACGGAAAAATGACAGCTACCTACCTTATCTCTTTCCGACCAGGCCATTAAGCCCTGCTGAAATCTCGGAGCTAGCGCCCGAGTGTGTGGGTTTACCCTCGTCATCTGGGAAGCAGCAAAGCTTTGGCGCTGCTGTTATCTGGGCTAAATACACACAGGTACTTCGTGGTGTTTGGATAAAACCCACTCTGCTTGCAACTGAGCAAGACTCTAATGAAAATCAATCAAGCAGAAGAAAGAAATACCTAAAAATTGGAACCGACCGAAAAGAGAAAATCGTTATCGCATTAACCAATATCCGCACCGAAGACAGTGATTGGTCAGCGACCGCATGCGATAAGCCGAATTTAAGCCGTAAACGTTATCAAAAAATATCCGACCTAGTTAACGATACCCTAAAGCTAAAACCAAGACCGGATTATGTTTTATTTCCGGAGCTGTCTATTCCATTGCAATGGCTCAACAGTATCGCTGCTCGTCTAAGCGCAGCGGGCATAAGTTTAGTCGCAGGAACAGAGTATCGGCATAGCGATGGAAACAACATTCTGAGTGAGGCGGTACTGGTGCTCGCCGATAACCGGCTTGGCTACCCGACCTTCGTGAAGATCTGGCAGCCGAAGTTAGAACCGGCTGTTGGTGAAGACAAAGATCTCACGGTTAAATTCGGTAAAAAATGGGCTATATCTGAAAAAGACGCTAGATCCAGAAAGTTTGCCAAACCTATCTATATTCATAACGGTGTCAATTTTGGTGTCATGGTTTGTTCAGAGCTTCAAAACAGCAAAGCCAGAATACGCTTTCAGGGAGCCGTTGATGCCCTAATGGTTTTGAGCTGGAACAGAGACCTGGATACCTTCGCATCACTGATCGAATCAGCAGCTCTTGATGTTCATGCCTACACCATTCTGGTTAACAATCGAAAATACGGCGATAGCCGAGTCCGTTCGCCGGCTAAAGAATCCTTCCTTCGGGATATTGCTCGTTTACGAGGTGGTGATAATGATTTCGTGGTAGCAGCCACGCTAGATATTGCAGCTCTCAGAGCGTTTCAAAGCCGTGCAAAGCGCTGGCCTGAGGAGGGTGACAAGTTTAAGCCAGTGCCTGAAGGCTTCATATTGCGCGATGACAAGAGGAAACTGCCGCCCAAATAACAACAAACATAGTGACTTTAAGTTCGTGTCATGTCATTGCCCAAGCCACTCAATTTCTTTGCCCAAAGCAACAATTATATTCTTTACCGTCAGCCAATACCGGTAACGATTATGCAGCGTTCACTCAAGGAGGAACGCAGCCACTGGTGGCGAGTAGTCCTTGAATGAACCACAAGAAGAAATAACCTGATCATGGGTGCATGTCCCACATACACCCTACTACCGGCAAGGTTGGGGTAAGCTGGCGGCTAGGGGCAACACCCCTATTGAGCCATTAACCATTTTGAGTATCACGAAGCGCGTCACTGCTCATTTGTAAAATGCAGTGACGCGCTGCTCTAGCCCCATGAACGCTGGCTTTCAGAAAGATTCCTAACATGACGAAAGCATTATCAGGGTATTTTCAGCCGACTTCCTCGATCATACAACTTCCATGTGTGGCTATTGCACCCTCAATAGCAAACCAGCTCGAAAGGGCTTTTCAAGTTAACTTATGCAACAGCACTGAGTGGCTTATCATTTAATAAAGGAGCAATGCCTGGCAAAGAGAAGTAAGACTGTCTAAAGCGTGAAAACAAAACAGCGATGTAACCATCCGGTAATTATCGTTGTTGGTTATGCCTTTATTCAGGCTTGTGGGAGTGGTGTCCCTGGACGTTAGCAGTCAGCCCCATCGATTGCTTATCCATCTACTGCGGTAACTGGATAGTCATAAACACTAACCAAAGCTCTAACACCATTGTTCTTTGATTGTTACACCGTTCTGAACGGTCACCCGTCTGTTCCAACAGACGCGCCACTGTCCAGGACAGTCAACAAGAGAGACACAGAAACAAACCTGACCGGATCGATTAGACGTTTTTATTTTTATAAATTTCTTCAGCGTAAGAATGTTAAACCGTTATTTCTCCGTTTTTGTGCATAGCATACTAACGCTATGCACAAAAACGGAGACGTAAAATGAATGACAGAATTTTGAGATTGAAAGAAGTAAAGGCGATGACGGGGTTATCTCGCTCTACTATTTATGCAGAAATAGCAAAGGGGAAATTCCCCAGGCAGGTTCAACTAACAGGCAACCGCTCTGTAGGCTGGCATGAAAATGTAATTATTCAGTGGATAGAGTCAAGACGGCAGGCGTAAGCGTTTAGTGATTAACTGCTTTTGAAAAAATTGGAACTACCGACCCTGAAGCCCGCATGGCATCCAGATAATCCGCCCACCACTGCATCATCTCTCGACGCTCATCTATATAGCGGGCATGGTGGGTATAGGCAGCTCTAACGCTGTTACTTTCTTTATGTGCCAGTTGACGTTCAATGGCATCAGGATTAAAGCCTGTTTCGTTAAGTATTGACGATGCTGTTGCTCTGAAGCCGTGCGGGACAGCTTTACTCTTGCCTTCATGGGTACCGTCATAACCTAGTTTGAAAATGGCTCTACGCATGGTGTTATCCGACATGACTTTGTCACGCTGACGTTCTGATGGAAAAACCAGGTCGTATTTTCCAGTCATAGGTTTTAATAATTCAAGTACCTCCAGAGCTTGTCGAGAAAGCGGAACCAGGTGTTCATTTCTCATTTTCATGCGATCCGCTGACACTCGCCATACCTTGTCCTTTAGGTCAAACTCATCCCATCGGGCACCACGTAATTCACCGGAACGAACAAAGGTTAATAACAGTAATTTAATGGCACGTTGAGTCAGCATACGGCCACGGTCGCTGTAAGTTTCCAGATCTTTTAGGAACTGCGGTAACTCTTCTCTGGGTAGCGAGGCACGGTGCTGAACCTTGCGTTGTTTAATAATGCCATCCAGATCACCAGCAGGGTTGTTTGTTGCAATACCTTGCTGAATGGCAAAACGGCAAGTAGCGCTGATAGCCTGCTTAACGCGGTTTGCAACATCCAGCGCACCTCGTGTTTCAATCTTACGAATGGTGGCAATGACTTGTTTGGGTGTTATGTGATCTACGGGCAAATGCCCCAGGTCTTTAAACGCATTATCTTCAAGGCGTTTGAGCACTCTGGCAGCATGATCCGCACTCCAGGTATCTTTATGATGTTCCCACCATTGGCGGGCAACATCCTCAAAGCAATTTAA
Organism: uncultured Gammaproteobacteria bacterium; assembly: GCA_942492235.1. Taxonomy (GTDB): domain Bacteria; phylum Pseudomonadota; class Gammaproteobacteria; order Pseudomonadales; family Porticoccaceae; genus HB2-32-21. The sequence continues at coordinate 6,478 of CALODO010000013.1, forward strand.
CTCTCTGGCTCGCTTTTCCTCTTTGCGAATTTCGGCAGGGTCTTGATCATTGCTGAGTTGAATTTTTGCAAGGCGACGCTTCTCTCGGGCATCTTTCAGGCTTACCTCAGGATAGACACCTATCGCCAGTGTTTTACGTTTACCTTGGAACCGGTAATCCAAGCGCCAGTATTTACTGCCGTTCTTCTTGATGAGTAAATACATACCGCCACCATCCGATAATTTGTAGTCGGTATCGCGCGGTTTAGCTTCCTTGATGTGACTATTTACCAGAGCCATTTTGACGGTACATTTCCCAATTGAACCGGATATACCGTCAAAAGTACCGTCAATTTTCATAGCTGTCAACAGATGCCACTGAACATAAAAAACCAATAAAATTCTAATAAATAGGCTTATTTTATTGATTTTAAACGAATTTATAGATGCTTCTGGATTTTATAGGATGCTACTGGAAAGTGTAAATGGTGCCCGGAGCCGGAATCGAACCGGCACGGTATTTCTACCGAGGGATTTTAAGTCCCTTGCGTCTACCAATTTCGCCATCCGGGCAGAACGTCTTAACGTACAAATTGTAACTATTTATCGTAGCTGCCAGCGCGCTGCGCTGGTCCTTGCGGTCGCTTCCGACGTCCTGTCTCCCGTGACACTTGTGCTTCCTGCACATCGTCTACCAATTTCGCCATCCGGGCAGAACGTCTTAACGTACAAATTGTAACTATTTATCGTAGCTGCCAGCGCGCTGCGCTGGTCCTTGCGGTCGCTTTCGACGTCCTGTCTCTCGCGACACTTGTGCTTCCTGCACATCGTCTACCAATTTCGCCATCCGAGCAGAACAGCGCTTCGTGCTTAAGTTATAAATGGAGGCGCGGGTCGGAATCGAACCGGCGTACACGGAGTTGCAGTCCGCTGCATGACCACTCTGCCACCGCGCCTTTTGCATTTAACTTTGCACTTTGTGAATGCCGACAATTCCGGTTCACGTTAATCTTTTGAGGTTTGCGTTGCTTTAACCGGCTTTGTGTGCCGAACAATTTATCCCTGACTCATGAACATAGTGAGTGTTGTTCAGCCCAGGTGCTGGCCCCAAAGGACGCGGAATTGTACCGGAGGATGCCAATAAATAACAGGTTTGGCAGCGCTGTTTCATGAGTCTGAGCTAACTAATTTGATTCGTCTGGTTCACTGGTCCGTATAAACTCGGGCCAGGCTGCTTTCAGGTAAATGACCATCGACCACAGGGTCAAAATTGCCGCGATATAGAGTAGCGCCACGCCTAACCAGTGCAACCAGGGGAAGGTATATGGGTTAAACATCAGGAGCATCACGATGGAAACCATCTGCATAATGGTTTTAAATTTACCCATCTTCGATACGGCAACGCTTGTTCGACTGCCGAGTTCAGCCATCCATTCACGCAGGGCGGAAACAACAATCTCACGGCCGATAATGACCATGGCTGGAATCGTAAACAGGATTGAGGCGTTTTGCTCGAGCAGTAGTACCAGCGCAACGGCGACGATAAGCTTGTCTGCTACGGGGTCAAGAAACGCGCCAAAGGGTGTTTCCTGGCCTAATCGGCGGGCCAGATAGCCATCGAGCAGGTCGGTAAGCGCGGCAATACCGAATATTGCGCCACTAGCAAAGTAGTGCCACTCCCAGGGTAAATAAAACACAACGACTAATAGCGGGATAAAAAGCATCCGCAATATCGTCAGTTGATTAGGTAAATTAAACATGCGTAAGCTTGTGTTGTGGAGGCCCGAAAAATTCAGCGGCCAAACTACCCCTTGTGAATCGAGCTGTAAATAGCCTCGGCGACTTTTCTGTTAATTGATGGTACTTTCATAAGATCTGCAGTACTGGCTTTCTCCATGGCGCCGATACCGCCAAAGTAGCGGAGTAATTCGCGGCGGCGTTTTGGCCCAACCCCAGGTACATCTTCGAGCGCCGAGGTGCGGCGTTTTCGATCTCGCCGTTGCCGGTGCCCGGTAATGGCAAATCGATGTGCTTCATCGCGGATATGTTGTATCAACAACAATCCAGACTGTTCGGGAATAATCTCCTGTTCACCTGTCGTTGTGGTCAGCAATAGCGTTTCAAGGCCGGCTTTACGACTAGTGCCCTTGGCAACCCCGACCAAATTCACTCCGATAACACCCAACTCATCGAGCACTTTTTGAGCAATACGCAACTGCCCTTTACCACCATCGATAAAAAGTATGTCAGGGAGCTTACCCTCACCTTTTTGCAGGCGTTTGTAGCGTCGCTGTAGGGCCTGTTCCATAGCGGCATAGTCATCGCCACCGGTAATGCCTTCAATATTGAAACGTCGATAGTCAGACTTCAGGGGGCCTTCTCGATTAAATACGACACAGGATGCGACGGTTGCCTCACCGCTGCTGTGGCTGATGTCGAAACATTCCATACGTTCAGGCATTTCTGTCAGGCCCAGAGTTTGCTGAAGTTTTTCGTTGCGTTTCAGGATGCTGGCTGAGGCAGCAAGCCTGCCACTGAGATTTTGCTCTGCAGTGCGGCTGGCCAGCTCGAGCCATTTCCTGCGTGTGCCACGACTCACATTCTTGATCAGGACTTTACGCTGCGCAGCCGTAGTCAGGGCTTCTTCTAGCAAAGGTTTTTCGACAAGATCAATCCCAACAGCAATTTCCCTGGGCACATCCGTCGCAATATTGCCCTTGAGATAATTACGGGGGATAAACTCGGCAATAATATCTTCCAGACTTGTGGCCAGGGGTACTTTGGGATAAAAACTGCGGCTACCCAGAATGCGACCATGCCGAATATAAAGCAGGTGTACACAAACGTCATCCCCTTCCATAGCTCCAGCGATTACATCAAGATTGCCGTTACCGGATTCGATAATCTGCTCCGCCTGAACCTGACGCATGGCTATAATTTGATCTCGGACAAGGGCGGCCTGTTCAAAGTCAAGATTGGCACTGGCTTCGTCCATCGCTGCTTCCAGCTCTTTCATCAAAGGCTGGTTTTTACCTTCGAGAAACATTCGGGTGTGTCTTACATCGCGCTGATAATTCTCTTCAGAGATCAAACCAACACAGGGCGCATTGCAACGATCGATCTGATATTGCAGACAAGGTCGCGAACGGTTTTTAAAGAAACTGTCTTCACATTGACGGACGCGAAACGTTTTTTGCAAAAAACTCATGCTCTCTCTTACCGCGTGCACACTGGGAAAGGGCCCGTAGTAATTGCCCTTTTTACGTTTCGTGCCGCGATGGAAAGTAATTCTCGGCCAGGGATCGTTGGTGGCAAAAAATATGTGAGGATAGGACTTATCGTCCCGAAGCAAGATGTTAAAGGGGGGCCGCAGCTGCTTGATAAGGTTTTGCTCAAGCAATAGGGCTTCGAGCTCAGTCTCGGTAACAGTAACATCAACACTGGCGATACGTTTAACCAGGGCGGCAGTCTTAGGCGCAAGGCCACTACTACGAAAATAACTGCTGACACGCTTGCGCAGGTTCTTGGCCTTACCAACGTAAAGGACCCCTCCCTCCTCGTCCAGCATCTGATAAATACCGGGTCTGGACGTCAATTTTTTGAGGAACACTTTTGCGTCAAAGGCCATAATTTAAAGTTGTATCACCCCGCCTCGTGGGCACCTGGAATACGATACCACTAGATGATCTCACCCGGATCTACCAGACCAAACTTTACCGCAGCGAGGGTTAATTCGACATCATTACTGACACCAAGCTTTTCAAATATACGGTACTTGTAAGTATTGATCGTCTTGGGGCTAATATTAAGCACCCCTGCTATGTCGTTAGCTCGGTGGCCGCTAGTGATCATCTGTGCAATTTGCAATTCGCGCTGAGACAAAGTCCCTAACGGCGACTGCTCCTGCCCCTCCCTTAATCCTTTAACTACCATCAACTGGGCAATGTCGGGGCTGACGTAAACCCGGTCATCGACCACCGTTTCTAAAGCATCCTGAATTTCACTCTGATCAGCATTTTTGGTGATATAGCCAGCGGCACCAGCTTTTAATAATTGTCGCGGGTAGATGTCATCGCTCATAGCGGTTATAACAATTACCTTGAGGTCGGGATGGACGCTCATTAAACGCCGTGTGGCTTCTAAGCCGCCAATGCCGGGCATACGGATATCCATAAAAACAATATCGGGTTCCAGTTCTCGGGCGGTACTTAAGGCTTCCTCACCGCTGCCACACTGACCGACTACAATGACGTTTGAGGCAGACTCGATCAAACCACATAAGCCCATTCTGATTAGCTCGTGATCATCCACCACTAATACTTTGTACACTACCACCACTCCTGACTGATTAGGTTTACTAGCCTGACAAAAAGATACCGGGGCTTACTGCGATATGCCGCAAAAACTGCCATTAGCCGCCTAAAACCCGAGGTTCCATTTCGAGATCGATGCCAAAGCGTTGTTTAATGTCGATCGTGATTTGATTAGCTAAGGCCAGAACTTCGTTACCCGTTGCGCCTCCAAACTGGGTTAAAACCAGCGCATGTTGCGGATGAACCCCACAATTGCCTAGACGAATTCCCCTCCAGCCAGCTTTATCGATCAGCCAGGCGGCAGGGATTTTTAATAAACCATTACTTTGGGTGTAGGTTACCAGATCTGGATATCGCCCCGTCAATTGTCCAGCCTGAATTTGACTGATCACTGGGTTTTTAAAAAAACTGCCTACATTGGGCTCGGTGGCCGGATCAGGGAGTTTTTCCCGACGAACACGACAAACAGTTTCACTAACTACCCTGGGTGTAATTTCCGCCTGATCATCCAGCGCTGCCCGTAGAGCAGGATAATTTATATTCACCTTAGCCTGGCGATGCAACGCCAAGGTCAGCGAGGTAATGATGTAAGCGTCTCTGTGCTTAGCCTTAAAGACACTATGCCGATAGGCAAACTGGCAATCCTGTGTTGAAAAGTCGACTACTTCACCAGTGGTCGTAGAAATGGCCTCCAGCGAAACGAAGCAATCACTTAACTCGACGCCATAAGCACCAATATTCTGTACCGGTGCCGCACCAACCAGACCGGGTATAAGGGAGAGATTTTCGATACCGTAATAACCCTGAGCCACCATGTTAAGCACCAGGTCATGCCAAACTTCCCCCGCCCCTGCCCTTACTAAAACAGTATTCTTATCTTTAATCTCGGTACGAATACCTGTCAGTGCCACCTGAATAACCAGACCACTCACGTTTCCAGCCAGAATGATATTACTGCCACCGCCTAACACGCTAATAGGCAATTGTCGCTGATGGGCAAAGGCAAGCGCCTGTTGAATATCCGCACGAGTATTTACCCGACAAAAATATTTGGCCCGCGCTGACAGCGCCATTGTGTTAAGGGCATCTAAAGGATAATTTTCAATGATATCGAGCTCGGGATTCATCGACTTCTATCAGACATCTTGGCTCCAGGTTACAGATTTATGATGATTGTTTATGCGCAATTGCTCGACTTTTAATGGCGCTAATCAGTCCTCTCGACCCCGCCTCTATCATCCCCAGTACCCGTTCGAAACCGTCAATTCCTCCGCTGTACGGGTCTGGTACTTCTTCAGGACCAGCTTTGCTGAAGCTAGGTGAGTCGCTGTAATCGAGAAATAAACGGAGTTCGCCCGAAAAATCCACGGGAGCCATATCTTGAAGGTTTGCCAAATTAGCGAGATCCATCGCCAGAATATAATTAAACCGGGCAAAATCTTCAGTGCATACCTGTCTTGCTCGTAAATGCCGGAGGCTGTAGCCCCGCCGTTGAGCTGTGCGGATTGCACGTTGATCTGGCTCCTCGCCAAGATGCCAGTCGCCAGTACCTGCCGAGTCAACAGTGATCAGGTGGGAGAGCCCTTCGGCCTTAACCATGCTTTCAAATACACCGTGGGCAGTGGGCGAGCGGCAAATATTACCGAGACAAACAAATAAAACTTTAACGGGCTTCATTGGGGGGCTGAGTTTTCTATCAATTTGACCACTGCCTGTAGATCAGCTTCGGTATCGACACCCGGAGGAACATGTTCCTTGGCGTCAGCAACGTGAATTTTAATGCCCTGATACAGAAACCGTAATTGCTCGAGGGCCTCGGTTTGCTCCACGTCGGCCATCGGCCAGCCAACAAATTGGTGTAACAAAGCGGCGCGATAGGCGTACAGACCGATATGCCGGCGGCAGGTATAGTGCTCTGGTAAGGATGTCTGGGATAGAGAAAAGTGGTCCCGCGGCCAGGGTATCGCCGCTCGACTAAAATACAGGGCATAGTGATGTGTGTCAGTTACTACTTTAACCACATTAGGGTCGAGAAGAATGTCTACAGATGTAACAGGCTCGCTCAACGTCGCGACCCCGGCTGAAGAATTGGCGGCGAGATTAGCTGCCACCTGATCAATAACTGCCGGGGGGATTAAAGGCTCATCACCCTGCACATTGACGATAATTTCTTCATCACTGAGGTTTAGATACGCGGCCACCTCTGCGAGCCGATCAGTACCAGATGCATGCGCCTGTGAGGTCAGCACCACCTCCCCGCCAAAATTTTTGACGGCAGAAACAATGCGTTCATCGTCCGTTGCCACCAATACTCGCGATGCCTTACTCAGGCAGGCCTGACGATAAACCCGCTCAACCAGAATCTGCCCAGCGATATCTCGTAATGGTTTCGCAGTGAGGCGACTCGATCCGTATCGGGCAGGAATAACTACTATATAGCTCATATTTACAAATACTTACGGTTATCAACTAAACTAAAGTATCACTATAATTTTTAGACAGCAGACCTTGTATAAGCTCGATTAGCTCAGGTGGCACTATGGCCTCGACGTCCAGGTACCAATAGTTTTTACTGCTTATAGACTCACATTTCACTGCATCTTTTGCCGTCATAATAAGGGGCCAGTCATCCTGAAAATTCAAATCACCTGAGGTAAAAGAGTGATGGTCAGGAAAGCTATGTAACCGGGGCTGTAAACCCAAAGCAGTCAGCGTATCGCGGAAACGTCCCGGATTCCCAATACCCGCGACCGCATGTACCAGCTGTCCCGGAGCCTGCCCCTGGGTCCACTGCGCTACGCTCACTTTCTCGCCGGAGCTGAGGTTCACAAAATGGCTCGCCTCCAGGCGCATGGAGAAAGTCGGCACCTGTAGCGGGAGTTGATACGTGAGGGCATTGATCCGCTGATCAGGTTCCCCATTGATAACAATTCCATCGACACTATTGAGTCGAGCGGGGGGTTCCCGCAATGGCCCCGCCGGGAGACAATGGCCATTGCCCAGACCACGCTGCCGGTCGATCACCACAATCTCCATATCTCTGTGCATACGGTAGTGTTGGAGACCATCGTCACTGAAGATGACATCCAGCTGATTTTGTTCAAGCAGAGTCTCCACTGCTGCCCGTCGATCTGTACAGACTACTACGGGACAATTTGTGCGTCGGGCGATCAGCAGCGCTTCATCGCCACATTGCTCTACATCACTATCTGGCATAACAGACATGGGACGTGGCCCGGCCTTCCCACCGTAACCCCGGCTAACGATACCTGGTTTAAACCCGTTTACCGTCAGCAGTTGAGTCAAAGCAATAATCAATGGTGTCTTACCGGTACCACCAACATTGATGTTGCCGATTACCACAACCGGTACGCGCCAGGCTTTCCCTTGATAGCGCTTTTGTAAGGATCGCTTGCGTAGGCTCGCTACAGTTTGGAACAAACAAGCACCAGGGAGTAAGAGTTGAGACCAGCCAGACTTTCGATGCCAGGCCCTTTCAAGGCTATTCATGACACGTTAGCATTGTTCAGGTATCTTCTTCAGCCAGCTCTTCAGCCAGTTGAAGGCGGTAAAGTGTCGCGTATCTTCCTCCTGCCACGAGCAAATCAGTATGACTACCCTGCTCTACAATTTGACCCTCTTCCAGGACAATTATTTTATCGGCGTTTTCTACCGTGCTAAGCCGGTGTGCAATCACAAAGGTAGTACGACCCTTCATAGCTACATCAAAGGCCCTCTGAATATTGCGTTCGGACTCGGTATCCAGCGCCGATGTTGCTTCATCTAAAATTAGAATCGGGGCGTCTTTCAACAAGGCTCGTGCTATCGCGAGGCGTTGCCGCTGTCCACCCGAAAGCATCACACCATCATCACCGATCAGGGTGTCAAACCCCTCGGGTAGCGCCTCAATAAAATCCAGAGCATGGGCCATTCTGGCAGCCTCATGCACAGCCTCAGGACTACGGGCTGATAATTCACCATATGCGATATTGTTGTAGACCGTATCGTTAAAGAGCGTCACCTGCTGGCTGACCAGGGCTATTTGTCTACGCAAACTCATCAGGGAATAGTCCGTGACCTCCCGATCATCTATTAATATTCGACCCGAATGGTAATTATAAAAACGGGGTATCAGGCTCACCAAAGAGGTTTTTCCGCTACCTGAGGAGCCGACCAGAGCCACGGTCTCACCCGGTCTGGCGATCAGGTTGATATTTTGCAGTACCTCCTCACTCTCATCCAGATAACGAAAGCCAACGTTTTCAAAGACGATGAGTCCTGCCACACGATCAATTTCATAGTCACCATTATCGATTTCTTCTTTTTCATCCAGTGTTGAAAAAAGTGTCGTCGCCGCCGCTATGCCCCTCTGGATTGTGCTGTTGACCTGTGTAAGCTGTCGGATTGGCTTGGCTAACAACGAGGCAGTGAAAATAAATTTGGTAAATCCGCCGGTTGACATTGAGGACAGGATTTCCGGAGTCAACGCTAACCAGATGAGCACCCCCAGTGCGCCTGCTAGTAATAGTTGTACCAGGGGCGTACTTAAACCCTCGGTCGCCGCCAGTTTGAGGCTTTGTCGTCTATTGACCTGACTGGCTTTAAACAGGCGTTTGCTCTCGTAACCCTTGCCTCCATATAAGTGCATTTCACGATAGCCACTTACTGCTTCCTGAGACACGTGGGTGACATCACCCATAGCGGATTGGATACGCTTACTTAACTTTCGAAAACGCTTGCTCACCGCACCGACGATGACTGCAATAACCGGCATAATTACCAGGAATATAACGGCCAGGCGCCAGTTAAGATAAATCAGGTAAGCCAGTAAACCCACCGTTAGCGCGCCCTCCCGCATCACTACGGTAAGCGCTTTGGTCGTTGCTCCCATTACCTGTTGTATATGAAAAGTTAGTTGCGCAACCATGTGGCCGGTCATCTGGCCATCAAAGTATATGCTTGGCATGCGGGTGTATTTCTCAAACACCTCATTACGCAAATTATGCACAACCGACTGGGAAACATAGGCCATGCCATAGCTGCCCAGAAGAAAACCAAAACCTCTGACCATGGCCAGCAGGAACAGCATCGCAGGTAATGCCACGCGACTCTGAGCCAGCACATCGCCATCAGCTAACAAACGTTCAGCCAGTTGTGCCGTCAAACCGCTATCAATAGTCATCATATTCAGGTCTTCAGGTATGCCTTCTTCTCCCGTGACCACCGTTAATACGTTAATCAAATAACCCAGCAAATCAATAAATGCGATTTGCATGGCGCTGAAAACCCACAGGCCAAAAACACTGATGACAAAAACTTTCCAGTAAACTTTGAGATAACTAAGTAAGCGCAGGTAAATCTGAAGCCCGGATGTTTTGACAGTAACGCTCGCTGGCATAATATTTATCTATTCGTCCTCGGCAGGTTCGTTGGTAAGAATACTGAGATTGACAAAGCCCAGCTGCCCTGCCGCGTCCATCGCGGTTACCACGGCCTGATGGGGCGTTTTAGCGTCAGCAATAATGGTCAACGCAATATCGGTGCGTGGCTCAGTGGATAGTTGCTTCAACCCGGCCATGAGGGTTTTAATTTTCTGATTAACCAGCGCGACACCGTTAAGGAAATAATTACCTTCGGCCGTGATAAGAATATCTATACTATCGGGCATAGACTCACTGGCTGGGGCGTCTGCTTCGGGTAAATTCACTACAAGATGGGTTTCTTTTGTAAAGGTTGTCGACACCATAAAAAAAATTAACAGCAGAAAGACCACATCAATCAGTGGTGTAACATTAACATCCTGCGCGACCTTTACCTGCCGCCGAAATTTCACTGAGCCCTGTTCTCCTCAACGGGTGGCAATCGATCACCATGGAGAGCATCAACTAATTTGACGGCCTGATCTTCCATTTCTACGACAAGGGTATCGATACGACGTTGAAAATGTCGATGTAGTACCAGTGCAGGGATGGCAACACTGAGCCCTGCCGCGGTCGTAATTAGCGCTTCGGAAATACCTCCTGCCAATACCCCGGCATTGCCAGTTCCTTCAATCATGATGGCAGTAAACACCCTAATCATACCAACCACTGTACCCAACAGGCCTATTAAAGGCGCGATGGCCGCAATAGTGCCCAGGATGGTGATATAGCGATCCAGGTCATGAATGACCTGATTGGCCGCTTCTTCAATGCTATCTTTCATTACTTCACGGCCATGGCTGGCATTGCTCAAACCTGCGGCCAGAATTTGGCCAAGGGGAGAAGAGTTCTTTAACTCGATCAACCTGTCTGCAGTAACATCACGTTCTTTAAGCCAAATCCAAACTTTACCGAGTAAGTTTTCCGGCAACACTTTACTGGTACGCAGAGAGATGTAACGCTCGATACTGATCACCGCCACGGCTACGGAGCAAATCAGCAACGGCACTATGAGCCAACCGCCAGCCACCAACAGTTCAAACAAAGCTTACTCCCTTAATAATTATCGCAGCACTTTACCATATCAAAGCGCTACTCAAAATGACTCTTGCCAATAACTACGAAGGGAATCGCGAGCCCGCGCGACCTGCAATTGATGGTGGATGTCCCATGAAAAACTCAGCGCCCCGGATACCCCCGTTGACCACTGCGTTGCCTTGAGTGCCTGATATCTCTCCTGTACTGAAGCGTGTGGATGTCCAAAATGGTGATGGAATCCTGCTGAATAAACAACGTGCTCAGGTGCAACTTTTCTGACGAAGCCCGGAGTGGATGACGTTTTACTACCATGATGAGGTGCGATCAACACGGTAAAGTCGTCGGGCAGCTTATTATTTTCAAGCAGGTTTCGCTCCGTATCTGCCTCTATATCACCGCTTAGTAATATGCTTTGCTGCCCCATACGAATTATCACCACACAGGAAGAACCGTTATCGGTCATTGTACTGCCTGATACTTCACCCCGAACATTCCTGTCAGGATGAATCACCTCAAAATCGACATCTCCCCAACGCCAGGTCATTCCTGCCCGGCACGGCTCTACGGCACTTAAATGATTAAGCTGAACATCCAGTTGATCGGGCTGACCAGCGATAAGCCGTTGAGCTTTGAATTCACTGAGCAGGCCCGATACACCGCCGCTATGATCTGTGTCGCTATGACTTACCATCAGTACATCGATCCGCTCTATACCACGGCTACGTAAATACGGCGCCACTACGGCAGAACCCACGTCAAAACGATCACTATATTTAGCCCCGGTGTCATAAACCAGGACACCCTCAGGACTTAGCACCACAATACTCAAACCCTGACCAACATCCAGCACCACTACCTCCAGGGGTAAACGTTGGGGCGGCACTATCAGCAATAATGCCGCCATTAATACCGGGGCCATGGCGCGTGTCCCAAGGCCTCGGGGTAACAATAAAAACCAGCCCGTTGTTACCACAGCGCCTGCCAGTAATAGATGTTGATCAGTAACCAGCCGCCAAACGCCGTATTGGGCGTAGACCAGAATTTTATCGAGCACCTGTTCAAAATATTGCAGTTGAGAGGTCGCCAGCCGCCATAAACCGTTAGCAACAGTTTCACTCAGTGGCAGAACCAACACCCCGAGCAAGGCAGGCGGTACAATCAGGAGACTGAACCAGGGCAAGGCCAGAATATTGACCAATGGTGCCAATAGGGATGCGCTACCCTGAAAATAAATGACCACACCGGATAATAGAAGCAGAACCAGCACCTGTGCTTCCAACAGGGTTTGCACATAAATTACCAGCTTACTTCTCATGGAATTGAACCAGGAAGCCGCCGTGCTGGAACGGTTCGAACCACAGGACTGCCGATGCGCGTTAATATCGTAGGCCCAGGAAACACGCGGGTAACTTGAGAAATACCAGATAAATACCGCAACGGCTCCATAGGACAGCCAAAAACCCGCCGATAAAGCTGCCAGAGGGTCAACGATCGCCTGCATCGTAGCAGCCCAGATAAACGCGGGCCAGGGCCGCAGACTACGTTTCCAGAGCATCGCGGCCAGGAACACTGACAGCATAATTAAAGCCCGTTGCGTGGGCAGGGAAAAACTGGCTAGAATTGCGTAGACGATAGCAAAAGCCAGCGCAAATACAGCGCCTACCTGAATATGGATGCGGTTAAATCCGACAAGAGCAAGGCACCGCCCTAGCAGAGAACCAATCAACATCCCCACTGCGGCGGCCATGCCAATATGCAACCCTGAGATCACCAGTAAATGAATAGTTCCAGTAGCTCGAAATTTTTGCCAAGCCTCCCTGGACATGCCTCGCTTATCACCAATCGTTAAAGCAAGTAGTAGATGTTTCGCGGTATTCCACAGAGGCGTATCGAGCTGGTCAGACTCGATATCGAGAATCTTATGTCGAATAAACCCACGGAAACGATCTACTGGATAGCCCTGACTGGTTTCAATTAGTTGCGCCTGAGCGGGATCGCGGACATAGCCTGTGGCGGAAATACCGTTGCGCAACAGCCACAGGCGATAATCAAAGCCACCGGGATTGGCAAAACCTCTTGGACTCCGCAAACGCACGGTAAATCGCCAGCGTTGTCCAGCCTGCACATCTACCGCGCCATACCAGTTAAGCCTGAGACGTTTCAAGCTGGGGGTTATTGGAGGCGCAAGCGTCCTCACTTTTGAACCCCCTTGAAGCACTTTTGAGACTGTCACCGGACTCAAGGCGTCCACCTCGAATATAAAACGCGTGCTACCCGCACTTGAATCCGGAAGCCCTCTCACAACACCGCTTACATAGTAATCCGACTTGTCCAGCGCTAGAGGCAGGACATCGGCGAGTAAATAATTCCCCCAAAGTGTCGCCCATAACACGCCTCCAAACAGAGCCAGGACAGCCCTAAAGACTTTATCTGGCTTTCCAGACATGTATTTTTGAGCTTTGTATGTTCTTATCATACAAAGACCGGCCAGACTAACGACCGTCACTGCTACCATATAGGGTAGACTGGGTAGTTCTGGCCACCATGCAGAAGAATAGGCAGCCAGAGAAAAGATAATCAGATAGTTATGCACACTACGTCCCTGTAGCCGTGTCATTAGTAAATAATGCGTTGTTAGCAAAAAAGGTGAATCGGAAGTCTATCCAGCTTTGCTTTTGGGGACAATTTTACTTAGCCTGCATGGATGACAAACCTGCTGATCATCTATCACAGCCAAAGTGATAAAACCGACCTTCTTGCTCAAGCTGTATGTGCCGGTGCGAGGCAGGAAACTGGCGTCAATGTCCTACTGAAGAGAGCCTTTGATGGGACACTTGATGATTTGCTATGGGCCAATGGCATTATATTTGGCACGCCAGAAAACTTTGGCTACATGAGCGGCGCGTTAAAAGATTTTTTTGATCGCACTTATTACCCCGCTGAACCCTATCAGATCAATTTACCCTATGGCGTATTCGTCAGTGCAGGCAATGATGGCAGCGGCGCGGTACGCGAAATTGACAGAATTGTTCTTGGCTATCCTCTTAGAAAAGTCGCCGAGCCAGTAATTGCTAAAGGTGAGCTAGGTGACCAGGATATTGAAAAATGTTCTGAGCTCGGTCAGGCTATGGCTGCAGGCTTAATAATGGGGATTTTTTAATAACTAAAACCGGAATCTAAAATGCAGCCTAAATACCAACGATCAGGAGCCAAGTAACCTTCAATGACCACAGCATTAGTATTATCTGGCGGTGGCGCACGTGCCGCTTACCAGGTTGGTGTCCTCAAGGCGGTATCCGAACTTTTACCTCGACGAAGCCATAACCCCTTCCCCATCATCTGCGGCACATCAGCAGGTGCTATTAATGCCCTGGCCGTTGCTGGCAGACCTGGATACCTGCGATTACGCATCCGCAAACTGTAATCTATCTGGAGTAATATACGGGCCGAGAACATCTACCGCACCGACACCATTGGTGTGGCAAAAAATACCGCCCGTTTATTGCTGTCACTTCTGCATAGCGGTTACAGTAAAAAACGGCCGGTTGCACTACTTGATAATACACCGCTACGCGAGCTTCTCGAGCAGCTGATACGCTTCCGCTATATTGACGAAGCGATCGCCAGCGGCGAACTCACTGCGGTCAGCACCACGGCAATGGATTATAGTACCGGGCGCTCGGTGACCTTCTTTCAGGGTAACCACGCCACCTGGCAACGTAATCGTCGGATAGGGCTTCGCACAGGGTTGTCCATTGACCATCTCCTTGCTTCATCAGCTATTCCGACTATCTTTCCGGCAACATGTATTGGTCAAAACTACTACGGTGATGGCGCTGTGCGACAGCTCAAACCCTTAAGTTCGGCATTGCGCTTAGGCGCGGACAAACTTTTTATTATTGGTGTGAGCGATAATCCGGCGCATATTGATACTGTGAAACCAGCGGAACACCCTCCTTCCCTGGGCCAAATGATAAGTCAATTACTCAATAGTGCCTTTATTGACTCGATCGAAAGCGACCTTGAGACCCTGAAATCGATTAACAAACTCGCCATCCAGATTCCCGAACAGGCCCGCGCCGATAACCGCCGTTACATCGATTATGTGTGTATTTCTCCTTCTGTCGCGATCGATGAAATGGCCGACCGATATGTTCACGAATTACCACGAAGCGTCAAACTGTTCCTCCGAGCAATTGGTGCAACATCCAAAGGCGGGGGTTCAAGCACAGCCAGTTATTTATTATTTGAGCCTGGTTTTTGTCGAGAATTACTTAATCTCGGCTATCGGGATGCACTCCATCAGGAAGATGAAATCCTGGCATTTTTTAATATCGTCAAGGCTGGATCCTAGGGTTTTATCCCGTGCCTAAATCTTTAAAGCATAAAGGCTACGAAAAATCGACCACCAATATGTGTAAATATCTTCCCTATACAAATACAAAAAGTGGGGTATAAACGCATTACAGATTACCAAGAAAATAACCATCAACGACTGGAAATCTACGGGGAATAAAAATGTCTAACACGCAACCTGATACGAAAAAGGGCGAAGTCAATCGTTACGACGCTATTGTCGTCGGGGCTGGCGTAGCCGGGCTTTATCAATTACATACTTTGCGAGAAGCCGGATACTCCGTTCGCTTGCTTGAAGCCGGCACTGGCATCGGCGGTACCTGGTACTGGAACCGCTATCCGGGTTGCCGTTTCGACTCAGAAAGCTATACCTACCAATATAATTTTTCAAAGGAGTTGCTTGAAGAATGGGACTGGACTGAACACTTTTCTCCCCAGCCAGAAACACTTCGTTACCTGAATTATGCCGCCGATAAATTTGGCTGGTATAAAGATATCCAGCTCAACGCCCGAGTTAAATCGGCGATTTTTGACGAAGCTACCAATCGCTGGGATATCGAAACCGAGGACGGTGAACGCTTCAACAGTCATTTCACAATTATGGCCACTGGCATATTATCAGCCACACAAATGCCTAATATCAAAGGCATAGACAATTTCAAAGGCAAGTCATTTCACACCTCCCGCTGGCCCCATGACCCCAACGGCTGGGGTGGAGATACCTCTGTCTATGAAGGTAAACGTGTCGCGGTGATCGGTGCTGGCGCCACCGCTGTACAGCTCATTCCCTATCTTGGCGAAGGTGCCAGACAGCTTTATGTCTTTCAGCGCACCGCCAACTGGGCCTCGCCCCTGTTTAACTCCAAAATCACAGATGCAGAACAACCCGCTCTGAAAGCCCGCTACCCGGAAATATTTGCTACCTGCGAGGAATCGACCGGTGCCTTTATGCATGTCGTCGATCCTCGGTCGATTTTTGACGTATCCGATGAAGAGCGCGAAGAGCAGTTTGAACGCCTTTACAAGCAGCCGGGCTTTGCCATCTGGCTATCAAACTTTCACGACATCATGACCGATATGAAGGCCAACGATCTGATTTCAGAATTTATGGCAAAAAAAATTCGTGAGCGTGTTAACGACCCGAAACTAGCAGAAAAGCTGGTGCCCAAACACCACGGTTTTGGCCAGCGCCGGGTGCCCATGGAAACCAATTACTACGAAACCTATAACCGCGATAATGTCGAATTAGTAGACCTTAACGAAACCCCGATCGAAAAGATCACCGAGAAAGGCATCCTTACCAGCGACGGGGAATACGAGGTTGATCTCATTGTTTACGCCACCGGCTTTGATGCAGGTACGGGAGCCATTCGGCGCATTGATATTCGCGGTATTGGCGGGCGCACCATTCAGGATAAGTGGGCAGAAGCGCTGAGAACCAATATGGGTATGCAGGTAGAGGGCTTTCCCAACATGTTCACCCACGATGGTCCTCATGCAGCCTTCTGTAATATCCCCCGCTGTGCCCAGGTTACCGTGGACTGGGCTACCGACCTGATGAATCACATGCGTGATAAAGGCTATCAGCGTGTCATGACCACAGAAAAAGCGGAAATCGAGTGGACAGCGCATGCGACAGAGCAGGCAGACAAAACCTTATTAAGTAAAACCAGGTCATGGATAATGGGAGACAATATCGAAGGTAAGCCGCGGGATTTGTTGCTCTATGCTGGCCCTGCGCCGCTATATCGAAAAAAATTAGCGGACTGTGCGGTAAATAATTATGAGGGTTTTATTTTAGAATAAAAAATTTAGGTTCAGTTAAAAGCATAACTTGTACCTGGACGTAAAATATTTTGTTATTTTTAAACCCGGGTATCTAATTTAATTAAGTTAGATACCCGGGTTTTTATTTGTATATCTATAGCGAACAGTTAACGAATACCCGTCTTATTTAGGTCTATAAACCTTAATGGGGTGATATTCCTTCTGGAAATTCGGCTGATCTGCCCACTTCAAACCATTCGTCAAACCACCATCCACGACCATGGCCTGGCCAGTCACAAAGGTAGAGCGATTGCCCGCCAACCAACAGGCCATTTGGGCGATATCATCGGGAATACCAGCACGCGGTATGGCCTGGCTCTTTTCAAACATGGGTTTAACCCGATCAACCAGATCATCTGACTTTCCCACCGAGTTAGCCGCCAGCGGCGTGGCGATGAAGCCAGGACATATCGCGTTAACGCGAATGTTGTGCTCGCCTAACTCCATGGCCACAGATTTGGACATATGGATCACGGCAGATTTCGCCCCTGCATAAGCATGAGGGCTATAACCCGAGTGCAAACCAGCAATGCTACCGGTATTAATAATGCTCCCAGATTGCTGCTTTTTCATCACCGGCGCGGCGTACTTCATACCCAGAAACACGCCTTTGACCAGCACGTCATAGGTCATATCAAACTCATCGGCAGGCGTATCTTCTACTGGACCAAGCACACCGCCAAAACCGGCGTTATTAAATATACAGTCAAGCCTGCCCCACTGAGACACGGCAAGATCCACTGCAGCCTTGACCTGTTCTTCCTGCCTGACCTCGACCTCGGCAAAGACTGCTACATCACCCAGCTCTTTGGCAAGAGCCTGACCGCGCTCGACCTGCATATCGGCGATCACCACACGAGCGCCTTCTTCAGCAAACAAACGCACACTGCGCTCACCAATACCGCTAGCACCGCCGGTAATAACGGCTACTTTTCCATCCAGTTCTGCCATTTTTCGTCTCTCCTCATTAAAAATATTGTTGTCGACTTACATTAAAACTTGCCGCCCCAACCTGGTTTTAGGATTATCATCAAAGACCATCGAGCATCAGGGATGATCCCAGTCATGAACGGGCATATCCCGTAGAATTTCGTCGATTTGCTCGCTATTCAATTCCTGATGTTCAATCAAGCCCCGGGCGACTAAACCTACATAGTTGATGTATTCACGTTCAACCATCAAGTCAATAATATCCTCAGCCACGGTGTCGAGAATTTGCTCATCCTTATAACTCACATCCAGTTGTTCGGCCGCCTGAGCGCCGATGGGTAAACTGAGTCTCAGCCGTTCGAGCATCAGAAGCTCAAGAATAGCGTCTCGATAATCCTGCCCACCGTGCACCTGGCGATAAGGTTTCTTCAAATAAATAGCCTGGGATACTGGACCGGCGAAGCGTATCTTTGTGGTTACCAATGTCTCCCGCACCGCCAGGGGCCACAGTTCATCCAACTCCTCAATACGCAAGTGAACCTCCCCGACATATGGCGTCATATCAAAGCGCACAACACTACGATCGGTGCGCGACATATGCTCGCCAATCTTTGCGCCAAAGACCCTGCGCTGGTAGTAACGGGAGACCACCACATGTCCCGCTTCATGCATGGCGACTGTGGCCAGGTCTTTTTCCTCACTCATTACTTAAATCTCTGCTGGGAGCCCTGCAGCACCAGAACTCACTTCTTCATTATCTGTTCACTCCAGACCCAGTGAAAATCAGTGATTCATTACACGCGGTCTTAGCGGAACGGGTTACAAGGGTATGCGAAAGCGTATATCTTTACTATTCCCAGGGTGGTAAACACGACCAACAATACAACACAAGTAAACTCCGAAACCACATCAGCGATGTAAAAGGTAAGCTTTTGAGTAGTAAAACCAGGCAAATAGTCACTATCGACGGCCTTTACAACGGCGCAAGTAAAGTCGCCAATGGCGGTTACATCTGCGGTCTATTGGCTAGTTTTATCGATGGCGATGCAGAAGTGCGGATCAATGCCAGTTTCCCCGTGGAAACGCCGCTCGAAGCTGTGGCCACCGAAGACGGCGGCATAGAAATATACCTGGATAACAAGTTATTAGGTAGAGCCCAGCCTACCACCGTGCAGATGGATATACCGACTTCACCAGATTTCGAAAGCGCCCGTCGCGCTAGCGAGAATTTCGTCTTTCTTCACAGTATCGACGCCAGAGGCTGTTACGTCTGCAGCCCAATACGCACACCGGATAAAGGCCTGCGAGTATTTATCGGCGGGCTGGACAATATCACCGAGCGATCGCCCGGCCAGAACCTGGTTGCCGCGCTCTGGCGGCCAACCCAAAACCTGACCGACAGCAAGCTACCTGAGAACAAGCTACCTGAGAACAAGGACACTATCGATAACGTTTACGTGTGGTCGGTACTAGATTGTCCGGGCGTTTACGCGCTTAAATTACGCTACCCGCAATCTGGCATCCTCGTTCTGGGCAGCTGCTCGGCGAGCATCAAGCGGCCTCTACCTGTTAATCAAACCTACATTGTCAGCGCCTGGCAGGATGGTCCCGCAGAGGGTAGAAAGCTCCGCATGGGTGTTGCTATCCACTCCACAGACGGTGAGCTGATGGCATGCGCCAAACAAATTTGTTTCGATGTGGGCGACGCCCTGCCCGGCACCCCTAAAAACTAAGCGTCAACGCATACGCGCATTCAAGGTATTTTATGTATTACACCATTCAGGCCTACTGCCAGGCCTGGAGCTTTTAGGGATAAAGGTAACTCAGGCCAACAGCTTTTTAGCGATAGGCTCCATGCGTTTAGCCAGGTCAAAATCGAGGTGGGTTATACCGCCGGCCCCGTGGGTATATAAGCCAATCTCTACTACATTCCAGACGTTCACCCAGCGCGGGTGATGACTGAGAATCTCACATTCGAGAGCCGACTGCGCCATAAAACCAAAGGCATCGCTGAATGAGCCGAAATCGTAGCGGCGCAACAGCTTGCCGTCTTTCACTTCCCAGGGTGCCAACGCGTCGGCATTTAGCTCAGCCAGGGCCTTAGCGATTTCGTCTTCGGTGTACAGGGGTGGTTTGCTCATAATACGTTATCCTCTTGATTCAATGAGACTGTTTAATTGAAATGTACCGCCCGCAGTATAGACCGAAGGCAGAATTACGGGCAGCCATGCTAGCAAAGTTTTACTCGAACGTCCCGCCCAGGGCGCTGATGGCTGTGCCTAGACTACCAGGGGTACTTCCATAGACTAGACAACAAGTTTAGATAGTCAGTTTTTCTGTCACTTTGATTAGTAGCAGGTTCAATTTTGGTGCGTATCACCAATAGATAACGGGTACTAACCTACTCATTCTCTTTTATCTTTACACTGACAATTACGCAGAGTTACCACTCAGCAGGATCCAAGCCATAAAATATCTGCAATTGCTGATAAAGCTCTGGTAGCCTTTTCTTCATCTGTTTTGATTTTTCAAAAAAGGACTCGGTAGCAACTGCAAAAAACTCAGGGGCAGAAACCGCGCCATATTCATCAATGACCTTATTCTTACCCCGTTCTGCACGATCAAGAAATTCATCATATTCCCGCGTTAACACCTCTGCCCATACTTTGTAGTGGGCACTTTCCCGAAGAACCGGCAAGCCGTCCATAACGCCGTTTTCTTCATCAAGTTTATGGGCAAATTCGTGCAACACCACATTTTGGCCATCGTGCTCATTACTCGAACCCCGCATAACATCCGTTAGGGACAAAACGATTGGGCCACGATGCCAGGACTCACCGGCCCGCGTGCTGTCTTCATGTACTTCCACCAGACCGTCATAGCTGACGTTTCTAGCCACATAGGTGTCGGGGTAAACGAGAATCGTTTCAAATCCAGGGAAGTGTTTCTTCTCTCTGTTAACTACCAGCATAGAAGCATTAGCCGCTATAACTAGTCGGGTCTCATCGGTGATTTGAAGGCCTTTACGACCAACAAAGACTTTTTCATCAAGAAAATAATTAATACAACCCTGTAGCGTTTCACGGAACTCCTTAGGCAAGCGTGTGTACAGCGGTACCTTATTCTCTAGAATTGTAATGTACTCTGGAGCAAGCGGCTCGTGGAGAAGGCGATTACGGCGGGCCTTGACTCTATATCGCTGGATTCCCCATATTATTGCCGCCAGGGCAAGGAAAATAAAAATTATCGAGGTTTGCAAGGTGAGATTACTTTAAGGAATCTTTGGCAAATTCTGGACGAAGCAGGGAGCCTGCCCCGTAAAACTAAGAAAAAGCGCGGCAGACCATGCATTGCTACATTTTTACCCAAACGAATCAAGCTGGCCGATCTCTTGCCACATGTTTTTAATCACAATCGCTTGTTAAGTATTTTATATAGTCGCACGCAGTTCAATATTATTGCCGGCAATATCTTTTAGATAGAGTGAACGCCCCATACCTTGAGCACCGTATCTTTCTTGAAAATCACCCACCTCGACACCTTTGCCCAGGAGGTAGGATTTTAATTCCTTTTCATCAAATTTTTCTATTTGAAGGCAGAAGTGATCAACGTTGTTTCCCGATGATTTTGGCGCAGGGCCACCAGCTTTACCTAATTTTTTATTTACATCCACAATGTCAATAAGAGAAGACCCAGCTCTGAGCTGAGTTAAACCAATATCTTCTGATAGTGAGCGCTCTACAACACAGCCTAAAACCTCGCAATAAAAATTGATAAGATCGTGATATCGCTCTGTGCGCAATACTATATGGTCTAATGCCTTTGGTTTAATCATAAACATGTTCTTTACACATAATCAGCAGAAGCGGGATCACACAAGGGTCTTGCATTGCCATATTTTCATCTTCTCAAGTTTAGCAATCAAGTTCGCTGCTCCATGATTGCTTCACCGACAAGCTATCTATAGTACTATTTCAACGTTCGCAACCGCCAACCACCTACCCCAGACCAACGGCCCCTTTTTTACCCAGCTCGCTAATACCCTTATCGTCATAACCCAGGTCACGCAGAATTTCTTCGCTGTTGGCACCAAGCTCTGGGCCGAGCCTGGCGGGCACTTTCGGTGAACCTTGCACCCAGAAAGGACTATTGATTTGCTGACCACGACCCGAATTATGGCCTTCGACGTTGATAATCATATCGTTTAACAATGCCTGAGGATCATCGACAACATCTTCAAACGTAGCCACTGCACTAAATGTAACCGAATTTTCCCTGAGCCGCTGTCGCCACTCGTCACAGTCCCGTGTCGCAAATACGTCTTTTAGAATAGGCCCTAGCTCTCTACCGTGTTTATGACGATCTTTAGTTTTTGCAAAGCGAGGGTCTTCGGCGAGATCCGGACGGTCTATGGCCTTAATAAACTTCGGCCAGTTTTTGTCCTCCTGCAAAACAATAATGGATAACCAGCGATTGTCTTTAGTTTGATAATGATTGACCAGGGCGTTTCCCGGAGCAGAGGGTCGCATACGTTTAGCCGGCGGCGCACCTGCCAGCACGCCAGACAAATTACTGGATCCCGCCCACAGGCCATTGGCCATCAAACTACTATAGACTTTTGCACCTTTGCCAGTGCGCTCGCGCTGAAAAAGCCCGGTGACAATGGCCGCATACAGGGTCATGGCGCTAGGATGATCTCCCATGGCCAATGCTGGCAGAGTCGGATCACTATCTTCAGTACGGACAATATCCATCAGCCCGGTGCGCGCCCAGTAGGCATTACCATCGAAACCGGGGGTGTTGGCATCATCGCCTTTTTCACCGTATCCAGTAATTTGCGCATATATCAGACGGTCATTTCCTGATGCTAAATCTTCATGGCGAATTTTTAATTTCTCTAACACTTTAGGGGGGAAGTTGGTAATGAGCACATCGGCCTCATTAACCATTTTTTTCAGCACCTCATAGCCTTCTTTTGATTTCAGATCCAGGGCAATACTGCGCTTATTACGGTTATCCTGTTGCCAGGCATAGGGGAAATCCAGAGGCATAAAGGGAGGCCCTTTATGGGCGTGGCGTAGTGGATCACCCATGCCGGGTGTTTCTACTTTAATCACATCGGCGCCAAAATCAGCCATGATGGCACCGCAGCCAGGACCAAATATAAAGGTCGACACTTCTATTACTTTAATGCCTGTGAGAATAGATTGTGCTTGCGTCATTAGCTTATCTCCGTATCAAAAATATCACTCTACTTTTTGTTAGATTTAGTTCATCGGGCAGTTCTTATATAAGGTGTTTAACTATTTCGTCTCTATGTCCTCTCTATTCCACTCCATAACTGTAAAGTTTATAGCCTAACAACTTTCACATTCACCGAGCATCGGCTTTCAAGGCAACTTCTACCAATGGCAAACGGTCATTGCCAAAATACATATCGTCGCCATTAACAAACATCGTTGGCGAACCAAAGCCGCCACGATTAATTAACTCTTCAGTGTTAGTACGTAGGCGATCTTTAACATCAGCTTCAGTAATACGTTGAAAAAACATTTCTGCGTCAAGACCTACTTTTTCACAAATACCGCTCAGGACGTCACGCCGCGAAATATCTTTTAAATCGCCCCAGTAAGTCTCGAACAGAGCTCGCGCATAGGCTGGCAAGATACCCTTGTCGAGCGCTACCAAAGCGCCCCGCATACAATCGACCGCACGGACCGGAAATACTTTCGGCCAGGCTATGCTGACACCGCAAAACCGCGCCCAGTCCTGCAAATCTTTATCGCCATATTCAGCCTTTACCGGATTAGGGTTAGTCCGTGTTTCATAAATAGTCTGATTGACGGCATTAAACACCCCACCCACCAGGATCGGTCGCCACTGAATGTCGGCCCTGGTTCTCTCGCACACAGCTTCGATACGACTAAAGGCGAGGTAGGTCCATGGACTCGAGCAATCAAAAAAGAATTCCAGGGTTGCCACTTTAACCTCCTATTTATTATCCGTTTTCGTGGGCAGGCTTTATTTTAATAAACGTTTTTGTCAGGCAATTATTTCCAGGACTTTACTTTCAGGCTGCTATTTCCACGCAAACACTGGCTGCTCAAGATGGTCTACTCGAGTATGCCGATCGTGAAGGCAAACCTCACGAAACTGATACATGACAGCTGCGGTTGGTGCGTGAACGAAATTCTCCTCGATCAGCAAACGTATCACCGGACGATCACTTTCTGGAATATCAAGAAACACCGGCGAATCGGGGCGATTAAGTTCAGTAAAGCTGACCAGATGAATGGACTCCACCTCATCAGGGTTGGCCCGCATGGTCATACCCTGACCTGCCCAGATCACGACCGGCGTAATCAGGTATCCTGAACGCGTCTGATAGTCATCGAGTAATCCAATGACATTTTCTGGCGGCAAGTCTAAATCTATCTCTTCGTGGGTTTCTCGCAACACTGCTTCCACAGGAGATTCGCCCTTGTCTATACGGCCTCCAGGCAAGGCCCACTGACCTTTATGAGCTCGTAATTTTGCAGATCGCCGAGTAAGAACAATAGCCCCTTCGCCCTTTTCCGTGGCAACCACCACCAGACCCACGGCCGCATGTTTTAAGCCATCGCCTGGCTGGTTTTGGGCCGAAAATCCCGCCACTCTGTCCGTCACCGTCTGCCTTAAGGCCCTGTTGACCGCATATTCCAAATGCTTCCCCTAATGTTATTGTGTACATCGGGATCAAAATATACTCGTTCAAAGCGTTCGCGCCAAACATTAAACTCAGCCTATACTGATGGCAATAATAAATCACCGGGTCATTGAAACAATACGTCATCCAAACAGCACTTCATTCAAACAATAAGCAACAGGGGTATTAAAATGAACAACCCGACTCTTAAACACGTCCTTGATGGCTACAAGGTACTAGATTTTACCCATGCCCTGGCTGGACCGACAGCCACACGTCTAATGGTCGAAATGGGCGCAGAAGTTATCAAGGTTGAAATACCACCGGTGGGTGATATGACCCACTCTTTCCCGATCGTGCGCAATAAACGCAGTGCCTTCTACATCCAGCAAAACCGCGGCAAGAAGAGCCTGTTTATCGATGTAAAAAAACCAGAAGGCCTGGCTATCATCAAGGATATGGTCAAGGAAGTCGATGTGTTGGTGCAGAATTTCGCACCGGGTGCTATAGGCCGTATGGGGCTAGACTACGAAACTCTCTCAGCTATAAACCCGAAACTGGTGATGTGCTCAATCTCGGCTTTTGGTCAAACTGGTCCTCTGGCGGAGCGTCCCGGTTATGACTTTATCGCGCAGGCATTCGCTGGAGTCACCCATGTGAACGGTGAGCCAGATCGGCCCCCGTCAATACCAGGACTCGGCATTGGAGATGTCATGACTGGTGTGCACGGGCTTGGCGCTATCGCCTGCGCCTTGTTATACCGTGAAAAAACCGGTCGTGGTCAGCATCTCGATATTTCGCTGTTAGATAGCTATTACCACTGTCACGACCTCAATGTAGCGCTAAATAGTGCTTCTGATGGCAAAATCAATCCAACTCGCAACGGCTCACAGGTGGCTGCTGGCGCGCCACTGGGTATTTTTAAGGGCAAAAATCCAGATGAGTATGTCGCTATCGCCTGCGCCACGAATCGACAATGGCGACAGTTGTGTTCAGCCATGGATAGAGAAGATCTTGCCAGACATCCTGAGTACGCTGACAACGGGGACCGAGTCCGGAAAAAGGATGAAATTATTGCAATGATTAATGACTGGATTGCCGGTCATGACACCACCGCTGATGCCCTGGCAAAATTTGATGAATACCGCGTGCCCCATGCACCGGTGCTTGATATTGGTCAAACTATCAATCATCCACATCACCGTGCACGGGGAACCGTACGAAAAATTCAGGACGACGAGTTCGGTGAATTTGATGCACCGGGTTTCCCGTTTCGGTTTTCCGATTTCCCAGAGCCGCTGGATCTAAGAGCGGCACATCGAGGTGACCATAATGCCGAGATAATGGCGGATTATTTAGGTATGTCCGATGCCGAAATACAGGCGCTGGGGGAACAGGGCATCCTGGTTACCGAGCAAACAAAGCATCTTGCCAGACAACAAAAAGCCTCCTGACCTCAGGTCTACACTACGTCAGGTAAGGCCACCCGATATTTTAAAGCACCAATCATAAAGCGATAAACTGGGGAATAAGCCCCACCAATCACCTGGGACAGGAGTAAACACCATGGCTGATACTGCCAGCTACGACACCCTTTCCGTAAAAACTGAAGACACAATACGCTTTATTACCCTGAACCGACCAGACAAGCTTAACGCCATGAATCGGGTGCTGTCTGACGAACTTTCCGCTGCGCTCAACGCAGCTGATAAGGACCCAGGCGTTTCAGTAATGGTAATTGCCGGTGAAGGTCGTGCCTTCAGTGCTGGTGCCGACCTGTCAGATATGGGTGAGTCGCCTTCACCGCGAGACATTGCCGATAGCATTAATCACAGTATTGGTTTTTACCAGCAAATGGTTACCCTTAACACGCCCATGATCGCTGCCGTCCATGGTTACGCTCTAGGAGGCGGCTGCAACCTCGCCATCAGTTGCGATATGGTTGTCGCGGCCGACAACGCTGTCTTTGGTTACCCCGAAGTCAAACTGGGTATGGCCGCGGCCGGTGTCTCGCCGCCCCTGGTACATCAAATTGGCCGTAAGGCTGCCTTTGAGCTATTGGTACTGTGTGAAAATATTAATGCGGAGAAAGCCCTGGAATTTGGCATGATCAATCGCATTGTCGCCGCAGATGAGTTATTGGCAAAGGCTACAGAAATAGCACAGACCCTGGCAGGATATAATCACGATGCCCTGTGGCTGACCAAACAACTAATCCGCCGGTGCGCCGATATGTCCCTGCCCGATGCTCTTGAACTGGGTCGTGATATTGGTCTAGTCTCAGAAATTTATAAATAGTAAAAACATACTCTTATAGAATATATGATATCTAATTTATCACTATATTTATAAACTCTACCAAGCGAGAATTACGTATGAAAGTCTTCGAAATACAAACCAAAGGTATTGATGCCCTGGCGCTCACAAAACGAGAGCCCGCACCATTAGGGACTAGCCAGGTGCGGGTACGGATTAAAGCATCCTCGCTAAATTACCGGGATTTACTGACCGTGATGCATGGTGGTATGGGCGGCAAGTTACCTCTGATCCCTAACTCTGACGGTTGCGGTGAAATTATCGAGACTGGTTCAGATGTTACTCGCTTTAAACCAGGAGACCGAGTGATTACCACCTTTTTCCAGCGCTGGCTCGACGGTGAAATCACGGCCGATGTCATGCAAAGTGCTCTCGGTGGTGCTATTGACGGCGTTCTGGCAGAAGAAGTTGTACTTGATGAGCTGGGTGTTGTCCCCCTCCCCGGGCACATGAGTTTTGAAGAAGGCGCGACCCTGTCCTGCGCGGCCTTAACCGCCTGGCAATCCATGGTCGTTAAAGGCGGCGTCAAAGCCGGAGATATTATTCTGGCACTGGGTACCGGCGGCGTGTCCATCTTCGCCCTGCAATTTGCGGTTATGCACGGTGCTCAGGTAATTATCACCTCCAGTAGCGATGAAAAACTCGAACGAGCAAAAGAGCTCGGCGCCTGGCAGACGATTAATTACTACACCGACCCCGACTGGCAGAAAACCGTTCTGAAACTCACCGACGGGGTGGGCGTAGATCAGGTGCTTGAAGTCGGCGGCGCAGGCACTCTCGAAAAATCGCTTTCTGCCACTCGCTTCGGCGGCATGGTGGGTCTGATCGGTATTCTCTCCGGCGTTGGTGGTGCGGTAAACCCCGATGCAGTACTGCGCAAATCGATTAACTTGCAAGGCATATATGTCGGCAGTCGAGCCATGTTTGAGGATATGAACCGAGCCCTGTCAGCCCATCAAACTAAACCGATTATCGATCAGTATTTTGACTTTAATCAAGCTCCGGATGCTTATCGTTGCCTGGAACAGCAGGGACATTTTGGTAAAGTAGTAATTCGTTACTAATACGTCCTGATATCTTGAACCAGGACCAATTGTAAGTCCCGTCAGCGTTAACAATAACTGGTTGTCAAGAACAGGTCGCTTCGACGATATTCACTCAGGCCATTGACTTTTTGAGTTCGGCAGGATCCCTGTCGATGTTCTCATCCAGCGTCACTGGATCAATCGAGATACCAAATACGACCTTGGCTTCTGGGAAATCCTCAGAATGTACCGTTCGCGGCGGCACAATCATTCGTGTACCGGGGCCGCAGACATAGTCAATACTGGCGTCCACATCACGAATTTTTAACTGGCCTTCCAATACATAGACCTGAGAATAAAATTCGTGCCAGTGAGCATCTACCTGTCTGGGCTCTATATCGGTTTCGATAAGCCAGAGATTGGCTGTCCTAATTTCTTCGACAGCCTGCTCTCTGTTTTCAAATGCGTTTTCAGTGACAATCATTGACATAAGCTTCTCCATTTACTTTGCTACTGGCCTGAATTTCTATCTTCATTTTTATTCGAGATCGACCAGTGATTTTTAGTTTTATTGACTCATTGCTGATTTTTAAAGGTCTGAGCGCTTATTTTCTAAGTAAAGGAGCCATCATGCGCTGAGGCTCGTCAGTTTCATAGGCCTCTGCCAGGTAGTCAATACCCAGTTTTATACCGTCTGAAGGACTGAGGTTTTCCCAGGCATTAATCAATTCTTTCTGAGCCCGTACCGCCAGCGGGCCGGCTGCGACAATTTGAGCGATTCGTAATTCGACGGCCTTATCCAGCTCACCTTCGTCGACCAGAGTATCAATAAAGCCCATGGTCTTACCTTCGTCGGCATTGTAGTTAGCACTAGTCAGCAACATTTCCCGCGTCTTACCCCAACCAATCAGCATCGGTAACAGGGCCGCTTCAATCACCGAGGGCAAGCCTACTTTGACTTCCGGCATACCAAAAATGACTGAACGATCCCCTACTCGAAAATCACAGGATGCGGCCAGCTCGACCCCGGCCCCGAGGCAATAACCTTTCATGCGAGCAATTACTGGTACCGGACAATTCCGTACCGCCTGACAGGCAAGATGTAAGCGGGTGATAAACTCTCGTCCAGTCTGCGGCGACAATCCGTCGAGCTCGGGCAGGAAAGCACCCCCCACAAAGGCCCGCTCGCCCTCACCAATAATGACCACGACTCGAAGTTGGTCGTTGTCTTCCAGGTCGGCAAATATCTCCCTTAAATCAGCCATCATGGCACTACCAATGGCATTCATTTTTTGGGGGTGAGCAACTTCTACCCAGGCGACCTGACCGCCACACTCGCGGGTTTCAATACGGCAGAAGGCACCGCTGTGGTCATCTGGATGCTTAATCATTTTGCTTTGATTTTTTTGTGTCATTTCAGTCATTTTGGATGGACTTACAGCATATTTCTTAGGCAATGGAATGATTAGTATAGCCAATTTTCAGTAGTGCCTGTTTGAACGACAATGTCTTTGCGGTAAGGTGTGCCTAAACGGATTACCGGCGCGGCAGGCCTTGACTGAGAAGTAAACGTCACACTGACTTGAGTTGACTGCCAGGTAAGAACCACAACTAAATAACAATATTCAAATTCCCACGACTAAAGTTATGAGAAACAGCCAAGAAGCACAATTTTGTAATGATGCCTTTTATCAGGCTTTTCTGGAACGAAATATAAATGCCATGAACAATGTCTGGGCAAGAAACACACCTCTGCTTTGTGTTCACCCTGGCGGCCACACACTCGCGGGGCGGCATGATGTCATTACCAGCTGGCAGAATATCCTCAGTCACCACACCTGCCCTCGTATCATCCATAAAGTCGATAAGGTAGCGAGTTATGGAGACATAGTGCTAGTGACCTGCTACGAATGGGATGAACGCCAACCCAACAATCTGTTACTAGCGACTAACGGCTTTAGCCGTGAAGACGGAACGTTCAAAATGGTGTTTCACCAGGCAGGGCCGACCAATATCGGTCCGATTGAACGGGATGAAAACCTCGAGCAGCCCCGGCACTAGGTTAACACTCCCATCCGGTCTCTTTGCCAATTTCGATCCCGACCTTCCGAATGCCTTAGCGTCGATGTTTTGTAAGTCCTGAGCGACTACTAATATGGGGGCCGATAAGTCCTCTTCATTGACTGTCTGATCGAGCAAGTCAATACCGACAACCACTTCGGAACGTCAACTTCACCCGATAAATTGTTGCAGCCAAGGTAGCCTCAACCAGACATCCACCTATAGCGTCTGTTCCTGGTTAGCTCTCGACCAACCACTTACTCAATCGGAAGATGTGAAGGGCACCAGGTCGGCCAGGACTACGGTGTTGAGTGTGGTGGACCGTCAGCCTGGAGTAGCGTCGTGCTGGAACGTCCAGGTCTCGCTGAGGGCGCGGGCTTCCAGGCGCAAATAGAGTCGCAGATCAGCCACCTCTTCAGGTTCGATGGCGAGATCGAACAGGGCTCGCCAACGACCGGTGACCGCGGGCACCGGCTCGGCTCGGGCTAGCAGAATGCGTTCAGCGCCATTGCTACTTGACACCACAGCCTCGACGTTGGCAGTGGGGGCCAATGCAGCTAAAGGACCGCCAGCGAACTCCACCACGTAGCGGACCTGTCCCGGCTGGCGGATGGTGCCCGGTGGACCACCCCGGCCAGAGCGCGTGGAGATCACATGCGCCAGGTCATGGGCTGGGTACGGTTCTTCGCCCAGCCAGTGCATGCGGTAGCGGTAAGTATAGTGTGCACCGCGCCTGGCCGCTTCGGCAGGAACCCACATCGCGACAGTGTTGTCGTGAATTTCATCGTCAGTAGGTAACTCGACCAACTGGATCGCGCCCTCACCCCAGTCGCCCATGGGCTCGATCCACAGACTAGGGCGGAGGTCATAGCGCACACCGTCAAGATAGTGCTCAAAATCCCGATCTCGCTGCAGCAGGCCAAATCCCCTGGGATTGTGATCCATGAAGCTGCTTGTCATCGCCGTCCGTGGATTGCGCAGCGGTCGCCAGATACGCTCACCGGCGCCGCTATGAAGCGCGAGACCATCGGAATCATGAATTTCCGGCCGCCAGTCCTGTTTTCGTTCGCGGCCATATTCTCCATACCAGAACATCGAGGTCAGTGGTGCAATACCAAGGCGGCGGACGCTCCGACGTAGAAAAAGCTCGCTGTCGACCGTGATCATGACACCCTCGCGCCGGTCAAGCGCAAAGCGAAATGCTCCACTGACGCTGGGTCCGTCGAGTAAAGCATACACCCATACCGGTGCTTCCGGTGTCGGTGCGGATTGCAGGAAAAACTCGCGGAAGTGCGGGAACTCCTCGGGGCCGTCGATTGCAGTGTCTATGGCAATCCCTCGCGCGGACAAACCGTACTGGCCATGTGCGCCGATAGTACGAAAGTAGGAGGCGCCGAGGAAGGCGACCCAGTCCTGGGTGCGCCAGTCGTCCCGCTGCCGGGACTCATGGAAGCGGAACCCGGCAAACCCAGCATCGTCCGGCATCCGCTGTGCCGGATTGCCGTCTGGAATCGAAAAATAATCGCGACGATAGAGAAATTCCCTTGCGTGATCATCGTCGACCACGTGGATCTGTACCGGCTGCTGAAACCATTTACCGGGGTGGAAGAAGGTCGCGGGGTAGACCCCGGACCTTGCGCCCACAGCGCTAGTTCGGGCCGATAGTGAATCTCACCATGTTGGTCGTAATCAATCTCTTCGACCACGCCGGTCGGCCGTGGCGGCTCCCGATAAGGTTCGGTGGCCATTTGTCGGGCGCGATCGATCAGCCGATCGAAACTAAAGGGCTGCGCCGGTCCGAGGTCGATCTGGTCTGGTGTGCCGGCCGGTGCTGCGCCTGGTCGCCAACCGCTGATACCGACTGCTGTCATCAGCAAGCCCTGCAGCAATTTCCGTCTGTTCGGGTCGAATGAGGTCAAGGGTTGGCTCCAGCTCCAGGAAAACAGGTTGTCATCGCTTAGGGCCTCTGGGTGGGAACCCCGGATTGCCCAGTATAATGACCGGTATAGCCCGCTACAGTTCCCGCTAGCGGTCGCGCACAATCACGCTATTGAGCAGGGACACAAACCCCAGCAGGCCAGGCGCCTGTTTGACAACCTTATCGTCTGCACACTAAATAAACTTAACACAACAATCCTGATGCCTTGCTTTAGCTTGACACTAAACTCTCTATGGAATCACTCCAATAACAGGGTCATCTAAGTGACTGGAAAATCTTCTCACTGGTATCCTTGCGGATATCGGCTTTAAGCTCTGCAAACGCTCTGATATCGAGTTTCTGTAAGTCCTGCGCAACTTCCTTTGCGCGGGTAGATATATCCTCTACACCGGCGATCTCATCGAGAAACCCAATATCGACAGCACCTTCTGGATCATACAGCCTTGCATTCAAGGTGGCCTGTGTCAGGCATCGGTTATCGAGCCTGTCTCGGGCTAGCTCACGACCAAATACAGGCAAACTCAGGCCGATCGACGTTTCATTTAGACCAATTTTATAATCACCCGCGACACCAAGCCGATAGTCCGCAGTTAACGCCAGTAAGGCACCTGCAGCGATGGCATGGCCGGTACAGGTAACCACGACTGGCTGAGGATGTAGATAAACCTTGTGCATCAGACGCGCACCAGCGTCAACCATAGCATCTCGTTTTTCCGCCGTGCTATTGATGACCTTGAGATCAAAACCCGCACAGAACAAACCTGGACGGCCAGTGATGATCGCCACATCAGCTTCTTCAAGTGCTCGATCCAGGTTTTCTGTGAGTGCTCCACTCATGGCTTCGCTCAAGGCATTGGCCTTGCCGTCATCCATGGTCAAAAATGCAATGCGGTCGTCTAATCGGTAGTTCACATAGGTTGTCATTACTTAATTCTCCGAGATGATCTTTTTATTAGAAACGTCGCCGGGCCGGACCCGATAAAACCCGAACTCCCAGAATAGCCCCTTTTAAACTGCCTAGCTTAATGTATGTAACAATGATCGACATAAAAACCAGTCGCAATATGCCAACTTTACTAAAAACCACAACGCGCAGCGTCCAAAATGTCACAAATAATTTTTCAATCGAGTCTGAGCTGTCCAAAATGCGGTGATTGCAAAACAGAAGCAATGCCAACTGATTATTGTCACTGGGCTTGCGAATGCGAATCCAGCCATACCCTCCTCCCCCTCTACCTTACCACTGCAGTGTTTACTGCTCCTTTGCTACGGTGAAGTGACCGCCTGTCCAGTTAGGCGATCCCTGCTGTCGCAAACCTAAACTTTACGACTAAGGATTAACCCTGAAGACTTTGCTTCAGATCATAGTGCCTGACCAATTATTTGCAGAAATTAATTCTTCCTAGTATCTTGTTGGCCCGATGCGAACTCCATAATTAGATGAATTAGGTCAGGCCCAGCTAAAACTAAGCCAGCGAAACCAGATACGGCCAAAGCAAATTCATTTGAACCCAGCTAATTCGAACCTGAAGGAAGTTATCTATGCCTTTTCCTCCTGCTGCCCCACGTACCCATCTTCATAACCGTGCCATCAATTGCCAGGGCTATTTACGCGATGACGGTATGTGGGACATTGAAGCGGTAATTGTCGATACCAAAACCTATGTGGTCGATAATCGTTGGCGAGGTCTACTTGATCCCGGCATACCCATTCACAACATGGGTTTGCGCCTGACCATCGATCATGAATTCACCGTCCATGCCGTCGCTACGACGATGGACGATCAGCCACATCAGGTATGTCACGAGGTACTGGGCAATTACCAGAAGTTGATCGGTTTAACTATCGGCCCTGGTTGGAATCGAAAAGTCAAAGAATTGCTGGGGGGTATTAAAGGTTGCACCCATTTGGTCGAATTACTTGGTCCAATCGCCACTGTCGCCTTCCAGACTACCGCTTCTCCGGCCGTTAAAGAAATGGCTCGGGAGAAATGCCCGGATGTTTATGCCGATATCGAACCCGATCCAATGAAAAAACCATTCGTGCTAAATTCTTGCCATACCTGGCGCAGTGACAGTCCCGCCGTGGAAGAAGTTTATCCTCTACATTTCACTGGCGATAGGTCTTTAACGGGCACTGAAGATTAGTCTGACCAGGATGGCATATGGCTAGTTTTAACAATAAGGGCTTAGACAGGCCCGGCTATTTACCCCCGGAGGTTAATCTTCGCACCACAGGGCCTAAACTCAAACCCTGTATCAGAATTGAGAACACAACGACGACGTAAGTCGCGGTTACCAGCAAATCCCGGTTTTCTCCACTGGGCAGCGATAGCGCCAGCGCTACCGAGATACCACCCCGCAAGCCCGCCCAGGTAAGAATACGCACCACCCCAGGTGAAAATTCTCGGTAGCGCCGCATCACGGTAATCGGTAACCCCACGCTTAATACACGCACCAGCAATATCAACGGGATTGCCAGCACGCCTGCCAGCAAATAGTCACCGCGTAAAGAAATTACCAGCAGCTCTAAGCCGATAAGTACAAATAGCACCGCGTTAAGGATTTCATCAACCAGCTCCCAGAAAGTATCCAGGTGCTCAGTAGTGCGCTCCGACATGGCTGACTGCCGGCCGTGATTTCCAATCAACAATCCGGCCACTACAATCGCTATCGGCGCGGATAAGTGAAAATGCTCGGCAATAGCATAACCACCAGTCACCAGGGCCAGCGTAATCAGTACTTCTACCTGATAATTATCCACACGCTTAAGCATATAAAACGCCAGGCTGCCAGCAGCCAGACCAAAAATTAGGCCACCGATAGCTTCCTGAAAAAACAACGTGGTGATAGAAACAGCGGTGACCTCCACCTCACCCAGGGCAATTTCGGCCAGGACGAGGAAGACAACCACGGCGACGCCGTCATTAAATAAAGATTCACCGACAATTTTGGTTTCCAGGGTCTTCGGTGCCCCGACACTTTTGAGAATACCCAACACCGCAATGGGATCGGTTGGCGAAATCAACGCGCCAAATAGCAGGCAATAAATCAATGGTACTTCGAGGCCGAGCCAGGCAAAAATCCAGTAAACGCCAACACCGATAACAAACGTAGCGCCGACCACGCCAAAGGTCGCCAGAATACCTATCACCCAGCGTTGTTTGGCGAGATCATTAAGATTTACGTGCAGAGCCCCGGCAAAGAGCAGGAAACTCAACATGCCATGCAATAGCGTGTCATCAAAATCGATATGGTCAAGCATCCCCGCTGCTTGACCTTCCAGACCCGCGAAAAAGGGCAGCGGCAACTGCAGAGTTAGGGACATAATTAAAGCGGTCAGCATAAGTCCAATCACCGTCGGTAATTTGAAGAAACGATGATTAACCCAGCTGAACACCGCTGACAGACTAATGAGGATGGCGATAATATCAAACAAGCGCATAGTGCAATTTTCCGTTTAAAAGTCCCGTACACATCAGGTATAAAATAGGCGAGACTCGCTTAAGCCTGTCCCGCCTTCTATGTCCAGATAGTTGCACTAAATTGGTTAAGCCTGTAAATCCAGCAAATAAAGGCGGCAGTCTACCAAGATGTAAGCAGTGTGGCTTTGTACATCGGATAAGCGACTAAATTTTTCCTATTATAAAAGTACGCCCACATCACAGGAACAAAACGAATCGCGACGACTATATTAAGGTGGCCCAAGATCAAATACCTCCCCCCATAAATAGCACGTTCTTACAATAAATTTGATCAGAGACCGGCTGACATCTCCGATGTGATAATCCAATTCTGTGCTAGGCTTAGCGTCAAATATTGACTGGGAGAATCCCATGAACAAGCCAGCTTACGATGTCATCATGTCTCAATCCAGTAAAGGGCCACAACCCGATACCTTTGAGACTGTTGCGGAAGAACGTCTGCATCGCAAAAAACGTCTGACCGCCGGATTTCGTTTATTTGGCAAACTCGGTTTTGATGAGGGAGCCGCCGGGCATATCACCGTCCGCGATCCAGAATATCCCGACCATTTCTGGGTCAATCCTTTTGGTGTGTCATTCAAACAAATCAAGATGTCCCAGTTGCTGTTAGTCAATCACCAGGGCAATGTTGTCGAAGGTGAAGGCCCGCTAAACAGCGCAGCTTTTGCTATACATGGCAATATTCACGCGGCCCGACCAGATGTCATTGCCGCAGCTCACGCTCATTCGGTTTACGGCAAAAGCTGGTCATCACTGGGTCGTGAACTGGATCCCCTGACTCAGGATTCCTGTGCTTTCTATAATGACCACTCCCTGTTTGACGATTTTACAGGTGTGGTACTTGATGCCGAGGAAGGCAAACGTATCGGTGTCGCCCTTGGTCAGAACAAAGCCTGTATCTTGCAAAACCATGGTCTGTTAACGGTAGGCAGTTGCGTTGATAGCGCAGTATGGTGGTTTATCACCATGGAACGCACCTGCCAGGCTCAACTGATGGCAGAAGCCGCAGGAAAGCCGAAGTTGATCCGACCAGAGATTGCTAAAACGACCTATGACTCTGTGGGCACTGAGCAAGCCGGCTGGTTTAGCTTTCAGCCAATGCATGACGTCATTATTGCCGAACAGCCCGACATGTTTGAGTAAGACAGCTTTGGCTTAGCTGCGATGAAGCCCGGGCGAAAGAAACTGCTAAAAAGGATAGTCAGAAATTTATGCTAGAGCCATCTCTGCCAGTGCTAGGTGGATGCTTTTGCGGCAAGATTCGCTACGAAATAAACCGCGCTGTAAGAAAAGTAGTCAACTGCCATTGCACAATGTGTCGCCGTACCAGTGGTGCACCCTTTGTGTCCTGGCTGGTGGTACCAAAAACTGGTTTTCGCTACACCGCCTCAAAGCCCCAGCACCTCAAATCTTCCACTCGGGGTGATCGTTACTTCTGTAAGGACTGTGGCACGCCTATAAGCTGTATCGTAAGCGACAATGACAAGTATATCGATGTCACACTGGGTAGTCTGGATATCCCTGGAGACTTTGAGCCCGATGGTGACTTCTACGAAGATACGCGTTTAGGGTGGCTTTGAGCTAATTATTGCCGACTCTGTATCTGATACTTCACTCAGACACGCGCATACCTTTTGCCGGGGGTTGCTCTGGCGGGCCCGCAAAACACTGTGCTATAGCCATCCACTGTTTTGCCGGTTCACCTTTAATTGCTAGATCGGTATCAGCGATATTTCGAACTTGAGTTACCACCTGACAAAACTCTACTGCCTCCCCAGTTATCCGGTTGTCATCCTGAGGGGTGTTCCATTCCCAGTTAGCTCCAGAAGGGGAGTTTAATTTTAGATAAGGAGGTGAACCCGGTGGCTCCATGTCGCGGTTAGCAAAGGTCCAGCCGTAGGTTTTAACACCGATGGCGGCAACATGCCTAATGCGATCGGTATGTTCTCGGGACGCTTTCAGCAAATCGTATATTTCCCAGCCATGGGCCCAGGTTTCCATTAGCCGGGCCGTGGCAAACATTTTCAGGCCCATATCTGGCCCTGCCCAGGTCAGACGCATGCCCGGATCACTGGCAGCAAAAAGATCACACATTTGTGAAAATTGCCCGTGCCAACGCTCCAGCATCACCACGCCCGACTCGCCTTTTAGCCAGGCTCGTGTGTAATCAACTAATGATTGATTCGATGCCTGAACGGTCGCCATAAAAGTCAGGAAGTCGGCACCGTTTTTATGGGATGTCATGCCCAGGTAATCGCCAAAATACAAATGCTGAACAACATCGTTAACCGTCCAGTTCTTAAACGTAGTCGCCCTGCCCCAATCTTCTTCATCTATGGTTAAGAGGAAGGTATATAGCTCGTCACCCTCTACCCGAAGATCATTTATAACTGCTGCTAAATCTGGCACCACTTACTCCCGATACACCTGACTCTTACCCTTAAGCCTAACTTGCCATTTTGATCACGACAAAGATTAAGCGCATAAAAAAGCCGAGCAATGCTATAAACAATGCCCGGCTTTACGACAGATAATTAGCTTACTGGTTGGCTCGCACCGCTCGACCCAGCGTTTGGGTTCCGAGTGCTGCGGTATATTGATTACCATTTTCCCAGGTTCTTACACCATTGATGTAAACCTGATCGACCACACCGTCGGATCGATTCACGAGTACATCCTGACCAAATAGTTCGTGAAATATTTTGGTCCGGCCAGCGTTCATATCGTGATTTTTAAGGTTCTCTGGATTGATAAGTGTAATATCTGCCTGTGCGCCTGCTTCAATGGTGCCCACATCCAGGCCAAAAAATTCTGCCGGCTCGCGAGTCAAACGATGCACTGCATGGGCTACACGCTCAAGACCTCGCTTTTGGGCAATACGGAGCGTACCCAGGTTTCCATCATAAAATGATAGATTGGTCAGATGGGCACCCGAATCATTAAAGCCAGGCAAGGCGTTCTCGTTGAACAGGATTTCCTCGACAATATCTTCATCAGTATTCGCGACATCAAACCACCAGCGAAAGCCCGTGT
The DNA here is from genome assembly GCA_942492235.1 of uncultured Gammaproteobacteria bacterium. Lineage (GTDB taxonomy): Bacteria > Pseudomonadota > Gammaproteobacteria > Pseudomonadales > Porticoccaceae > HB2-32-21. The sequence goes on from CALODO010000013.1 coordinate 44,885, forward strand.
CATACAGGCGCATGCATTGCAACCAGAACTCTCGTTTGTCCACGCACTCTTTCGGAAAACGAGCAAACTCTATTGCCTCAGCGTCATCTTTTGCGCCAGTCTTGCCCTCACTTTCAATAAAGGTCGTCAACCGAGCCAGCACTTCTGCCAGGGTGTCCCCATCCCAGCTGGGCACGGCGCAATCTTGAAAAGCCATTCTGGAAAAATCCATTTGAAAGGTGGCTTGATCCTTATTCCCGCCGAGTTTGGTTAGGTTTGCATTCTCAACAGTCATTTTTCCCCAGTCGTCTTTAAAACGCTCCAGCCAGTCAGGGTCATTCAGTAAGGCCAGACGTGCCTCAGGCTGATCAGTTTCGCAGGCGATTATTTCGCGGGTCGATTCCAACTCTTCAAAAACAGGCGAAAT
>CALODO010000014.1:0-132335 GCA_942492235.1 uncultured Gammaproteobacteria bacterium
ACGATCGCTCGGGTGCGATCGCGGTCGAGCCCCGCGCGTTCGAAGAAGAGTTCGTCGGCCGTGATCCGATCCGCCATGTCGCGCCCTCCAAAGGCGTTCCGGCCGCGGCGCGAGCGCGCCGGCGACCTCGATCCTCGTGTCCTCATATAAGGGCCGTGGGCGCGCGCCGCCACCCGACGTGCCGGCTGTTCGCCAGGTCATTGATACGACTGCCGGATTTCTAGCGACATTACGTCGCATCGTGCGCATCCCACGGTCCAATATCCTGGAGCGGACGGGTTTCGCGCGGCGTCGGCGATATGCCGAATTTCCGTGAGTCGTCTGTTTGCGGCGGTCCTTTTCGTTTATAGAAGGGCCCGGGGTGCGGGCCGAAACCGTGCCCGAGGAAGCTACGAGAGCCTGTTCGGAAGGGGGCCGACGGAATGTCGCTCATCATGCGCATGGTGCGCCTGTTCTGTATCACACTCGCCACCGGCTCCGTCGGGCTGGCGGCGTCCGTCGTTCGGGCCGCGCAGCCGCGGAACTGGGAGATGACCTTTCAGCCCGCTGCCACGCCTTCGATGGAGCGGCTCACGGCATTCCATGACCTGCTTCTGGTGGTCATCACGGTGATCACGGTGTTCGTTCTGCTGCTGCTGCTCTACGTGATGTGGCGGTTCAGCGAGAAGCGCAACCCCGTGCCGAGCCGCACCACGCACAATACGCTGGTGGAGGTGCTGTGGACGGTGGTGCCGGTGATCATCCTCGTCGGTATCGCGGTTCCCTCGTTCCGGCTGCTCTATTACCTGGACCGCACGGAAGAGGCCGACATCACGGTCAAGGCGACGGGCAACCAGTGGTACTGGTCGTACGAATATCCCGACAACGGCGAAATCCGGTTCGACAGCATCATGGTGGCAGACGGTGATCTGCAGCCCGGCCAGCCGCGGCTGCTGACCACGGATACGGCGGTGGTCGTCCCGGTCGGTGCCAAGGTGCGGCTCCTCGTCACCGCTTCCGACGTACTGCATTCCTGGGCGATGCCGTCCTTCGGTGTGAAGATCGACGCGGTGCCGGGGCGCATCAACGAGACCTGGTTCCAGGTGACACGGCCGGGCACCTATTACGGCCAGTGTTCGGAACTCTGCGGGACCGGGCACGCCTACATGCCGATCATGGTCCAGGCCGTGCCGCAGGATCAGTTCGACCGGTGGGTCGCGAGCGGCGGGCAGGCGGCGTTGAGCGTCGAAACGGCCGATCGGCGGATTGCCGCCGCGGCGTCGAAGTAACGAAGACCTGAGAGGTAGCGAATCATGGCCTACGGTCAGGCGGGCGCGCATGGCGACGCGCATCATGACCACACGCCGGGCTTCTTCGTGCGGTGGTTCTTCTCCACCAACCACAAGGACATCGGCACGCTCTACCTGATTTTCTCGGTGGTCGCGGCCATCATCGGCGGCGGCTTCTCCGTGCTGATGCGCATGGAGCTGCAGACCCCCGGGGCCCAGTACTTCGTCGATGCCGCGGGCAACGTGGACGGCCAGTTGTGGAACGTCATCATCTCGGCTCATGGCCTGATCATGGTGTTCTTCGTGGTCATGCCGGCGCTGATCGGCGGATTCCAGGCGTGCAAAGCATTAAGGTGTGCTAAACATTTTTGCTCGTACGGTTTCGCGATAGACCGCCGGGGTGGTATTGAAGTGTCGATGAAATAGGTTGCTGAGGTGGGCGATATCCTGGTAGCCGCAACGATTGGCGATCTCGGCCAGCGTGAGGTTGGTCGTTTGCAGTAGCTCTCTGGTGGCATTAAGGCGCAATTTTTGCAGGTAATCCAGAGGCGCCTTACCAAGAGCGTATTTAAAGCGTCGATTCAAGGTACGGACACTCATACCAAACCGAGCCGCCAGCTCAGTGATGGTTACGGTTTTACCGAAATTATCCTGCATCCATATTTGTATCTGCAGAATATCTTCATCTGGATGTTCTTTAGTCTCGTCGGTGTAGTATTTATCTGGCTCGAACGAATTACGTATTTCGTGAAAAAAATTCCGTTGGACAAGGTTGGCCACCGTTCTGCCATACCAGCGAAAGACAAGATTGACGAGGAGTTCGGCAAGCGCGTTGATGCTGGCCGCGCAATACAGGTTGTCAGCACGTGTCGTAAAGTACTGCCGTTTTAAATCAACTTTGGGGTAGTCCCGTTGAAATTGATCAAAATAGTGCCAATGCGTGGTGGCTGGTTTGCCATCGAGTAAACCGGCTTCGGCGAGATAGCAACAACCGGTGCCAACGGCACTAATGGTTGTGCCCTGTTGGTGTTGATCCTGGAGCCAGGGAAGATATTGCTGGTGGCAACTGATAACTGGCCGGGGGTTGCGCCACAGGCCGGGGATATGAATTAGGTCACAGTTGTCGAGCTCGTCGAGGGCTGATGAGGGGAAAAGTTTAAATCCTGAGGATGTAGTCACCGGCGCACCACTAATGGAAACGCTCTGGATATCGATGCGGCGAGCGGCGCGGTTTAGCCCGCGCGCCGCACCTTCGGCGGTAGATAGAATTTCAATTGGCAAGGTCGCGCTGGTGGCAAGGATATTTTCACTGAGCAGAATGGCGACGCGATAAGGTTGTTTCATATTAGTTCCAGGGATTAGCGACCATTGTCTGAGGCTAAGGCCATCAAGATGGCCGAAATGACCCATTATTTGGCTTAAATGCCAATTAAGCAAGGGTAAGGTTCACACTACACTGAAGTCCTTGAGAGTATTGGACACAGCACCAAAGCCAGCTCGTTGAACAAACATGCGGAATTCACAGGAAAGATAAAACATATGTCCATACTACCTGTCATTGTTGGATACGGCGGCGTTGGCCCCGCAGGGAGAAGTTCCTTTGATCAGGCCTATCGACGCATGGTTCTGGAAAGTCTCAGTGAGGCAGAGCAGCACAAGACCGTCGCTGGCCTGGCTTGTATGATGAACCTGGCGTCATGGGATGGTGAGATCTATAGGGTTACTGATGGCACCGCGCTAAGTCAGGCCGAGGTCTACGAGCGTTTTCAGAAGAGCGTTTGTGAAGGCACGCTGGTCAGAGGAATTGAGGCAAATCACTACGATCCCAATGCGGCTGGCTGGCAGACTGAAATGAAAGTGAGCCCGGTCAATGGCGGGGTAACAGTTGATTTGTTGACGAGAGACCTGCCAGAACCATTACCGCAAGGCTGGCAAGTTATTGAACAAGATGAAGGTAAGGTAAGAATTGAAGTGTCTGGCCCCCAGTCGATGCTAATGGCCAGCACTCGAAAAATGGGTGTGAAAGCCGCGGGGCAATTACCCACCGGCTTTGACCCTGCAGAGCTCTATAAGTCGCGCTTTCAACCGCGGGGCCTGCAACTGGCAGTGATCGCTGCCACGGATGCGGTTCGCTCAATAGGTATTGACTGGCAAGTAGTATGTGCTGCGGTGCAGCCCGACGAAATGGGCGTTTATGCGACCAGCGCCATGGGGCAGCTCAGTGATGAAGGTCTTGGTGGCCTGCTGCGATCCCGCTACCAGGGGGGGAGACCTACCGCGAAACAGGTACCTATGGGCCTGACTAGCATGCCAGCGGATTTTGTTAATGCCTATGTGTTGGGTAATCTCGGTCACACGGAAGCCGTGGCGGGTGCTTGCGCAAGTTTTTTATATAACCTGCGATCTGCGGTACAGGATATTCAGGAAGGCCTTCGGCGTGTTGCCGTGGTCGGTTGCAGTGAAGCGCCGATACTGCCGGATATTGTAGAGGGCTATATGAATATGGGGGCGTTGGCCACAGAGGAAAAAATGGCTGCCCTTGGAGACCCTGATCCGCGCCGCTATAGTCGTCCTTTTGGAGAAAACGCTGGTTTCGTAATTAGTGAGTCCGCACAATATATTGTGCTGATGGATGATGCCCTGGCAGTAGAACTGGGTGCCGATATTCACGGTGCGGTACCGGATGTTTTTATTGATGCCGATGGCATTAAGAAATCTATATCCGGACCTGGGCCGGGTAATTACATCAGTTTTGGTAAGGCGCTTTCAGCGGCTAAAAGTATTCTTGGCGTAGAGGCTGTGCGAAAACGCAGCTTTATTATGGCCCACGGCTCCAGCACGCCGCAAAACCGAGTCACCGAATCCATTATATTTGACCGCTTTGCCGCAGCTTTCGATATCGACGATTGGCCTGTGTGTGCGGTCAAAGCCTATCTTGGCCACTCTTTGGCACCAGCCAGTGGCGATCAGATAATAACCGCCCTGGGCGCAATGCGCCGGGGTTTGATTCCGGGTATTAAAACCATGTCTGCTGTTGCCGATGATGTTCATCAAACGCGATTGAATATACCATTGCAGGACCTATACACTGGCGACGAAGGCAAAGATATTGCCTTTATCAATGCTAAAGGATTTGGTGGTAACAACGCGACTGGCGTGTTGTTTTCAGGGAAGGCGACAGAAGCGATGCTGCGCAAGCGCTACGGCGATAGCTGGGGGGACTATTGCGAGCGGCGAGAATTGACCCGTGAGCAGGCCAAGGTTTATGAACACAAAGCTGATCGCGGCGAGCTTACGCCTCTATACCGCTTTGGCGAAGGTGCAATCAGCGATGAAGAGGTGTTGATTAGCGAGCAGTCGATCACCGTTCCGGGTTATGGTAAACCAGTGCCGCTGATTAGACGTAACCGTTACGAAGATATGGTCTAGCAAATGCCGTGCGAAGGCCGGTGCTCATCATGAGTTTTCCTGCAAGTACTGATCTTTGAGGCTGGCATAGTTGGCGGCAGTATAAATGAAGTAGTCCAGCTCAGACTGACTGAGGGGGCGAGCCTGTTTACAGGGGCTACCCATATACAAATAACCGCTGACCAGGGTTTTGCCCGGCGGCACTAGCGAACCAGCACCGATAACGACCTGATCCTCCACCACTACGCCGTCCATTACTGTTGCACCGATGCCGATCAGAATTTCCTTCCCTAGAGTGCAGCCATGCAGGGTGACGTTGTGACCAATGGTGACATCATCGCCAATGGTGAGTGGCCAGCCCCCGGGGTTATAATCACTGGCGTGCGTGATATGCAAAACACTGCCATCCTGGACACTGGTCCGCGCGCCGATGGTGATTTTATGCATATCCCCCCGAATAACGGCGCTGGGCCAGACCGAGCAGTCATCGCCCAGGTTGACATTACCTATAATGGTTGCAGCGGGATCCACGTAGACTCGCTCACCAAGAGAAGGAATCAAACCTTGAAATTTGCGAATATTGCTCGGAGTCGATGACATAGTTTACCTCTCGATAAGTCGGGTGGGCTTTGGCCCGATTGTACGGGGCTACCATAATGGTATGAAGGCCATTTGCAAACAGGTAACAGGGTAGGGTTGAGCAGTTAAGAGGCAAGAATGGGGAGGCCAGGTCGAGTTGAATAAGGACCAAAAAAGATTTATCGCCGGGGCAGTGTGTCCTCGGTGCGCGGAACTTGACAAAATATTCGTTTATCGCGTCGAAGGCACGAGTGTCCGAGAGTGCGCGAATTGTGATTTTATCGAACAACAACAGTTTGAACCTATCTTTCAGGAACCCGCAACCCGGGCGACACGCGACAGCGGTGTTAATCAGGAGCGGGTGGTTAAACTAGTTAGCTCGGTGAAAAAAATTAGCTCGGTGAAAAAAAATCCCAACCCGGATAAATAACAGCTTGATAGTGCAACGGCACAGCACTTGAGCGCCAGCCCCAGGCTCATAATAGTTACCTCGCCAGGCTGATCGTTAGTCAAAGCTGTTTTTTATGACACCAGCCCTGTCGGCTAATCTGCCAGAAGGCAATCGACATCAGCGCTGTTCTGCTTGCCATAAACATCAAAAAGGCGAACCAAAGGCCATCATTGCCTAGAGTGCTAGTGGCCAGCCAAATCGGTACAAACACCAGTATGGTTGAAGCGAGCATGATGTTTTGCATACCTCGTGTTTTGCCTGCACCGAGGAATATTCCGTCAAGTAAGAAACTACCCACGGCGGTTAATGGCATCATGGCCAGCCAGAAAAAATAGCTTTTCACGGACTGCACAATGCCTGGGATATCGGTAAACAAAGCGATAATGGCGTTATCAAATAGCAGATATAGCATTGTGGCGGCTGTCGCCACAAAAAAGCCCCAGCCTGCCGCGAGTTTGCAGATGGTGTAGAACCTTGTTTCTGAGTCAGAACCAATAGCCTGTCCGGTGAGGGCCTCTGCCGCCTGGGCAAACCCGTCCAGACCAAAAGAAAATAAAAAGAACAACTGCATCAAAATGGCATTGGCAGCGAGGATCTCAGCTCCGTGTTGCGCGCCCTGGGCGGTAAAGAAAGCGAAAACGAAAATCAGGCAGGAGGTTCTGACAAGCAAGTGACGGTTAACCGAGAATAACTCCCGATAAGCGGACCACTTCCTTAGCTGGTGAAAAAGCCAATGCCGATCAAACGGACCCACCTTTGTATCGTTCTGGCCAGAGCGGGCGCGAAAAGCTAATCGGTGGACTAGAGTAAGCCCGACCATGCAGCCGGTAAATTCGGCGATCAAGGATGCCCATGCGGCCCCTTCGCTGTTCATGTCCAGGCTGACTATAAAGACGAAGTCGAGACCTATGTTTAATGCATTGACTAACAACATCAAGGCGAGAGCTATCTTGGCCTGCTGGGTGCCTATCAGCCAGCCACTAATACAAAATAGCCCAAGTATTGCCGGTGCCCCGAGTATTCGAATTCGTGTATAGGTGCCGGCCAGCGTTAAGCTAGGCTCGGGCGGCGTGATGAACGAAAACGCGAGGGACAGCAGTGGTCCTTGTAAGACTATGATCGATAGCCCGAAAAAGCTCGCTAATAACAGCGACTGAGCGAGCAATAACCGCTGCAATGGTAAATTATTACCGCCTAACGCTCTCGCGGTGGTAGCTGTTACACCCATCCGTAAAAAGGAAAAAGACCAGATTACCAGGCCAATAACAGTGCTGCCAGCTGCTACGGCGCTTAGGTAATGGACGTCAGATAAGTGACCGAGCATGGCGGTATCGACTATGCCGGGCAAGGGGCTCGCTAACGCAGCTAGTACCATGGGTAGTGCGACACCTAAAAATTGCCGATGAGGATGATCAGTGACGGACACCATTTTTCGTTTTGCATTCATCATTGATAATTGAGTTTATAACGGATGATTGTAATGATTGAAGGCAATAAGGCCGTGACCTTTTTGAAACCCTTCTGGTATAATCCGCGCCGACATCAGCCCGGCCTCCGGGTTCAATTTTTAAGTATTTTTGGAAAAATGGAGAAACCAGGGCAATGTTATTGAGACTAAAACAGCTCGCCGCCTACGCGCTGAGTCCATTGCTGTTACTTCCTTATGCGGATATTGCCAGCGCGAAAGAAGCCGGTAATGGCGAACCTGTGGGTTGGGGTCTACTCAATATGCCTGTCGGGGTAACCAGCGTTAGCCGCAACAGCTACGAAATTCACATGATTACCCTGTGGGTTTGCGTAGTTATAGGTATCGCAGTTTTTGGTGTCATGTTCTACAGCATGTTTGCGCACCGTAAATCGTCGGGGCGAGAGCCGGCAAACTTTCACGAAAGCACCAAGGTAGAGCTTGCGTGGACGGTTGTGCCAACTATTATCCTGATTGTCCTGGCCTGGCCTGCGACAACTTATCTTGTCGATCTATACGACACCACAGAAGCTGATTTAGATATCAAGGTCACCGGATATCAATGGAAATGGCAGTACGAATATCTGGGAGAAGACGTCCAGTTTATGAGTGAGTTAAGTACCGCAGAGTCTGCCGTCTACGGTAAAAGCGCAAAATCTGAATTTTATCTGTCCGAGGTTAACGAGCCTCTGGTGATCCCGGTGGGTAAGAAAATCCGATTTTTAGTGACAGCTAAGGATGTGATTCATGCCTGGTGGGTGCCTGATATGGGCGTTAAGCGGGATGCGATTCCGGGCTTTGTTAATGAGACCTGGGCCAGAGTAGACGAGCCCGGAGTCTATCGGGGCTTTTGTGCGGAACTGTGTGGTAAGGGGCATGCTTTCATGCCCATCGTGGTGAACGCCGTCCCAGAAACGGAATATGAGGATTGGCTGGGAGCTAAAAAAGTCGCGGTGGCTGTTGAGCGAGAACTGGCTAAGAAAGTGTTTAGCCGCGAAGAGCTGATGGCCAAAGGTGAAGAAGCTTACAACCGTTCGTGCGCGTCCTGCCATATGGCTAATGGCGAAGGCATCCAGGGTGCTTTCCCTGGATTGAAGGGTAGCGCTGTAGCGCTAGGCCCTGTAGAGACGCATCTGGATGTGGTGGTTAATGGTGTTTCGGGTACCGCGATGCAGGCCTTTGGTGGTCAGCTCTCGGAAGTAGATCTTGCTGCCATCATTACCTATGAACGTAACGCCTGGGGCAATGATGCCGGTGATGTTGTACAGCCAGTCGATGTTCTGAAGTTTAAACAAGGCCAATAGGGGAGGAATTCAGTATGGCACACGGTCCCGCAAAAGGTATTGGTCGCTGGTTATTTGCAACCAACCACAAAGATATCGGCACGATGTATCTGTGGTTCAGTTTCACGATGTTTTTATTGGGTGGTTTTTTTGCCATGGTTATTCGTGCCGAGCTTTTCCAGCCCGGTATGCAAATCGTTAAACCCGAGTTTTTTAACCAAATGACTACTATGCATGGTCTGGTGATGGTCTTTGGGGCCATCATGCCGGCGTTTGTAGGTTTGGCCAACTGGCTGATTCCTTTGCAAATTGGCGCGCCGGACATGGCGTTACCACGGATGAATAACTTAAGTTTCTGGATTCTTCCCTTTGGCTTTGCCCTGTTGGCTTCAACATTATTTATGGAAGGCGGTGCGCCTAACTTTGGCTGGACGTTTTACGCGCCGCTATCAACCACTTATGCGCCATCCACTGTTAACTTCTTTATTTTTGGTATGCATATTATTGGCGCGTCATCAATAATGGGTTCCATCAATATTATTGCTACGGTACTTAATCTCCGGGCCCCGGGCATGACCTTAATGAAAATGCCTTTGTTTGTATGGACCTGGTTGATCACCGCCTTTCTGTTGGTGGCAGTTATGCCGGTGCTGGCGGGTGCGGTCACCATGATGTTAATGGATATTAATTTTGGAACCAGCTTCTTTGATGCTGCCGGCGGTGGTGACCCGGTATTGTTCCAGCATGTATTCTGGTTCTTTGGTCACCCAGAAGTGTATATCATCATTTTGCCCGCTTTCGGTGTTATCTCGGCAATTATCCCAACGTTCAGCCGCAAGCCACTGTTCGGCTATTCTTCGATGGTTTATGCCACCTCGGCAATTGCTTTTCTTTCGTTTATTGTCTGGGCTCACCACATGTACACGGTAGGCATGCCCCTGGCCGGTGAGTTGTACTTTATGTACGCTACCATGCTGATTGCGGTACCCACAGGGGTTAAAGTTTTCAACTGGATTTCGACCATGTTTGGTGGTGCGATCTCATACGAAACGCCCATGTTGTTTGCGATCGCCTTTGTGATCTTGTTTACCATCGGTGGCTTTACTGGTTTGATGTTGGCTATGGCCCCTGCGGATATCCAGTATCATGACAGTTATTTTGTTGTTGCTCACTTCCATTACGTGATGGTCGCTGGCGCGGTGTTCTCAATGTCGGCCTCTATTTATTACTGGCTACCCAAGTGGACTGGCAAAATGTACAGCGAAGCCATGGGTAAGGCACATTTCTGGATTGCTTTTATCGGCTTTAATATTGCGTTTTTCCCCCAGCACTTCCTTGGTCTGGCTGGCATGCCACGCCGTTACGCGGATTACGCACTGCAGTTTGCGGAATGGAATATGGTGTCTTCCATAGGAGCCTTTATTTATGGCGCGGCGCAAATACTGTTTTTGTACAATGTGATACGAACCATAGTTGCAGGTGAGCCTGCGCCACAGGAAAAAACCTGGGAGGGCGCTGAAGGTCTAGAGTGGACATTACCGTCTCCACCGCCGTTCCATTCGTTTACCACCCCACCGGAAGTTAAGTAGGGAGCAGCACCTGGCTTTGAACAGGCCGCTGGAATAAAGATGGGACCCAGACCAGTACGTATAACCACCGTAAAATTGTCGATTGCCGCAGTGGTAATGTTTGTCTTCGCGGTGTTTGCCATGCCGCCCTTATACGATGTATTTTGTGAACTGACTGGCATTGGCGGTAAGACAGCAGGGAAGTACCAGGGTAAAGCGCAGGAAATTGATACTGACCGTCAGGTTAAAGTGCAATTTGTTGCAACCAATAACGGCAGCATGCCCTGGCAATTTTCACCCCTTGAATACGAGGTTCGCGTGAACCCCGGTGCGTCGACATCGGTAGAGTTTTACGCGAAAAACCCGACATCTCGGGATATGGTTGCTCAGGCAGTGCCGAATATTTCACCGGCTAATGCGGCAGAATTTTTTCATAAAACGGAATGTTTTTGTTTTAATTCACAACCCCTAAAAGCTGGTGAAGACGCAAATATGGGCCTGGTATTTATAGTTGACCCGGACCTGCCGAGCGCGGTGACCACGATAACGCTGTCCTACACTTTGTTTGATGTGACAGGTCGAGACCTTGAGGCTAGCAGTGACGCTGTAGCGCAAGTGCAGTAAAAACGGTTGAGTAGAGCGCTTTTTAAAAGCTCAGATTTTTGGCTACAAACCGCTAAATCATAGCGGAATATCGGAGAGAGAGGATGTCTACAGACGCTGATTATTATGTACCGGAACAAAGTCGTTTACCGGTTTTAGCTGCTTTGGGCTTGGGCTTGATGGCACTGGGTGCCGGTATGTGGGTCAGGGGCGAGGGCTTTGGTGTGCTGGCAGCCGGCGCTATCGTCTTATCGATTGTGTTATACGTCTGGTTCAGCACGGTGATTAGAGAAAATATGGCCGGGATGAACAATGCGCAGCTTAAGCGCTCATATGTGTGGGGCATGAGCTGGTTTATTTTTTCGGAAGTGATGTTTTTTGCGGCGTTCTTTGGCGCTTTATTTTATATCCGTGTGCTGGCATTGCCATGGCTCGGCGGTGAAGGTGACAAAAGCGATATGGTTAACCTGGTGTGGCCGGGTTTTCAGCCGGAATGGCCTTTGATGACAAATCCCGATCAAGTAGTAGGGGGTGAAACGTTCGTTGGCCCTCATCAAAATATGAGCTTTCCGGGATGGGGTAAATTATTCCATTGGTTGCCGCTGTGGAACACCGTGATACTTCTGACTTCAAGTGTCACCGTGCATTTTGCTCATCATGCGATGAAGCATAATGATCGCACCAGATTTAATGCCTGGTTGGGTCTTACTGTACTCCTTGGTTTCATCTTTCTGGTGGTCCAGTATGTAGAGTATCATGAGGCTTATGTAGAAATGGGCCTTACCCTAAAGTCGGGCATTTACGGTACGACCTTCTTTATGCTGACCGGATTCCACGGGTTCCACGTTACTCTTGGAACGTTCATGTTGCTGATACAGCTACTAAGAGGGCTGAAAGGGCATTTTTCAGCAGATGACCAATTTGGTTTCGAAGCGACCTCCTGGTATTGGCACTTCGTCGATGTGGTGTGGTTGGGACTATTTATCTTTGTTTATGTTCTTAGTTAGAATTACCGCGCCTGGGGTGGCGTAGCTAAAGTATTGACAGACCAATCCCGAAATTCTTGCAGTAAGACGGCAACTTTTCAGATGTTTAGTTGATAAATTGGCCAGGTGTTTTCCCCTGGCCTTTTTATCGCTGAGGAGTCGATGGATAACCTTTGTGATTAAACTAAGGCTAGCGTTCTGATGCCGTAATCAGTTTTTAAGGCCTGGTTTTCTGAATGACCGTTTCTGGATGAAGCTGCCTATCCCAGGGTGCTTTACTCGACAGTTGACCGGTGTAGAAGCCATAAATCACCGCTGTAATCAGGGCGACGGCCAGGGTGATGCGGATACCCAGTGCATAGAGTATGCGTTTTCTTGGGTTGCCGACGTCCTTCATCAGAAACACCAGTGCACTACTGAGACTGATGAGAATACCAATGAACAGTAATACAATGACGACTTTAAGCCACACTGTTTTATACCCCGTAATGAAAGAATGTTGATTTAACCATAGATGAATAGCCCGGAGCACTCTAGCCGGTCAGTTATATTCCGCTGGCAATGGAATAGGAAACTGCTGGTTTTTGCATTAATTTTTTTACCGGTGACTTTTTCATTGGGCCTGTGGCAGTTGCAAAGAGCTGAGCAAAAACGAGATATTTTAGCTGCTAAAGCGCAACGTATAGAGGCTGAACCGGTGGCCTTTGAGACGCTTATCGGCAAGACCGACAATCAGTTTAGAAACGTTATCGCTGTCGGCGATGTCGATAACAGTAAGGTCCTATTGCTAGATAACAGAGTTCGTCACGGGCGCCCAGGCTATGAAATTTTAAACCTGTTAAAGCTAAATGTTAGCGGCTCAGTATATTGGCTGTTGGTGAACCGAGGCTGGCTAGCAGGGGGCCTTGATCGAAGCGTGCTGCCTGAGATCCCGGCATTTTCATCGGGACTAGTTAGCGGCTATTTGTACCGCAGCCCTGGCAAGAGCATCGTCCTGAATGAGGAGGAATGGATAACGGGAGACTGGCCGCTCCTTATTCAATCGATAGACTTTGATAGGCTATCACAGCATTTGGGGCACGATATCTTTCCCTATGTGTTGCGTGTTGTTGATGATAACTCCATCGATACAGACGTGATATTGAAGTCAGGGATGAACAAACAAGGTTTGATGCTCGAGACAGGGTGGCCCGTCGTCAATGCCATGCCGGAAAAGCATATTGGCTATGCCGCGCAGTGGTTTTTGTTGGCACTAGCCTTATTAATATTGACCTTGTTTGCCAACTCTAATCTGGTCCAGGTGCTCGGTGGACACCGGCAAGATAGCAAGTGACAAACCATCTTAGTTCTTAGAGTCTATCTGCAAAAATAAAACAGGAAAATACGTGGCTGAAACCAACAGTAATCGTGGAAAATTCCAGCTCTGGCTCATTATCATAATGGTTGCAGGTGTGTTTATCGGTGGCTTTGTGATGATGCCGAGCAACGAAGAAGAGAAGACGCGTTTATTAGCGATTCTTGGCACCAGTAATAAAGGCACCTTGTTGATACCAACGGTTCCACTGGCTGATTTGTCCTCGACACAGGGCGGCGCCCCCTGGCGATGGGGTGAAATTGAGCCGAAATGGCGGTTAGTGTTACCGGTGGTTAACGGTTGTGACGAGATTTGCAAAGATATGCTTTATACCTCTCGTCAGGTCCACATCCGGCTTGATAACAAAGCTCATCGTGTGAACCGGGTGTTGCTCAATCTGGGAGGGCCTTTGAACGAAGCTAACCTGGATTTTTTAAAGAAAGAGCATGCTTATCTCAAGGTAGTTGATACCGATTATAATGATTTTGCGAGCTTGTTAGCAGCCACTAATACCGATTGGAAAGCTGATAACACACGTTTGTTTGTGGTCGATCAGAATGGCGAGATGATGATGTACTACACGCCAGACCATACCGGCAGCGATATACTGGCCGACCTTCGGCACCTTCTAAAATATTCCCCAGAACCTTAAAGTCCAAATATTGCGCATAGGTAATTGTTATGTGGGACTCTAGAAATAATGCCATAGAAAAGCGCTTTGCAAGGGCCTACCGGCTAGCCTTGCTTGCCGCTGTAGTAGCAGCGGTCGTGGTGGTATTGGGTGCCTTTACGCGACTGGTTGATGCGGGTCTCGGTTGTCCAGATTGGCCGGGATGCTATGGCCACTTTATGTGGCCGAATGAGGCCCACGAAATAGTACAGGCCGAAGAGCGTTTCCCGGATACTGTTGTCGAGCAGGACAAAACCTGGCCAGAGATGGTGCATCGTTACTTTGCGGCTAGCCTGGGTTTGCTTATTATCTGCCTGGCGATACAGGCCTGGCGCAACCGAAACACTAAAAGGTTTCCGTTTCGCCTGCCATTGCTGCTCCTGTTTCTCGTGGTTTGGCAGGGCCTGTTCGGTATGTGGACCGTCACTTTGAAGTTGTGGCCGCAGGTTGTGACTTTGCATCTGCTCGGCGGCGTGAGCATACTATCTCTTATCTGGTTGTTAGCTATGAGACTTCGTGGTCAGCCCTGGGTGCTCGCTGCAGGCACCTGGCGTAAGCTGAACACCTTCAAGCCCTGGTTGATTGGCGGGGTCATCATATTGTTTGTGCAAATCGCGCTGGGTGGCTGGTTGAGTTCTAACTATGGGGCCTTTGCCTGTAGCGATTTCCCCCATTGTCAGGGGCAATGGTTGCCGCCGATGTCCTTGAGAGAAGGCTTTAATATATTGCAAAGTGTCGGCCCTAATTATCTGGGCGGCCTGATGACCAGCGAAGCTCGGGTTGCGATACACTGGGTCCATCGAGTCGGTGCGCTGGTGACTTTCCTGTACTTATCGGGGCTTTGTCTGGCCCTGTTTTTTGTCGGTGATCGCCGGGTAAGTCGTATGGCGATTATCATCTTTGGTATGCTCCTGGTACAGGTTGGGCTTGGCATCAGCAACGTGCTGTTGGCTATTCCTTTGCTAGTGGCAGTTTTGCATAATGCAGGAGCCTCGCTTTTGATGCTGAGCCTGGTGACCCTCGGCGTTAAAGTCTGGATAGCGATTAAACCAGTGGAAGAAATCTCGGATGACTAATGTTGAAATAATGACCGAAGGACCAGGCTGGCGCGACTTTCTGGAGCTATGCAAACCAGCGGTTGTGGTGGTGATGATTGTCACCTCTCTTATCGGCATGTTTCTGGCGGTGCCAGGTATGGTACCAATAGATATTTTGATTCTGGGGAATTTGGGTATTGCTCTGAGCGCCGGGTCTGCCGCCACAGTAAATCATCTGGTTGACCGGCAGATAGACTTAAAAATGGCCAGAACCCTGAATAGACCGATTGCTCAAGGTAGAGTTGGGCCGACCCAGGCGGGCATTTTTGCCGCCGTGCTGGGCATTGTGGGTATGGCTATTCTGGTGGTTTATATCAACGTCCTTACTGCCTGGCTAACCCTTGCTTCCCTGCTCGGCTATGCCGTGGTCTACACAGTTTTTTTAAAACGGGCAACACCGCAAAATATTGTTATCGGCGGTCTCGCAGGTGCAGCACCGCCTTTGCTGGGATGGACTGCGGTGACCAACGATATCCATCCCCATGCGCTGTTGTTGGTGTTGATCGTCTTTATATGGACACCGCCCCACTTCTGGGCTCTCGCGCTGCATCGCAAAGAAGAGTATGCCAAAGCCGAGGTACCAATGCTGCCCGTGACACATGGTGAACGTTATACCAAGCTGCATACACTGCTTTACACCATTGTGCTGATTCCTGTGACTATTTTACCCTGGCTGGTTGGTATGAGTGGCTGGATGTATTTACTTGGTGCGTTGGTACTGGGTGGTGGGTTTTTGTACTGGGCGATCTTATTGATGGTAAGCAAAAAGCCCGATCTCGGTTTATCAACGTTTAAATATTCCATTGTCTATCTATTAGCCTTATTTGCGATTATGTTGATTGATCATTATCTGGTTGAAGCATCTTTAACAGCGATGCGGCGGGATGTGTAGAATTCATGGCAAACGCCCTTCATGATAAAAAGACCACACGCAACATACGATTGATTATAGTTGGCGTGTTGGTATTCAGTATGGCGACTGTTGCAGCGCTGGCAAATAAGTTATCACAACCGCGCATACTGAATAAATATGAACTAAGAGACTACGGAGCCCTGTTGCTTGATGAGCCACAGCCTCTGATCGACTTCACGTTGTTAGATCAGGATGGAAAAATATTTGACCGACGGCGTTTGCAGGGCAGTTGGACGGTGTTTTTTTTCGGCTTTACAAATTGCGGGGACATTTGCCCTACCACTATGTCAGTGCTGGCTAAAACCTATGCAGAGTTAAAAGCCCCCATAAAATCTGATTTTCAGGTGGTGTTTGTGACAGTCGATCCAGATCGAGATACTGGGCCCATTCTAAAAGCCTATACGACGCGATTTAATCCCGATTTTCTCGGTCTTACCGGAACGATGGCAGATTTAATCAATTTTTCCAGTCAGATGAAAGTACCCTACCGTCCGGCACTTGAAAGCCCGGGACTTTCAGGTGACACCGCGCAAGTGCCTCAGCATAGTGCAAACTTGGTAGTGGTCAATCCAAAAGGCGAGCTTCATGGTTTTTTTCGGCCGCCCTTTGCTCATGGTGGTTTACGCGTCGTCTGGCGCTCGCTTAGAGCAGACTATGCAGGTTAAGGGGCATAATCAAGGCTTCTCAGCAAATTCGTGGCTTGCCAGATTAAGCATTGTATATAAAAAATTTAGCTATTATTAGACTAATAATAAGGGGTGATTTATGAAATTTGGTGTACAGACATTGTTTGGAGGGCCAGTGGCCTCACGGCCCGAATTTGTTGTAGCAACCGGAAGCGCTATAGAAGAGCGAGGCTTTAGCCATCTTTGGGCTGCGGAGCATGTGGTAAATTTTCAAAACTATGCCTCTTCCTATCCCTACAGTGACGACGGTGTGCCGCCATTTGGCGCAGATACAGGCATTATTGAACCTTTCACGGCGCTGACCTTTCTCGCGGCCCATACCACCACGTTAACACTCGGTACAGGTATCTCAATTTTACCTCAACGTAACCCAGTTTATTTTGCCAAGCAGGCAGCTGATGTTGATGTCCTGTCAAATGGACGTCTGGTAGTGGGTGTTGGTACAGGCTGGTCGTCAGAAGAGTTTGGTGCATTGAATGTGCCCTTTGAGCGTCGTGGCAGTCGGACGCGGGACTATCTGCAAGTGGTTCGTAGTCTTTGGTGTGATGAGGTGTCTAGTTTTAGTGGTGAGTTTTATCAGCTTCCAGAATGTGTCCAGTCTCCCAAGCCAGTACAACGGCCACATCCACCCCTGTTTTTTGGCGGCGAGAGTAACCCGGCTTTGCGACGGGTCGCGGAGTTTGGTCAGGGCTGGATGGGCTATCGGCTGACGCCAGATAATTTGTCTGAGCGATTGCAAAAGCTCGAAGTTATGTTGAGCGAATATGATCGCAGCCTTGATGATATCGAAATCGCAATATCGCCCTATGATGGCGTGCTCGACCTGGACACCGTCAAACGTTTTGCCGACCTGGGGGTAGCTCAAATTATCCTTGTTGGTTTTGCAGAGAGCCTGGATGACATGTTTCGACTACTGGACGTTTATGCCGAAAGCGTAGTGATTCCCGGCGCAGAACTTTAATAAGGCGAGCTGCTTATGCGTATATTTCTGATAGTAATTGATTCGAGGGGATAGCATGACGGCTTATGTTGTCGTTGATATAAAAGTTACTGATCCAGATATGTATGCGCAATACCGGGAACTGGCGCCTGCTATTGTTAAAGCCTTCGGAGGTGAATATTTAGCCCGTGGCGGAGATACCCAGGTGTTTGAGGGCAGTTATTCACCCAATAGAACGGTCATTTTGAGCTTTGAAAGTATTGATCAGGCGCGTAAGTGGATCGATTCCCCGGAGTATCGGGAGGCGCGAAAGTTACGTCATAAATCAACCGTCTCCACGATGTATGTTGTAGAGGGTGTCGAAGGCGTATTACCGGCTTAGGGCTTTAAAGAAAAACCCTGGAGAAGGAGGGCAGATTAAAATGATAACAGGCTTTGATCATGTTGCTATTCCTATGGCAGCGGTTGATAAAATGCTTGCCTTCTACGAAGCCATGGGCTTTAAGGTCGGTGATGATTATGGTGGCCGGGTTTATTCTATCCACTTCGGGAACAATAAAATAAACCTGCACACTCCCCAAATCTGGCAATCGGGTAAGTTCACACTACGGGGGCATAGCGCTCAGCCAGGCTGTGGTGACTTTTGCTTCGTCTGGGCTGGGTCCGAAGAACGATTGCACAAGACTCTGATAGAGCTCGATGCAGTCATCGAAGAAGGTCCGGTGGAACGTCTGGGCGGAAGAAACGGTGGTCAGGATACAGGTATCAGTGTTTATACTCGCGACCCTGACGATAACTTACTTGAATTTATCATTTATCCCGACTGAATCTATTCGCCATAATTCTAGACATTTCTCTAGCGATTAGAAGGCTCAGGCGGCGGCAAGGTTATCTTATCCCTGGAAATTTGCCAGGGTATCGATTATGTTGAGCATTCAGATTTTATGTTTGATCTTTACTGTGCCAATCGGCGAGATACCTGTCGGTTTATCTTAGGCAAAGCTGGTACCAGACCACTGTTTATCGTGGGGCTAAACCCGAGTACTGCAAACCGAGATAAATCCGATGTTACAGTAAGCAAGGTCGCCCGTGTGGCCGAGGCAGAAGGCTACGATGGTTTTGTGATGACTAACCTTTATCCTCTACGCAATACCATCCCGGATAATTTGCCTGAACGTGGTGATGGGCGCTTGATCCGTCGTAATCTGACTGAGATTATGACATTGGCTGGACAACAGCCCGAACCCCACTTTTGGGCAGCCTGGGGGGCCGACATTACCAGGCGCTCCTACTTAAAGAAAGCTTGTCGACGCCTTGTTGAGGAAGTAGAAAAGCTGGGTGGAACCTGGTGGGTCTTTGGGCCTGGCGCGCCTCCTTCGCTAAAAAAAGCTGCCGGACTGACAGCGTTTCCCTCACCAGCGCTGTTAAGCAAAGCTGGGCATCCTCGGCATCCTTGCCGGTTAAGTTACGCCTGGGCTTTAGAGCATTTCGATATGCCCGCATATCTTGCCCAGTTTGGTGATGGCTAGTTCCGGGTTGCTGGTCTAAACAACCATAATCCCATCCATCTCGACCATGGCGTCTTTGGGTAGAGATTTGACACCAATGGCGGCACGCGCCGGATAGGGCTGGTCAAAAAAGCTGGCCATAATTTCGTTGACGATAGCAAAGTGTTCCAGATCGGTCAGGAAAATGTTCAGTTTGACCAAATTATTTAGCCCCCCTCCACCTGCTTCGCATACAGCGGCAATGTTGGTAAATACCTGGCGAATTTGATCGTCGATATTATTGCTGATCAACGCCATGGTGTCTGGTAACAGGGGTATTTGTCCTGACAGGTAAACGGTATTGTGGACCTTGATGGCCTGAGAATAGGTTCCGATTGCGCGGGGGGCTTGCTCAGTTTGGATGATAGCTCTATTGGGCATGATTGAGTCTCTAGTTTTTAACGCGCTGAATAGTTTGCACGGCCTTGAGGCCGCGGATACGTCGCATGATATTAGCCAGATGGCTGCGGTCGCGGGCGCTAATGACCAGATCGACCACGCTGGTATGAGCGTCTCGCTCATTCACCCTGATTTGATCAATACTGGCGTCCTGGTCGGTAATCCGCGCAGCCAGTGTTGCGATGATGCCGCGGTCGGAAATGATTTCGAGTTTTAGTTCGACCGGAAACTCTCCGCGCACTGAGGGTGACCAGTTGAGAGGCATGCATTTTTCAGCATTGCCGCGAATATCAGACATATTTTTGCAGGAATCCCGATGCACGACCAGGCCGCGACCGGGGCTTAGGTGTCCAAGGATGGGATCGCCCGGGATTGGGTGGCAGCAGCGTGCATAGTTGGTAATCAGGCCATCAGCATTGTCAATAAGAATAGGTGAATCAAGACTAGAGGGTGGACCGGTTCTGCGTTTTGCCTCAGGGATTAAGATATTGGCGACCGCATAGGCGATTCGATTACCAAGACCGATTTGCTCCAGTATCGATTCGAAAGAGCCTGCGCCGGTTTCTTTGAGCAAGTGTTTGATGTGTGATTTTCGGATTTTCTTATAACTGGAATCAAAACTGATCAGGGCGCGGTCAAGAAGTCGCTTTCCTAGCTCAACCGATTCGTCATGTTGCTGGTTTTTCAGGAAGTGGCGAATGGCGCTGCGGGCTTTTGCTGAGCGTACGAAGCTCAACCATGATGGGTTGGGTTGGGCGCCGGGTGCGGTAATGATGCGCACTCTCTGCCCGCTCTCAAGCGCTTGCGAGAGTGGGCTTAGCTGGCCGTTAATTTCACAGGCGACACAGGTATCGCCAACCTGGGTATGTACTGCGTAGGCGAAGTCTACCGGTGTCGCCCCGGCAGGTAATTCTACAATCACCCCTTTGGGGGTAAATATATAAACTTCGTCGGGAAATAAATCGGTTTTTACATGCTCAATAAATTCGAGAGAA
The DNA here is from genome assembly GCA_942492235.1 of uncultured Gammaproteobacteria bacterium. Taxonomy (GTDB): domain Bacteria; phylum Pseudomonadota; class Gammaproteobacteria; order Pseudomonadales; family Porticoccaceae; genus HB2-32-21. Next base: position 20,213 of record CALODO010000014.1, read on the forward strand.
TTACCGGCCTGGGCCTGTATTTCCAGTAAACCTTTTACCCAGCGGTTAGCGCGGGTTTGATTACCCTCGGCATTCTCCAGGCCCGATTTGTACAGCCAGTGGGAGGCAATACCATAATTGGCGAGATCATCCATTTCGCGGGTTCGAATCTGGACTTCAATAGGCACGCCCTGCATACCGACAAGCACTGTGTGCAGGGATTGATAGCCGTTAGATTTAGGAATAGCGATATAATCTTTGAATTCTCCTGGGACAGGTTTGTAGAGATTATGGATGATGCCGAGCACCCGATAGCAGTCATCGACACTGTCTACGACAATGCGGAAAGCAAAGACATCAGTGATATCTTTAAAGGAGCGTTTTTTGGTTTTCATCTTCTGGTAGATGCTCCAGAGATGTTTTTCTCGACCGGTCACGGTTGTCGAGATATGCTGATTATGCAGGTGCTCGTAGAGCATGCTTTTGATTTCCGCAACCAGTTCTGTGCGATGCCCACGAGTTGCTTTCAGTGCCTCGGTAATACGTCGATGGCGCAGAGGATAAAGCGCGGCAAAGCCCAGGTCTTCAAATTCGATGCGGATATCGTTCATGCCGAGTCGCTGGGCGATGGGGGCATAAATTTCAAGGGTTTCTCGGGCGATGCGTCGGCGTTTTTCGGGGTTTAATACGCCAAGGGTACGCATGTTATGCAGGCGATCAGCTAGCTTAACCAGTACTACCCGTATATCCCGAGCCATCGCAAGGGTCATTTTCTGGAAATTTTCTGCCTGCTGTTCGGCCCGGGAGGAGAATTCAATTTCGCTGAGCTTGCTAACGCCATCGACAAGCATGGCTACGGTACGACCAAAGCGCCAGGTCAGCTGACTTTTGGTGAAATCGGTGTCTTCAATGACGTCATGGAGAAGTGCAGCCAGAAGGCTTTCGTGATCCATGTGCATGTCGGCCAGAATATGGGCCACAGCGAGAGGGTGGGTAATATATTCTTCACCGCTTTGACGGTATTGGCCCTGGTGACCCTTTTCGGCAAAATTATAAGCCCGTATTACTTTTTTGACTTGTGCCGGTTCCAGGTAGGAGGAAAGCTTATCGCTTAAGGGGTCAACGGCGTGCAATTCTTTCCTCCCGGATTGCGTTACTCTTCTTTAGGTGCGGTTGTTGTGCTGGCAGGTGGGTTAGCCGCAGCTGGTGCTTCCAGGTCGCCTGCTTCGGGGGTATCGAGATCAAACATATCGAAAGACAGCATCTCGACTGGCTGGTCCTTTTCTTCGAGGATGCTGGCATCAATCAGGCCTTCCTCAATTTCACGCAGTGCTACTACAGTCGGTTTATCGCTTTCCCACGGCAGATGGGGTTCTTTGCCACCAATAGAGATTTGACGGGCGCGTTTCGAACCTACGAGGACCAGTTCAAAGCGATTAGCAACATGATCTAAGCAATCTTCTACGGTAATTCGTGCCATATCTTCCAGCCTGTGTAATGAGGTTTAACGGTGCCTGCTTTTTGCAGTATCCGGCTACCATGTACCATGGGTTTATCTGTGCTGATGGTCCCCGCGGTCGGTCTGTACGGATATCTGTTCCTTTACTCGATACAGATAGAGATGATCGGGGGGCTCCGGTGAGGGCGACGCCTTAATCAGCGGGAACCGCTCATTCTACCGTAACTGTCCTTAGGCTAACAACTCACTTAGTAAGTCATAATGCCGTTTTTGTTGGTTGGCAATGCTCAGTCTTCGGCTGAGAATAATGATTTCGAGTTCCGCCAGTGCAATATCAAATACTTCGTTAATCACTAGGTAGTCCGCTTCAACATAGTGAGACATATCCTCCTTTGCTTCGGCCAGCCGATGGGCAATGACATCCTTATCATCCTGCCCACGGCAGGTAAGTCGTTCGAGCAAAGCCTCTTGGGATGGAGGTAAGATGAAAATAGCTACGCCACCGCTCATTTGTTTATGAATTTGTGCAGCACCCTGCCAGTCGATTTCGAGAATGACATCCTTGCCTGCAGCGAGAGTGTTGACCACCCAGGCTTGACTGGTACCATAATAATTACCGTAGACTTCAGCATGCTCGAGAAAAGCATTTTCATCAAGCATGGTGATAAATTGCGTGTTGTCGATAAAATGATAGTTTATGCCCTCCACTTCCCCATCGCGCATTGGCCGGGTGGTGTGGGAGATGGAGACTTTAATATCTGGGTTGCGTTCAACCAGTGCGCTGACCAGGCTAGTTTTACCTGCACCAGAGGGGGCGGAAATCGTATAGAGTGTGCCTTGAAAGCTTGTCATGCAGTTAGTGTCCACTTATTCCAGGTTTTGAATTTGTTCTCGGATTTGCTCGATAAGCACTTTGAGCTCGATAGCGGAAAGGCTGATAGAGCTGGAACTGGATTTTGCAGACAGGGTATTTGCTTCCCGGTTGAGTTCCTGCACTAAAAAATCCAGGCGTCGACCAATGGCTTTGTTGGTGTTGAGGACATGGTAGATTTCGGTGACGTGGACGCTCAGTCGGTCAAGTTCTTCATCGACGTCGGTTTTCTGGGCGAGATAAACCAGTTCCTGCTCCAGACGTTCGGTGTCCACCTGCTCGCCAAACTCACGGAGTTTTGTCAGTAGTTTTCGTCGCTGAGTGTCGAGTAGCTCGGGTATAGCGGCACGAACTGTATTGGTGTGTCGAGTAATATTGTCGAGTCGCTGGCGAATTAGCTCAGCTAGTTTATCGCCCTCTCGCTCACGGGTCTCGACCAGTTGGCCCATTGCCTGCTCATAAAGTTGCATGACGGCGCTGTTCAATAACTCTGGGTTTATCGTGCGATTGTTTAGTACCCCGGGTTTTTCCAGAATATCCATGGGACAAATCAGCGCCGGTGAGGTGATCAACTTGGCAATAGATTCTCCAGCATGAATGTATTCCTGAGCAGCATCAATATTGATTTTAATATGACCCCTTGCCTCAACGGGTTTTATCTGCAGAGTGCAATCGATTCTGCCTCGCTGCACGAACTGTTTCATTTGCTCTCGTAAAGCCATTTCGATGTGATGAACCGTATCGGGCAGGCGGAAACTCGGCTCAAGATAACGGTGATTCACGGAGCGGATTTCCCAGCTCAAGGTGCCCCAGTCGTGGCTGGCTTGCGCATTTGCGTAAGCGGTCATGCTGAACGGCATTGATCGGCCCACAATATTCACAGAGCACCCATCTTATCAAAGCATGGACCCATCATCACCGGCCAATTTGGGTACAATGCGCTCCGTAACGGACAGTACTTACATTTACTGCAAGATTTTTTGCAATCGTTCTTATTATGAGGTGGCTATGACAACTCGTCCCAGCGGGCGCAGGCTCGAACAACTTCGTCCGATCAAAATCACACGTGGTTTTACCAAGCATGCAGAAGGTTCTGTGCTGATCGCTTTTGGTGATACCAAAGTGATTTGTACAGCGAGTGTCGAATCCGGTGTGCCGCGCTTTTTGCGAGGTAAGGGTCAGGGCTGGGTGACGGCTGAGTACGGCATGTTGCCGCGATCTACGAACTCTCGGATGGATAGAGAGGCGGCCAGGGGTAAGCAAAGTGGCAGGACTCAGGAGATCCAGCGCTTGATCGGACGTTCATTGCGAGCGGCTGTAGACCTAAGTAAGTTGGGCGAAAATACTATTAATGTCGATTGTGACGTTATTCAGGCTGATGGAGGCACACGCACTGCAGCCATTACCGGTGCCTGCGTTGCGGTGGTCGATGCGCTTGCTTATTTGCAGGGGGGGACACCGTCGAGTCAAAAATTGCCGGCAAAAAAACGTATCACAGGCAACCCTTTATTAAACATGGTGGCTTCAATTTCAGTGGGTATCTATAACGGGGAGCCAGTGCTGGACCTCGATTATGCCGAAGATTCCGAGGCTGACACCGATATGAATGTGGTGATGAACAGTGCCGGTGGTTTTATTGAGGTGCAGGGTACGGCAGAGGGTGCGCCATTTTCTGAGGGCGAATTCTCAGCCATGATGGGCCTCGCTAAACAGGGTATTAATGACTTATTTAAGATACAGCAGATGGCACTAGCAACTAAAATGGACACCTAGAGCGCCTGGGTTGAGCGGAAGGCCTGTTTATAAATCGTGGAGATCGTAGTCGATGATAACCGGCGTGTGGCTCGAAAACATTTTCGCGGTGTATAAAACGGCATATTCAACGAGGGGTGACAGATTCCCAGAGATTATTTGGGTATCTGTCCGCCAGCCATCGCCGTTGCCAATATCGCCAGACGGCCACCAGCTGAACTCGTCGCTATCCTCATTGCCCTTGCGAAAGGCATCAGCGTAGTTTATCTCGTTATATAACTGGTCGAGCCATTGGCGCTCTTCAGCTAAAAAACCCGATTTGTCGCCCTGAGCAGGGCAATTTTGGACGTCAGCATTTTTGTGGGCAATGCTCAGGTTAGCGCAAATTATATAATCTCGGCGTTTATGGGAGATTTTTAGTAAATGATTTTGCAGGCCCTTGAGAAATTCCATTTTGGCGTCTTGTGTCGCGTCACCCACCGTACCACTGGGAGAGAGGAGGGAGATAATGCTTACTCGCTCGAAATCTGCCTGTAAGTAACGACCATTCATATCCTCGCCACTGGGCAGGCCGAAACCAAACATAACTGCTTTAGGTGCATGGCGGGTGTAAATGGCGACGCCATTACAGTGTTCTTCAGGGGCGTCAAAAAAATAGCCGAAATAACCATCGAGCTGAAATTCGGGAGCATCCTCGACTTCATATGCCCGGGCGCGCAGGTCCTGTAAACAAATTATTTCTGCGTCCTGACTTTCCAGCCAGTCAAATAGACCCCGCTGGGTGGCCTGATATATACCATCTACTGAAATGCTGATAACGCGCATGATGCAACCTGTTGTATTGTACCTCGTATAATACAACAGCCAGCTTGATAGCGGAAAATTTGACCGTGTTTAATTGGCGTTTTTGAGACAAAGAAAATAGGAGGCCCGAAGGAATCATTATGCTGAAAGACTATCAGCGCAAATTTATAGAATTGGCAATTGCTGAGCAGGTGCTCAAGTTCGGGAAGTTCACATTGAAATCCGGGCGAATTAGCCCGTACTTTTTTAACGCGGGGCTGTTTAGCACCGGTAAGGCGCTGGCGGCATTGGGTAGATATTATGCTCAGGGGATTATGGATAAATGCCCAGAGTTCGACATTATTTTTGGCCCTGCTTACAAAGGTATTCCGTTGGCAAGTGCAGCGGCCATAGCCCTGGCTCAGGATTTTGATCGGGATGCCCCTTATTGCTTTAATCGCAAGGAAATTAAAGCTCATGGTGAGGGCGGGCGCCTGGTTGGTAGCCCTCTGGAGGGTCGGGTGTTGATCATTGATGATGTGATCACAGCTGGAACTGCGATTAGAGAAGTTCTGGATATCGTCCGCAGTGAGGGTGCTCAGGTCAGCAGTGTTGTCGTCGGGTTAGATCGAAAAGAACGAGGTGAAGGAAACCTGTCAGCAACTCAGGAGATTGAAGCTGAGTACGGCATAAATGTGATTAGCATCATCGATATTGATGACATATTGGCTTATATTGGCCATAGTCAGTTGGACAATAGTATCGTCGCCAGGATTGAGAGGTATCAGAACGAATATGGGATATAAAAATTCATCAGAGTACTTAGAGAATGACTGGAATAGTTGAGCTGAAACGTTATCGTGGCAAGGCAGTAATGGTTTTACTGGCTTGTGTGGTTGCTGGAGAAGTCAATGCCGATAAGCTCTATCGTTATACAAACAGCCGAGGGTTTGTCGTTCTCGATGATCGCTTGCCGGCAGAATATGTCTCAAATGGTTATGAGGTATTAAGTAAAAGTGGGCGCTTGATTAAAGTTGTTCCCGCCTACGCAGAAAAACCTCTGGTGGATACTAAACAGCAGGAAATAATTGATGAGAAACGTCAACAGGAAGACAAATACATATTAGCTAGCTATGGTTCTCGCCAGGAAATTCAAAACACTGGAGAGCGTAAATTACAGCTGTTAGAGCGGGAGATAAGAATCGTCGAGCAAAACCTGGCGGATACTCGTGCACAACGGGCGAAAGATCGAGCCAGGGCAGCGAGCTACCAGCGTAGCGGTAAGTCAGTTCCCGACTCGATCAAGGCGGTGCTTACCCATCTTGAGGAAGAGGAAGGCAAAGCCATGTCGTTGCTGGACGAGCGACGCAAGGAGCATGCGGGTGTGAAAAACCTGTATGAGCGATATGAGGCCCGGTTTGTTGAGTTGAACGGAGAAGAAACCGAGCTTAGATCGATGCTTCCGGAAGGCCCCGGTGAGCCGGAAGGCTAAGGTTAACGAAATAAGATTCTGCTGATTTGTTGCCACTGCTGGGGCCAATGACTAGTTGGCAGTCGCTTAAAGTCGCTGCGTACAAACTGGCGAATTTTACCTTCTGCCAGAGCCATGACCAGTTCGGTGGTGTCGCTGGCAGAGAGTACGGTGCGTTTGTTTTCTCGAATCTCGGCCTCTCGAAAAATCTGTTTGATCTGGGTTTCAAGACGGCTCAGAACCTGTGCTGCTCGTTTATGCAGGCGCAGAGTCTCTCCAGTTAGAGCATCTCCAGCCAGTATGCGGCTGATACCAGGGTTACGTTCACAGAAACTTAGCAATAGGGTTAGCGTTGCACCGCACTGCGCTTCAGCGGTGGTTTCTTTATCAAGCACTACGCGCACCCGAGAAAATATTGTGTCTTCGACAAATTCAAGCAGGCTGTCGTACATCTTTGCCTTGCTGGGGAAATGCCGGTATAAAGCGGCTTCAGAAACGCTAAGGTGCCGTGCCAGAAGGGCGGTGGTGATTCTGCTATGTGGTGAAGACTCCAGCATTTCAGCGAGAGCTGTTAATATTTGGTCATGCCGGGATGGGGTCTTGGTTGCCAAGTGTAATCCTGTCGTTATTCGGGTTTCTGGAAATAGTATTTAATCTTTATGCTTCGTTGGTAATCAGAGTGCCGACACCCTGGTCGGTAAAAATTTCCAGCAACATAGCGTGATCGACTCTACCATCAATAATGTGGGCTGAGGTGACGCCATTTTGAACCGCTTCAAGAGCGCAGCGAATTTTAGGTAGCATGCCACCAGATATAGTGTTGTCAGCGATTAGGGCATCCACCTCATTGGTGCCAAGCCCAGTTAATATTTGTCCAGAGGCATCCTGAAGGCCAGCGACATTGGTCAGCAATATCAGCTTTTGTGCTTTTAGTACTTCGGCGAGCTTACCTGCGACGAGGTCGGCATTTATGTTGTAGGACGCTCCCTCCTCATCCACCCCTATGGGCGCAATTACCGGAATAAAATGGCTGTTTGTAAGCATTTCTATTACCTGGGTATTGATTTTATCGACTTCACCAACGTGGCCTATATCAATAATTTCTGGCTCTTCCAGTTCAGGTGTTTTTTTTGAAACAAACATTTTTTTTGCCATAATTAACTGGCCGTCTTTGCCGGTTAAGCCGATAGCTTTACCACCAGCGTTGTTTATTAATGTAACAATTTCCTTGTTAACAGAGGCTCCGAGAACCATCTCTACTACGTCCATGGTTTTGCTGTCGGTGACGCGCATTCCGTCCACGAATTTGGAGACGATGCCAAGCTTTTCTAGTAGCGAGCCTATTTGGGGGCCGCCCCCATGGACGACGACGGGGTTTATACCTACTAATTTCATCAACACGATATCTCGGGCAAAACTGCGCTTAAGTTTTTCATCGGTCATGGCGTTGCCGCCAAATTTGACTATCAGTGTGCTGCCAGTAAATTTCTGGATATAAGGCAGGGCTTCGGAAAGGATGGTCGACGTGTGGATGGCTTCTTCACGGGTCAGTGACATAAGCGCAGTGTGCTCCTAGGCAGTAGATGTAAAGGTAAATAATGCTAAAAAGGCAATTTGTTATCGGGAATGATAGGGCTAATTTGCTCTTTAAAACAGGCTTGTATTGCCTGTAAAGCTTCCCTGTTGTCTGCTTCAAAGCGAAGAGTGAGGAAAGGAGAGGTGTTGGATGCCCGAATCAGACCCCAGCCGTCGGCAAATTCCACTCGTAAGCCATCCAGTTTGTTTAGAGTGCCGCTTTTGAAAGCTGCATTTTTTGTCATAGCATCCATAATCTCAAATTTTTGATCATCCGGGACAGGGATTTTTATCTCAGGTGTTGCTACGGTACTGTCGAAGGTGTTGATTATTTCGTCGAGGCTCTGTTCGCGAATATCAATAATTTCTATTAGGCGAGCTGCCGCATACAGGCCGTCATCGAAGCCAAACCAGCGATCATTGAAAAAAATATGGCCACTGTATTCTCCACCGAGAGGGGCACCAGAATCTTGTATCTGGCGGCGGATATTTGAATGGCCGGTTTTACACATTAACGGCTGGCCGCCATAATTTTTGATCAGGCTCGCCAGGCGACGAGTTGATTTCACGTCAAAGACAACAGGGGTACCAGGTTGGCGATTGAGCATATCGCGAGCGTAAATCATCAGTAGCTCGTCAGGCCAAACAATACGGCCAGTGGCAGAAACGGCAACGAGCCGATCGCCATCGCCGTCAAAAGCCAGGCCCAGGTCGGCGTTTTCATGGCCCACCACTGCGATCAGGTCTTGCAGGTTGTTGGGGTCAGAAGGATCCGGGGCGTGGTTAGGGAATTCGCCGTCGATATCGCAATACATCGGTGTTACCCGGCACCCGATGGCTTCCAGAGCCTTGGGTGCGAGAGGGCCCATGACGCCATTCGCGCAGTCAACAACGACATGTAATGGTTTGATTATTTGCACATCATTATCGATAGTGTTGCAGTAGGCATCTTCTACGCTTTGCGTACGGTAATTGCCCTTTCCCTGGTGCCATTGTTCCGCAGACATTGCCTGTGCAAGTAGAGCGATATCGTGGGGTTTCACCGCATTCTGATCAATAATTACTTTAAAGCCATTATCCTCAGGTGGATTATGGCTCGCAGTAACGATAACCCCGGAAGTTACTTCAGGCAGAATGTGAAGACCAAAGTTGAATACTGGGGTGGGTATGCAGCCCAGATCAATAACATTGCAGCCCGTAGATAGAATTCCTTTGATTAGGGCCTCTTGTAGTTTGGGGCTTGTCGTCCGTCCATCTGCCGCTACGGCCAGGGTCGACTGCTGGCTTGTAATAGCGTTACTACCTAGAGTTTTGCCCAGAGCTTCGGCAAATTGTATCGTGATTTGATTGCGAGCCCGCCCTCGAATATCGTAGTCGCGGAATACTTCAGGTGGGTATTTCCCTGTATCGCCTGCATCTTCAGTTCCCGTTGCTAGGTGGCTTTTTGTGGACAGTAGTTCTTTGCTTACAAGCTCATTGAGTTCTTCAGGCGCGAGATCGCCAGGGGATATTTTCTGTTTTGTCGAAAATATAACGCGGATGTCCCTGGAGAGCAGCGTGCTATACCTGATTAAAAGCACCATAAGCGCTAGAGTTATTAATATAAGGCCTGACAGGCTTGATAAAAAAAGGGCCCTGGGTTGGGCAATATCTCGTATCAGTGCAGTCTTTGCGGTATAGGATAGTTGCCACCCCGGAACTGTTTTAACCGGTACCACTTTCTGTAAATCCGTGGAGCTGTTACCTAATGAGAGAATCGTTTCTGGCTTGAAACCAGATGCTTTTTGAAGAATTTTAGTGAGTCCGGGGTGTTCGAGGTTATCTTCAATGGGTGTTTTTAAAACGTCTCCTGAAAAGGTTGCGAGTAAGCTGCCTACTACGGTTGCGTCGTCGTTAACCCGAACCGGCGTGGCAATATAGATAGCCCATTCTTCCTCCAGTTTAATGGCTACTGGAGCGAGGGTCTTTCCGGAGCTCGCCTGGTGCAAGAGTTCGGCAGCTGCAAAGTTTTCTGAGTATGAAGGGTAATCTTTCGGGTTTTTAACTAGCGACACACTTTTAACCAATGGCCACGATTCCATAATGCGGTTTTGGACGGCTATTATGCTGCTTTTATCATCTGATAGTAGCGCTCGACCGAGGGCTTCCTTCTCAGCTTCCTGTTTCAGCCTGACTTCAAGTCCCTTCATGTAATTTGTGACCTCGCTGGCTAGAGCATCAGCGTTGATACCCACCTGCTTGAGGATTGTTTCATTCCACGGCTTGAGTATTTGCACCTGGTACAGTTTGTAGCCAATCAAGATAGCGCCACAAACCAGGATCACTAGTCCCAAAAGAATAATCGGTGCTTTGCCTAAGTTTTGCAGGTGGACTAAAAACGTTTCAGTTTTTTCCTTACTTACCAAAAAGTACACTCCTGTTACTAGCTGGTAACGCTCAGGCTGTTACCCGGGTTGCTATGTAGCCAATTAAATGTGTCGCCAGGGATGCTTTGTTCATGATTGGTAAGGTTTCGGCCTGCTCAGAAGATATAAGTGTGACCTGGTTGTCATCGCTATTGAAGCCGATGGCAGGATTAGAGACATCATTGGCAATTACTAGATCAAGGTTTTTGCTGACTAATTTTCCGCGGGCGTGGCTTTCCAGAGCATTTGTTTCAGCAGCAAAGCCGACCGTAAAAGGTCGGTTTTCAAGGGCCGCTATGCTGGCGACAATGTCGGGATTTTTGGTCAGTGAGATGCTGATACCATCACCGGTTTTTTTTATTTTCTGATCGGCGCAGTGTGTTGGCCGGTAATCCGCAACAGCGGCGGCGGCGATAAAAATATCAGCGCCCTGAACAGCTTCGAGGGAGGCGGCTAGCATTTCCAGTGCTGAAGTAATAGGGATGAAGTTTATCCTTTCTGGCGGCGGTAGATTAACAGGACCGCTGATTAAAATCGTTTCCGCACCGGCCTCCATAGCTGCTATGGCCAGGGCATAACCCATTTTTCCGGAGCTGTGGTTGGATATATATCGAACCGGATCGAGGGCTTCGCGAGTCGGTCCAGCGGTGATCACCACCTTTTTACCACTGAGCAGGTTAGAGCTAAACAGGCCTGCAGCCTGTTCGACCAGCGTGGCTACTTCTTCCATACGCCCCGCACCGGTATCGCCGCAAGCCTGGTAGCCCTGACCAGGGCCAAATACTTTGATACCACGGCTTTTCAATTTGTCGATATTTTCCTGGGTGCTTGCCTGCGCCCACATGGCCTGATTCATAGCCGGTGCCAGGGCGATTTGGCAGTGGCTTGCAAGACACACGGTGCTGAGTAGGTCGTTACCCTCGCCGTGACAGAGGCGCGCTAGAAAGTTTGCACTGGCAGGTGCGATCATAATTAAGTCGGCCCAACGGGCTAATTGGATATGTCCCATTGCAGCTTCGGTTTCGGGGTTGAGTAAGTCGGTATGAACAGGATGTCCAGACAGGGCCTGTAGAGTCAAAGGGGTGATGAATTCCTGTGCAGCTGGTGTCATTATGACCCGAACTTCAGCCCCGGATTTTTGCAGAATGCGGATCAGCTCGGCGCTTTTATAGGCGGCGATACCGCCGGTAACGCCAAGCAGAATATGCTTGTTAACCAAGGTCCTCATAGGAAGCCTGTAAAAGTGGGTGGCAAGCGCTAAGATAACATTTGTATAGGCAATTACGAAGGCCAGAATTATCGGGAAATTGAGTATTGGTAGAGGGATTTACTATGACCATCAAGGATTGGCCGGAAGGTGAGCGGCCGAGGGAAAAATTGTTATTGCTCGGCGCTAAAGCGCTATCGGATGCTGAATTATTAGCAATCTTTTTGCGTGTTGGCATTGCCGGGCGTTCAGCAGTGGATTTGGCTCGTGATCTGCTCGTGGAATTCGGCAGTATTTCAGCTTTATTGCGAGCGGATTGCGACACGTTTTGTGCAGTTAAAGGCCTTGGTGAGGCGAAATTCACTCAGCTGCAATCGGCTTTGGAATTATCCCGACGGCATATGCGAGAGCAGTTGACCCGGGATACGGTCTTCAGCAGCCCTGAGGCCGTAACTGGTTTTGTCAAAGCACACCTACAGGACTATCAGTATGAGGTGTTTATGGTGCTGTTTCTGGATACCCGACACCGATTAATGGCGGTCGAAGAGTTATTTCGGGGCACTATTGACGGGGCCAGCGTTTATCCGCGAGAGGTCGCCAGGCAGGCTTTGCACCACAATGCTGCTGCCGTGATCTTCGCCCACAACCACCCCTCTGGCATTGCAGAGCCCAGTAATGCAGATGAACAAATTACCAGACGTTTGAAAGAGGCTTTGTCTCCGCTCGATATTCGCGTGCTGGACCATATTATTGTTGGGAGGGAAGGAGAGGTGTCTCTTGCGGAGCGGGGAACAATTTAAGGGGCGGAAAGCGCTGAAGCCAGCAAATTGATTTGATTTAGACTTGTTACTCTGGTATAAATCGCGCCTCATTTTTTCTAGCTATCTGGTCTTTTGCGGGCCGAGGGTTCTCGTTGCCATCCCGGAACAAGCCAACGCTTCTAGCGTTTAACAATGGAGTCAGAGTAATGTCCAGAGTATGTCAGGTCACCGGTAAGCGCCCTATGAGTGGTAACAATGTATCTCATGCAAAAAACAGAACGCGCCGCCGTTTTGAGCCAAATCTTCACGGGCACCGCTTTTGGGTGGAATCTGAAAAACGTTTTGTTAAACTGCGGGTGTCTACCAAAGGTATGCGGATTATTGACAAGATCGGCATTGAAGCCGTGCTTGCAGATATGCGTGGCCGGGGTGAAAAAGTTTAGTAATTAAACAACTAACATAAATGAAAGGTGCCTTTTATCCAGGGTATTAGGATTTAAGGTATAAGGAGTCCAGCTATGGCGAAGTCAAATCGAGATAAAATTAAATTGGTGTCCAGTGCCGGCACCGGGCACTATTACACGACCACTAAGAACAAACGCTCCATGCCGGAAAAAATGGAAGTTAAAAAATATGATCCTGTGGTTCGTCAGCACGTAGCGTATAAGGAAGCAAAAATTAAGTAAGGTGGCAGCTAGCGATAGAGTCTGGCAATAAGCGCTTTATAAAGCCTGAGCTTAAAAATTTGAGAGCAAATGCTCGCCATCAAAAAACCCCCGGTGTAGCCGGGGTTTTTTGATGGCGAGCCTCATAGTTTTCCGTATATTTCTAAGGCCTGGCGGACGCCATTTCAGAGCTAGAATAAATATAAGGCTTTAAAGACCGATGCCAGAGCTGCCCGAAGTAGAGACTACTCGACGAGGTTTGACACCTCACCTGGTAAGTGAAATAGTAAAAGACGTTATCATCCGCAACAGCAGGTTGCGCTGGCCGGTACCATCTGAACTCGGGGGCTACATCATTGGTCATCAAATAGAGGCCATAAGTCGGCGCGGAAAGTATTTGCTGTTCAAATTTCAGTCAGGTTACCTGATGGTGCATCTGGGAATGTCCGGTAGCCTGACGATAGTTCAGTCACATCTACCCCCAGGCAAGCATGACCACGTTGATATCCTCGTCAATTCGGGCCTGAGTCTGAGATTTAATGACCCGCGTCGCTTTGGTTCTATTCTATGGGTAGAGGGTGATCCCTATGAGCACACTTTGCTTAAACATCTCGGTCCAGAACCCTTAAGTGAGACGTTTACTGGCCGGTATTTGCATAACCTTGCTGTCAGGAAATCCCTGCCGGTAAAGAGTTTCCTGATGGACAGCCGGGTTGTAGTCGGGGTGGGAAATATCTATGCCAATGAGGCCTTATTTATGAGTGGCATCCGGCCCCTGAACAAATCTGGGCGAATCTCGGTGCTTCGTTACGAGCGTTTGGCAGAGGCGGTCCGCTGTGTGCTTGAATCTGCAATTAAGCAGGGAGGCACGACTTTGCGGGATTTCGTCGGCGGCGATGGAAAGCCAGGGTATTTTAAGCAGCAGCTGCAGGTTTATGGTCGCGGGAACTTACCCTGCGGGCAATGCCGGCGTGCGCTAAAAGAACTTCGGTTGGCCAACAGGAGTACGGTTTACTGTACAAAGTGTCAGCGTTAGTTTAAGCCCTCCAGCAGCTAATCGCGCTGGGAATTTCCCGTAAAGTTAGCTGAATTTATTGACCAGAGCTTCGGCAACAGAGCGATGTACAAACGGCGTAATGTCACCTTTTAACGCGGCGATTTCTCTAACCAGACTCGATGAAATATAAGAGTGTTGTTCAGATGGGGTCAGGAAGACGCTTTCGATCTCGGGCATCAAGGCTCTGTTCATATTAGCCATTTGAAATTCATATTCGAAATCTGATACCGCGCGCAAGCCTCTTAAAACGGAGGTCGAGCCACAATCCCGGACGAAATTGATTAACAAATAATCAAAGCTTCGTATCTCGACATTGGGTAAATGTGCCAGTGCTGACACAGCCAGCTCTTTGCGCTCATCAATATTGAACAAAGGGGTTTTCTTCTCGCTGCTGGCGATACCTAGTACGACCTTGTCGAATAGTTTGCAAGCGCGTTCGATAAGATCGATATGGCCATTAGTAATGGGATCAAACGTTCCTGGATAGACAATAGTTTTCATAGAAACCGGCTCCTCAGCGGGAATGCATGGTAAACAATTTGTTTGCTTAGCTCAAATTTGCCATATAGGCGGCGGCTAAAACCCGCGGTTTTCGATCAGCGATGGCGGTAAAGCCTTGAGTCTACCGCGCCGAAAAGCCGTTGCCGATGTAGGCTCCAGTCCCGGTCAAACGGATGGCTGAAGGTTTGGTCGACAGGAGATTCGCAATAAATCAGGGCATCTGGTGCCAGCCACTGCCCCTCTTCAAGGGCCCGTAGCGCTTCGGCGAGTAGGTTTGAGACAAAGGGTGGGTCGAGGAAGACAACGTCAAAAGTATTGTCCACAGAGTTTGTTTTTTTTAGCCAGTTCAAGGCGTCTTGATGAATGATATCGACAGTGCTCGCCGCCAGCTTATCACGGTGCTGCCGGAGAGCATAAACGGCTTTGGTGTCTTGTTCGACCATGACGACTTTGGCGGCCTGGCGAGAAGCGGCTTCAAAACCCAGTGCCCCGGACCCAGCAAACAGATCGAGGCAATGAGCGTCAGGTATATCTTCCTGAAGCCAGTTAAACAGGGTTTCCCTGACTCTGTCGCCACTTGGCCGTAAGCCTTCAACGTCGGGGAAATTAAGCCGGCGGCCTCGCCATTGGCCGGCAATAATCCTTACCTGGCCACCTGAGGCAGCGTTTTTTCGTCTATTTGACACCCGGTTGACCCCAGAGAGCAAAGCTAAAATGTTAGGATACAGGGGTTTTGCGAATGGTAGTAAAAACACTTAAAGGTATTAAACAGCCAATGGCTTCACACGAAGATACATCGACACCTGCACCTAAGAAAAAACTATTTGCCCGCTGGCGGCGAAAAGACGTGGACCCCGATCAGGGTGAACCCGCTTCCGGCGGCGTTGTGGTGTCTCCGGATGATGATGTCTCATCAATAGAGCTGTCCCCCCCAACTGCAGATAAGGTTCATACTGATCCTGATGAGGCTGGGATCGGCGAGGCCCCAACCACGGTCGGGGATTCAGCCGAAATGCCGACTGTAATTGAAGAAACGAGCATTGAGCCTGATGATCAAGCTAATTTGGCGGTTCAGGCAGAGAACGAGTTAGACTCCCTCGATACCATCGCCGTTGACAAACCGAAACGTCGCAACGTATTTGGTCGGGCCTTATCAAAAACCGGTCGTGGCCTGGAGACGCTGTTTCTCGGGCGTCGGCAGATCGATGAAAGTATGTTGGAGGAGTTGGAGACCCAATTGCTGATGGCCGATGTGGGGATTGAAGTCTGTACAGAAATTATCGATGAACTCACAGGCCGCGTTAAACGCCGAGAGCTTAGTGACAGTAACGCCTTGCGAGAGGCCTTGCATGAAATAATGGTGGAAATACTCTTGCCCTGCGAATTAGCACTGGATGTCACCAAAAAGAGGCCCTGCGTGATACTTGTGGTGGGCGTTAATGGCGTGGGGAAAACCACGACTATTGGCAAACTGGCACGAAATTATCAGAATCAGGGTCTGTCGGTAATGTTAGCCGCGGGCGATACCTTCCGCGCGGCGGCGGTAGAACAATTACAGGTTTGGGGTGAACGCAACAATGTACCAGTCGTAGCTCAACACACAGGCGCGGATAGCGCGTCAGTTATTTATGACGCCACCGAGTCAGCCATTGCACGTGGTATTAATGTCCTGATTGCCGATACCGCCGGACGCCTCCATACCAAAAGTAATCTGATGGACGAGCTCGCCAAAGTGAAGCGAGTCATGGCAAAGCTCAGTGAAGATGCACCACACGAAGTGTTGCTCGTGCTGGATGCGGGCACGGGCCAAAACGCCGTTCGGCAAGTGCAGGAGTTTAACGAAACTGTGAAGGTGACGGGCCTGGCAATTACCAAGCTTGACGGCACAGCAAAAGGCGGCGTCGTATTGGCTTTATGCAAGCGTTATGGTATTCCCGTGCGCTACATTGGCATTGGCGAAGGTATGGATGATTTACAATATTTTCGTGCCGATGATTATGTGCAGGCCTTGTTGTCTGAACGGACCGTGCCTAAAGGGTCGATGTTTGAGAAAGCTGCGTCTGAGATGCCGAATGAGCCATGATTCAATTTGACGGTGTTAGCAAGCGTTATCAGGAGGGCTTTGAGGCCTTAAGTGGTGTTGATCTGACTATGGCTGCCGGTGAAATGGCTTTTTTGACCGGGCACTCAGGGGCTGGAAAAAGTACCCTGCTTAAATTGATTATGTTGATGGAGCGACCCAGTCGGGGCCAGCTATTGATCAATGGCAAAAATCTTAATCGACTGCATCGCAGTCAAATTCCCTACTACCGGCGCCGTATTGGGGTGGTATTTCAGCATCACCAGTTACTTTTCGATCGCAATGTCTTTGATAACGTTGCTTTACCGCTACAAGTTTCTGGCTATCAGTCTCAGGAAATAGGTCGTCGGGTAAGAGCTTCTCTGGACAAGGTTGGTTTACTCAATAAGGAAAAGCTTAATCCTCTGCAATTATCCGGCGGAGAGCAGCAGCGGGTCGGCATTGCCCGAGCCGTGGTTCACAAGCCCAGGATACTGCTGGCTGATGAACCAACCGGTAATCTCGACCCAGAATTGTCATCTGAAATTATGCGCCTGTTTCGGGATTTTCGAGACGTTGGGGTGACCGTGCTAGTCGCTACTCATGATATAGATCTTGTTGAACGGATAGGCGAACGGGTGATCAATTTGAGTCACGGTCAGCTGACAGCGGGGCTTGAGTGAATCGTTTTAAGCGAAGTCGGAGTTCAGTTAACAGCGTCGGGAAAACCCGTACCGACAGAGAGCTCCCCAAAATCGATAGTTCAGTGAGGGCCGTTCAAGGTCGAATAGGCTTTGGAGCTATTATCGATAGCTGGTCGCTCAGTCATCGCAGCAATGCTCGTGTGAAAGTTTTGCCCGCCTATGGGCTGAGCCCCTACAAAGTTTGATGACGATATTGGTTATCGCCATTGCGATAGCTTTGCCAGCGGCTCTGTGGGTAGCAATTTCCAATCTTCAACAATTGAGCGGTAGCTGGCAAAATAGTGCCCGAATCAGTGTGTTTATTGACCGGGGAGCAGAGCCAAAGGTCGTTCAGAGTTTGATTGATACCGTTCAAGATGTGCCGCAATTAGAGGCAGTAAAATATATCTCTCCTGAAGCGGCTCTAGAAGAGTTTCAGGCCGCCGCAGGGTTTGGCGATGTGTTGGCTTTGCTGGATGATAATCCTCTGCCGGGCGTGTTGCTGCTGTCTCCGGGATCAGCATTATCGAATGATTTAAAGCGCTTGAATGATCTGGTTGATGAGTTAAACCAATTAACTGGAGTGTCTGAAGTTCAGCTCGATATGCAATGGTTGCAACGTATGCAACAGATTCTGGAGATGGGCGAACGGGTTTCGCTGTTACTAGGTTTCACCTTATCTCTAGGGGTATTGTTGGTGGTTGGCAATACCATAAGGCTGGCGATTGAGAATCGTCGCGATGAAATCCTCGTGGTCAAACTGGTGGGCGGTACCAACGCTTTTGTGCGGCGACCTTTTTTGTACACCGGCCTTTGGTATGGTTTGTTGGGTGGGCTAATGGCCTGGCTTGGTGTTACCCTGGGCGGCCTATGGTTGGACAGTGCCGTAAGCGGTCTCGCGGCGCTTTATCAAAGTAGTTTTTCTCTGGTGGGTACCGGTTGGCGAGGCTTGTTGATTCTTATAGGTCTGGGTGGGCTTTTAGGTCTGCTTGGTGCAGCCTTGGCGGTGGGTCGGCATATTGCTCGCATAGAACCATAAACCTGCTGATAAAACAGCTGGTTAGGGGAACTTTAGGTGAAGATAGACATCTAAATCCGAAGTGGTACACTATGCCGTCAAAATTTAGGGTGGCGGGTTCCAGGAAAGCTATTCTTTGAGGTGCTTATGAGCAACAACCTTCAATCGAACAAAGATATTCAACCTCTACAGTGGATGGTGCCAGGTGGCAACCTCGGAGCCTACATACAAGGTGCCAATGCTATCGCGGTGCTGACAGTTGAGGAAGAAAAAACCCTTGCTGAGCGTCTTTATTATGACGATGACGTCGAGAGTGCACGTCAACTAGTACTTGCTCATTTGCGCTTTGTTGTCCATATAGCCCGTTCGTATAATGGTTATGGACTACCGCTGGCAGACTTAATTCAGGAAGGCAATGTTGGGTTGATGAAAGCGGTTAGGCGTTTTAACCCTGAAAGGGGCGTGCGTCTTGTTTCCTTCGCTGTGCACTGGATTAAGGCCGAAATTCACGAATACGTGTTACGTAACTGGCGTATTGTAAAAATTGCCACTACTAAGGCCCAGCGTAAACTGTTTTTTAACCTCCGTGGTGCAAAAAAACGTTTGGCCTGGCTGACCGATGACGAAGCAGCAGCGATTGCTCAGGATCTGGGTGTTGAAGTTAAGCACGTTCGGGAAATGGAAAATCGTCTTGCAGTGCGCGACTCAGCGTTTGATCTCGGTGTCGATGAAGACGAGGAGGAAACTTACCAGGCTCCAGCCCAATATCTTGAAGATCGTAGTGCGGATCCAGCGCTAATACTCGAAGATGCGGACTGGGAGGCCGATAGCCACAAAAGGTTGGCTGGAGCATTGTCGAGGCTCGACGAACGCAGTCAGGATATATTGCAGCAGCGCTGGCTCGACGAAGGCAAGGTCACACTTCATGACCTGGCGGCAAAATATTCAGTGTCGGCGGAACGGATCAGGCAGCTCGAACAGGCGGCAATGAAAAAAGTAAGGACTGTCCTCGAAGCCTGAATTACTTGAGCCTGACCCGCTTTAGATAAGTTAGTGAACGTTTAAAGCGGCGATTACCGCAGCTTTCGCAATCTATATCGCTTAACATATTTTGGTCATACCCTCGATCCATCGATTGGTTATGGGGCTGAAACCGTTCGAATGTCAATATTACGGATATTATAAAATCCCTTTGGGCAAACTGAGATAAACGGGCAAAAACGAGGCAAACCATTTTAAATACAAATATGCCATCGTCAGGTAATAAATGGTTAGCAGTAGTTGCGGCGGTCAATGGTCTGCTAGTAATGGTTCTGGGAGCCTTCGCGGCTCACGGCCTACAAAATTATGTGTCTGCGAACCTGTTGCCGACCTGGCAGACAGGAGTGCGTTACCACATGTTTCATGTGGCCGCGGCATTGATTGCTGTAGTAATTGCTCGCCTGGAAAGCACTGGGCATATTGCCAGGCGTCTGGCCCTCATGGCGGCAAGTTTTTTTCTCGGTGGCATTTTGTTTTTTTGTGGCAGTCTTTACCTGCTGGTGCTGGCGCCTCAATCCTGGTTGATGATAACTGCTCCCCTCGGCGGTTCTTTGTTTTTATTGGCCTGGGCATTACTCGCCTGGGCTTTGATCAGCAATAAATAGCTGATCAAAGATTACCTTAAAATACCGAGCTCATAAGGTCTTACTTAAACTTTTCTATGGTTACCACAAAGCCTATTCAAATTAGGCCTGAATTTAAAAAAAAACCTGTTCGTAGTTATGTGATACGCAGCGGTCGCATGACTGAGGGTCAAAAAAAAGCTCTGGACAATCACTGGTCCGAGTATCGCCTTAGCCTGTTTGATGGTGCTCCGGCTTCGTGGCAGGAAATCTTCCAACGGTACGCGCCAGTGGTTTTGGAAATCGGATTTGGTATGGGTGATTCTTTGCTGGAAATGGCTGTCAATGAACCTGACAAAGATTTTATTGGTATTGAAGTCCATGTGCCTGGTGCAGGTCGACTGGTTAGTAATGCGGCGGGTCAAAATGTTAGCAATTTAAAAATCTATCTGGCCGATGCGGTTGATGTGTTGAATGACTGCATTACTAGCCAAAGTCTGTCACGGGTACAGATTTATTTTCCAGACCCATGGCACAAGACCAAACATATTAAGCGACGTCTGGTACAGACAGACCTGGTTGAAAAAATCCGTGACAAGTTGGTACCTGGAGGGGTGTTGCACCTGGCTACCGACTGGGAAGCCTACGCCGAGCAAATGTTCAAGGTGATCAACGGTGTGCCCGGTTTTGTCAATATGGCTAAAGAAGGACGATATTGTCCCCGTCCAGCTTACCGACCAGAAACTAAATTTGAACGTCGTGGTCTCAAGTTATCACATGGTGTTTCCGACCTTATGTTCCAGCGTACCTTTGAGTAATAAATCAGCCGGGCCGTCGTCAAACTACCGAGCTCAAAATCAGGTACGTCTCGCTACTGCCTGAATGAAGAAACGTTTAAACAGGTTCGGCAAGTGATAGCCGAAGATAATTTGACGGTAATCCAGCCGCTGGGCCAGGCAGATTATGAAGGCGCGACAGGAAAATCCCGAGCCAGGAATTATATGCCGAATTAAAGGGGTAGAAGATTGTATTTTTAGGTGGCGGCAAGCTAGAGTTGTGATTGAAATTTTGTCTTGTTGCTTAATAATACGCTACCATCCGACTCGGCGTACTACCCCCCGTATTGTTAGAGCCAAGCAAACTTGAATGTCAGTGCCTCTTTTGATCAATAAACTAAGGAAGTGACCATGAATAAATCTCATTTTTCAGCCGCGATCGTGCTGTTTGCCCTTACTTTAATTGGGTGTAAGGAGTCAGCAAATACCGAACCTGGAACGGCTGCAGTGCCTGGTAACGCTGATGCCGTGGTAGAGCTGGAAACTGAGGAGGAAAAGGTCAGCTACATTATGGGTATCAATATCGGCTCACAAATTAATGCAGACGATTTTGAGCTTGACATGACAACCTTTAATTTGGGTGTTACAGATGCCTTCTCCGGTGCTGAGCCTCGCTTAAGTGAAGACGAAGTAAAGACGGTCATTGAAGGTTTTCAGGCTAAAATGATGGCCAAGCAGGAAACTGCCGCAAAATTGGCTGGAGAGGCTAACCAGAAGGAAGGTGAAGCGTTTTTGGCAGAAAAAGCCAAATCTGAGGGTGTTGTAGTGCTCGAGAGTGGCTTGCAATACAAAGTGATTGAAGAAGGTACCGGTGCTGTCCCAGAGCCCGAAAATACTGTCGAAGTCCACTACAAAGGAACTTTGATTGATGGCACAGAGTTTGATAGCTCCTATAAGCGTGGTGTGCCCGCTCAATTTGGTGTTACCCAGGTTATTCCTGGCTGGGTAGAAGCCCTACAGTTGATGAAAGAAGGTGCTAAGTGGGAACTGTATGTGCCCTCCTCTCTAGCCTACGGACCGGGTGGTACGGGTGGTGCAATTGGCCCTAACCAAACGCTGATTTTTGAAGTTGAACTGCTGAACGCTTCAGTGGCAGAAGCGGTCGAGGAAAGCCCTTAAGCGGTGGTAAGAAAATTTCCCAGATAGAAATAGAAAAAAGCTTAAAAAGGCCCCTTTTGGGGCCTTTTTTATGGGTTTTATGGGTCCATAACCTGCTATTCGACGAGTAATTGACAGAATCAGTCCTCGGCTCAGCTAGTTACTATCGATGTCAGTGCTTACGGAATAATTGCCACAGGCCCAGTAAGGCCAGACCGCTAAAAGCTATCAGGGTGTAGCCTGGAATACTGATGCCCAGAAGCGCCCACTGCACTTCTGCACAATTGCCGTCGCCGCGCAGCAGCAAGGGTATGACGTCCTTTAGAGGCAAAGCATCAAAAAGATAATCAGCCGGCGGCCCACAGGCGGGGACTAAATCTTCAGGCAGGCTTTGTAACCACAGTTGACGAATTGAAAAAGCGCCGCCACCGATAGCGCTTAACGCCACGGTAGCACCATAAATTCGTGTGCCTGGTTTGCCGGGCTTATGGATAAAAGCCAGCAATGCGACTAAGCCTGTAAATATCACAAAGACTCTTTGCACGATGCATAAATAACAGGGCTCAAGACCTATTGCGTATTGCATGAACAGGGCAACGCCGATAAGCGACAGAGCGGCGAGAAAAATTATCAGGTTAAGAGTGCGGGGGCCTGGCATAAGTGAGAAATCTCGGCGGTGTATGTTTGTGTCACTGGTGTGGGTTGCGTTGGGATGATGCTAAAGGATTATGCCTGGCAGTATCCTGAGGTGCGAGTTCACCACAAATGGGGTTTAAGCTAATATTTACCCCAAGAAAGCTTTCTGCGAAAAGGTTTAGCTCCACCATGGTCTGATCAAAAGCTCGATCAAAATGATCGTGATGTGTTTGTACGATAGGCCAGCAGTCTCCCAGGGCCACAGGTTCCCTGAATCGTGTGCCAACCCGGTTGAGAATTGTGGCCATTATATCCGGGTCAGCATAGCTTTCGAGCCAGCCGAGCTTTGGTGCCCGGTCACAAAACTGTTGGGCTTGTTCGGGCAGGCGGTGTCGATGAGAGGACAGGTGCTGATAAAAGTCAGCGCAATACTCAGGCAGCGCTTGCCGGTGGAACTCATGCCAACGTTGAGCTAAAAGATGATCAAAAGTGATATCGACAACAATCCCTGCATAACGCCGCCAGGGTTTTTCAAACAGCTTGTTGAGTTGTGTCATCGCAGGCAAGCGAGCGGTTAGGGTATCAATTTGTCGATGCAAGCGAATGCCCAGCTCTATTTGAGGTGGGTAATCTCCTTTCAGCGGGCCTTTGACAAAGTCTCCCAGTAAACCGCCGACCTGTGTGTCGGGATTGGGCCCGGAAAGTAGTAGGTGGGCGAGATAGTTCATATGTTCTGGGGGTGGGTTATTTCACCAGAGGGAAATCATACTGGGCATAAAAGTTGGCCAGATATTGCTCAAAGCTAATGTTATCAGCAGCTTCAATTTCGAGCTGTTTGGCCAGAGACTCGGCGGCGAGGTTTTCAAAATATGCAAGCTGGTCTGCGTCGATAGATGTCTTAAGAAAGTAGTTGCGATGTTCTTTTGCGTGTTTGAGAGCAGTTTGGAAATAGGTGCTGCCGGAGTTTTTCATTTCATCAAGTAACTGTGCTGCCGGTGTTAGTGCAGGGTCACCCAGACGGGGTTTAAGCTTTTTGAGTGCTGTACTGTGAACTGGTGTGGGCATGTTTGAATCGAGTAACTCGGCAAGGGCTTCGAATTCGTCATAGAGGTTCTCTGCCCAGGTTCGCAGGTTTGTCTGGGCGTGACCTTTGATCAGCTCAAGGGCAGGATCACGACCCTGGTAGACCACCCGCCGCTGATTTTCGAGCACCTGTTGGTACTCATTTCGATCCGTATCAGGACTATCACTTAACAGGCAATGAAGTAGAAATACTTCGAGAAAGTACATCTGGTCGGCATCGATACCCACCGGTGAAAAGGGATTCAGATCGATGCAGCGGATTTCGACGTATTCAATACCTCTTTGCCAAAGCGCCCGCATCGGGGTTTCACCGCTGTCGGTCGTGCGCTTGGGACGAATAGTGCTATAGAACTCGTTTTCTATCTGCAGTAGATGAGAGTTTAGTTGTTGGTAGGTGCCGGAAGCATCCTGCACGCCGATGTCCTGATAGCCGGGGTAGGGTTGGGTGAGCGCCTCGCGGAGGTTTTCGATATAGCTCGACAGGCTGTTATAGCAAACCACCAGAGAGTCCTGCGCTTTACTTTGATAGCCCAGGTCGCCCATGCGCAAGGAGGTCGCGTAGGGCATGTGCAGGCTGTGGATATCGCCGTTAAAGGGCTGCAAGTGGTGTTGCCTGCCCGCAACAAAGGATCGGCAGACAGCAGGCGCGCCACCAAACAGATACAGCAATAACCAGAAGTGGCGACGAAAATTACGGATTAGGCCAAAGTACTGCTCAGTTTTGTAATCCTGTAATGAACCTGAATAGTTGGCGTGGTCTTTTAAAACTTGCCAGCAATTATCCGGCACAGACCAGTTGTAGTGGATACCGGCAATCGTTTGCATAAGCCGTCCATAGCGGTTTCCCAGTCCGCGTCGGTAAATCTTTTTCATTTGGCCGATGTTAGATGATCCGTAATCCCCAAGAGGGATATCTTCGTCATTGCCCAGCACGCAGGGCATGCTGTTAACCCAAAGCAGTTCGTTACCGATATTGTGGTAGGTAAAGCGGTGGATATTATCTAGTGCCTCTAATACCTCTTGCACCGAATTCAAGGGCGGTGTAATGAATTCCAGCAGGGATTCAGAAAAATCCGTAGTAATACTGGGGTGGGTCAAGGTTGAGCCCAGTACTTTTGGGTGGGGGTTTTGAGATAGCTGCCCGTCTGGCGTCACCCGAAGGCTCTCTTTTTCTATGCCCCGCCTTATACCTGCCAGCAGGGAATGATTATCT
Source organism: uncultured Gammaproteobacteria bacterium (assembly GCA_942492235.1). GTDB lineage: Bacteria > Pseudomonadota > Gammaproteobacteria > Pseudomonadales > Porticoccaceae > HB2-32-21. Next base: position 44,929 of record CALODO010000014.1, read on the forward strand.
GGCCTGGCTAGAATTGACAGGCGTTTACTGAGCGAGGACAAATTTGCTTCCTTCCTGAGGGTTGAGGAGCTATGTTTGAGCAGCGGGCTGAGGATCAGAATTCGCTTGATTATTGGCAGCGACCGATTTGGCTATTATCGGACGGTTTTTATGATCCACCTCGCAGGCGACAATTTGTGCGCGTAACTCTATATCGCTCGCGTTAATCTCGAGTAGCTGGTTGAGTGCGACGTCTTTATGGGGCGTTTTGAATAACTCGGTTACCACATAGTCGCTTACCCACAGTAAATCTTTGGTGAGCAGATTACCGGCAGCGTCTCTTAGGATAAATAGCATTAGTAGCCTTAATCTGGATTGGGATCGCTGCTCAGTTTAACGGATCAATTTAAGGGGGCAACTGTTTTACGTCACGTTAATTTAGGCGCTGAATGTTGATAATAAGGACGACCAAAGGACTCGGCGCTACTGAGGGCCAGCCGATGGCCTGGGTTCGTGTTGATGTGTTGTCGAAAAACGCTCCTCACTGATCTATGATACCTGTTCAGCGTTACCTGGTAGTTTAGTGTATTGGTCCGGGCGGTATTTATACGAGAAAAATCAGACAGCGGTATCAACTTTAACAAAACGCAGGGGAGAATAAACGTGTCAGGAATTCTTGGGTATGGTGCCTACGTACCATATTACCGACTTACTCGTCAGGTGATGGGTGGTGGTAAAGGCGAACGCGCGGTTGCCAGTTATGATGAAGATTCAGTATCGATGGCTGTAGAGGCAGGTCGAGAAGTGATGCGCAAATTTGCGGGAAGCAATGACCGTGATATCGATACAGTGATTTTTGCGACAACCAGTGCACCTTATGCAGAAAAACTTAATACCACAGCCATTTCTGTTGCGCTTGATTTGCCCGGCTCAGTGCGTTCCATGGAGGTAGGTGGTAACACGCGAATGGGCCTGGCTGCACTGTTACTGGGTACTGATTTAGGTGCGGCGAATAAGACTTCGCTGGTTTGTGCTGGCGATGTGGTGGTCGGTGGGCCAGGTGGTGCGCGGGAGAGAGACAGCGGTGATGGCGCGGTTGCTTTTGTCACCGGGCCAGATGACCAGGCTATAGCCAGGGTTCTGGGTCAGGCCTCAAGCACCACAGAGGTCCTCGATGTCTGGCGTTTGCCCGGTGACCAGTTTGCCAGACAATGGGAAGAACGTTTTGGTATTGAGGTACTAGGTCCCGTGAGTCTCGATACAGCTCAGCGTGCTTTGGCTGCTGCTAATGTGGTGCCGGAGCAGCTGACAACGGTGATTCTCGATGCGACCAATAAGCGGGACGTCGCTGGTATCCCAGGGGCTTTGGGCCTTAAGCCCGAGCAAGTTGCCAATATGCTGGCGGATAATCTTGGTCGATGTGGTGCAGCCCATGCCGGAATAGTGCTGGCGAATACCCTGGATACCGCTCAGCCAGGCGATAAAATCCTGGTGCTTTCCACCGCCGACGGCTGTGACGCGGTGGTTTTAGAAGTCACTGACAAGTTGAGCCAGGCACAACCCAGACGATCTGTGCAACATTGGTTGGCATCGGCGAATAACGATCTGGCCTACAATACCTATTTAAAATGGCGTGGCGTACTTCCCTTTGAGCCACCTCGTCGCCCCGATCCCGACCGACCGGCAGCGCCAATTATGAAGCGCCACGAACGCTGGAAGTACGGCTTTTATGGTTCTCGTTGTGAATCCTGTGGACAGGGGCACTTGCCGCCGCAACGAGTGTGCGTGAAATGCCGTTCTGTCGACAAAATGAAAGAAGAACGTTTTGCCGACGAGCCGTGTAAAGTGACGACATTTACACTGGATCATCTGGCTTATAGTTTACAGCCGCCGGTGATTTCAACGGTGGCGGATTTCGATGTTGGTGGTCGGCTCGCCTGTGAGTTAACGGATGCTGACCCAGCAGCAGTAAAGATTGGCAATCGGCTTGAAATGACCTTCCGGCGGTTTTATACCGGCCAGGGAGTTCACAACTATTTCTGGAAAGCGCGCCCGCAGCGCTAGGGGTAAAAATCATGGCTAGTAACGGTATTAAAGATCAGGTAGCAATCGTTGGTATGGGGTGTACTGCGTTCGGTGAGCACTGGGACAGAGATGCTTCGGATATGCTCATTGAAGCCGCGGGCGAGGCCTATAAGTCTGCGGGCGTTGATCCGGAAGATGTCGATGCTTATTGGCTGGGCACTTTCGCCAGTGGCGTGTCAGGCATGGTGTTTTCTGAGGCGCTAAAAACTCCCTATAAACCGGTGACTCGACTGGAGAATATGTGTGCGACGGGGAGTGAAGCTATTCGTAATGCCGCTTATGCGGTAGCCAGTGGAGCTTATGACCTGGTGATGGCTGTCGGGGTCGAAAAACTCAAAGATGGCGGGTATTCCGGTTTGGTAGTGCCAGGGCCGGATGGTGATGGAACTGAATCGAGCATGACAGCACCGGCGATGTTTTCCCTCCTCGCCCCGGCCTATTGCGAAAAATATGGTGTCGATGAGGCGGAGCTAAAGGATGTGCTATCCCGGATTGCCTGGAAGAATCATGTTGCTGGGGCGAAAAATCCCAAGGCGCAATTTCGTAAAGAAGTGCCAATAGAAACCATTTGTAAATCCCCTCGAATTGCAGGGATGTTTGGTGTGTTTGACTGCTCCGGTGTCTCCGACGGCTCGGCTGCTGCTATTTTATGCCGTGCTGAAGATGCCCACAAATATACGGATAACCCGATTTATCTGAAAGCGTTTTCAATTGCAGCGGGACCCAATGAAGGTTTTATCAGTGAAGATTACGATTTTACGACCTTCCAGGAGGTGGTGGTATCAGCACAGGATGCTTACAAGCAGGCAGGTATTACCAACCCCCGTGAGCAAATCAGCATGGCTGAGGTGCACGACTGTTTTACGGCGACCGAGCTGGTGCTGATGGAAGATATGGGTTTTTCTGAGCGTGGTCAGGGCTGGCGCGATGTGATGGAAGGTCGCTTTGACGGTGACGGTGCGCAACCTGTTAACCCGGATGGCGGATTGAAGAGCTTTGGCCACCCAATTGGAGCCAGTGGTTTGCGTATGATGTATGAAATGTGGCTACAGCTCCGCGGCGAAGCGGGCGAGCGTCAGATTGACAATCCGAAAACTGGCTTGACCCATAACCTGGGTGGTCAGCCGGGCCGCTGCGTGAGTTTTGTGTCCATTGTTGGGAATGAACTTGGCTAGGTAAATTTGTGGTAAGTGCTGAGCTTACGTTGCATAAAGAGTCTGGCTTTTACTGCCGGACTTCCTTGTGTTTCGGGATTTACCAGTTTTGACCATCGTCTGGTTTTATTTACGTTTCATCGCACCAAAGAATTCTTCATTGCTGTCAAAGCTTTTTAGCTTGTCGATCAAAAACTCAGTAGCGGACAGATCTTCCATATCGTGTAGCAATTTGCGTAATATCCATACCCGCTGGAGCTCGGCTTCCTCCATTAACAAATCTTCACGACGGGTACCGGATCGGCGGATATTAATAGCCGGGTAGATACGTTTCTCGGCAATTTTTCTATCGAGATGCAGCTCCATATTGCCGGTGCCTTTAAATTCTTCATAAATCACCTCGTCCATTTTGGAGCCGGTATCAACCAGTGTTGTGGCGATGATGGTTAGACTACCGCCAAACTCGATATTTCTTGCTGCCCCAAAAAAGCGCTTGGGTTTTTCAAGTGCGTGAGCGTCAACACCGCCCGTTAGTACCTTTCCTGAGGACGGAATGACCGTGTTATAGGCCCGTGCCAGACGGGTAATCGAATCAAGCAGGATAACCACATCTTTTTTGTGCTCAACCAGGCGCTTGGCCTTTTCGATGACCATATCTGCCACCTGCACATGGCGTGCGGGTGGCTCGTCAAAGGTCGAAGCCACTACTTCACCGCGCACGGTGCGCTGCATTTCGGTCACTTCTTCAGGCCGCTCATCGATGAGCAAGACAATCATTATCGTTTCAGGGTTATTACGAGTAATCGCCTGGGCGATGTGCTGCATCATAATGGTTTTGCCCGCTTTCGGCGGTGCTACGATCAGGCCCCGTTGACCTTTCCCGATGGGGGCGACGAGATCAATAATGCGTCCGGTCAGATCCTCAGAACTACCGTTGCCGGTCTCCAGGACAAAACGTTCGTCAGGGAATAAAGGCGTCAGGTTTTCAAACAGTATTTTATTGCGTGCGTTTTCCGGCTTATCAAAATTGATGGTGTTAACTTTTAGCAGAGCAAAATAGCGCTCCCCATCTTTGGGTGGACGGATTTTGCCTTCAACACTATCACCGGTGCGCAGGTTAAAGCGTCTAATCTGGCTTGGTGAAACATAGATATCATCCGGACCAGCAAGATAGCTTGAATCAGCAGAACGCAAAAACCCAAAGCCGTCGGGCAATATCTCAAGGACACCATCACCGTAAATGTCTTCACCACTTTTAGCATGGCGTTTTAGGATATTAAAAATGATGTCTTGCTTGCGCGCGCGACCTATATTTTCGAGGCCGGTTTCTGTGCCGATAGCAATAAGTTCGTCAATGCGCTTGGTTTTTAGATCAGTTAGATTCATAAATGTAATTAGTGATTTAAATGTGTTGAGTGAAGGTGATGAATGCTCGTTAGTGGCTCTATAGTGCTTAGATAGTGATTAGTACGGCCGGAGGGATAAAGGTTTAATACAACACGATATTTGCAACAACAATACATCGGGGCGCTAGTTATTATTTGTTGCTCGCTTAGGTCGTCAGGGTATATGCCGGCCAGCGCTTATGATCGAGGCCTACGACTCGGGGTATTTTAATTCAGTGTGTTTATTTAAGAGTTGAGTTCGAGTGGTTTAACGAGGTACAGGGAAGATATGACGTTTTAGTATCTTGTATTGCGGCGAGTATACCCACTGGTGAAGAAATAACAACAGGTTTTTACGGCGGTACGGTGCAAAAATAAGCCAGTACGTGAAGGCTCAATGGACATATTCGGGGCTTAGATACTACTATCGAGAAATTCGGTTAATTGAGCCTTTGACAGTGCGCCAACTTTGGTGTCCTGTAAAGCACCTTCGTTGAATAGCATAAGCGTGGGGATACCGCGAACATTAAACTTGGCAGCGACATCGCGGTTTGCATCGACATCGACTTTGCATATTTTTAACTTGCCTTCGTAGAGGTCTGCGATTTCGTCGAGTATTGGCGCGATCATTTTGCAGGGGCCACACCATTCGGCCCAGAAATCCACGAGCACGGGGGTGTCGGCACTGAGCACGTCAGTATCAAAATTGTCGTCGGAGGTGTGCACGATTTTGTCACCCATAAATCAGTTCCCAGTTAGTAGTATGAGCGCTTTACAGCGATATAATTTTGGCATCATACATGGGTAAAGGTGAGCAAACAAACCACCAGAGATAAAGCCTGGTGATATGAATGGAGGCCATCAAAAATAATGAAGATGGCACCTTAATCCTGCACTGGGTCAGAGAGTAAATGTTACGTCGCTTGATTATGTAAGTTAAACAGGGTGAAATGTCCCGACCGGTTTCAGTAGGTACACTGTCGTGTATAGCCTAACCTGATCTGGACGAGGGCAAGTACGCAGTGGTGATGAACGGCGTTTTGTTTGGAGGCCGCGGTTAGCGCGGCCAGGCGACGGAGCGACGTCATAGAGAATGCTTTAAAACCAGGTTTATTAATGTTTGTACTCGGCACCCACTGGCTAGCGAGGAAGTGAGGCCAGTGGTCGATAGATACGGCGGTAGCTCCGCGCCGCGCCGGGGGATATCACTAAAGCGCATTGCGAATCTAGACCGATAGGTCGTCTATATGGCTTGTGTCAGCTTCCGTGAATCCGTGAAAGTGTCCCCTGATGCGAAAATGGCAGCAGGGCCGCTTGAGGAAGCCAGCCAGAGCACTAATTTTGAAGTATTTAGAACTTTCAATAGGGAATGCAGCCTTAGTTCGAGGCCGGTCGAGGCAAAAAATATCATGATTAAGACCGAATTCGAGACTCTGCTGCGCTATGTTGGTGGGTAGCGGTGTGGTTTGTCAGTGACCTCGAAAAATCGTCGTTATTAACTAGTAAAGACATACGTTTTTGCATGTATAGATGAGACGTATAAACAGGCCAGATTTCTTGAAAAAAATACTCGTTATCGTTTTGATTGCAGTGGTGGCGACCAGCTATTTCCTGCTTGATTTACAGGAATCTCTCGGCGTCACATTTTTTCAGGATTTATATCTTGAACACCCCGAGCGAACGGCAGGGTTGTATTTTCTCATCTATGTTTTGGCGACGGCATTTTCTCTGCCAGCAGGTGCACTGCTGACAATTGCTGGGGGGGCGGTATTTGGTTTTGGTATTGGCGTGGTTTTAGTTTCCTTTGCCAGTACCATCGGTGCGACCCTCGCGTATTTGTTTTCTCGGGTGGTGCTGCGCGATTGGGTGCAGCAAAAATTTGCCAGCCATTTACAGGCCGTTAATCGAGGTGTTGAAAAAGATGGCGCCTTTTACCTCTTTAGCTTGCGCCTGATACCGATTTTCCCTTTTTGGTTAATCAACCTGCTAATGGGCCTAACAAATCTTAAAGTGCGCACCTATTTTTGGGTGAGCCAGTTGGGTATGCTGCCTGCAACACTTGTGTATGTGAACGCCGGAGTTGAGTTGGGTGCCATAGAGGACGTGTCCCCTGCGGGCATATTAACACCGGGCCTGATTCTTTCTTTTGTTTTGCTGGCAAGCCTGCCCTTTGTTACTAAAGCGATTGTTGCTTTGATAACTCGACGAAAGGTTTATTTGCCTTACAAAAAACCGCGCCAATTTGATGCCAATTTGGTCATTATTGGCGGTGGTAGCGCTGGGTTGGTCACTGGGCTTATTGGTGCTGCGGTCAAGGCAAAGGTCATACTGATTGAACAGGATAAAATGGGCGGTGATTGCCTCAATACCGGCTGCGTACCAAGTAAAGCCTTGATCCATGTCGCTCGCTCGGTGGTCGATATAGGCAAGGCCAACGAGCTGGGCATAGAGGTTGGCGAGCCGCGAATTGATTTCCCTCGGGTCATGGATCGAGTGCAGCAAGTGATAGAAAGCATTTCGCCTCACGACTCAGTAGAGCGTTTTACAGAGTTGGGGGTTGATTGTATTTCTGGTGAGGCAAGGCTCTTATCGCCCTGGCAGGTTCAGGTCGACAATCGCGTAATCAGCGCAAAGAGTATTGTTATTGCTACCGGTGCGTCGCCCTTTGTACCGCCGATACCGGGTATTGAACAGGTTGATTATCTAAGCTCAGACAATTTATGGGAGTTGCGTGAGCAGCCGAAATCATTGTTGGTTCTGGGTGCAGGACCCATCGGCTGCGAGTTAGCGCAAGCTTTCCAGCGTTTGGGGACTCAGGTGACATTGGTGGATATGATGGCCAATATTTTGCCACGGGAAGATAGTGATGTATCTGATCTTGTTCGCGAGCGTTTGGAGCTAGAAGGGGTCGTTGTACTGCTTGAGCACAGGACTGTGGCTTTTGAGCGAAAGCAAAACACTGATTACGCCTTGTTAGCACCGGTGGATAGCGATCGTTCACAAGCCTCGCGAAGAAAAATCTCTTTTGATAAATTACTGGTAGCGGTAGGTCGCAAGGCCAATGTGAGTGATCTCGGTCTTGAGGCCCTCGATATAGAAACCACACCGCAAGGTACGTTGGTCGTAGATGATTATCTGCGCACTCGGTTCCCTAACATTTATGCTTGCGGCGATGTCGTCGGGCCTTACCAGTTTACCCATACCGCTTCCCACCAGGGCTGGTACGCTGCCGTGAATGCCCTGTTTGGTGGCTTTAAAAAATTCCGTGTCGATTACAGAGTGATTCCCTGGACGACGTTTACCGACCCTGAAGTGGCCCACGTTGGCCTCAGTGAAACCGACGCCAGAGAGAAAGCTATCGCCTACGAACTGACTACCTACTCCTTAGCTGAGCTGGATCGGGCGATAGCCGACAATAGTGTCGAAGGCTTTGTTAAGGTGCTTACCGTGCCGGGTAAAGACAGGATATTGGGCGCCACCATTGTTGGTTCCCATGCAGGCGAGTTACTCACTGAATTTGTCACCGCCATGAAACACAATATGGGTTTGAACAAAATACTGGGCACGATTCACGCCTATCCGACACGGAGCGAAGCCAATAAAATGGTTGCTGGTGTCTGGAAGCGAGACCATGCTCCCGACAAATTACTGGGCTATGTCGAGCGATATCATCATTGGAGATTAAGGAGAAAAAAATAACGTGCAAAAATCGACTGTTTACGAAAACGTACAAGACCGTTACAGCCACGGCGCGCAGGAACGTCAGGAAGCGTTGTGTTGTCCAGTTGATTATGACCAGTCTTTGCTGGCGGCCCTGCCCCAGGAGGTGATTGATAAAGATTATGGCTGCGGTGATCCATCGCGGTATGTAAGTCCAGGTGACCACGTGCTCGACCTGGGTAGTGGTGGTGGCAAGATATGCTACATGGCTGCGCAATTAGTCGGTGCTACCGGTCATGTCACCGGTGTCGATATGACTGACGATATGCTGTCTTTAGCACGTAAATATCAACCGGAAATGGCAGAGGTCCTGGGTGGTGATCGAGTCACTTTCCTGAAAGGCTATATTCAGGATCTGGCGCTTGATGTTGCTCTCACCGAGGAATACTTGTCAGCCCAGCCAGTTAAAAACACTGCGGATTTACAGACCTTGTTAGCCAGGCAGACAGAACAACGTCGTCGCGAACCGTTGATCGCTGATAAATCCGTAACCCTGGTTATTAGTAATTGTGTCCTTAACCTGGTGGCTGAGGCAGACCGAAAACAAATGATCAGTGAAATATTTCGTGTGCTTACCCCTGGTGGCCGGGTAGCGATATCAGACATTGTTGCCGATGAACCTGTGCCCGAAGCCTTAAAAGATGACCCTGAGCTATGGAGTGGCTGTATTTCTGGAGCGTTTCAGGAAAAAGATTTTCTGGATGCTTTTGTCGATGCGGGTTTTGTTTCGGTCGCTTATGACAAGTGGGATAGCGCTCCGTGGCAAGTAGTTGATGGCATTGAATTCCGTTCAGTGACTCTGATTGCGAGTAAACCGAATAACGAAGCCGATTATGACGGTGGACATGCCGTACTTTATAAAGGCCCTTATGCACAAATCGAGGATGATCAGGACATAGTCTATCCGCGCGGTGAGCGTATCGCGGTATCGAAGTGTAGGTATGACGCTTTGATCCTGAATAGTGATGCAAACGACTTTATTGGTTTTGAACCCGCCGAGCCGGTTAATAATGGGCCTTTTACCTTACCAGCGGGGGCTTATCGACCGGTTTCTGCCACAAAAGGCGGGAATCAGATTATCGGTGTAGTTGCGGATGGTTCCGCTACCAAAGGTTGTTGTTAAATCTGGCAGTTATTGTTTGGTGATAATTGGGCAGCTTTAAAATTCCGCAAGAACGGTATTTAGAAACTGATGACCTAAGGCCGTGGTGCTTAGCGTGTCTTTTACAACCTTTGTAAGGCCCTGTTGTTCGAGTTTGTTCCAGGCTTCACTGATGTGGTTGAAAGCGAGGCCGGTACGTTGACTAAAATAAGCCTTCGGTACACCCTGATTTAAACGCAGCGCATTCATCAAAAATTCCACCGGTAATTCTTCGTTGCTTAAGGTTCGCGTATTGGCCAGATAATTATCTTGTCTAGCCAGATAATCCTGAGGCAGGCGAGTTTTCTGAGTGCGAATAATCGTTTGTTTTTCTGCTAAGGTAACTTTGCCGTGAGCGCCAGCCCCGATTCCCAGGTAGTCACCAAATTGCCAGTAGTTGATATTGTGAACAGCCTTGCGATTGCGTTTTGCGAAGGCTGATATTTCATACTGTTCAAATTCCGCAGCTTGTAATGCTGCCAGGCCCAATGCCTGGATTTTTTCAAGTTGAAGTTCCTCAGGGAGTCTTGGCGGCGAGGAATAAAATACGGTATTGGGCTCAATAGTCAGTTGATACCAGGATAAATGGCTCGGTTCGAGTGTTATGGCTTGCTCGATATCGGCCAGGGCCTGGTCCAGGTTTTGGCCGGGAAGACCATGCATCAGGTCAAGATTAAAATTATCGAAGCCCGCTTGTCTGGCTGTGTCGACGGCCCGAATAGCCTCCGTGCCACTGTGAATGCGACCCAGAGCTTCGAGGTGTTGATCGTTAAAGCTCTGGATACCGATCGACAGGCGGTTTATACCACTGGTTTTGTAGCCGCTGAATTTATTTTGTTCGAAAGTGCCGGGGTTGGCTTCGAGGGTAATTTCGGCTTGATCGGTGATACCTATAATTTGTTGCGCTGCGTTAATAATGGCTTCGACGGATCGCGCTGAAAACAGGCTGGGGGTGCCACCGCCAAAAAAAATGGACACCAGCTTGCGGCCCTGAGCCAATTCGGCATCGTATTGTAAGTCTTTTATTAAAGCCGCAACATAGGCATCTTCTGGTAAATCTGCGCCCGCAGCATGGGAGTTGAAATCACAGTAGGGACATTTTTTGACGCACCAGGGAATATGAATGTACAGAGATAAGGGTGGTAGCTCAAGCATGCTCAGGACTCGCTGCGCGTGAACGATCGTGATTAATTACGGGTCGTTGAATGATCAGGTCTGCGCGACCAGATGTTTCAAAAGTAGCTTCATAGCCTTGCCTCGATGGCTGAGCTGATTTTTATCGCCGGCACTGAGCTGTGCCGAGCTGCATTGGCGTTCAGGCACGAAAAAAAGCGGGTCGTAGCCAAAGCCATTGTCGCCCTGGGCTGCGGTCAAAATATGGCCTTCCCAGGTACCCTGGCAGATAGTGGGAGTCGGATCCTGAGGGTGACGCAGGTAGACCAGCAGACATTGAAAGCGAGCTGCGCGCTGCGCCACAGGAAGATCCGCCAGCAACTTGAGCAATTTTTCATTGTTTTCAGCATCGCTGGCACGTTCGCCGGCAAATCGCGATGAGTAAATGCCCGGTGCGCCCTTCAGAAAATCCACTTCAAGACCGGAGTCATCAGCGATGGCGGGTAGCTGGACTTGCTCGCTGGCGTGCCGAGCTTTAATGATGGCATTTTCGACAAAGCTCAATCCGGTTTCATTGGCCTCACAAATATTGAAATCTGACTGGGGTCTTAGCTCAACGTTAGCGGACGTCAGCAATTCCCGAAATTCTTGAACTTTACCGGGGTTGTTGCTAGCCAGGACAATTTTTTGAGGCATGAATAGACTCTTTTTACGGGAAACGTGGCCTACCTATGCCTGAATATTAGACTTAGTGAGGTCGCCTGTTTCTCATAAGATTACTTTTCGTAATAAAAGGTGCGCTGAAAAGAAATTTCGTCGGCTGGCTTGTTTGGGTCTGGCTGGACCTGGATTTTAAAGGTCATAAAGTCGTTATTTTCAAAGTGAAACGGTGCGAGGTAATAGGTCGCAGATCCTTCATTAACTTCAAAAAACTCCAGTTTCTGCTGTTGCCCGATGATATTTTTAACGTAACCACTGACTAAAGCAGGCTTTCCGCCAGAGGTAGTGTTAGTGTGAGCTGAGAGCACCGCGATGTTCACTAAGCCTCGATCTTTACCCCGGATTATACTGTAGGTATTGGCAATTTCAGGACTGATAAAGCTGCTGTTAAATGCGCTATAGAGTACTTTGTAATCTCGAAAGGATTTTTCTGATTTATCGGCACCATAACCTGGGAGGGCCAGCGCAAAAAATATGCTCGCAAGCGTGCTGATAGCCAGCCAGCGTATCGCAGTAAATTTCACGACATAGTGGGCAATATTTTTCATGGGGTTTCTCCAGCCAGATTACAGATTTCTAAGTGTGGCTAACTGAATTTTATAAAGCAACAGCTCCTTAAATAGTCTTCACTTACTTAAATGATAAATTGCTGTTTCTGCAAACATATTAGGCCAAAACCGATTCAGATGTTTGTCCGGTTTATGCCCGGTGACAGTTTTTCTGTGCAGCACTTTTATGCGTTTTTCGTGACAAAGTGCCTCGAAGTCTTTAACCGTACAAAAATGGATATTGGGTGTGTCGTACCATTCATAGGACAGCTGTTTGGTGACCGGCATGCGTCCGCGTAACATTAAGTAGGTTCGTACTCGCATATTGCCAAAATTGGGGAAGGTCACGATGCATTCCTTGCCCACTCTTAACATTTCGTCAATGACCTGATCCGGGCGACTCAGTGCCTGCATGGAGTAAGTCATCACTACTGAATCAAAGGCGTCATTCTGGAAGTTTGATAGACCTTCATTGATATCTTTTTCAATGACGTTAACGCCGCGTGCAATGCAGGCGGTAATCTGTTCGGGGTCGATTTCCAGGCCGTAGCCCTCAGTCTGCCGGTTGTCACGCAGACTGCTGAGCAACGCGCCGTCACCACAGCCGAGATCCAGTACCCTGCCTCGAACCGGCACCCATTGTTGCAATAATTCAAGATCGATGCGTAACATCAGTGTTTGCTCCCGGGGTCTGGGAATGCCTGCGCAATACCCTGCATATAGGTCCGGAAGATCGATTCGTAGCGTGGATTAGGCAGCAGGAAGGCATCGTGGCCCATGGCCGAATCGACTTCGGTATAAACCACATCTCGATTGGCGGCGACGAGCGCATCGACGATCTCTGTGGAGCGGGCCGGCGAAAACCGCCAGTCGCTGGAAAACGAGACCACCAGGAACTTGCACTGGGCCTGGCTAAAAGCCTGTACCAGATCATTATCGTATTCTCTGGCAAGGTCAAAGTAGTCTAGAATTTTGGTCATCAGTAAATACGTGTTGGCGTCAAAGTTTTCAGCAAAACGATCACCCTGGTGACGCAAATAGCTCTCTACCTGAAACTCCACTGGTGCTTCGAGGCCTCGTTGAAAGGAGCCGCTGCGCAATTCCCGGCCAAAACGCAGACCCATGAGCTCGTCGGAAAGGTAAGTGACATGACCTATCATGCGGGCCAGAGCAAGCCCTTCTCTGGGGATGGTACCGTGTGCCAGAAAGTCGCCGTCAAAAAACTGCGCGTCACCCCGAATGGCTCGACGAGCCAGCTCATTAAAAGCGATATTTTGGGCGGTTAACCTTGTTGCTGACGCAATCACGACACAATGTCGAACCTGCCTGGGGTATTCAAGTGCCCAGCGCATGGCGTTCATGCCGCCCAGGCTACCGCCAATTACTGCGGCCCACTGATCAATGCCGAGTTTATCTGCCAGCCGCGCCTGACTGTGTACCCAGTCGCGAATTCGCAGTGGCGGGAAGTGCTTGCCCCAGGGTTTACCTGTAGCAGGGTTTATGGAGCGCGGTCCAGTACTGCCATCGCAACCGCCCAGATTATTGAGCGAGACGACATAAAAATGATTCGTGTCGATGGGTTTGCCGGGGCCAATATAGTCGTCCCACCAGCCAGCTTTGGTGTCATTGGCAGAATGATAACCGGCCGCGTGATGATTGCCGCTCAGCGCATGGCAAATTAGAACTGCGTTTGATTTTGTGCTGTTGAGTTCGCCGTAAGTCTCGACGATAAGTTCATAGTTGTCCAGTGAGCGGCCACAGCTGAGCTCCAGAGGTTCCTCGAACTTGAAAATCTGGGGTTCGATCAGACCCACGGAATTGCCGGACAAAGAATCTGACTGTTCCGCTATTGGGGACTCCGGACTTTCCGGCATTTGAGACTCCAATGGTGGCGATGCTGGAAGAAGCATCACCCTTCGCAAAAGCGTGGAGTCTAAAGAGCCCTGCTGGGCTTAGCAAGGCTCCTGGCGGGGGTGTCTATGAGGAAAATAGTTGGCTTTGCTAGGATGGATTGGGGTTTGCCCAGGTATTTTTGTCGATACCTTGATAGCGATAGCTGTATCTCGTTGGTCTGGTTCTTAATTTGGGTCATAGGGTTTTCCGCCAGGCTAAGTTTAAGCAGAGCGGTTAGATAATTAGCCGGACATGTATTGGCAGTAAGGGCTTTGTTACATGATTCCCGGCACGAACAGCGGCGGCAGGCTGACTGAAACAGCGATATTACGAACGAATATTCGCAGTACATTAAGGAGCAAAAATACCAGGATTGGCGACAAATCGATACCGCCCAGCGGGGGAATCAGTTTCCGAAAAGGTGCCATAAGTGGTTCCATCAGCTGCCATAAAAGCGCAATTGCCGGGTGGTGATTTTGCGGCGCTACCCAACTCAGGATGATGACGATCAGCAAGCCATAAAAATAGATATTTAGTAGTAGGGTGGCAATGCCGAGCACCGCCCACGCCAGCAACATGGAGATAGGCACCAGACTGCCGTTGTAAACCAGTGCCGAACCCAGTATTGCTGCCACTTGCACAATCACTGCGAGTACTAGAGAGGCGCTGTTAAAGTTATTGAATGAGGGAAAAATTTTTTGTAGGGGCGTCATCGGTACAGCAGTTGCTTTGACGACAAACTGAGAAATAGGGTTGTAGAAATTGGCTTTGCATACCTGGAGTAGAAACCGCAGCAAGACTAACAGCAGATAAAAATTGGCTACGGCCTGAATCAAATAAATAGCGATTTCTGTAAAAGTACTCATGCAATGATTTCCTGACTTATGGCCTCACGAAGCTGGGTGTTCAGCCGCAGTGTTAGCGACGCAGATTTTTTGACACAGCTGCATGGGGTTAATTAGTTAGATTTTCTTTGGTGTTTAATCGATCCACTTGTTAAAGGGCCTCATCAGCCATTTCGATGGAGCGTTGATAGGCCGCTGCCATTGCCTGTTCAAATAATTCCGGTAACCCACCTTTAAGAAACGTTTTGATAGCGCTTTCGGTTGTGCCACCGGGTGAAGTAACGCGCTTACGCAATTCAGCGGGCTCAATGTCTCCCTGAGCGGCCATTGAGGCAGCACCGAGTGCAGTTTGTATGGTCATTTGTCTGGCAGTATCCCGGTCTAAGCCAAGTTTCACGCCGGCATCTTCCATGGCCTCCATAACCAGGAAAAAATACGCAGGCCCGCTACCGGACAGGGCGGTGACGCGGTCGATATCTAATTCGGAGTCAAACCAGGTTACGGTCCCGACGGCGGATATAATGGTCTCTGCAAGCAGGCGTTGCGCGGCGTTCACATCATCAGTGGCAAATAAACCCGTAGCTCCTTTTTGCAATAATGCCGGTGTGTTTGGCATGCAGCGCACCAGAGGAACAGTGTCGCCGAGCCAGTCTCGTAAGGCCGGGACGGGAATTCCTGCGGCAATAGAAATGACCAGGGGCTTGTGGGTGATAAGAGGGGCGAGATCTGAGGCAACGATTTTCATGATTTGTGGTTTGACGGCGAGCACAACAATATCGGCCTCCTGGGCGCAATGGGCGGCTTCATAAGTGGCGACGTTGAATTCATTTATGAGTCTTTGTCGAGTCTTGGAATCCGGGTCGGTAACGGCAATATTTGCTGGTTGAAAGCCTTGCTTGAGCAGCCCGCCGATAAGGCTGGAGGCCATATTGCCTCCGCCGATAAAGACCAATTTGGGATTGCTCACTGTCGAGCTCCTTGGTTTGTTACTGGATGTTAGTTTGTTGGGGTCTGGTGTCGCGGACCAAAAATTCCCGTGCCGATACGTACCACAGTCGCCCCCTCGATAACGGCGGCAGGCATATCCCGCGACATACCCATCGAGAGTGTATCTAATGACCCGAGCTCAGGAGAACTGTTTTTAAGATTCTCGAGCAGTTCGGCAGTCCGCTTGAAGGCAGACCGCTGTCGATTAAAATCAGTTTCTGGTCTGGGTAGTACCATTAAGCCACGCAAGCGCAGATTTGGAAAAGCCGCGATGGTATTCGCCAGTTTAAGAGTTTCATCAGGGTCAACACCGGATTTACGGGGTTCCCTATCAATATTGACCTGGATACAAATGTTTAATGGTGCGGTGTTATCTGCCCGACCTGCGTTCAAACGTGCGGCGATCCGAGGACGATCTACGGTATGAACCCAGCTAAAATGGGCGGCGATATCTCTGGTTTTGTTTGCCTGCACGGGTCCGATAAAGTGCCATTCGGGATCTATGTCAAGCACGTGCATTTTATTCATGGCTTCCTGTAGGTAGTTTTCTCCGAAACATTTGATGCCCGCTTGCCATGCAGCCAGCATTTTTTCGACGGGTTGACCTTTACTCACGGCTAAAAGTTTGATGTGATCAGCACTTTGGTGAGAATTCATGCGAAAATCATCCAGTAAGGCTTTGATTTCGCGTATTTTATTGGCTATGCTGTTTGTCGTGCTCTCAGGATCTCGGGCCATCCGGGTTGAAGATTCCACTTGAAACTGCCGCAGGTTATCAATTATGACAGGATTTAGTAATGGATATTACAGAACTATTGGCCTTTAGCGCTAAACAAGGTGCTTCGGATCTGCATTTATCATCGGGCATGCCACCGTTAATACGGGTGGACGGTGATGTGCGACGGGTTAATTTGCCGGCTTTGGAGCACAAACAGGTCCATGGCCTGATTTATGAAATTATGAATGACAAGCAGCGCAGAGATTATGAGGAATTTCTGGAGACTGATTTTTCGTTTGAAGTGCCGGGTGTGGCGCGGTTCAGGGTCAATGCATTTAACCAGAACAGGGGCGCTGCAGCAGTTTTTCGGACCATTCCATCGACGGTGTTAACTCTGGAGGATTTAGGTTTTGGCCAGATTTTCAGAGATATTTCAATGTTACCGAGGGGGCTGGTGCTGGTCACCGGGCCAACAGGTTCGGGCAAGAGCACCACGCTGGCAGCAATGGTGGATTACGTTAACGAAAACCGCTATCAGCATATCCTCACCATTGAGGATCCCATTGAATTTGTTCACGAAAGTAAAAAATGTCTGGTTAACCAGCGAGAAGTACACAAGGATACCCACGGATTTAGTGAGGCGCTCCGTTCAGCGTTACGTGAGGATCCTGATATTATTCTGGTCGGTGAAATGCGCGATCTGGAAACTATTCGCCTGGCACTGACGGCTGCGGAAACCGGGCATCTGGTATTTGGTACGCTACACACGACTTCCGCGGCAAAAACTATTGATCGGGTGATAGATGTTTTCCCTGGGGCAGAAAAAGATATGGTGAGAGCCATGCTGTCTGAATCGCTACAGGCTGTTTTAGCGCAGACACTAATGAAGAAAATCGGCGGGGGGCGGGCCGCGGCAAACGAAATTATGATCGGCACACCGGCCATTCGTAACTTGATTCGCGAAGACAAGGTGGCGCAAATGTACTCGGCCATCCAGACCGGTGCTGGTAGCGGTATGCAGACAATGGATCAATGTTTGCAAAAGATGGTGGCGCAAAAAGTGGTTACAAAAGAGTCTGCGCGTGAAAAAGCTAAGATAACTGAAGATTTTGCATGAGTTTCGTCTGTTATTGATCCTAATGTGGATAGAAACCTGATTAGAGGTAGAGATTGTGGATTTCAATAGCTTATTACAGTTGATGGTAGAAAAAGAAGCCTCAGATTTGTTTATCACTGAGGGCGTCGCGCCTTCTATCAAAATACACGGCAAAATTATTCCAGTGGGTAAAAAGCCTCTGGATTCTGCGCAGTCACGGGCGTTGGTCGAAAGCATCATGGATGAGCGTCAAAAGCAGGAGTTTGATAGCCAAAAAGAATTAAATTTTGCTATTTCGTCTGAGCAGGTTGAGGGCGCGCGTTTTCGGGTTAGTGCTTTTTACCAGCGCGACGAAGTGGGCATGGTGTTGCGTCGTATTGAAACGAAAATTCCTACTGTCGAGGAATTACAGCTACCGCGAATCCTCGATCAACTGGTAATGGAAAAACGCGGCATTGTTATCTTTGTTGGGGCAACGGGAACCGGTAAGTCGACTTCTCTTGCAGCGATGATTGGACATCGTAACCGCAATAGCCAGGGACATATTATATCGATAGAAGACCCGATAGAGTTTGTTCACCAGCATGAAGGCTGCATCATTACCCAGCGTGAAGTGGGTATTGATACGGAATCTTTTGAAGTAGCGCTACGTAATACTCTGCGACAGGCTCCCGATGTAATTCTGATCGGTGAAATCCGGACTCGGGAAACTATGGAGAATGCAATTACTTTTGCTGAAACGGGTCATCTGGTACTGGCGACACTGCATGCCAACAATGCTAACCAGGCCCTCGATCGCATTCAGCACTTTTTCCCTGCAGAGAGCCAAAGCCAGCTGTGGATGGACCTGTCTCTGAATATGAAGGCCTTGATTGCCCAGCAACTGCTGCCCACGGTTGATGGAAGAGGGCGTCGGGCCGCCATCGAAATTCTTATTAACACGCCTCTGGTTTCGGACATTATCCGCAAGGGCGAGGTACATAAATTAAAAGAGCTAATGACCCGATCTACAGAGCAGGGCATGCAGACATTTGACCAGGCACTTTATAAGCTCTTTGATGAAGGTGTGATCAGTTATGAGGATGCTATTGCGGCGGCTGATTCGAAAAATGATTTACGTCTGTTGATCAAACTTCAGTCAGAAACAGATACTGGTTATCTAGACAGCGCAGCCGACCAACTGACGATGAATGAGAACGACGATGATGAGCATGTCACTTTCTTCAAGCGTTAGAAGCAGTTTAAAGATTCACATGTGTTAGAAATCGCTCATTGAGCCCGGCTTGCCGAGGACATGATTCCAGGTTTGTGCATTAAAGTTAAGGGCTTACTGCAAACTCCGGTTGCAATAGCCAGCTTTGGAGGATCAGGCAAGCAGCCATGGCGTCCACCGGAGACTCTCGATAATTCCTGTTTACTTGAGAAGATGAAGCTGCATTTTTGGCTTCGCGCGTAGACAGGCGTTCGTCAAACATTAAAACCTTACAGGCGCTACGAGCTGCTAGTCGTCGAGCAAACTTACGCGCGCGCTTGCAAAACTCGCCCTCGGTACCATCAATATTCAGTGGAAGACCGACAATCAACTGGCCGGGCTGCCATTGTTCAATATGTTTGATGAGTTCTACCCAGTTGGGTTGGCCGTCTTTGGCGTGGAGGACGGACAGGGGGTGGGCAGTAGCCGTCAGGGTTTGACCCACCGCCATACCTATATGCCGGGTGCCAAAGTCGAAAGCCAATACATTTATGGGCCTGTTCCGAGTTTGTTCAGGCGTGTCCGGCACTGGTGCTGAGCTGGTCCAGGTCGATACCGATGCGCGCAGCAGCAGTACTGGCGCGGTTATCAAAAGGTGTGCCAAAGAGAAGATCAGTGCTAGTGGGTGTCGTTAACCAGGCGTTTTCGAGAATCTCCCGTTCCAGTTGTCCTGGCCCCCAACCTGCATAACCAAGAATAATGAGTGAGTCTTCGGGGCCGTTATCAGAGGCTATGGCTTCAAGAATGTCTCGCGAAGCTGTCAAGCTAACCTCATCATCTACGATCACGGTAGATTGCCATTGTTTCTCGGTATGGCGATGTAATATGAACCCGCGTTGTTGTTCGACGGGGCCGCCAAGTAATAACGACTGACTGTCAAGCCTTTTTGGACAGTGTAAGTCGAGTTGCTCAAACATTTGTCGAAGCGGCATGTTAAGTGGCTGATTAATAACCAGGCCCATAGCTCCTTCTGGGCTATGCTCACAGATATAAATAACAGAATGGCTAAAGCGAGGATCGACAAGGCCTGGCATGGCGACCAGCAGATGTGCCTTCAAGGTATGACCAGTGTTGCCTCGGTTTACTTCCATGCTCTCAGTATGGCGGTAGACAGCAAAATTACAAGGCCGAAACATTATTTGGAATACATGCGGTTGTCTGGAGAAAACCGCCAGGTCTGGATGATCTCGATCTTATCCCAGGTTATCATTTCTTGTGGGAAGGCAGAAAAGGGCGCAGCCAGTCGAACGGTTTTTACTGCTGCCTGATCGAGGACGTGATGCTTTGAGCCCTGAAGAATTTCAATGCTTTCGACAGTCCCATCGGGAAGCACGGTGACAGCAAGCCGCAGTTCACCAAATAATTTTTTACTACGGGCTTCGGGTGGATAATAACGATTACCCGTCAGTTCTACTTTATCGATCCAGTATTTTAGATAAATTGCATGGTCAGCTTGTTTGGTACTTGCGGAGGTGAGACGAAGAATTTTGGGTAACTCACTATAAGCCTGTTTTTGGTCGTCAAGTTGGGCGCGCAGGCTACTAAACTCTTTGACCAAAACGGGAGTGGTTTCCTGGTCGGAGCTGGGTGGTGCCTGCTTGCCAGACTTAGGGATGTGGTCGGTCGCTGACACGCTGTCCTGGATAGTAGTTATAGTTCGTTCGGCTACCTGAGCGTTGCTATGCCAGATTTGTGTTTGCTGCAAGGGCTGGGTGTCGCGCAATACATCAGCGGCGTAATCGGCTATTTCATCGGTGGTAATCTGATCTTTTTCATCGTCTATATTGCCGCTTCCTCGCTGACTTGTCTGGGCGATATAGGCCGCGTCATCTATAATTTTATCTGTGGGGTACTGTGCCAGTGTAACGTCAAGTGAGGTAGGCGAGGCCCGGGGTTTCAATAAATCGAAGCCGATACCAAAAATGATCAAGCTATGCAGCGCGATAGCCAAAAAAATGGCAAAACCGAGGCGGTCATTACCCTTATGTGGGTCGGCAGGAGTAAAAAAAACTTCCAAGATTAGCTATCCAGGCGGCTTGTGATGGCGGCCATGAGCTTTTGACCAATGGCGGTATTTTGTTCTCGGTCAATTTCCCGCACACAGGTGGGGCTGGTGACATTTATTTCGGTCAGGTAGTCTCCAATGACGTCAAGGCCAACAAACAGTAAACCCTTCTGTTTTAGGTGGGGCGAGACTTCTGAAGCTATCCAGCGATCCCGCTCTGTTAGTGCCTGAACGATGCCCTTGCCGCCTGCTGCCAGGTTTCCACGGGTTTCACCGATAGCGGGAACGCGAGCGAGACACCAGGGTATGGGTTCCCCATCGACCATTAAGATGCGCTTGTCACCCTGGGTAATTTCAGGGATATAGCGTTGCACCATAATCGTTTGTCTACCATTCTCTGATAGTGTTTCTATGATGACGCTGACGTTGGGGTCATCTTCGCGAGCATGAAAAATACCGGTGCCACCCATACCATCAAGAGGTTTAAAGATGACGTTTTTATATTGCTCGTGAAATGCTCTTAGTCGTTGGGGGTCCCGGCTGACTAGAACTGGCGGCGTACATTGGGGAAACTGGGTAGCAAATATTTTTTCGTTGCAATCACGTAGGCTCTGTGGACGATTGACGACGAGTACACCGCGTTTTTCAGCGGCTTCGAGAATGTAAGTTGCGTAAATAAATTCGCTGTCAAAGGGCGGGTCTTTACGCATCAGTATGCAGTCGAGGTCTGCCAACGGTGCATCGGCTGCTATACCTAGTTCAAACCACTGTTGGGCGGAATCAAATACTTTCAGGGGTGTCTGGCGGGCCACCGGCACACCGTCTATTAATGCCAAATCAGACATCTCCATATAGAAAAGTGACCAGCCTTGTGCCTGGGCTGCTAACAAGAGACTCAGAGTAGTGTCCTTTTTGAAATTAACGGCACCTATCGGATCCATAATAACGCCAATCGAAACTGCCATGAAATATTCCCTTACACTGTTTGCTGGGGCCTGTCGTTGATTTGAGTCTATCTCACACACGTTACGGGTTAGCAATGAACCTGGCAACTATTTTGGGCTCGTTTGAGGCATAATTACTTTAAAATTTGGGGTTTTATAGATAGCATATCGATTTTGTGTTAAAAGTTGTTGAGTGTAGCGGGCGGACTTTCCAGGACTAATACAACTCTAGATGAGGTGGGTATGACGGATAGCTATGAAGGAATGAAAATCATGGTCATTGATGACAGTAATACCATTCGTCGCACTGCCGAAACTCTACTTTCCAAGGCCGGATGTGAGGTCACTACAGCGGTGGATGGTTTTGATTCCCTGGCTAAAATTGCGGATACTGAGCCTGATGTTATTTTTGTCGATATCATGATGCCTCGCCTAGATGGCTATCAGACCTGTGCGCTCATAAAGAATAATGACCAATTTAAAAGCACCCCGGTTATTATGTTATCGAGTAAAGACGGTTTATTTGATAAGGCCAAGGGTCGCATTGTCGGGGCAGACGAATATTTAACCAAGCCATTTAGTAAAACGGAACTATTTGGTGTGTTGGATGTGATTTTGGCAAAAAAAGAAGCCTCTCAAGAAGCTTTTCCTGAGGCATAAAGTTGGGTTTAACAGACGAATTATAAATGTGTTTATGCCAACTCAAGACCTGGAGAGCAAGTGATGGCAACAGTATTAATTATTGATGATTCCCCTACCGAAATCCATAAATTGACGGAAATATTAACCCGGCACGATTACACTGTATTGTCGTATGACACTGCTGAGAAAGGATTGGACGCTGCGAAGCGCGACCATCCAGATGTTGTCCTGATGGATATAGTCATGCCTGGAATAAATGGGTTTCAGGCGACAAGACAGTTAGTCCGGGATCAGGCGACGCAGGATATTCCGGTGATTATTATTACTATGAAAGATCAGGAAACCGACAAAATATGGGGGAAAAGGCAGGGAGCCAAAGCTTACCTGACGAAACCAGTTTCAGAAAAGCAGTTGTTAAATACTATTACTCAGGTTGCACAATACTGATTGGACTACTATTTCGATGGTAACAAATGGTACCGTATATGAAGTTGTTCGGGAGCTTGAGCAGCAATTTCACAGCCAGTCGAAAACATTACCAGCTCAAACCGATTTTATGCCACTCACAGCAGCCTTGTGCTTTACGCTATTGGGCGTTGAGTTGGTTATCCCTCTTGACGAATTAGCGGAAGTTCAGGAGCTGCCTGAATACACCCGTTTGCCGAGAGTTAAGCCGTGGATGTTGGGGGTAGCCAGTATTCGCGGAAAGTTGGTGCCGATTGTGGATCTTGCTAAGTTCCTTAATAGTGAAACTCAGGCTGTGATTAAAAATCGGCGTCTGCTCGTGCTGGCTTTGCAGGGTGGTTTTATCGGTGTGGTGGTCGATAGTGTGGCTGGTGTGAAACGCTTTGACACTGAGCAGTTCTGCGAAAATTCGGCTGAGATTGCTCTCCCGCTTGGACACTACGTTAAGGGTTGTTTTATCGACGATAATGGCCAGGCAAAATATCTATTCCGACCGCTGGAACTCATTGAAGATGAATTGTTTAGGGATGTGGCAGTATGATTTTTAACATTTCTGAAGAATATTCCCGGAAGGTAAAATCAGGAGCTAATGCCATGTATACAGCGGTAAAGAAATTCAAAGCGAGCCCTCTGATCATAGCTCTCATTTTGACCCTGGTTATGTTGGTGGCCTACCTTGTTTTTGCCTTCGTTAATAATACGGAAGATGTGGGTAAGCACCGACGTAATATTACCCTGGCTGGTGAGTTGAGGGCACTGACCGCTGAAATTCCTCGGCTTGCTGCGTTGGTAAGCAGCGGTAATGTGGTGGCAATGACGGAGTTGGAGCAGCTCCAGACAGAGATATTGATTAAAAAGAATGCTTTGGAGGTAGCGCTTACTACGAGTGGGGATGCGAACCAATTAGGAGATTTTAATAAAGCCTGGAGCAGGGTTGATCAAGATATTGGAGACCTGACTGGGGTAAGGGAGTCCTTAGTTTTTGCCACTAGTATAAAGACGCAGTTCGATAGTAATTACTCATCCTTACAGGCTGAACTTAACAAGACTGTAGAGATACTGTTGGCTCGAAGAGCCGCAGGAAATCAGGTTGCCCTCGCTCAGGCGCAACTATGGCGAGTGGAACGTGTGCGGGCTTCGATAGATCAAGTCGTGTCGGGTGGTCGTAGTGATATTGAGTCGATGAAACGGCTAGGCCGTGATGCGGAATTGTTTGGCCGTGTTGCCAGCGCGTTTAAAAATGGTGATCCCGCGCTTGGGGTTGCCAAGCTTAAGGCACCGACAGCTCAGGCCAATCTCGACAAAACAATAGAATTGTTTAGTGTTGTCAATGATTCAATGGCAGAGTTGGTAGATGCTGGATCTGCGTTAATCGGCTTACGCGAAGCTAGCGAGGCATTGATAAGTACCTCGTCTGAGCTTACGGACGAATCTATAAGCTTAGTTGATCAGGTAAAGGCGCTAAATTTGGGCGGCACTGCCTACGGGCCCGAAGTGACAGTATATGTAGGTATCTTTCTTATCATTGGGCTAACCTTGCTCGGTTTGATTTTTTATCTCGGTACACGAAGCCGCTTACAGGAAACCGCTGAAGCAAATCGGGTCAATCAGGACGCTATTTTACGTTTGCTCGATGACATCGAGGGTCTTGGTGAAGGCGACTTAACGGCTGAAGTAACCGTCACAGAAGGTTTTACAGGCGCAATAGCTGACGCGATTAACCTGACCATTGTTCAGCTCAGGGAACTGGTTTCACGGATTGTTAATACCGCAGGAAAGCTGTCTGCATCGGCCAATGGAACGCGGTCCACTGTATTGCAGTTAACCCGACTATCCGAGCGCCAGGCTGAAGAAATCGCCGGTGCTTCGGTGGCTATTAACGAGATGGCGATAACCATCGATCAGGTGTCTGCTAATGCTGCTGAATCTGCGGTCGTGGCTGACCGCTCGGTGTCTATCGCCAATAAGGGGGCGGTTGTGGTGCGTAGCACCATTGCTGGTATGGATAATATCCGTGGCCAAATTCAGGATACCGCAAAGCGCATTAAGCGTCTGGGAGAGAGCTCCCAGGAGATTGGTGATATTGTTTCGCTGATCAATGATATTGCAGACCAAACGAATATTCTAGCCCTCAACGCGGCTATTCAGGCTTCCATGGCTGGTGATGCTGGGCGCGGTTTTGCGGTAGTGGCTGACGAAGTACAGAGATTGGCTGAGCGTTCAGCCAACGCAACTAAGCAGATTGCTGCGTTGGTTAAAACCATTCAAACGGACACTTTTGAAGCCGTGTCTTCAATGGAGCAAACCACTGCCGAAGTAGTAGCGGGTGCTTCGTTGACGGAAGATGCGGGCATTGCACTCAGCGAAATTGAAACTGTTTCTACCAACCTTGCAGAGTTGATTCAGGATATCTCCACCGCTGCGCGACACCAGTCGACTACGGCCGGTCACATTTCAAATACCATGAATGTGATTCAGGATATTACCTCCCAGACTCTTGAGGGTACTAATCGCACGGCTGCTTCAGTCGATGAATTAGCTGACATGGCCATTGATCAACGAGAGTCAGTGTCTGGCTTTAAATTGCCGAACCAGGGTTTTACCAGTGGGCTAGTGGCTGAGCCGTTTACGTCAACTGCTATGCAGGATAAGACTAAGTGGCTAGACAGAGCACCTGTTGAGCAGCCAGCGCACGCTTCCGAAGAAGAGGTGTATGACGAGCCAGAAGCGTCACGCGAAGAAGAGGGTTTGTTAGATGTTGGCCCGGCAGGTGCGCAGCAAACACCTGAACATATCAAAGAGGTATTAGAAGAAAACAGCGCCGCCATGCAAGAGATGGATTACCTGTCTGGGCTTGGCACAACGGAGAGTGAGTTAGCCTCATTGGAAGCTTATCCAGCCGCGGGGAAGAGTTCGTTTGCCGCAGAGCTTGAGGCGGAGTTAGCAGGTATTGATCTCGACGAGTTCGATCTCGAATCGGAACCAGAAAGTTCCAATAAAGAGCCGTCCTGACGCTAGTAATATTGCCATGTCGGTGTTCATCAATCAGCCAGCGTCAACTGTACCTACAATGCCCATGTTGACCGGGAGACTATCCCGACTGTGGGAGGATATGTTCAAAAATGGGATCAGTGTTTAATATGTGGAGCCCGGGCTGTGCCAGTGGCGAAGAAGATTATAGACTTACAATAAATGTTACAGAAGGTTTTGCCGCTGCGGAACCAGCCGAGAATTATTATATTGTGGGCACTGATGTTAGCGCAAACGCAGTCGCAAGCGCTCGCAAGGGTACGTATTCAAATAGTGCTCTCGAGCAATTGCCCTCAATACTGAGAGCGAAATATTTTTTCCAGCCTGATGGAGAAAAGCGACAGTTGACACCTGTGGTGAGGTGGAGGGCGGCATTCACAGTAGCTAATTTATTCGAAAAACAGACTCGATATAATAATCATCTGGACTTGATATATTGTCATAATATTCTGGTTTATTTTAAACAATGGCGACGTCGAGAGATTGTGAAAAATTTTGAGGCTTGCTTGAAGCCCGGGGCCTGTTTAATTATCGGCCCCGGAGAATTAACTGACTGGATACCCGATAATATGGAGCGACTTGATGTTCCGGGTGTTTAGGTATACCAAAAACGGCATACGTAATGAGTGATCGGGTGAGATGGGTGTGGCTTCGCGCCAGAATATTTTAGGGCTCGAATGGCTTGTCAGCGAGGTTGATGCGAGTCTCGTTGAGGCCTGTCAGGCTCTTGATATTTACGCCAAAAATAATGCCCAGGACGGTCAGTTACTCTTTTGCCTGGAGCATTTTCATCAGGTTACCGGTTCGTTAAAAATAGCCCAGTGCCACGGCGGTGCGCTACTTAGCCAAGAAATGGAAGTGGTTGTTAACGCTTTGCTGAGTGGGACTCTGCTAAGTGATCAGGAAACGATTGACGTGCTGACGCAATCTGTTGCCGAGCTGCCCAAATATTTGCGCAAATGTATTGAAAGTGGTTTTGATCAGCCAGCTCTCCTGCTGACTACTTTGAATGAACTCCGTGCTATCAGGAAAGCGCCGTTAGCTTCTAGCAGCCAGTTTTTTACGCCGGATCTATCAGTGCTGAGTGGCCCTTTGCCTTTTGATTCTGAAATGTTCATTACTAAAGAACAACCCTTACAGACGTTTATTCATAAACTTAGCCAGCTATATCAATATGCACTGTTGGGCTATGTCAAAAATGATAACCACTCCGAGAATATTAACAAACTGGCCAAGGTTCTCTATCGACTGAGGGAAATAACAGCCGGGAGCAGGCTAGAACTGTTATGGCGTGCTGCCGTTTCCGTACTTGAGTGCTTGTCCTCAGGACTTTTCGACAAAAATAGGGCTTTACATAGTTTATTTTGGGAGTTGGGAGCTTGCATTCGCCGGTTATCAGATGAGGGCATAAAGGCTTTAGAGAACAATTTCCCCCATGACCTGTTTAAAAATTTATTGTATTACATCACCATCGTTGACCCAGGTTCTTCGTCGCGTCTGACCTTTTTTCGTGTGACATTTAAACTTGATGAAGCCTTGCCTGTAAGTGTTTTAACTGCTGCCGATATAGGGGTTATCCCAGGTTACGACCAGAGTGTTGTCACAGCCCTGGCCAAAGCGCTTGGCGAAGAGCTTGAAGGCGTAAAAATCCAAGTCAATGCCTTAGCCGACGGCCTAAGCGAGTCGGCTGAAGTTGAGGAGGTTGTGACACCGGCTTTGATTCGAATTGGCGATACCCTGGCTATGGCCGGTCAATCAAAGCTGCGGGATTCTGTCGTCGAATTTGGATTGCAATTACAGAACGCGATATCAAGCGACGACGGCGTCAGCTCCGAACACCTGTCTGAGATGGCTAATCGACTGGTAAGCATTGATACCAGCCTGGATACCTGGGCGGCTAATTACCGACCCGGGTTGGTTGCTCAGGATCAGCGAGCTGAAATGGCTTATTTAATAGGCGATGCGCAATATTCGCTGGTTAGAGAAGTGCGCAATAACCTTGAAGCCATTAAAGAAGCTGTGGTTGGGTATATCGCGTCCCAGTGGGACACCAAATTTTTGCAGGATATACCAGAGCTTATCGAGAGTATTGGTGGAGCGATGGAACTCGTTAAGATGGAACGTCCCGCGCGCGTCGTCACGGCGCTGGGTAATTACCTCAATAACGAGCTGATGGTTCCCTCCAGTCCGCCTGCCTGGGACCGCCTCGATCTACTAGCGGATACGATTACGGCGTTAGAACATTTTTTAGAAGTGGTAACGGGGGACACTGGTACAGAATCTCAGGAGCCCTTGAACAGAGCCGAAAATGCTTTGCTAGACCTGGGGTATATGGATCTTGATGGCCAGATTAAGGTCGATGTACAGCTGCCTGTGGTGAAACCAGTTCAGCGGATAGCGATCGACAAGACGACCCCGGCGTCGACCTCGAAAGGCATCCCGCAAGATACCATTTCAGACAGCGCGGTGTCTGAATCTGTAATAAGACTGGAGAAAAATAGCAATGCTGGGCTGGATGATATCGATGAAGAAATCATTGAGATTTTTGTCGAAGAAGCCAGAGAGATTCTCGAAAACCTGGGGAAATGCTACCCACAGTGGTTAAATCATCGAGAAGATAATGTCGCATTAGCCGAAGTTCGGCGAAACTTCCATTCGCTCAAGGGCAGTGGTCGTATGGTCCGCGCTCATTACATCGGGGAACTCGGCTTTGTCGTTGAAGATCTGTTTAACAGAGTAATAGGCGGCAAACTAGTGCTGGATAGTGAGGGTGAAAGTCTAGTCACCGAGGTGATTGAGGTCTTGTCTGTTTTGATCGGAGACTTTCAAGCACAAAGACAAAGTGAAAACCAGCTTTTGGCCGAGGCTTTGATCAGGTCTATCAAAGCGTTTATGCGTGGACAACTCGAGCTCGGATTGGTAACTGAACCACCAGATTTTGCCGCTATGGATGGGGAGCAGCGCGATGATCAAACAGGCGTTGCGGGCTTTAAAAATGAGGTCGCCCTGCAGGATGCCACACCGATATCTGATGATTCTGATTTGCTCGTTGTCGACGAAGCTATATCCAACGAGGCTGTTATTACGCCTTTTGACAGGTCGGAAAGTAACGATACCGGTACTGGCCTTGATCAGACACTTACAGAGCCACCTCCGGAGTCGGTTCAGGTAGCTGAAGCTATCTTCGATGTGGATGAAGAGAGCTCCATTTTTACCCAGCCTGAGGAGGACTCCGGTGACAAGATGGATCGAGAGCTGATAACTATCTTTATCGAAGAAGCTCGCCAACATATTGCCGTTTTGGCAGATTTTATTGGTGAATTGACACAGGCTTCGTCAACAGCTTTTCGAAATGATGTTGAGACCCTGCGGGCGCTGCATATGCTAAAAGGGAGTGCCCGCGTGGCTGGCGTTGTGCCGGTGGCAGAATTAGCTGATCTAGTTGAACAGCTTGTAAAAGACGTCGTTCGATCTGTTATCCGGATAGACGATGAGTTAATCGTTGTCTTGCAGGACACTCTGATGAGTTTAAGTTTACTGGTAGAAGAGTCTGGCAATGAAAAGCCCACATTATCTGCTAGCGGCGAGGACTTGCAGCGGCGTCTCGAGGCCATCCGCGTAGATCATAGAGTACCGACAGCTGCCCGTGCCGATGCTCTGGCCTTCAATACCATGCTGACCAGTGGCCTGGAGCGTATGCTCAATGGTCAGGAGCTCCTCGACGGCTGGCAAGAGCAGCCTACGGGGCGAAGTAACAGCGTTACTGAATTATGTGGAGAGTTAATCGCTTTGGCTGCCGCCGCAGAAATGGCGCAGTGCCAGACCCTTACATTGTTGGCAAGACACTACGCCGATGGCTTAGATGCCTGTAATGACAATCATTATGACGCGGATGAAGCGACTTTTGCGACGTTTTATCAAGCCAATGAGTGCTTGCTTGATATGATTGATTCGTTTGTTGCTCAACAAACGATTAAAGGCGCCCCGGAATCGTTAATTAAGCAATTGAGCGATATCGTCGAGCTTTCAAAAGCGGCACAACGCGAGAGAGTAGCGGCCGGCGATTCCGAACAGAAGGCTTCTGCGGCACAGGGCTTTGAAGAAGAGTCGGCGATTAATTATCAAATAAACGATGATTTTGCAGAGGCTGAAGTCATTCAGCCTTCGGCCGCGAGTCAGACCGATGAGGCTATCACCAGGTCAGACCAGATAGGAAAAGATGTGCTGGAACGAGCTCTCATTGATGAAGCCGTAGACCCAGAGGTTTTCGCTATCTTTGTTGAAGAGGCTGAGGAGCTACTAGAGCGAATAGAAAGAGTTGTGCAGAATTGGCGCGAAGCGCCTCGGGAGACAATACATCGCGAGACCCTTACTCGTGAGCTACACACCTTTAAAGGCGGAGCGCGGGTTGCAGGTTTTAAAGATCTCGGTGATACCAGCCATGACTTCGAAACGTACATTGAAAGTCAGCCCATGTTTTTAGACGATCATTCGACGACGTTCTTTGATGAATTGCTAAAACGCTATGACCAGCTGGCGGTTTTATTTGATCAAGCCAGGATGGTTTTGGATAACAAAGTAAGGCAGATGCCGGATTTCATAGGCCCTGTTCAGGAGGAGCCCGCCGCCATTGTTCCCGCTGGTATTACCGGTGGAATCGAAGCGCCACCTGCTCAGAGCGCTCTGGATACCGGTAGGCTGAGAGAAGCAAACTCGAAGCACAAACAACCTGAGACACCGGCGGTGGCGACTGTCCGGCAGGTAACGCCTGGAGCCTATAAACGAGTTGTTCAGCCTTTCACTGAAAGAGGATCTCGCGCTGTACCTGTCGAAGCTCAGGAAATGGTTAAAATTTCTGCTGCCGTTATCGATGATCTGGTTAACCTCGCAGGTGAGACCAGTATTACCAGGGCCCGGGTTGAGCAGAACGTTAACGAATTTTCTCAATCTCTTGATGAAATGGAGGCTACGGTAATCCGTTTACAGGAACAGGTTCGGCGCATGGGTGATGAGACCGAGGCGCAGATTTTATTTCGTCGAGAGCAAATTGAGTCCTCAGAGGACAGCAAGCATTTTGATCCCCTGGAGCTCGATCGCTATTCGCAATTGCAGCATCTTTTCAGTGCCCTGCAGGAATCTGCCTCGGATTTACAGGAAGTTAAAGAGGGGCTGGTAAGTAATGCGAAATCGGCTGAACTTTCGTTGGCTCAGCAATCTCAGGTTACGACGGACCTTCAGGAAAGTCTGATGCTCACTCGGCTGGTGCCCTTTGCTCGACTTGTGCCGAGGCTGAGACGGGTGGTCCGACAGGCGAGCAACGAGCTGGGCAAATCAGTCGCACTTCAACTCGATAATGTTGACGGCGATCTTGATCGTACTGTGCTTGGAAAAATAGTCGGCCCCCTGGAGCATATGATTAGAAATGCAGTTGATCATGGTATGGAAGACCCGGAAACTCGACGACTGCGTGGCAAACCTGCGGAAGGTAAGGTGTCTCTCAGTTTTGGTCGAGAGAGCAGTGAGATTACTATCCGCGTGGCTGATGATGGCAAAGGGCTTGACATTGATGCTATCAGAACGCGGGCGGTGTCCAGAGGTTTGATTGCTGACGATGCGCAGGTCGGTGAGCAGGAACTCCGCCAGTTAATCTTCATGCCAGGGTTTTCCACCTCCGACACGATTAGTCAGCTGTCCGGGCGCGGGGTTGGGCTAGATGTCGTCGTTACTGAGGTGCGTCAGCTAGGCGGCTCAATTACAGTTTTTTCTGAACCTGGATCCGGTACAGAGTTTAATATCCGGGTACCGTTTACTTTATCAGTAAATCGCGCTCTGTTGATCCGGAGCGGTAATGAACGCTACGCGCTCCCATTGAATACTATCGTCGGGGTGGTTCAAATGACGGTCGCTGAACTGACTGTGCTTCGAGAAGACCCGGCGAGACAACTTTATTATGGTGGTGAAGGCTACCGTATTTGCGCCTTGAGCCAACTGCTTGGCGAGCAGGCCGACGAGACAGCTCAGGCCGTTGATGGCAAAGCAGCATTGGTGCTCGTTGCCACTGAAAATCATCGCTTCGCAGTACAGGTAACAAGCCTGGAAGGCAGCCAGGAAATTGCAATAAAAAGTATAGGCACGATGTTTAATCGTGTGGCGGGACTATCCGGCGTTACTGTCATGGGAGACGGCCGTGTTGTAGTGATTCTTGATGTGGTGACTTTGCTCCGGGCACAGGGAGCGATGGATCTGGTGCCAATGGATGGACAGTTGATGGCCTGTGAGAAGTCTGCGTCAGTATATAGAGATGACAAGGAGCTGATAGGCATTGAGGGCGGTCAGTTCGGCGGACCCATAGAATTGCGTCCAGGTGGCCGAAGAATCGTTATGGTTGTGGATGACTCGGTCACTGTTCGTAAGGTGACGACACGCTTTCTTGAACGGGAAGGCTTTGACGTGGTCACGGCCAAAGACGGTGTTGAGGCAGTCGATATGTTCAATGATTTGATCCCCGACTTGATGTTACTTGATATAGAAATGCCAAGAATGGATGGTTTTGATGTTGCTCGAGTGGCGCGTAATAACCCTAAACTCAGTGGCTTGCCAATTATTATGATTTCCTCACGTTCGGGGAGCAAACACCGCGATAAAGCGAATGCCTGTGGGGTTAATCATTTTCTCGGTAAGCCATACCAGGAAGAGGAACTCTTAGGATTGATCACTGAGATGTTAAGGGCGTAAGTGGCAAATGAAGCTCAATATCAAGGGTCGGAAATTGCCTCTACGTTTCGGGGTAATGGACGCAGCTGCTGCACAAAAAAAGGCGATAAGAACAGCAATCCATGAGTACGGAGATGAGTTTAGTGTCACCTTTGACGTAGACGACGTGAAGCCAGGGTTTAGCGCAGGAGTAGATATATACATGAACGTTAACCCCTTACCCAATGAGAAACAAGCCAACTTGCTGCCACACGTATATTCGATAGACGTCGGTGCGCCACCTCAAGAAGGTAGCGCTCAGCTGGAGGAGTGGAAGCGACGGTTTACGGCACGGCTAGAAGTGATCGTTCGGAGTTATCAAACTAGAATAAACAAGACGCCCGCCTCAAAAGTCTGGTTACTGGCAGCTTCCACTGGGGGGTTGCAGGCCGTCGCCCGGTTTCTCTCGCTTGCAAGGCAAAGGCCGGGCTTTGGTTTTGTATACGCCCAGCATATTGACGTCAAACATGAGGAGCAGTTAGTTAAATTGGTGGAAAGACATAGCTCCTGGGGCGCCCGGATAGGCGTTGTCGGTGACTACTTAGCAGAGGGGTATGTAACCATTATTTCACCTCAAGACAGGGTTTCAGTTGGTGCAGGTGGACGCATTATTAATAGCGGTAAAAATTGGACTGGACAATACCGACCGGGCATTGATGATCTTAGCAGTGAACTCGCAGAAAATTACCGGCAACGTTCCGGAATGATTGTATTTACCGGCATGGGCGATAACGGGGTGGCAGGTAGTAAAATGATTAAGGCCGCAGGAGGTCGTGTGTGGGTGCAGACGCCGGACACCTGTACCGCACCGGCACTACCTGAGGCGGTTCGTGTTGGTGGCAAGTACGATTATTGCGCAGACATAGAAAGACTGAGTACGAAGTTTAACGATTGTTTAGATAAACCACCGTTACAGGTTCTCGCCCAGTGAATAACATTACTAATGATTTACTCCTCGATGGACCGGAAGAAGTCAATGCATTTTTTTTGCATCTGGCTTCGGGGACTTTACTGGTGCCGATGGCAGCTATTGCCGAGGTAGCGAATGATAATATCGAAGTCACACCCCTCGATGAGCCGGATAGTCGTGTCTATGGATCCATTAGTTGGCGAGGTACGCAGTTGTTGTTACTGTCCTTCGAGGCATTGTCGGGAGGTAGACGAGAAGCGCTATCTATCGAATCTCGGGTGGTTATTTTGAATGCTATTGGATCAGGTAAGGAGCGGGGATTTTACGGTCTAGCTATCCAGGGGTATCCACAACGGGTCGATATCGTTGATACCGAGGACGCGCAACCGATCACCAGGCTGAGCCGAGTGCCGGGTGTTCTGTGCGAGGTGGTGATTCATGGGCAGTTGGCCTTGATACCCGATTTTGAAGCGCTGGAGGCACTGAATACAGAGGTGCCGCTGCCCTGAGTAACGGGTATTTTGTCTTGAGAATATTTAGACGCTCACTTATGAGCCCTGCATAACGTGGAAGCTTGCTGAGTGATCGCTAGTTGTTAGGCTATGCTAGTACGTTGCCAGGTTAGCGACATTGTTTATGACCGAGGTCTTGCAAGCGTTATCTCGAAACGCTTTAAGCCGCCTGGTTATGTAACCTGTATTCTGGCCAGCAGGATCAGGCTACCTGGCTATTTAGCCAATCCCAATGGTTCGACAGCTAGCGCATATTACGGCACTGGTTTTACCGACTTGTATATCGCCAGCAAATACTGATGTTGAAAAAGCTTGTTGGCATCAGAGTGATCAAAACCAGTATTTCCATCTTTTTTAATGTGCTTGTTCCAGATTTTTGTGGTCATAAGAGAGCTGCATGCGGATAAGAAAAATAAAGAGGATCAAAAATCATGCTGCCAAACCGTTGGTTGCAATCGTCGTGAAAGACTCTATTGGCGACAAAGGTTGACGCAAAATGACAAGCTTCTCAGTGCACAGGGTTTGAGGGTCTCACCCGATGAGAGAAACGCTGTTATTTTGCATAACGGCGCTGTGTAGAATATTTTAAGGTCGTGTTGTGGGATCTTTGGGCGCCGCTTGCTATGTTAGAATTCACTTCAATGCATTACACGCTAACTTGTTACAAGTAGTGAATTAACACCCATTAGTTTTGGAGGACAGATAATGCTTGGTGACATGATGGACGATTCTTTAACCATAACCTCGATTATGAATTTCGCCAGAAAGACATTTTCTGGCACTGAAATTGTCTCAGTCACGGCGGACAACCCTCGTCATCGCACGACATTTGGTGAGGCTTTTGAGCGCAGCGCACAGTTAGCCAATGCACTGTCAAAGCTGGGTTGCACTGAAGGTGATCGTATCGCAACTCTTGCCTGGAACGATTATCGGCATTTCGAGCTGTACTATGCTATCAGTTGCTCCGGTTATGTCTGCCACACGATAAACCCACGACTGTTCCCAGAACAAATTATATACATTGCTAATCACGCGGAAGACCAGTGGGTGTTTGTCGATCCTGCTTTTATATCCCTGTTAGAGCAAGTCCAGGAACAGCTTACCAGTGTGCGCGGTTATGTTATTTTAACTGATCAGAACAACATGCCCGAAACGTCATTAGCAAATGCCGTGTGCTACGAAACGCTTATTGCTGATCAGCCGAACCAGTATGATTGGCCAGCGCTAGATGAAAACAGCGCATCGAGTCTTTGTTATACCTCCGGAACCACAGGTAACCCGAAAGGCGTTCTCTACAGCCATCGCAGTACTGTCCTGCACTGTATGGGGACTAACGCCGGTGATGTGTTGGGATTATCCGCTGCAGAAGTGGTGATGCCTGTGGTGCCGATGTTCCATGTTAATGCCTGGGGCACTATATACGGCGCTGCGGTCAGCGGTAGCAAACTGGTCTTCCCCGGTCCGAAGATGGGCGACGGCGAAACCCTGGCGGCGCTTATTAACGAAGAGCAAGTCAGTTTAGCATTGGGGGTACCAACGGTATGGCTGGCTTTGGTGAATTACCTTGAAGAAACCAATGCCACCGTAAAGTCTTTTAAGAAGGCTGTGGTCGGTGGCGCTGCTTGCCCACTGTCGTTACTGAAAGCTATGGATAGGCACGAGGTATCAATTCACGTTGGGTGGGGGATGACCGAAATGAGCCCTCTCGGCACTTACAATACGTTGCTACCGTGGATGCATGACCTCCCCGAAGATGAAAAGGATCAATACCGACTCAAAGCAGGACGTCTGATCTACGGAGTGGATATGAGAATTGTTGACGAAGGCGGTGTCGACTTGCCCTGGGATGGTCAGGCTTCGGGACGCTTACAAGTTCGAGGACCCTGGGTCTGTAAAGCATATTATAAAATGGACGCATCTGAAGCGCACCTTGCCGACGGCTGGTTCGATACTGGCGATGTGGCGACAATTGATCAATACGGCTTTATGGCGATCACCGACCGTACCAAAGATGTCATCAAATCCGGCGGCGAATGGATCAGTTCTATTGACGTTGAAAACGCTGCCATGGGCCATCCCGATATTGCTGAAGCGGCAGTGATCGGCGTACCTCATCCTAAGTGGACCGAACGCCCATTATTGATTGTTGTTAAAAAACAGGGTGCAAAACCAGAAAAACAAGACTTACTAAAATTTCTTGATGGAAAAATTGCTCGGTGGTGGATTCCCGAAGACTGTGTCTTTGTCGAGGAAATACCTCACACAGCTACCGGTAAAGTGAGCAAAAAAGATCTGCGAGACCAATTTTGTGAATATAGTTATTAGGGATAGTGTGTCCACACCGGATGCGTCTAATTAAAAACTTTATGCAGGGATCAAAAAGTTCCACGTTAAGGTGAATTATGTCTATACCTTTGTTAAATGATCGCGATGTTGAATTTCTTCTCTATGAGCTGCTCGATACCGAGGGGCTGCTGGATCGCCCGCGATACCAGGAGCACTCGAGGGAAATATTTGACGCCTCACTGAGAACCGCGAAGACCGTCGCAGAAAAATACTTTGCTAATCATTATGTCAAAGGCGATCAAAACGAACCATCTCTGGTAGACGGTGAAGTGCAGATGATCCCCGAAACCAAAGTTGCCTGGCAGCAATTTACCGAAGCAGGGTTTCTGGCAGCACATCAGGATTACGACGAGGGCGGCATGCAAATGCCGGAAGTTCTGGTCAGAACAATCATGGCCTATATTAATGCAGCTAACATAGGTACGGCAGCCTACCCTTTTATAGCTATCGGTGTGACGAATTTACTAAGAGCCTTTGGCTCGATTGAACAAAAAGCCCAATACTTACCTTTAATTATGGATGGCAGAGCTAATGGCACCATGGCCCTTACTGAGCCGGGCCAGGGTTCGGCTTTAGGCGATATAACGACGATTGCGGAGCCTGCTGATGACGGCACTTATCGAATATTCGGTCAAAAAATGTTTATCTCCTGTGCTGATCACAATATTGCCGATAATGTGATTCATATGGTGCTGGCCAAAATCCCAGGTGCGCCACCTGGCGTAAAAGGTATTTCTTTATTCATCGTCCCGAAATATCTGGTCAACGAAGATGGTAGTCCCGGGGCGCGTAATGATGTTGTTGTCGGGGGGCTGAATCATAAAATGGGTTATCGCAATGCCACCAATGCCGCACTTAATTTTGGTGAGCAAGACGGCGCTACTGGCTATCTTGTCGGCGAAGCCCACAAAGGCTTGGGCTACATGTTTCAGATGATGAACGAGGCCCGCATCGGTGTTGCGCTTGGGGCAGCAGCTATTGCCTATCAGGGTTATAATTTTTCGCTGGATTATGCTCGTCAACGCCCCCAGGGGCGATTGTCGTCCTGCAAAGACCCGACGTCGCCCCAAATCATGCTCATTGAGCACGCTGATGTGCGGCGCATGTTACTAGCGCAAAAAGTTTACTCTGAAGGCTC
This sequence comes from uncultured Gammaproteobacteria bacterium, assembly GCA_942492235.1. Lineage (GTDB taxonomy): Bacteria > Pseudomonadota > Gammaproteobacteria > Pseudomonadales > Porticoccaceae > HB2-32-21. The sequence goes on from CALODO010000014.1 coordinate 82,310, forward strand.
GTTGGCAATGTGTTTATATGCGAGTTCGTTATTTGAAGATCAACGCTCCGCGCCGAACCAGGAACAACGGCAGCGGGCAGGATTGTTGCTCGATCTGATTATCCCAGTGGTGAAATCCTGGCCGTCAAAATATGGCTGTGTATCAAACGACCTGGCTATCCAGATATTGGGTGGTTCGGGCTATATTCGGGAATATCCGGTAGAACAACTTTACCGTGATCAACGGCTGAATCCTATCCATGAAGGCGCTGAAGCTATACATGGCCTTGATTTACTGGGCAGGAAAGTATCTATGAAGGAACAAGCAGGATTTAAAATTTTTCTACAGGAGGTTGAGCAAAGCCTGGTCCAGGCCAGAGCAAGTGGCCTTGCCAGAAGTTTATCCGAAGATCTTAAGCAAGCGCTAGAAATCCTCCGCCGCACCACAGATACTTTGCTTGATCAGGTTCAGGCTGATGTCGACAAAGGTCTGGCTAATGCAACGGTATATCTCGATATGTTCGGGCGTGTGGTGGCTGGGTGGATATGGTTACAACAGGCAACAAAAGCTATGCAAGCAATTAATACCGGTTGCGCAGGAAGTGAGCAGGATTTTTATCGCGGTAAATTACAGGCTGCTCAATATTATATGGAATGGGAATTGCCAGTAGTCTGTCAATTATCTGAACTACTAAAATCAGGTAATACGGTACCTTTTGACATGAAAAATGAATGGTTTTAAAAAAGACAGTTGGTCTTTAACTAAAATTATGATGTTCAATACATGCATTATAGATAATTCAGTTTTCGATACTAACCTACAATATCTTCAATTCTAGATGTTTTGGCTTGTTAGTGGGTCTGTTAAGGTAGTTGTTTTCAAATTTTTTCAGGGGTAAAGGACGACTTATTAGGTAGCCTTGAATAACTGAGCAGCCCAGCGATGAAATAATGTCTCGCTGGGCCTCAGTTTCTACACCCTCTGCGATGGTTTCCATGTTTAAACTGTCTGCAAGCGCAATAATGCCTTTTACAATCGCCCGGTCTTCGCTATTTTGATCAATTTCCTTAACAAAAACTCTGTCAATTTTAAGTTTATCGACTGGCAAGTTTTTCAGGTAGTTGAGTGAGGAATAGCCAGTGCCAAAGTCATCAATAGCGATCGAGAAACCCATCGCCTTCAGGTCCAATAATTCCTGCCGACTTTGCTCAGGGTCAGCCATTAAAATACTTTCGGTGATTTCCAGTTGTAGTAGAGAGGGTTTTATCTGATATTGCTCCAGTAAATTTCCCATGAAGGTAACCAGTTGCCCATTAGTTTCGATGTCTTTACCAGAAAGATTAATCGAAATATTCATTTCCAGATTCTGCTCTGACCATACGCTAAGCTGTTTTATAGCATCAGTGATTACCCACTTCGTCAGATCTATAATGAGGTCTGATTGTTCGGCAATTCCAATAAATTCGGCAGGTGGCAGTAAACCTTTTTCGGGGTGCTCCCAGCGAACTAAGGTTTCAGCAGCGACAACTGTTTGTTTAACCACGTCGTACTGAGGCTGATAGTACAAGACCAGCTCGTCGTTTTTGATGGCATGGCGTAAATCATGCTCTATCTCAAGTTTTTTCTTTGCTTCATCGGCCATTCCCGATTGGTAAAAAACGTGATGGTTTTTGTTAGTCTTCGCTTTGAACATCGCCAAATCAGCATTTTTTAGCAAAGCATTAAGATCATTCGCATCCTCCGGGTAGATTGCGATACCGATACTCGCCGAGGTAAACATTTTCTTATCGAGAAATACAAAAGGCTCATTCAGCGAGTTACAAATTGTTTGCGCGACATTGGCTATTGCGTCTTTATTTTTAATATTTTCCAGTATAACGGTGAATTCATCGCCACCTAGCCGCGCTATAAAATCTGTTTCACGGACGCAATTTCTTAATCGATCTGCCACTACTTTCAGTAATAGATCTCCAACATTATGACCGAGTGAATCGTTGATATTTTTGAAGTTATCCAGGTCAATAAACAAAATTGCCGTACGGTTTTTGTTTAAATCACAACGGTCAAGTATTACCCGGAGCTCTTGCATCAGACGAGCTCGATTTGGAAGGCCTGTAAGCGAATCATGGTAGGCCATTTTTTGTATTTTTTTGCCAGCGTTATTTGCCTTGATGAGTCGTGATACCCGTTCCTTTAACACTGTGAAATGCAGTGGTTTTGTAATGTAATCGGTTGCCCCACTTGCAAAAGCATTGGCAATCGCTTCCTCGTCTTCGAGTGACGTAATCATCAATATTGGCACACTTTCACAATGAGCTAAGTTCCTGATTGCCTTACATGCGGTGAACCCGTCCGTGTCAGGCATAATGGCATCCATCAGGATGATATCTGGTATACGCCTTCGGCATAGATCAATGGCCTCAGAACCATCTGTGGCTTCAATGGCCTCGAATTCGTCGCCACTGAAGGCACCTTTTAGCGCCAAACGAATTGTTCGGTCATCGTCCACGATCAACAAAGTATGTGTAGAAAGCTCATTAACTGGGTCGTCCCGGCTTATCTTCAAAATATTATTTTCAATGTCGGTCCGGAGCTTATTGAACTGCCCGAGCATTTTTTCTACATGAGGTATGCACTCTGATAATTGCTCTTTTAGCGCGAGTGCTTCTATCGTCTGGGCGCTCGAGACCAGTAGGTGAGCTCCAAAATTGACTGCGCTGCCTTTTATCGTATGGGCTAATTCCCGTACCTGGCCGGCATTTCCTGACGCTAAAGCATTTTTTATTGAATCCATATATACCGGGGTATCTTCAATAAAAGCTTCGGCCATTGGATAGACTACTTCCCCCACCGACACAAACAATTCCTGAATGACGTCATTGTCGTAATTGTCGCTGTCGGCATTGTTGATCGGTTCAGGGTTGGAATTATCCAGATCCGTGGAGCTTTCATGTGACAGTTTGTCCGGCAACCACAGGGACAGCTCCTTACTTAAGGTGTTTAACCTGAGTGGCTTTTCCAAAAAACTGTTCATCCCAGCTTGCCTGCACCGGTCCTTTACCTCTTGAGTTGTGTTGGCAGTCATGGCGACTATCGGTATCGTATCAGACCCCTCTAATTGTCGAATTTCTCGTGTGCAATCATAGCCATCTAATACCGGCATATTGCAGTCCATTAATATCAGGTCATAGGTTTTATTGAGTATCATCCTTAAGGCCTGCCGACCGTGTTCGGCAATATCGGCGACAATACCAAAGGTGTTTAGCATTTCCCGGGCAACCTGCTGGTTTACTCGGTTATCTTCAACAACAAGGACGTTCGCAGCATAATTGTCGGCCGGGGCTGCTTGTCCGATTTTACCTCCCCGGTCGATGGATAGTGCTGGCGTGTGTGAAATGATGTCAGAGAAAGATGATTGGGTCAGTGGTTTTTCGATTCTGGGGTAGAATATTTCATCAGCATTGACGCTATCGAACGGGTTGACCAGGATTTGTATTGAAGTGAGATGTTCATCAAAATAGCGGGCGAATAAAGTGTCGAACTGGGCCATATTATTGGGCAACAGACTTTGGTCAATAATGACATATTCGTAGCCAGTACCACTTTGCTTAAGGTCTCTAGTAAGTTCGATGCCTTCCATATAATCCTGTGTTACATCGCAAGTTATGTGATGTAGCGAGAGTAATTGTTGGGTAAATTGCCCGATAATCTGACAACTTGTTAGTAATAATACTCTGCGCTGGTTAAGGCTGGGGCGGATACTGGCTGTCACTGATTGGGTTTTGGGTCTGACTGATAAGGGCAAGGTGAACCAGAAAGTAGACCCACGTCCGCTTTCGCTAATGACGCCAATTTTTCCGTTCAGGAGTTCTACGGTCTGCTTACTGATTGTGAGGCCTAATCCTGTCCCCGCATATTGTCTGGTGGTCGAGGCATCTGCCTGGGTGAAGGCTTCAAATATCTTTCTTTGGTCATCCTCGTTAATGCCTATGCCGCTATCCTTGATCTCAAATAACAGGTCGGCGTCATCTCGCCCGGCACTATCTGCTGTCAGGCTTACTGTCACTGACACTTCGCCTGATTCTGTAAATTTGATGGCATTACCAACTAAATTGATTAGCACCTGTTGTACCCGTGATCGATCTAAATGGACGGATGTAAAGAGCTGTTTATCAACGTTATAACCGATATCGAGATTTTTGGACAAGGCCTGGGATGCCAGTAATCTGACAACATCTTCAACGACTTCGGTAATTTCAAGGTCAACTGCCTTACTTACCGATTTTTTTGCGTCTGCTTTTGAAAAATTGAGTATATCCTCGATTAAAACCAGCAGACTCTCGGCGGAATTTTTTGCCACATTTACATATTCAGCCTCACGGCTCGGGATTTTAGACTCTGTTAGTAAGTCCAGCATCCCGAGTATCGCGTTCATTGGGGTGCGCAGCTCGTGGGTAACGTTGGCAGCAAATTCTGCTTTAACGCGTGCAGTTTCAATGGCGGCATCGCGAGCGGATTCCAATTGTTTTTCGCGTTTTTCAAGTACGTCTATCATCGCGTTAAATGCATGTTGCATATTGACTATGTCTTGCGGACCTTTTTCTTCGGCCCTAATGCCTTTGCCACCTTTCTCCGCTAACTGCATCGAATCGGCCAGGGACTCTATTGGTTTGGTGATTTGCTTGGCAAGTTTTGTCAGGAGGGCTATCATTATCACTGCTGTTACGAGTGATAAAAGCATGTTTCTCAAAAAGGTTTTGCGCTGCAATATAAAAAGAGTCTCTTTACTCATTGAGACAGTCACGTAACCCAATACAGATTGGGCTTCGGGCTGTTCCATGACGCCCAGATCGAAGGTCTCGTCTACCCCCGGGTCGGACATCACTGATAAAATATACACCCATTCATTCTCAAGTTCATAGCTATGCAGACCTTGTTCACTCATATCGGCGGGGTGTAAGGCCCGAGTGCTGAGCGAATCGGCCTTATATAATGTTTTTCCGTCTACGAGACGAATCTCTAATACTTCGATGTCTGAGAAACCGGACAAAAAATTGACGGACTCTTTGGCGGCAAATTCACTTTCGTAAAGTAATGCTAACTTACTTTGTTTGGCGACAGTTCGAGAGATTTGTTCTCCCTGCGCATATAATTGTTTTGAAAGTGTATCGTTCGCTGTGTTGCTGGCTATGTACCCAGATATCGGCACCATAAATAGCATCAGACTGCAAAACATAGCGACAATCTGTTGTCGAATTGTTAGACGATCCAGGTTCAAATTTTTTAAAATCGACATAAATTGATCCGACCTAAAATATGCTGTCAATTTCTGATCGTAGCGTGTCGTTGAATGAGATACCCAGGTGGCGTCTGGTTCGGTCATTTACAACAGTGTAAACATCTCGCAGAGGTGACAGTGTTTTGGGATCGTTTCTGTTACTTTTGCTATCAATAGCGAGCTTGGCGAGACTAACACCAAGCTTTTTATTATTTGGGTAGATGGAGAATAGAGCCCCGCGTTTGACGTGAGTAGGGTTATATGAAAATACAGCCACTCTTTTTTTCCAGGCCGTTTCCAATATTTCTGAGAGCAGGCTCGAATCATTAATTGATTTGTCGTACATCAACCATATGGCGTCACGTTCCTGAATATTGGCCAGAAGCTGTTTATATTCGCCGGCGGCTTCCTGAATAGTGCTGGCATGGTGCACGATAAGCTTTAAATTTTTTGTTTTTGTATAATCACTCGCCTGCTTAATAAGTTCGGACCGGTCTCTGGTATTGGTTACCAGGTGTATGTTCCGAACACCGCTGTAAAATAAAATGAGTTTGTCGATAATTAGCTGAGGGTCAGGTACCATTGAGATACCGCTTACAGCCATGCTGTGATCTGTTACCGCTCCTACGACCACCGGGACGGGTTGCTTTAATTCACGGTTGAGCTCGCTCATAAGGTTTGTGCTATGCAATCCAAGGGCTATGACATTGTCAGGGTCGAGATGATTTAGGGAACTTCGGTAGGTCGACAAAGAGGCTTTCGATGCAATCGCCAGTGTGTTGACGCTATCTTCACTCGCTTCTTTAATGCCATTAACAATGTCCTGATATATTTTATCGTATGGGCTGTTGACATCAGGATATAAAACGACAAGACCCGAGGAAAAAGCCGTGCCCGGTACCGTCGCAGTGGTTAAAAAACATACCAGCACGAAGTTGATTATTTTTAATCCTTTCAATGCAAACCAGGTGAAAGACTTATATTTTCTACCCTCTGACGACATTCCCTGTCCTATATTAACCAAAATAAAAAAACGAAAAACAATCTAATTAAATTTATACCTTATCTCGCCGAAGATACGCCGGCCAGCCAGGGGAAGGTCATCAGGAATGGCAGGGACAGGGATAGCGTTGAGACTTGGTTCTCTGGCATCTTCATCGAAAATGTTTTTTGCTAGTAGCGCTAACTCTAGTTGTTCGCCATGGAAGCTCTTTCGAATCGTCATATCTACGGTGGTGTAATCGTCGATATCACGCCTGAAGTCATTAGCCGCACGGTTGCGATCCATGACGCTATTTAGCTGGAGACTGATATTAAAGTTGTTGGGTAAATCTGCAAAGCCGCGGATATAAAATTGTTGTTCGGGTGCATTAGCGGCATCTGTGCCGGTATTCTGATCTTCGGCATTTTGCCAGGCATAGTTTGTCACGATAGATAACTGTTTGGTCACATCCCAGGTTACTTCGATCTCCAGGCCGTCAGCGTCCTGCTCACCAACATTCTGTGCGGTACGTGTTGCGAGACCTGGGTCCGGTACAAATTGAATAATATCTTCCCATTCATAATGAAACAGGTTTAGGTCGATACTCAAGTCAAATGTGGGGCGATAGTTAAAGGCAATTTCATAACTTTTCAGGGTTTCTGGTTTCAGGTTAGGATTGCCCAGTACGGTTGGGTTAGATTGTACTCGGGTCTCGGCAAAAGAGGGTGCCCGAAAGGCTTCCCCGTACAAAAATTTTGAAGTCAGGTTATGCAGGGTTGACCATACCAGAGCGAGTCGAGGGTTTACGGTATCGCCAAAATCGGAATAGTGGTCGTAGCGAATACCTGCGGTCAGTTCCCAGTCATTAGCCAGGTGCCACACGTCCTGTACGAATATATAGCTGTTTTCACGGTTGTCTTCAGGTAAAAAAACAAAAGGTGTATCACTAACATCTACCAGCCCTGAGCCAGGTAAAATTGGAAACCCGGTTGCTGGATCAATACCAAAGTTTTTTTCTTCTTCGGTTTTGTAGACTTCACCATAGTAATAGCCGGTACCCAGTAATATTTCATGGCTATCAAAACCATGATAGGTACCCGTCAGATTAGCTCTGGAGTGTCGTTCATAAACTTCGGGGTTGCCGATTACGCCATTGGGAAAAGGTGGGAAAACGGGTGCGCCCAGTGGTGTGAAAAAAGGCCCTCGGGAGCCCGGTGGGAAAAGGATAAGGTCATCATCAATTTCCTGGCTCGTTTGCAGATAGCTTGCTGTAGCTTTTATTCCAAAGTTGTCAGTAACGTTAGGGTTGTTGTAAGTTAGATCCGCGTTATAGCGGCTGCTAGACACCTGGCCATTTTGGTCGAGGGCTTGTGCAATACCTGCTCCAGTGCCAACATCACGTCTGATTTGAGCGCCAGAGTGAAATATAAATTGGCCGTATCCTATTTGGATGCGTGCGTCCATGCTTTCCTGTTGAAGGTTAACTCCTGTAGGCGCGAGTGATGCAGACGTGCCCGAAATGGCGTCGAGGAAAGTTTGAGAGTCGATGTCAATTTTTTCATTTAGACCGTCGGACTTTTGAGCCTCCATGCTTGCAGAAATGTCTAGCTTTTCGCCAATATTGCTGTAGTTTAGCCACATATTTTTAGTATTGTGAGTGCCATATCTAGCACCCATTTCTAATCCTGATATCTCGTTCGTGCCCTTTGTAACAATGTTGATAACGCCAGCAAAGGCGTCGGCACCATATATAGCGGAACCAGGCCCGCGGATGATTTCGATCCGTGCAATTGATTCAACCGGCATGCCGCCCCAAGCTTGACCTCTATCACCCAGATAAAGATTGGTAATGGGGATTCCGTTTATCAACATTAATACTTGAGGGTTTGATTCCGTATAAATACCTCTGAAAGTGTATATCGATCCATAGCCTACGGCATTGTGGGCTACATGCAGGCCCGGGATCGTTTCGAGTATTTGGTCCAGGTTGGTAGCGCCTATTTGTTTGATATTTTTCTCTGTCAGAACTGAGGCTACCGCAGGTGCTTTCGAAAGCGGCTGCGAGATTCCAGTAGCGATGCTGACAAACTCTTCATCGCCGTATAAAGAATATAATTCACTTTCATCGCTCGCTGCTGTTGCTGAGCCAAAGATAAAAGCAATAAATACTGAAGTTAGCATCAACCTAATTAGTGGATTCATCGATCATCTCCAGAGAACCATTTTTTATTAGTAGGCGCACCCGTGTAATTAATTCTTCCTGTCGAAAGAGGGAAGAGCGTTCCTTCATGGTGGTTTGTTGCATCGATATAGCATGGAAACATCCCGCTCGTGAAACACAAGGTGGCGAGATGATAAAATTCGGTTGCGGTCAGCCCTTGATCTGCAACCAGCCCAGCCGCTACAGCAGCAATATTCATTTCGTATTTATAGCGAGAGTTATTAAAATAATCACTTATTTCAAATGCAAGATCGATATATATACCTTTCTCTGCATTTAGGGTTTTTGCAAACTTCATTAACGGGGCAATACGCTCATCCCCTGAAGTCATTGGTCGTCCGTAACCATATACAGCTCGGTAGTTTTTGAGCTCAGTCTGTATCAAGCTTTCTAGACTATGGCCTTGGTCTAATTGCTTCTTAAAACGATACAATAATTCAGTAGCACCGCGTATAGGCTTAAGTCCGTAGATGGTGGCTTCAGATACAGCAATGCCAGCTGAGATTCCAAGAGCTCCGGTAGATCTCACCGTGCCCGCCAGGGCTGTAACTCTATTGTTCCAAAGCCTGGGGTCCGGATAACTCGTAGAAATTATCCACAAACCATCTAGCAATCGGGCTACTGTCGGCGATTTTCGACCTGTGACTGAAAATACCAATAATTCCATCCATCGCTGATTGCCAAACTCTTCGAAAATATCTTCGCCTCTTAGCTGTGCACCTTTACCAAAAATTATGGAGCCGATGCTGGTTTGCCAGTTATCTTCAAATTCAGCGAGTAGATCAGGCCCTTTGAGACCTATATTTTTGCTGCTAGACATTTTCTGCTATCGGTCCGGGGTCGTTAATTAACGTAAGCCCCGTGGCAAAAAATGGGTAACGAGTAAAACCCATTTTTTCCTGCTCAAGGGCATGAGCTGCAGCGCCGGGCAGACGCAGGAATAAATATATAATTTCTGCCTGTTCGGGTTGAAACTCCAGGTCATGAAAAGTCGCCGCAGCTACACCAGAAAAAGTCAGGGGTGTTTGTGCGTAGTTCTCGAGATCTGATCGATGTTTTTGCAACCATTGCAATGTTTCAGTGCCCTCAATCGTACACAGATAATCGAGTAGTTGCTTCACCGGCGTAGGACAACTGGCACCGTTGGGATCAAAACCGGGAGTGTGTTCGAATTCTGGCCAGACATCGGCGCGTTCTTCTTTTGGAGGATTTTCGATAATCGACTGCCAGGCTTTGAGATCGGTGCCGCATTGCTGCCAGTATTGCAAGGCTGTGTAGACTTCCCGACTGCCACCTAGGTTACCAGCGCCAACCGAAATAGCTGCGATGAGTGCCGAAGGTCGCGTCGAGCCGCCTACGCCTGCGTTCATAGCCGCTCGCACACTGTGATCTCGCGGTCCAGGGTTGGCGAGGGCAACTGCGAGAGATTCGAATAATGTTGCCTGAGGTTTGCTTGGCCGCTCCAGCTTAAACAGCAACCAGATATATTCGATCAGACTTACTTTACCCAGCAAGTCACCATAGACGTCGTAGCCAGAGCAATAGCAGGCTGATGCGGCGAAGGGGTTGTCCGGCTCGGCATTCCTCTCTCCATATTTTGGTGGTGATCTGTTCCTGTTGGGGCTTCTTCTCAGTTGTTGTCATTGAAGTTTTTACCTGAGATTTAGGTGTTTGCGCGGAGGAAATCCGTGCGTCCGCCAATGGGGGGCATTTCCTCGGGGTCGATACGCACGTCCAGCAATGTCGGGCCTGGGCGTTGGCAAATTACGGAGCCATCAAGGGCCAGAAGATTTTCGGCCGAGGTAATGAGGTGAGCTTCGGCACCCATCGATCGGGCAAATGCAGCAAAATCAATTTTGGGTAAGTCAAAGGCGATGGCTTCAGCACCGGTCAAGCGCTGGCCATGCTTGACCATGCCAAACGCGCTATCGTTGAGAACCACGAATATTACCGGGAGTTTTTCCTGAATCGCGACGGTAATTTCCTGACCGCTCATCAGCATACTGCCATCACCGGTAATACAGACCACTGGTTCGCCAGGGTGGGCAAGTGCAGTGCCGACCGCGCTACCTATGGCCCATCCCATGGGGGCGAAATCCAGCGTTGCCCGGAATAATCCGCCTCTAGCATCACGCTTTCCGGAAATTCTTCGGTCGTAGGGGTGGAGGTAGTGAATGGCCCAGGCAAAGCTATTACCGACATCTGCCAGATAGTGGGTATGTGGTGGAAAGATATTAGGTAGCTCGCGCATCAGACGCTGAGGTTTCAGAGGTATTGCGTCGGAGATAAAACCTTCTTCGTCGTCCAGGCTAAATGAACGTGTGGGTTCCGTGGCGCCTTCACCGATTTTGTGTGTGTTTATGTCGACCTTGCGCAGAATTTTGTGTTTCAGGTTCTCCTGTACGGTTTCAAAGATTGTTGCGATTCTGCCCCGCACGTGCAAGGTGGCCATCGCCGTTTTGGCAAAGTTAATTTCGCTTTCTTCTATGTGGATAATGCGTTTGCTGAATAGCTGTAAATCCCAGCCGCTGGTGGCCCATTGACCAAGATTCGCACCGATGACAAATATTCGGTCGACCTTCGAATCGTGCATTAATTCACGTGCATCCCGATGGCCAGCAATACCAATAACGCCCCGAAATAACGGGTGGTAAGGGCTGACCAGACCTTTGCCTTGAGGGGTAACAATAATGTCGGCATTAATCTCCATGGCGATGGATAAAATCAGACCGATGGCCTCAGCCGCTTCATCACCTATCAGGAACACGGGTTTTTTACATTGCTCTATTTCCTGGATGAGTTGCGATACTGCTGCGGTATCAAACAATGAGGGTTTGTTGAGTAGTGCAGGTAAATCAAACAAGGTTTTGCGGGTGCCTGGACGCTGTTGCCAGATATCCATCGGCACGCTGATGTGCGCGGGGCCACGTTCGGAAAAGGCTCTCATAATGGCAGTAATAAGCTTGCGTTCAAACTGATCCGGGTGGGAGACCAATGTGGAGTAACGACACATTTGTTGGTACAAAGCCACTGTGTTAATGGCTGTGCAGGAAGATTCCTGAACAGCGTCGGCACCAAAGCTGGTGAGAGCGGTTTGGGCCGTAATTACCAGTAGTGGAATATTATATTCAGCGGTAGCAGCGACACCGGTAATAAGGTTAGTAGCTCCCGGCCCGGTAGTGGCGCAGCAGACACCGAGTTTCCCAGTGTTTCGGGAGTAGCCGTCTGCCATATAGGCGGCGCCAGATTCGTGCCGTGCGACAATGGTTCTTGGTCCACCCTGGCGCTCACTTCTGGCCAGGGCGTTATAGAAAGGCTCTATTGCGCCACCAGGTATTCCGAATACGTATTCGACATCGAGTTGTTCAAGATAAGCGAGTAGTAGATCTCCATAATCTGCGACGTCAATTCCCTGTCGATACTTATCCATGACGACTCCGTTCTCCGAGCGTTGTTGGATGTCCACTATTAAAACCTCTTTATATCAATGGGTTGTGCGCGCTTATTAATTTAAATTCATCTTAACGCTATTTTTGTCCGAATAGCAATAGCTATGCTAGACCGTTTTGTGCGACAAACCACCTGCGTCTTTCGGTAAAATGCAGCACGAATTGTAAACAAGCAAACCATGACGCATTCCAGAGGTATAGAAATGAGCAAGACCGATTTACTTAGCTGGTGGCAACCTTTTACCAATGTGCGGGGCTTTCGTCAAAATCCGCGGCTTATCGAACGCGCCGAAGGCTGCTTCTTGTATACGCCCGAAGGCCGAGAGGTGCTGGATATTACGGCGGGCCTCTGGTGTGCAAACCTCGGTCATGGTCGCAAGGAAGTCGCTGATGCCGTACATAAACAATTGATGAAGATGGATTTTTGTCCGCCTTTTCAATTTGGCTCGCCGGTGACATTTGAGTTTGCTCAGAAGCTGGTGGAGTACGCACCAGAGGGTTTGAACCGTGTGTTTTTTACCAACTCTGGTTCTGAATCGGTGGATACCGCAATGAAAATTGCCACGCATTATCAGCGCGCCAGGGGCAAGGCCAGCAAAACTCGATTTATCGCCAGGGAGCGTGGTTACCATGGTGTGAACGTGGGTAGCACATCATTACAGGGCATACCGAATAACCGCAAAGGTTTCCCGACACTTGAGGAGGTTGATTTTCTGCCGGACATGCTTGATATCCCCAATAGCGCATTTACTCGGGGCCTGCCTGCCCAGGGTGGAGATAAAGCTGATGCGCTTAAAAAGATAATTGCCTCGCGTGGGGCAGAAAATATATGTGCAGTCATCGTCGAGCCGGTGGTCGGGGCAGGCGGTATGGTGCCACCGCCGCAGCAGTATCTGGAAAAATTACGTCAGATTTGTGATGATTTCGACATTTTGCTGATATTTGATGAGGTGGTTACTGGATATGGTCGCACTGGTTCGGCTTTTGCCGCCGTTGAGTTTGCTGTTACCCCAGACATAATCACCACAGCGAAAGCCATTAATGGTGGCACCGTACCTATGGGCGGGGTGTTTATTAAAGAAGCAATTCAGGAGGCTATTTTTGACGCAGCGCCAACAGGGCTGCCAGAAATCTTTCACGGTAATACTTATGCTGGGGCGCCGGTTGCGGCGGCTGCCGGTCTGGCTGCCTTTGAAATCTATGAGCGAGAGGGTTTATTGACCAGGGCATCTGGTCCTATTGGGAAATATTGGGAAAATGCGTTGCATAGCTTGCGCGATATCCCCCACCTGGTCGATATCCGCAATTATGGTTTGCTCGGTGCTGTCACCTTTGCTCCAAACCCAGATAAGTACCCCACGGGTGTAGGCGTGGTAGTGCATAATAAATGCTTCGAGAATGGTCTTTTATGCCGGGCTGTCGCCGACAATATGGTGATGTCGCCGCCTTTAACTATTTCAGAGAAAGAGATTGATCTGTTTATTGAGCGCTTGCGCAAATCGATTACAGATGTTCTTGGGTAAGCGCAAAAGAACTTGAGAGCGAATTTTTGAAAATATAATAGGTATTAAAGCCACTATAACAATATATTGAGGGAGTGATTATGAAAACCCGTGCAGCTTTGGCATTCGCCGCTGGCAAACCTCTGGAAATCCACCAGGTAGATCTCGCAGGGCCTAAAGCAGGCGAAGTGCTTGTCGAAATTAAAGCAACAGGGGTTTGTCACACTGATGCCTTCACCTTGTCTGGCGATGACCCTGAAGGTGCTTTCCCAGCCATTCTGGGCCATGAAGGCGCAGGCGTGGTGGTCGATGTCGGTACCGGGGTGACGTCTCTAAAGCGTGGTGATCATGTCATACCTTTATATACACCCGAATGTCGACAATGTGAATTTTGTCTACACCCAAAAACCAACCTTTGTCAGGCAATTCGTACCACCCAGGGTGAAGGTGTTATGCCTGATGGCAGTAGCCGTTTTTCTTTAGATGGAGATCCAATCCTGCACTACATGGGTTGCTCAACATTCTCCAACTACACAGTGGTGCCAGAAATCGCGCTGGCTAAAATCCGAGAAGATGCGCCTTTTGATAAGGTATGTTATATCGGCTGTGGTGTCACGACTGGCGTCGGTGCCGTGGTTTATAAAGCCCAGGTTAAGCCGGGTTCACGGGTGGTGGTCTTTGGTCTGGGCGGTATCGGTCTCAATGTCGTGCAGGGGGCTCGAATGGTCGGGGCGCGACAAATTATTGGTATTGATATGAATGCCGACAAAGCGCCACTGGCAGAAAAATTTGGTATGACGGATTTCATCAATCCGGCAGCGGTTGATAATGTGGTCAAAGCTATTCTTGATTTAACCGGCGGCGGTGCGGATTATACTTTCGAATGCATCGGAAACGTTGAAGTGATGCGTCAGGCTTTGGAGTCCTGCCACAAGGGCTGGGGAGAGTCTTATGTTATCGGTGTTGCGGGTGCCGGGCAGGAAATCGCTACGCGGCCCTTCCAGTTAGTGACAGGTAGGTCGTGGCACGGCGTTGCGTTTGGCGGTGCCAGGGGGCGCAGTGATGTGCCGACGATTGTCGACTGGTATATGGAAGGTAAAATTAATATTGACGATTTGATTACCCATACAATGCCGTTGGAGGACATCAACACGGCTTTTGACCTGATGCATGCAGGGGAGAGTATTCGCTCGGTGGTGGTTTATTAAATCTTCGATTGGGCCTATTTTGATAAGAGGTCCGACTTCTTTGAATGCAAGTTTTAAGACACTGGTTCCATAATAAAAATAGGAATATGTCTGTTCCCAACTCGGGCTTTATAGTGGGGGAAGCCCATATAGGTATCGAGAGCGAAATTCCAGAAGCGCTCGTACTCTTTCCCCTCAGCCTCTCGTGCTAGATAGGTTTTGGTCAGTCCGTTGAGCGTACACGTCGCCTCAGGGTTAGCTTTGAGGTTGTAATACCAGGCGGGATTATGACTTTGGCCAAAGTTTGATGCCACCAGGGCCAGGATGTCAGGATTGTTTTGATCCTCAATGCATAACAATGGGGTGGTGCGTATCAGTCCACTCTTTGCGCCTTTATTCGCGAGGACTACTACGGCCAGGCCGGTCATAATGCCTGCCATTGTGGTACGCCCCCCGGACAGTTTAAAAACAATTCGATCCAGATGGTGTTGTGTCCGGGCCAGAAACCAGGCGCCGGGTCTGGACGACGCGATTTTGTGCATCAATCGGTGGGCCGCTGATAAGGATTTTTTGGATGAAAGATTCTCGGTCATAAGGTTGTATTCTCAGGCCTATTTGGTATGGGTTCTAGCTAATGATCAACTGTATTTAATTATAGGTTAAAACGTAATAGATTCGCCGCGCATACACACTGTTGGTGACTTTTCGTAGGTTTAGTTGTTTTCTTGCGCGGTGACCTGCGTAACGCAGGGGTATCAATGTTATTCTGGTTGCTTCAGGGTTCGGCCTTTGCTGTGCAAGGGCCTGTGTAACAGGACTATTTTGTATGAATTCGGCCGCGCCCAGTCAACTTCATCCCTTCGACCGTTTGACGCCAGATTTCCTGATTGATGCGATCGAAAGCCAGGGCTTGCTCTGTGATGGTCGATTCTTCCCATTAAACAGCTATGAAAATCGCGTTTACCAAATTGGTATCGAAGACGCTGCTCCGCTGATTGCAAAATTTTACCGCCCCCAACGTTGGACGGACGAGCAGATTCTCGAGGAGCACGAATACTGTCTCGAACTGGTCGATCATGAGTTACCCGTGGTGCCACCCTGGCAAAACAGCGCGGGGGAAACCCTGTTTAAATTTGAAGACTTCCGTTTTGCTTTGTTTGTGCGCAGGGGTGGCCATGCCCCAGAGCTGGGAGATCTGGATAGTTTATTTACTATTGGTCGTTTGATGGGTCGTATTCATCTGGTCGGGGCGGCAAAACCTTTTACGTATCGACCGAGCTTGAGTCTGGAAAATTACGGTTATCAAAGTGTGACGCTGATAGATGAGGAGTTTATCCCCACGACTCTTAAGGCCTCTTACCAGTCGGTTACCAGCGATTTGCTCAGCATTCTTGAAGAAAAGCTGGTGGTGTTGAGTGATACGCCCTTGTTACGTAGTCATGGCGACTGTCACGTGGGCAATATACTTTGGCGCGATGATACGCCCCATTTTGTCGACTTTGATGATGCCCGGATGGCCCCGGCTATTCAGGATTTGTGGATGTTATTGTCAGGCCCGCGAACTGATCAAATTGCGCAGCTGTCTGAAGTGATAGAGGGATACAATGAATTCTATGACTTTCATCCCAGGGAGCTGAACCTCATTGAGGCGCTACGAGCTTTGCGTATTTTGCACCACACTGCCTGGATCGCCAGACGCTGGGATGATCCGGCTTTCCCGAAAGCCTTTACCTGGTTTAACACGGAAAGGTTTTGGGGGGAACACATTCTTGAGCTACGCGAACAATGTGCAGTTCTTCGTGAGTCGCCACTGACTCTGAGCTGACAATTAGTGCTTTGCCAGCTCAATTGTTAGATAAAAGGCTTTCTAATTCATAGGTGGAAGTTTGACGACCAGACCATCGATATCATCTGTAACCTTAATCTGGCAAGACAGACGTGAGGTCGGGGTCAGATCGTGGGCGGTATCAAGGAGATCCTCTTCATCCTCACTGACTTCCCCAGTTATTTCGTACCAATCTTCATCGACAATCACGTGACAGGTTGCGCAGGCCAGGGCGCCGCCGCAGGCGGCGAGCATGGGCAGATCGAGTTCCTTGGCAACTTCCATAACCGTATTACCAACTTTAGCATCGGTTTCGACTTTTTCTCCGTCTACCTTGATAAAAGTGACTTTAGGCATTTACTGCTTCTCCTCAACAATAATGACGCGATGGTCGTTAAAAAATGTGTTGCCGATTTTTGGCAAACTGGGTGATTCTTTAGCATGGTCGCTCGTCCTGCGACACTCAGTCGGGCCGTCTATGTTTCCTACTCCATGTTTCCTACAATGAAGGCACTCCAGAGCTCGTGGAGTGTTCAAAATGCAGGGCTTCATCGGGATTGACGCACTTGAAAGCGGCATGGGCAGCCTGAGCAACCTCGGCAAAACCGGACAAAATAAGTTTTAATTTATGCGGGTAACTGGCGATGTCACCGACGGCAAAAATGCCCTCAATATTCGTTGCGCAGGTGCTTGGCTCTACATTTATGACGCCATTGTGGACGTCCAGCCCCCAGTCATTAATTGGCCCCAGTTTATTAACCAGGCCAAAAAAAGACAGCAAGTGATCGGCCTCGAGACGGCGCTCCTCGCCCTCAAGGGTTTTAATATTGACGACGCTTAAGCGGTCGCCATCGCCTTCGAGGCTGGCAAGTTGATAGGGAATGACCAGTTCAATTTTACCCTGATCAGCCAGAGCACGCATTTGGTCAACGCTCTCAGGTAAGGCGCGGAAGCGATTACGGCGGTGTACGACATACGTTTTTGCGGCTATGTCAGCCAAAGCCAGCGCCCAATCGACGGCGGAATCGCCACCTCCGGCAATGACAATGCGTTGATCGCGAAATTGCTCGCGGTTTTGTACCAGGTAGTGCACGCTTTTGTTTTCGAATTGTGCAATGTTAGCGAGTGGGGGTTTATTGGGGCCAAAGGCTCCGGCGCCCGCTGCGATAATGATTGCTTTTGCCTTGACAGTTGTGCCCTTTGAGGTAGTCAGTTGCCAGCTTTTATCCTGTCGTTCTAGTGAGATCACTTGCTGGTCGAGGTGAAACACAGGATTAAAGGGTTTGATCTGTTCTTCAAGGCGTGCAATCAATTCGGCAGCGCTTACTTTTGGTACTGCAGGAATATCGAAAATGGGTTTTTCAGGGTAGAGCGCTGTGCATTGACCACCGGTCGCGGACAGTGCATCGATCACCTGCGTGGACATTTTCAACATACCGCATTGAAAAACGCTGAATAGTCCAACCGGCCCAGCACCGATGATGGCAACGTCAGTGCTCTCTTGTGATTGATTCGTCAAAATAACTCCTGACCGACCCAAGTCAGTGACAGCTGGGTCAGGTTTATCGGGAATATGTGGCTTACTCAAAAACGATGGTTTTATTTCCGTGGATCAATACGCGATCCTCCAGGTGATTGCGTAACCCTCTGGCCAGCACTGTTTTCTCCACATCTTTACCAATACGCACCATATCGTCGATGCTGTCGTGATGGTTAATACGTGCCACATCCTGATCAATGATCGGCCCGGCATCCAGCTCGTCGGTAACATAATGGCAGGTGGCGCCGATCAATTTAACGCCCCGTTCGGCTGCCTGGTGGTAGGGTTTAGCACCAGCAAAAGCCGGTAAAAAGCTGTGGTGAATGTTAATGATTCTGCCGGCATAACGGGTACAGATTTCGGGGGGGAGTATTTGCATATAGCGGGCGAGGACAATGACTTCAGGGGCTAAATCGTCGAGTACGTCGGTGAGTGCTGCAAAGTGCTCGGCCTTGTTGTCAGCAGGCAGGTGGTAATAAGGTAGTTGGTGCCATTCGACATAATTGCGTAGCGCGTCGTGGTTTGATATTACCGCCGGAATTTCGTAATCCAGTTCGCCGCTACGCCAGCGGTAAAGTAAGTCAGACAGACAGTGGGCCTGTTTACTGGCGAGTAGTACCACGCGAGTTGGGCTGCTGGTATCCTTTATGCGCCATTCCATATTAAAAGCCTGAGCCAGTGGTGCGAAGCGAGTGCGTAACTCCTCGACACCGTAACTTAATGAATCGGCATCAATGACCTGGCGGGTAAAAAAGCATTTTGAATCGGGGTCGAGATAATGATTGGCCTCGGTAATTAAGCCGCCCTGCTCAGCGAGAAATGAACTCACCGCAGCGACGATGCCGACTTTGTCGGGACAACTAATAATCAGACGGTAAGTGTTGATCGACATGGGTTTAGATCCAGAAAATGCGCGCTATTGTAACTGTCTTGGCGCTTATAAATACAGTCTCGGATACCAGTATAGGAAAACTTGATAATAGATCCGGCGCTGTAATTCTCGATCTGGATCAATCACAGAATATCTATAAGGATTGAGAATAAAGATCCATCGAGGTGAGGATAAGACAAGGATTAAGGAAACCTGCGGAAATATTATTTGGAGTAAGTTGGACACAATTGTCCAGGGCATCGCACAGAATGGATGTTTTACCAGGATCTAGCCGTACCTGTGAGAAACGAACGGCCCGTTATCGAAAGAGAGTTTAAAGAGTGTTGCTGTGACAGCGGGATACAGCTGTGCAATATCTGGGCGTGGGGCCATAGTGGTGGCGTCAATGTCCTGAATCTGGTGATTCAGAGTGATTCCATCGATGTAATCCGGAGTAGTCTCGACGATAGCCTCATCAAGCTCCCCGACGTTAAGAGGAATGGCCTTAAGAATCCGGCTATCTTGAAAGTAGGCGCAGACGTTAAGGCCTTGATAAAAAAATACCTGGGTGACCCTGGGATTCCGGTTTATTTTTAACATCATGTTTCAAATAAATATTGCTGTAGTGGGGGAGTCATCACCGAAACCGCTATTTATCTTTCTGATGCCTGTCAGGCTATAAGGCTATGTATCCAGCATGAAATGTTACAGGATTGCAAGCCGACCGGTTTTGTGGCTTGCTGGGTTTCTTCTAGGGGTTGAAAAGGAAATTCAGCATGAAATTACTATATCTTTGCTGGCAGTTACCTCTCTTTACCCGGAGGGGACTGGGCCTGATTATCTGGACGCTTACCGTTCAATTGGTGGTGTCCGTGAAAGTAAATGCTGGTGAGATTTATAAGTGGGTGGATGAGCAGGGACAAGTTCAATTCAGCGATACGGCGCCTGCAGTCGACACTCAAGTTGAGGCGCAGAAAGTTATCATTCGATCCGATATGAACACCATTAAAGGTGCGAACGTGTCAGTATCAGATTATCTGAAAACCGTTCAGGAAAAACGTCAATCGGCTAAAAAACTAGAAGCCGAGCGTAAGCCAGTAGTGATGTATAGCACGACCTGGTGCGGTGTGTGCAAACGCGCCAGGCAATATTTTGTCGCAAACAAGATTCCTTTTCGGGAATATGACATAGAAAAATCCGAGCGTGGTCGCAAGGACTATGCGAATCTCAATGGCCGTGGCGTACCCATTATTTTGGTTGGCAAAAAACGCATAGATGGTTTTAGCCCGGCTCGCTTTAAACAGGTGTACCCTCACTAATAGCAATTTACGCCCCCCGCTTGAGTGAGTAGTGCTCGTAAATAATATGCGGTTGCAGTTTAAGTAGCGTCGATATTTTTATTCGAAGCCAACAAATTCAGTAAAACCTTCAACGGCTTCCCGGCCCGGTTCTACGCTATTGGCGGGGTGGCCCTCATCCAGATAACCCAGCGCGATACCGTTATAAATGTAGTGCTCATCGGGAATATCCAGCACTTCTCTGATGGCTGGTTGCACATCTTGCCAGAAGCCCTGAGCGCAGGAATGTAGACCATATTCGCGGGCAATCAACATAACATTACCCATCATGATGCCCAGATCTCCCAGTTGTCCTGGCATCAGCGAGCGATGCATGGAAAATATCAGGCCCACCGGGGCACCAAAGAAATAAAAATTTTGCATTAACTGTTTTGTTCGCGCTTCTTTATCTTTTCTATCGATGTTGAGTGCAGAATAAAGTGCCATGCCACAGGCGAAGCGTCGGCGTTTATAAGGGTTAATAAAGTGTTGCGGCGGGGACTGGTATTCCTGTTTGATACTGCCGATAGGGTGTTCCGCAGCAAAGGCCAGGGCTTTTTCGATTAATAGTTCACGAGCCTGGCCTGTTACGGCATGTATATGCCAGGGTTGCATGTTGCTGCTAGAAGGTGCCAGGCGAGCGTGGTCAAGTATACAGTGAACGATATCTTTGCTGACCGGGGTGTTGAGAAAAGCGCGGGCCGAAATGCGGGTCGTTACTGCTTCGAGAAGTTCCATCGATAGCCCTGGTTATTCGTCGTTAAGTTGTCAGTATTTATTGACTCGGTGCGCGCAGTGTTTCAACGCCTTTTGGGCCTGCGACCAGGAGGGTGTCGGCGGTTCGGCTGGCAAAAAGCCCATTGCATACGAGGCCGGTGATATTGTTGAGTTTTTCTTCCAGTGCTTTGGCCGATCCCATTGGGTAAAGTTTGTGTATGTCGAGGATAATATTGCCGTTGTCGGTGATGACTTTTTCTCGATACACCGGCTCGCCACCCAGTTTTATAATCGCTCTGGCAACATGACTCCTGGCCATGGGGATAACTTCGACGGGCAGTGGGAATTTGCCAAGATGTTTAACTTGTTTGCTTTTATCGACGATACAGACAAACTCCCCGGCTACGGCAGCGAGGATTTTCTCGCGGGTTAAAGCGCCGCCACCACCTTTGATTAGTTCCAGGTGGGGGTTCACTTCGTCGGCACCATCAACGTATAGCTGCAGTGTACCGACATTATTCAGGTCCAGAACAGGTATACCGTGTTGACGTAATCGCTCAGCAGATTGTTCAGAGCTAGCTACTGTACCTGCAATTCTGCCTTTATGTGCGGCTAGCAGGTCGATAAAGTAATTACATGTCGAGCCTGTGCCGATACCCAGGTAGCTGTCAAAATCGAGGTTCTTTAAAGTGTAGTCAAGCGCTGCTTGCGCTACGGTCTGCTTTAGCTGTTCTTGTTTCATGGTGGACTCCCGTTCGAAGGTATATTATACGGCAGCGCTGGAGCAGCTGGCCTACTTATTGATTAAAGGGAATGGCGATTAAAGGCAGGGAGATTTAAAGAAAGCATAGCTAAGTTCAAGCATTCA
The DNA here is from genome assembly GCA_942492235.1 of uncultured Gammaproteobacteria bacterium. Taxonomy (GTDB): domain Bacteria; phylum Pseudomonadota; class Gammaproteobacteria; order Pseudomonadales; family Porticoccaceae; genus HB2-32-21. The sequence goes on from CALODO010000014.1 coordinate 104,067, forward strand.
CTTAAGATCAGAGCCTGTTACTGGTCTTATTGAAGCGCAGTCACTACCATGACGCTAATTCGAGTCGCCTGGGTCAGGCCGAAAAAATAATTGAGTCTTAAATGCCTAAATCTTATGTCAAGCGCATTCTTGATGCGCGTATTTATGATCTCGCCGTAGAGACACCTATTGATGAAGCGCCCTTGCTGTCGGTACGTTTGAACAATCGCGTTCTGCTCAAACGTGAAGATTTACAGCCGGTTTTTTCATTCAAGTTACGTGGTGCGTATAACAAAATGCTGCAACTTAGCGAGGCTGAGCGCGTCCGCGGTGTGGTGGCGGCATCGGCGGGCAATCATGCCCAGGGCCTGGCTCTGGCGGGAAATAAAATGGCGGTAAAAGTGACCATTGTCATGCCGCGTACTACCCCACAAATTAAAATTGACGCCGTGCGTTCTCACGGTGCTCGGGTTGTTTTGCATGGCGATACCTATGACGCTGCTGCTCAGCATGCACTGAAGTTAGTCGAAGATAAGGCGCTGGTTTATATTCATCCCTTCGATGATCCTGATGTTATTGCCGGACAGGGCACCATCGCTGTTGAGATATTGCGTCAGTATCCCGGTACGCTAGACGCTATTTTCGTGCCTGTTGGCGGTGGAGGTTTATGTGCGGGCATTGCCGCTTACGTGAAATATGTGCGTCCAGATATAAAAATCATTGCTGTGGAGTCCGATGATGCTGCCTGTCTTACTGCCGCTATGGCTGCGGGACGGCGAGTGCGTTTGAAAGAAGTGGGTCTATTTGCTGATGGCACCGCAGTGGCTCAAATCGGCAAAGAAACTTTTCGTATACTTCGGGATACCATCGACGAAGTGATTACGGTTAGCACCGACGAAATCTGTGCAGCGATTAAAGATACCTTTGACGATACCCGATCTATTTGCGAACCCTCAGGGGCTTTAGCTATTGCCGGCATCAAGAAATATGTTGAGCAGACTGGCTGTGAGAACCACACCCTATTGGCCATTGATAGTGGCGCCAATATGAATTTTGACCGGCTGCGCTATATTTCTGAACGTACTGAAATTGGTGAAAAACGGGAAGCGGTGATCGCTGTCACTATTCCAGAAGCACCGGGTAGCTTTAAGCGTTTTTGTGCGGCCCTCAGTCGACGTATGGTCACTGAGTTTAATTATCGATTTGCCGATAATAAAGAAGCGCACATATTTGTAGGTATCCAAGTGGCTTCCGATGCCGACCGGGATGCCATGGTTGAGGAGCTAAGGGTCAAAGGATATTCGGTCAGGGATATGACTGACAACGAAATGGCCAAGCTGCATATCCGACATATGGTCGGCGGTCATGCACCTGAAATAAATGACGAAATTATTTATCGTTTTGAATTTCCCGAACGTCCCGGCGCATTGTCAAATTTTCTTGGCAAACTAGGCGGGCGATGGAATATTTCTATGTTTCACTATCGTAATCACGGCTCAGCCTACGGGCGTGTATTGGTCGGATTACAGGTCCCCGTCGCCGACCGACGTGAGGTGGCCAACTTTCTGGATTCTCTGGATTATGGTTATCATGAAGAGACTGATAACGAGGCCTATCAGTTTTTTCTTAGCTAACGGTGGTTAGTTAAGCAAGTTTCTGCAATTCACCCAAACTGCGGATTTGTACAGAATCCACCCCTGGTCCACTCAATGTGTCAGAGATAACCACGGCTTTATCATCGGCTGTGAAACCACCGTGTTTGAGCAAAGCGCTAGCTGCTGTTGAAAGAATTCCATCGGGGTCAGGGGCGTATTCGATAATAAAACTCAGCACATTGCGGTTTAGCATTAACTGACGATGAGTGCGTTCATTAAAGGTGAAAGCGCAGATTATTGGAGTTTGGGGGTGGCAGTTAGTTATATAGTTGGCCATACGGCCGGTTTTGGTGGGCACGATGATAGCTTTGGCACCAATCGATTCTGCTAATTTCACCGCCGCTGCCGACATTTCCTGCTTATCGGTGTCCATCGCCAGGTTTTCGGTAAATTTAAGACCGCGACTTTTTTCCGTAGAGCGCGCAATTTTATCCAGCATTTCCACACAGCGCACCGGGTATTTGCCGATGGTGGTCTCGCCGGATAGCATAATCGCATCGGCTTCTTCGTAAACTGCGTTGGCGACATCGGTGACTTCAGCCCTGGTCGGCAGTGGGTTCTCTATCATTGATTCGAGCATGTGTGTTGCGACAACTACTCGGCGGCCATGAATGGCGCATTGCCTGACGATACGTCGTTGAACTCGGGGTAGCACTTCGATGGCTATTTCAACACCGAGGTCGCCTCTGGCGACCATAATACCATCTGAGGCTTCTATGATACTTTCAAGATTGGTTAGCCCCTCCTGATCTTCGATTTTTGCAATTATCTTGATCGTCTGGATATCATCGGCTAAAAGTAGCTTAAGTTCGTCAATATCTTCTTTGTTTCGAACAAATGATAATGCGATAAAATCTACCTCGTATTTTTTTGCTAGCTCAATATCTCTTTTGTCTTTTTCGGTGATGGCAGGTAAATTGACGCGTATTCCTGGCAGATTAACGTGTTTTTTGCTCTTTAATACGCCACCGTCAACCACACGGCATTTAATGATCGGAGGGTGCTTCTCCAGGACCTCGAGATTAATCAAGCCGTTATCGACCGTGATTTTGTCACCAACGTTAACGTCGTGGATAAGATCATCATAGTTAACCTGAATTGAACGGGCTTCGACATCGGCCGTGCCTCTGGCTACGACTGAAACCACATCGCCGGTGGTGAGATTAAGGTCACTATTACGATCACCTGTGCGAATTTCTGGGCCCTGGGTGTCGATTAAAATTGCCACAGGGTGATCAAGGGTTTTATTGAGGTTTTTTATTCTTTCGATTACGGCGCCATGGAATGCGTGATCGCCATGGGACATATTTAGGCGGGCAACGTTCATACCCGCATTAGCCAGCTGGGTGAGCATATCTGTAGAGCTGGTCGCAGGCCCGATGGTGCAGATGATCTTAGTTTTTCTCATGTTGGCTTTTGTCCGGAAAGAGGTGATGAGTCTATGACGATCAGTTCTTTTTCTGTGGCAATGGCGTCCATAGGTATGTCCCACGCCGACCGTTCCAGGCTGTTGACCTCCTGACAGCTGTGCGCCAGCCCGATAAGAAGGGGTTGGCGAGTACTGGTATTAGCCAGTGTTCGATCATAATAACCGCCACCCATACCGAGGCGGGTGCCAGTTCGATCGAAGGCCACCAGAGGCATAAAAACAATGTCCAGTGTCCACAAGGGCGCAATGTGCTGGTCGATGAGTTCCGGTTCCTCCATACCAAAACGATTGTTTGCTAAGGTGGCTGCGGTGTCGTACCTGACGAAATACAGTTCATTGTTTTTAATGGGGGCCAGCACCGGCAAATAACAGGCTTTGCCCTTTCTCATGGCATCTTCTAAAAGCGGTTTGGGGTCAGCTTCTCCATCGTTTTTCAGGTAAAAGGCTATTCTTTGTGCTCTGTGGTACGGGGGGAAGCTTTTAAGAGAATCAGCCAGGACGGCACCAGTGTATTTTTGTTGATCTTCAGTCAAGGCTCGCCGTTTTTGGCGTATGGCCTGACGGAGCGCTTGCTTTATATCTACAGGTGGCAATGTGTTTTGCATGTGGGGGTTTCAGGTAGATAAAGTTCCCGGAAGTGCCGCCGTCGACGTGGCCTTGAACCGAAAGGTTCAAGGTGGGTATCTCCGTGGCGCATCAGGCTTTCCGTCAAGCGGACGTGCACAACAGCGCCGGCAGAAATTCCCAGGGTAATATTATCGGTCAAGGACTTTTCGACTAGCCTGCACTCCAGGAGGAGGCATTATAACCTACAGATAATGACGATTGTGTTTCTGCTTTCAGGGGTTTCTGACCAAAAGGCTAGGTCAGGGTTTTTAACGCGCTGCTTAATTTTCGCTCAATACGCAATAAATCTTTTTTCCCAACTTGACTTGCCGAGGCTTTGGCCTCCGCTTTGAGTAAGTCGTAGGCCAGATTCAGAGCAACCATCACTGCAGTACGCTCAAGGCCAATGACATTGCCGGATTTGCGGACGTCTCGCATCCGTTCGTCTAATGACTGGGCAGACTGTAATAAACCGGCTTTTTCTTCAGGAGGGCATTGCACCTGATACTCTTTGTCGAGTATTCGAACCTGTACTGTTTCAGAGTTTGTCAAGTCGTTAGCCTTCGGGGTTGAGCGTTTTCAAACGAGCGATCATGCTTTCGACTCTATGACGGGCCTGTTCATTTTTTTCGAGTAGCTGGCCTCGTTCCCGCACTAAGCCTGATTCGCGATCACGCAAAGCGGCATTTTCCTGCTGCAGGCGGCTGGCCAGCTCCACGAGTTGGTCGATTTTTTGTTCCAGGCCATCTATTGAATCTGAGTTCATAGTCATACGATGGTTAGTTAGATGAGCGCGTTTCAGCTTGAACATATGCTATTTGAAGGTACTATATTATTGCGCTTGGTCGGGCGGGTCAATAATCTTAATTTTGTTTCGAGAAGTAGCCCTATATTTTATTGTTAGTCAAAGGTTTTCATGGCTAAGACACCAGATTTTACAAGTTGTTGAGTGCTGCCGATGCAAGGGCTCAATCAAGAGGATTTACTGTGGCCCTGGATTTTGATGAATACAGCCATGAACTGCTGGTTCATGGTATAGATACGACTCCTTCCGACCTGCAAGGAGGTCTTTGCGGTCGTATATGCGGTGGACAAGGGTTAGAAGAGCAGGATCTGCTGGCATTTTTTGCTGAGTTAACAGATATTTCGTCATCGAGTCTTGTTTCGATAAAAGCCCTGCTTGGCAAGCTATACCAAAGTACCGTCGCTCAGGTAGATACTGAGCAGGGGCTGGTCGAGCTTTTGCTTCCCGACGATGAGACGGCTATGTCAGATCGAGTGGAGGCTCTGGCACGCTGGTGCCGGAGTTACCTCTCTGGATTAGGTTTGTCGGGCTTATCCGGCGAGACAAACCTCGCGCCGGATGTGGCAGAAGCCATGCGCGATCTCGCCGCGATTGCTCTGGTTGATCCGAACAGTGGGCAAGAAGAGGATGATGAAGCCAGTTTTGTCGAATTGGTAGAGTTTGTGAGAGTGGCCTCAAGCCTGATCCATGTTGAGTTGACCCATTTGATGTCTGCGCCAACCAAAGTTAAACATTAGCGTACATTTAGAGAGTTCATGATGATCACCAGTAAAGAATTTGCTCGACGCCGCCGCGACTTGATGTCGATGATGGAAAAAAACAGTATCGCCATTATTACTGCCGCCCCTGAGAGGATACGTAGTCGGGATACCCATTTCCCCTATCGCCAGGACAGCGACTTTCATTACTTAACGGGCTTTCCAGAACCTGAAGCGGTGCTGGTGCTGGTGCCTGGGCGAACTCAGGGACAATTTATACTGTTTTGCAGGGATCGGGATCGTAGCCGTGAAATCTGGGACGGATATCGCGCCGGGCCGGCCGGCGCCTGTGATGATTTTGGTGCCGACGATGCTTTTCCAATTGCTGATATCGACGATATTTTACCGGGCCTAATCGAAGGCCGGGAGCGGGTTTACTACGCCGTGGGCAAGGACAGGGATTTTGATCAACACCTGATGAGCTGGGTCAACGATATCCGCGCACGAGCGCGGACCGGCGCTGTGCCCCCCGGTGAATTCGTTGATCTAGACCACTTATTGCACGAAATGCGGTTGTTCAAAAGACCCGCTGAAGTGAAGTTGATGCGTAAAGCGGGCAAGATCTCGGCAGAGGCTCACGTCCGGGCCATGAAAGCTGTCCGCCCCGGGATGTCTGAATATCAATTACAGGCGGAAATTGAGCATGAATTTTCTCGTGCCGGAGCGAGCTTTCCTGCCTATTCTTCAATTGTCGGAGGTGGCAAGAACGGATGTATTCTGCATTATGTGGAGAATAACAGCGCCCTGAACGATGGTGATCTGGTATTGATTGATGCGGGTTGCGAATATCAGCACTATGCAGCCGATATCACCCGTACCTTTCCAGTGAATGGCGTGTTCACCCCTGAGCAAAAAGCCATCTACGAACTGGTATTGGATGCTCAGCTCGCCGCGATTGATACCCTTCAGGCCGGTAGCCACTGGGACAAACCCCATCAGGTAACGGTAGAGGTTATTACCGCAGGGCTGGTGGAGTTGGGTTTACTCAAAGGCAAAGTCCCAGAGCTCATCGAAAAAGGCGCTTATACCGACTTTTATATGCACCGTGCTGGGCATTGGCTGGGTATCGATGTTCACGATGTTGGTGATTATAAAGTTGATAACCAATGGCGTATGCTTGAACCCGGTATGGTGATGACTATGGAACCGGGTATCTATATAGCGCCGGACAATACAAAGGTAGCAAAAAAATGGCGAGGCATAGGCATTCGAATTGAGGATGACGTATTAATTACTCGCACGGGTATTGAAATACTAACAGCGGGTGTGCCTAAGACTGTTGCTGAAATCGAAGCTTTAATGGCAGCTTAACAAGAGGCTTGCTTAATCGTCGGGTTAATAACACGGTCAGGCAATCAATGACGAAAATATGACCAGAAATAACAGCCCCGAAGTGCTTTTCGAAACCCTGTCTCAAAGGTTACCCAAAGAAGCTGATATCGCCATTATTGGTGGGGGGCTAACGGGACTCTGCGCCGCGCTGTTTCTGGCCCGGCAGCAGCCATTATGGACGATCCTTTTGCTGGAATCCGCTGACGCTTCCAATCATTCAGTGACTAGCAGTACGGAGCCGGGTTTTCATCATCGTCACATTGCGCTGGCAGAAAGCAGTCGTCGACTTTTTGAAAAAATGGGTTTATGGCCGGAGATTGTCGGCCAATGTGCCGCCATTACCGATATCCAGGTCTCTGATCGCGGTCATCCGGGCTATAGCCAGCTCACTGCTAGTGAGCAAAACCTGGACGCCTACGGTTACGTCATCGATGCATCGAAGCTGATGGCGTTGGTGTCAAAAGCTGTAACCAGCGAAGTTAATATTCAGAGAGTCACGTATCCTACCCAGCTGTCGGCGGAGCCTTTGCCAGAAATAACATTGAAACCCACAGCTCAGGGTATGATCATCCAGTTAGGAGATGTATCAGTCTTTGCCCAGCTTGCCGTATTGGCCAATGGCGAGCAGCCAGAGCAAGCCCGGGAACTCGGTGTTCAATTTAGTCGCAAAGAATACGACCGTGTTGCGCTCACTGCCGAACTCACGTTAGGTGATGCCCATCGGGGTATTGCCTATGAGCGATTTACTCGTGACGGCCCGATTGCCTTACTGCCCTTGCCCGACGAAAACAATTCGTCTCGGGCTTCACTGGTTTGGACGCTGGAACCTGCACAGGCTCAGCAACTGTTAAGCACTGAAGTAGGCGACTTTATAGATAGATTACGGGTTTGTTTTAGTGAGCGAGCCGGGGTAATTAAGTCCGTCGCCTACCGGCGTCTCATGCCCTTGTCATTGACGCTTGCCAGCGAACAGGTGCGTAGTCATCTTGTATTAATGGGTTCAGCAGCGCATAGCCTGCACCCGGTCGCGGGCCAGGGTTTTAACCTTACTTTGAGGGATATCGCAGGGCTGTGTGAGACCTTAAAAAATACCTGTGATAATGGTAAAAGCCTCGGTGACCTCGCTACGTTGCAGTTGTATGAACACAAGCGTACGGGGGATCAACAGCAAGTGGTGGCGTTTAGTGACGCGCTACCGGCGCTATTTTCAAGCACCAACCCACCATTGTCTGTCGCCAGAAATATGGGCTTGCTGGGCCTTGGACTAGCTCCTGGTTTAAGAGAGCTTATTGTCCAGCTTGGTGCAGGGTTGTTACCTCGAGAAGCTCAAATCAATGGTTGAGCAACATTACGATGTTGTAGTCGGTGGCGCGGGTATTGTCGGAGCCGCTCTTGCTCTGTCTCTGGCCAGACTCCATGGTAAGCAAGCATTGCGTGTGGCCCTGGTTGAGCCCTCGGTAACAGAATCACAACTTGCTAGTTTTGACGACGGTGATGTCACCTTTGATGCCCGGGTTGTCGCTTTAAACGAGTTGTCTCGACGATTACTTATCGAATTGGGCGTCTGGGATCAGATTACTTCCACAAGGGCTTGCGCCTACACCCGTATGCAAGTCTACGATAGCGAGGGTACCGGTTTTATCGCTTTCGATAGTGCAGATATTGGCCAGGAAAACCTCGGCCATATTGTCGAGAACTGGTTAGTTGTAGACGCCTTGCGCGAGGCGATCGATGAGCAAGCTAATATTGACCTGTTTTGTCCTAACCAGATTAAGGCTCTGTCGCGCCGGGATAGTGTCGAACCCAGTAAGGACGCGGACCTGGTGTTGGGCCTTGAAAATAAGTCAATATCGGCATCACTATTAATCGCGGCCGATGGCGCACGGTCCAAACTGCGAGAAATCTGCGGATTCAAAACTCGCCAGTGGGATTATGGTCACCAGGCTATCGTAGCGACTTTGCGAGGCGAAAGCGTTCATCAATATACTGCTATGCAATGGTTTACTAAGGATGGCCCTTTGGCCTTCCTGCCGCTGCAAAGCAAAGAAGGTGATAGCCATTATGTATCCATTGTCTGGTCCCAGCGCCATGAGCGCAGTGATAAATTGATGGCAATGAGCGAGCAGGATTTTTGCCGCGAACTAAATCGAGCTAGCGAAGCTTATATGGGCAATCTGGAGCTGGTTTCGGCGAGACTAAGTTTTCCGCTACGCCAGTGCCATGCCATCGATTACGTGCAAGCACGCATTGCCTTGATAGGTGATGCTGCTCATGCCATTCATCCCCTTGCTGGTCAGGGGGTAAACCTTGGTTTGAGTGGTGTCAGGGTGCTAAGCGAAGAACTAGCAAAGTGTCTGGATAAAGGACTGGATATCGGCACTCACGCAATATTGCAACGCTATCAACGTCGTAGAAAGCCCGAAAATCTGGCAGTTATGGCAGTCATGGAAGGTTTTAAGCACCTGTTTGAGCGAGAAGAGTTACCCCTGAGGTTATTACGCAATCTGGGTATGAGCCAGCTCAATGCTCTGGGCCCTTTAAAAAACAGGCTTATCAAACAAGCGATGGGTCTTCAGTAATTTTTGAGGAGCATTTGGCGGCGTCGAGCGGAGCCAACAGGGTGGATGTTTTATACATGGTCGACCGATTAAACATGCGGGTTTAGAATACGAGCCTCAAAAAATCGGTGTTGCCATGTTACTACGCACATCTCTGTATTCAGCACACAAGAAGCTGGGTGCCAAACTGGTGGATTTTGGTGGTTGGGAAATGCCTCTTCATTATGGTTCTCAGATCGCCGAGCACCATAGTGTACGTCGCCACTGTGGAATGTTTGATGTGAGTCATATGACCATCGTTGATGTGCTTGGCTCGGAAGCGCGAGCTTATTTGCATTATCTGTTGGCAAATGATGTCGATAAATTATCCGGTGATCGCCAGGCACTCTACAGCGTTATGCTCAATGAACGGGGAGGTGTTATCGATGATTTAATGGTTTACGTGATCGATAAGGGGTTTCGCCTGGTCGTCAATTGCGCGACAAGGGAAAAAGATCTTGCCTGGATGGAGAACCAGGCTGGTTCCTTTGACGTCAGTATTACTGAACGAAGTGACATGGCAATGTTGGCTATTCAGGGGCCGGATGCGATGACCGTCGTGCAGACGGTGTTAGTAAATAATGGTCGTCAAGAAGACAGCTTGTTGATTGCCCAACTGCCGCGCTTTGGTAGCGTTGTTGTCGATCAATGGCATTACGCCCGGACTGGCTACACTGGGGAAGACGGTATCGAAGTGATGTTGCCCGCGGATTACGCAGAAGCTTTTTGGTGGAAACTGCACGCGGCCGATGTGGCTCCCGCAGGTCTCGGGGCTAGAGATACTCTACGAATTGAGGCAGGGCTGAATCTGTATGGTCATGAAATGGATGAACAGACCTCACCTTTAGAGGCGAATCTGGCGTGGACCATCGCCTGGCAACCTGAGCATAGAGATTTTGTCGGTCGAAAGGCTGTTACGGAACAACGAGCGTTAGGGATGCCGAATAAACTGGTTGGTGTATTGATGTCAGAACGTGGTGTTTTAAGGGCCGGACAAGGTGTCTATCGCGAGGGTAGTGAAAACCCCGATGCTCAAACAAACACAGAAATAGGTATCGTAACGAGCGGTAGCTTTTCTCCGACGCTGGGGTATTCTGTCGGCCTCGCTCGTATTGCGGCCAGCGCAGGTGATAAAGCCGAGATTCACATACGCGGTAAACGCAAAACGGTTCGGTTTGTCACGCCAGGGTTTGTCCGCAATGGCAAGATATCGATTAACCAAGGTGACAAGAAATCAACGGAGATAAAAGATGGTCGAAACCCCCATTGATCTAAAATATGCTGAGACTCACGAGTGGCTTCGTCAGGATGGTGATGATGAGGTTACTATCGGTATTACAGATTATGCTCAGGAAAGCCTGGGCGACGTAGTATATGTAGAGCTTCCTGAAGTGGGTGATCAGCTATCGGCTCAGGACGAGGCGGGGGCGGTAGAGTCAGTTAAAGCAGCATCTGATATTTACGCGCCAGTATCCGGTGAGGTGATTGCCATCAACGAAGAGCTAGAAGATGAGCCGGGTACCATCAATGAATCGCCTTATGGGGATGGTTGGTTCTTTAAAATGCGTATGTCAGATCCTTCTGAATTAGCAAGCTTACTCAGTGCCGAGCAATATATTACGGTTACGGAGGAAGAAGACGAGGGGTAGCGGCGAGTAATACTGCGCAAATATTGCCGAATTCAGAGATGGGTCGGTGTATAAGAGACCAGTAATTGATCAACCCTCTCTTCTTAATGTCCCGTTTCTCTGGTTTAAAATATTATGTGTCTTGTCACCCTGGCCTTTCAGAGCCATCCAAAATATCCTTTGATTGTCGTTGCCAACCGCGATGAGTCTTACGAGCGCCCATCGGCGGAGGCGGCGTTTTGGTCAGATCATCCTGACCTGCTTGCTGGTCGTGACCTCGAAGCCGGAGGTACCTGGTTTGGTGTTAATCGTGCCGGACGCTGGGCGACAGTGACAAACTTTCGGGGCGGCGCTCCGACGGCTGATTTATCGAGAGGTGAATTACCTACCGACTACTTACGCGAAGGTGCTCCAGATGTTGGCGCATATTTTGCCCAGGTGAGGGCTAAAGCGGATCGTTATAGTGGCTTTAATCTACTGGCGGGCACGGTTGATAAACTGGCTTATTGCAATAATCTTAATGATTCAAACCAGAACCTTGCGCCGGGGGAGTACACATTAAGTAATGATCTCCTCGATACCCCCTGGCCAAAAGCCGAATTGGCCAGGGAAAGGTTACATCGGGCCATGCAAGCGGACACTTTGCGCAGCGAAGATTTGGTGGCGGTGTTGGCGTCCCGGGAATGTTTTCCTGATGGCCGCTTGCCTGATACGGGCGTTGGGCTTGAAATGGAACGGACCCTTTCACCGCCCTTTATTGTCTCCCACACTTACGGTACACGATGTACCACGGTGTTGTTGATGGATAATCAGGGCAAAGTAGAATTTGCCGAGCAAACTTTTCTACGTGGTAAGGCTTCAGGCGACTTACGTCAATATAGATTCAGCACTCGGACTTGAGAGCCTTTTTTCAGCGCTGTCTGAGTGAAGAGTTCTATGGACGAGTCTGGGCACCAGCGGGGTGAAGTAGCTGGCTCAATTCTGGTCTTTCAAGGGTGCTCTCGAGGTAGCTACGAACTGCAAAGGTATCCTCAAGACCACAGGCGTGAGCAACGATTGCCCTGAGTTCGCTCAGCTTCAGCTGCCGTATAACGGCTTTCACTTTTAATAAATTGGTAGAACTCATCGACAGGGTTTTATAGCCCATACCCACCAACAAAGCGGCTCCGATGGGATCGCCAGCCAGTTCACCACAAACACTGACCGGGCAACCCACGGCTTTGGCATCATCGGCGATTATACGCAGGGCTTTAAGCAGGCTGGGATGAAAGGTGTGATACAGCTCAGCCACCTGCGAGTTATTGCGGTCTACCGCCAGTAAATACTGGGTCAGGTCGTTGGTGCCCACCGATAGGTAGTCTACCCGTTGGGCGAATTCCCGAATCTGATAGACAGCTGCTGGTACTTCAATCATGGCGCCAATAGCCGGGAACTTGAATTGATAACCTTCTTCCAGGGTCAGTTCGTTGTAGACACGCCGGATCAGAACCATGGCGCTCTCTAGCTCTATGGTGTTGGAAATCATCGGTAATAAAATACTTAAATTATCCAGTCCGACGCTGGCGCGCATCATGGCCCGCAACTGAACAAGGAATATCTCTGGATGATCAAGGGTCACGCGAATGCCCCGCCAACCCAGGAAGGGATTTTCCTCTTTGATAGGGAAGTAAGGCAGGGCTTTATCTCCACCAATATCCAGGGTGCGCATGGTGACCGGCAGTGGCGCAAACATTTCGAGCTGTTCCCGGTACATTTTGCGTTGCTCTTCTTCCGAGGGAAAACGGTCGAGCAGAAAAAATGGGATCTCTGTACGGTATAGCCCAACGCCTTCGGCACCTCGATCGAGGGATAACATGGTATCCAGGCGCAGGCCGGTGTTTACCCAAAGTGCGATGCGGTATTTGTCGATGGTTTCACAGGGTAGTTCTTTGAGGGCTTCCAGGTCTTTGGCCTGGGATTGTTCTTCCTGATAAAGCTCTGTATAGGCCTGCAGCCGTTGCGGGGTTGGTGAGCAGATGATCTGTCCCTGATAGCCATCGACGATCAGGCTGACACCGTCCAGCTCCGTCCAGGGGATATCGACCGCACCCATAATGGTGGGGATGCCCATCGCTCGGCCAAGAATGGCGACATGGGAGTTATGTGATCCCTTCACTGAGATCATGGCTCGGATATTTTCAAAGGGCACGTCGGCAAGGTGAGGAGCTGCGAGTTCTTCACCAATAAGAATAGTATTTTCAGGGTACACCGGCTCTTCATGTTGAAGTTGCTGCAAATGTCCCAGAACTCTTCGACCCAGATCCTGTACGTCAGTGGCGCGCTCGCTCAAATAAGGGTTATCCATCTGACTAAAGGTGCGGATATGAGCAATGATGACCTGGCTCCAGGCGCTCTGGGCACACAGGCCACCTTCGATCAAGGTGACCACTTCACCGCCCAGGGAGGTATCGTCAAGCATGCTGATATAAACATCAAAGAGTGCTAGCTCTTCGCTATTGAGTTTGTCACTTAAACTTTCTCGTACTTTGCGTAAGTCATTTTTGGTGCTTTCGAGTGCGTCGTGAAGCTGTTCTAACTCATGAGGTATATTCGTGGCCTGGCGGCGGGGAACAGCATGGAGGTTTGCAGGGGTTGAGACGAGCAGCACCGTGCCGATACCGATCCCCTGGGCGCTAGGCAGGCCGACATAACTGCGTTCACCACCGTTATCATGAGCATGCTCAGAGATTGTCCGCCGCAACTCGCCGGTAGCCCCTGCATGAGCGATAACGCCAGCGAGCTGAGCCGACACGGTAACCAGGAAAGCCTCTTCACTTTCGTCAAATTTCCGTCGCTGCTGCTGTTGAACAACGAGTACACCGAGTACATCGCGATGGTGAATGATGGGCGCGCCCAGGAACGATTTAAATTTCTCTTCGCCGGTTTCGGGAAAGTAGGTGAAACGTGGGTGGGCTTCAGCGTCCTCAAGATTCAGGGGTTCGGCCCTGTGGGCCACCAGGCCGACCAGGCCCTGTTCGGTGCTCATATAAACTTTGCCAACCGATTCCTGTAGCAGGCCGTCGGTAGCAGACAGTACATAGCTGTCTCTGTCGGTGTCATACAGGTATACCGAGCAAACACCGGTATTAACCACGGATTTAACACGAGCGACAATAATATCCAATACCGCGTGAAAGTCGTCAGCGGTATTTACTTCCTGGACTATCCTGCGCAGTGCATCAAGCATCAGCATCGATTACCGTTTACGACTGGTGAGCTTACGTTCAATTTCGCTGTGTATCTGGGCGAGCTCTTTGAGCGCTTTTCGGTAAACATCACGTTTGAATTCAATTACCTGACTGATGGGATACCAGTAATTAACCCATTGCCAGCTATCGAATTCAGGTTTGGAGCCACGATCAAAGCGAATAGCATCCTGGTCGCCGGAGAGCTTCAGTAAATACCATTTTTGTTTTTGTCCAATACAGACTGGGGCTTTGTTGTTATTACGTCGGATATAGCGTTTCGGTAAATGGTAACGCAGCCAGCCTCGGGTTTGACCCAGGACTTCGACATGGCTGGATTCCAGGCCTACCTCTTCGTAGAGTTCTCGGTACATTGCGTCACCAGGCTTTTCGCCCGTGTCAATACCACCCTGGGGGAACTGCCAGGCATCCTGGCCAATGCGCTTAGCCCACAGCAGCCGGCCTTTGCCGTCGGCGAGGATAATGCCGACATTTGGACGAAAGCCATCGTTATCAATCATGCCCATTAAATGTGCCTATTATCCGGTAGATCTTACTTTATAAATCAACTGCGCTTAGTCTGCCAGCTTATCGACTGCCTTCTGAGCCAAAAAATAGAGAGGCATACAGAGAGCCATTGTTCCATAGTTGTTTGTCGCTCAGCAAACAGTCGTTGAGGGCGACCCGCAATGTGGGTATTCTGCCCCTCTTTTGACGGTCGCTCGGCAGTATTAGAGCAGACAGTTGGTTAGTTATGGGGTGCTTTTAGAGTGTCGTTAGCGTTATTTGATCTGGACAATACGCTCATCGCAGGAGACAGCGATTACGAGTGGGGCAAGTGGTTAGTGCATAAAAATAAAGTTGATAAAAGTTACTACAACCGTATGAACGAGAAGTTTTATCAGGATTACGAAGCCGGTATTCTGGATATTTATGCCTATCTGGATTTTGCTCTGGCTCCCCTGGCGCAAATTGCCCCCTCTGAGCTGGCTGCCCTGCACCGAGAATTCATGGAACAAGTCATCGTCCCGATATGGCTACCCAATGCGGAAAGCCTGCTGGCCAGGCATCGTGACAGAGGCGACCTGTTGGTGATTATCTCAGCGACTAACCGTTTTATCATTGAACCGATCTGTCACAAACTCGGTGTGGAGGAGATCATTGCCACCGAGCTAGAACGAATCAATGGGCACTACACCGGTAAAGTATCGGGGGTGCCGAGTTACCAGCAGGGCAAAGTTGAACGTTTACAGGATTGGTTAAAGAGTCGTCATGAAACCCTGCAGGGCAGCTATTTTTACAGCGATTCTATTAACGATCTGCCACTTTTGAGGCTGGTTGATAACCCGGTCGCCGTTAATCCGGATAGCAAGTTAGCTGCTGAGGCTGAGGCTGAGGCCTGGCCGATAATGTCCTTGCGTGGCTAAGGCGCAGGACGTACCGTTCGAGTCCTCAATTTAAAACGTAATTGACACGTAGCAGTCGTTGCTCAGAGACATCCAAACCTCAGGGATAATTAAGTAATCATGCTCACCTACCCAACCATAGACCCTGTTCTCATTAACCTTGGCCCACTCAAAGTGCACTGGTACGGCATCATGTACCTGCTGGGCTTTCTCGGTGCCTGGTTATTGGCTCGTTCCCGTAGTCAGCGAGCGTGGTCACCAGTACGTAAAGATCAGGTTGAGGACCTGGTGGTTTACGCCGCATTCGGCGTTATTCTCGGAGGTCGGTGCGGTTACGTTCTGTTTTATAATTTTGACAAATGGGTTGCTGATCCGCTGTGGTTATTCCGGCTTTGGGAAGGGGGCATGGCTTTTCACGGCGGGTTATTAGGCGTGATTATTGCGATGTTTATTTATGCCCGGCGTATTGGGCAATCTTTCTTTCAGGTAACGGATTTTATGGCTCCCCTGGTGCCGATCGGTCTGGGCCTGGGACGACTGGGAAATTTCATTGGTCAGGAGTTGTGGGGGAGAGCCACGGATCTGCCCGTTGGGATGATTTTTCCGCGCGACTCAGAGCAATTAGCCCGCCACCCATCGCAGCTATATCAGTTTGCTCTTGAGGGCCTGCTGTTGTTTTCCCTGTTGTGGTGGTTTTCCCGCAAGCCTCGACCAACCGCTGCGATCAGTGGTTTATTTTTATTTTTGTACGGTGCATTCCGCTTTGCCGTAGAATTTGTTCGGGAACCAGACGGCCACATTGGTTTTGATTTGTTTGACTGGATGACCCGGGGTCAGATACTGAGTCTGCCAATGATCGTGGTCGGGTTAATTTTGATAGTCTGGGCCTGTTCGCTGAATAAAAAAACATCGGTAGTTTCAGCGTGAACACAGAAAATAGCAGGATCTGATATGCAACAATATCTGGATTTGATGCGCCATGTGCGCAACAGTGGCACACTAAAAAGCGATCGTACCGGCACCGGCACACTAAGTATTTTTGGCTATCAGATGCGCTTTAATTTAGCCGATGGCTTTCCGCTGGTAAGCACCAAAAAAGTCCATCTCAAATCGATAATATATGAACTGTTGTGGTTTCTATCAGGTGATACCAATACCCGGTATCTGCGTGATAACGGCGTTTCTATCTGGGATGAATGGGCCACAGAAAGCGGTGACCTCGGTCCGGTCTACGGTTATCAATGGCGATCCTGGCCCTTGCCTGATGGTGGCGCTATTGATCAAATCACTGACGTCATAGAACAGCTTGGTACCCGGCCTGACTCCCGTCGCTTAATTGTTTCGGCCTGGAACCCGGCCCAGTTGCCGGACGAAAGCATTCCGCCCCAGGCTAATGTCGAACAGGGCCATATGGCGCTGGCACCCTGCCACGCCTTTTTCCAATTTTACGTTGCCGATGGCAGGCTAAGTTGTCAGCTTTATCAGCGCAGCGCCGATATTTTCCTCGGCGTGCCCTTCAACATAGCCTCCTATGCCTTGTTAACCTTAATAATTGCTCAGGTCTCTGGCCTTAAGCCCGGCGAACTTATCCACACACTAGGTGATGCCCATCTGTATTTGAATCATCTTGAACAGGCTGACCGTCAGTTAGCCAGAGAACCCCATGCGCTGCCGCGGATGAAATTAAACCCTGAAATCAGCGATATTTTTGGTTTTGACTACGGCGATTTTCAACTGGAAGGCTATGCCCCTCACCCTGGTATCGCAGCGCCCATTGCTGTCTGAGGGACGAATATTTCGTAGCGTATTTATTTCTCGAGGTTTTGGTACGCTATGACTTTCTTTCAGGTCAGGGTGTCGCGGCGCTGCCGGAGGTTTAAGTGGCTTCGACAAAACCCTTCCACGTGCCCATATATTCGACAAAGGTCTCCCCTAGTCCCTCAGCGCGCAGGTGATCTGCCGAGACGGGATTTCGGATTGGTATAAAATTACTGTCCGCTTCAGTTTGTTTCGGAAAGTCGTGATGCAAAATTGCTGCTCTGCCCAGCAGGATAAAATCCATACCGGCATCGAGGCAATGTTGTGCATCCTGAGGTGTGCGAATTTTTCCAGCTGCGCCCAGGCGCACTTCACCGCGATCCAGCTCGGTGAAGTAGGACATCAGGCTGCGGCCTTGATGCGCTTGTTCGGCGGGTTCCTTAAAGACATCCCACAGTGACATATCCAGGTAGTCGATCTGGGCTTCGGTCATTAAACGTTGGGCAACGGCTGTCGCTTCAGTGAGCTCTATGCCAAAGCGTTCTGGGGATAAGCGCACACCAAGATTAAAATTCTTTCCGCAACGGGCGCGAATACCGGTAATGATCTCAAAGAGTACCCGTGAGCGATTTTCCAGGGAGCCGCCGTACTGATCGCCGCGTTGGTTGGTTTCACTGCTGAGAAATTGGCAGACGATATAACCGTGTGCGCCGTGAATTTCGATGCCATCAAAACCGGCTTTTTCGGCACGTTCAGCGGCGGTAATAAAATCTTCGATAAGTTGTTCTACTTCAGCACTTGATAAAGCCCGCGCGTTGGTTTCTTCATCTTCTGAGGGCGCAACGGGATGCTGTCCGACCAGATCCGCGGGAGAGCGCATACCGGCGTGGTGAATTTGCACAATGGAAAGGCTGTCATGCCGCTTAATATCGTTAGCCAGGCGAGTCAGGCCTTCCAGGTGGTCGTCAGAAAAAATACCGAGCTGCCCGGGAAAACCCTGGCCGACAGCTTGGACGTGGGCCGCGCAGGTCATAGTTAAACCAAAGCCGCCCTGAGCACGCATCGTCAGCCATTTGTGTTCATCATCTGAGAGGCAGCCATCGGGATGGCTTTGCAGGTTGGTCAGTGGGGCAAGGGCAAAGCGGTTTTTGAGAGTGGGGCCGCGGATAAAACTGAGGGGCTCGAATAACGACTGCATGGGTTAGATATCCTGTATTGCTTGTTGTTTTGGGCGGGTAGTTGTTGGCTAACTGTTAGTTTGCTACCTGTTTTTGACGCCTTTTTGGATGAGCCCAGTTCGGGCTATCAATCAGCTGCGCGGCATAGTAATCGTTTGGCTTTAGTGTGGTCAATTTTACGGGTCAGCATTGCTGAACAGCCTGCCAGTAAGGTCCTTGATGCCCGACCCCGTACAGGTCGCAAATACAAAACGAAAAAGACCTCGTCTGGAGTGGCGCTTGAGCATAGATTGCTGGAAAATAGACTTCTTCCGGTGGGGTCGCCAGCAAAGTGCTCAGTAAGAGCCATGACGAATGACCCTTTCCAACCAATTCATCAGGACTGAGAGATAAGTGACAGTAATTGCACTGATAGCAGCGGTAGCAGATAACGGTGTTATCGGTAATTGCAACAAGCTGCCCTGGCAAATATCTGCCGACCTCAAATATTTTAAGCAGGTGACACTGGGCAAGCCTATTATCATGGGCCGTCGCACCTATGAGTCCATTGGCAAACCTCTGCCGGGGCGCGCCAATATTGTTATGACCCGCGATACGTCCTGGCAAGCCGAGGGCGTTGATACAGCCGGTGACTTGACTCAGGCCCTGGCGATGGCGTCAAAAATAGCTGACGATTCCGGTGTCGATGAGGTCATGATCATCGGCGGTGAAACGATTTATTGCGAAGCGTTGTCGAAAGCCCAGCGTTTATATTTAACCCGAGTTCATACCCAGGTTAATGGCGACGCTTTTTTCCCGGATTTAGAGAAGCAAGAATGGCTGGAAACGCCTGTTCAACATATTGAATCGGACGCCCAAACTCCTGCCTGTACGTTTGTGCGTCTGGACAGGAAGCAATAGAAAACGAGTTAGTGAGTATGATGAAAAAGACAGTAGGACAAAAACACCTGGTTACCAGGTGTTTATTGATGTTTGTCGCCCTGGGTTTTGGGGCTGCGGGGACGGTTCCTGTGCTACAGGCGGTAGAACTGGATACCGTAATAAAAGCCGGGGCCGATAAAACTGTAGCAGCTCAGGCCTCACAACGGCGCATTGACGCGACGGTACAACAAAGCGATTCCCTGCTGCGCCAATTTCAGATGGTAAATAAACAAATTGACGGTTTACAGGTGTATAACGCCCAGCTCGAACGTCAAATAGACAGCCAACGCCAAACCATGGCCGATATTGCCGAGTCAGTTGAAAAAGCGGCGTTGATTGAGCGGCAAATTATCCCTCTGTCGCTGAATATGCTCGATGCACTTGAGCAGTTTATTCGCCTCGACCTGCCCTTTAAACTAGAGAAGCGGCAAACCAGCGTCCGGCAAGTGCGAGAAAATATGGATTCGGCCCGTTTCAGTGCCGCCGAAAAATCCCGCCAGGTGCTCGAACTCTACGCCATTGAAAGTGAGTACAGCGCCACCCTTGAACAATTTGATGGCGTACTGACGATAGATGGACAGCAGCGTCAGGGTACTTTTTTGCGTATTGGCCGGATTGCCCTATTGTTTCAAACGGCTGACCAGAGTCTTACCGAAGTGTGGAGTAAAGCCGATAAGCAGTGGCAAACGGTGGCAGCGGGGGATTATCGCCGCGCCGTGGCCGATGCTATTCGCATGGCGAAAAAACAGGCACCGCTGGATATGATCAAATTGCCTCTTCCGGCGCCAGCCGGCTCTGCCGCTAATCAAAACAAAGCGGAGGTGGCCTCATGAGCGCCTTAAGTAGAGCTTTGTGCACTGTCTTACGTACGGTGTTATTGATGAGCGCATTAAGCGCTTTGCCCGCTATTGCCGCAGAGACATCGAGCACCGACCAGACGACAGACAGCGAGGTGAAGTCCCTTGATGCGTTATTGCAGCTTATCAAAACGGCTAAGTTACAGGAGTCAAAAGAACACCGTCAACGTGAGCGAGCTTTCAAGGCTGACAAGGATCGCCAGGCCCAGTTACTGCAGCAGGCGCAACAACAAAAAGCTGAGGAAGAGGCTCGCAGTGCCCAGTTAGAGAGCACTTTCTCTGATAATGAGCGCGAGCTTGATGTACTGCGTGAGCAAATGGAAAACCGCCTCGGTACCCTGAAAGAGCTATTTGGCCACATCACCGCTACCGCCGGTGATACGGTAACGCGGCTGGAGAAATCACTGGTCAGTGCCCAATACCCTGGTCGCACGGTACAGCTGAATGAACTGATCGAAAAAATGAGTAGTAACAGCCGTTTGCCCTCTCTTGAAGAGATCGAAAATCTGGCCTATGAAATGAGCCGTGAGATGGTCGAGTCGGGTCGAGTTAGCCGTTTTAATACGACGGTACTGAGTGCAGATGGTACGCAAAGCGAGCAGGAGGTGCTCCGCATCGGTTTGTTTAACCTGGTCTCCAACGGACGCTATTTAAACTACAACTCCGACAGCGGTGTGTTGGCTGAACTGGCCCGCCAGCCTCGTGGCCTGAGCAAAGGGGCCGCTGCACTACAGGCGGCATCTACTGGCTTTACCCCTGTTTCTATAGATCCTAGCGGTCCGGCGGGTGGCGACTTGTTGAGAGCATTGGCCGATAGACCCGGACCGCTTGAAAAATGGCACCAGGGTGGTTTGGTAGGCTACGTGATTACCGGACTCGGTGTAGTAGCAATGGTATTAGCGCTGTGGCGGGCGCTTGTCTTGCGGGGTGTTTTTGCAAGTGTACGCCGACAATTACAGCAAGATGAGTATTCGGTCAATAACCCACTTGGGCGCGTGCTCAGTGTGGCCGATGCCCATGCCGGGCTGGATCCGGAGTCGATGGAGTTAAAGCTACACGAGGCAATACTCAAAGAGCGTCCGGCCATAGAGCTGGCGCTAAACCTGCTGAAAATTATTGCCATGATTGCCCCACTAATGGGCCTGCTCGGCACTGTGACAGGCATGATTGTGGTGTTCCAGCAAATTACTATTTTTGGTGCCGGCGATCCCAAGTTGATGGCGGGAGGTATTTCTCAGGCCTTGGTGACAACGGTACTGGGCTTGCTGGTGGCGATACCCACCTTGCTGTTACACACCTGGGTTAACGGTTATGCGCGGCGTATTTTACATGTGCTTGAAGAGCAGAGTGCCGGCATTGTCGCGCTTAAAGCAGAGTCCCGCTCACCCCAGGGTTGGCCGTCTGAAAATAGTTAATGGCTTAGGCTAAGGACTGATGATAGAGCCAAATGTAGCATGAATCCCGTGTTCGAAATTTTGAATCATCTGCAGCAATTCGCCGATATGGGTGGGCCAGTGTTATTGTTTATTGCAGTACTGATTTTATTGCTGTGGTTGTTGTTGCTGGAACGTCTTCTTTACTACCGCACCAGGCTGCGCAGGGATATGGCCCAGTGCATTGATGTTTGGCAGCAGCGTGTCGACCGCCATTCTCGGCGTGCACGACAGGTGCGGATGGCGTTGCTGGCTGACGTGAATGAGCGCATTGACCGCTTTTTACCCATGATCAAAACCCTGGTGGCACTGGCGCCGCTGTTTGGTTTGCTGGGCACAGTGACCGGGATGATTGGTGTGTTTGAAACGATGGGTCTCGCCGAAGGTGGCGGTGCACGTGCCATGTCGAGTGGTGTATCTCGGGCTACTATTCCCACCATGGCGGGCATGGTGGCAGCACTTTCCGGCCTCATTGGTCTTACCGGTATCGATCGGCTGGGGCGGCGCGCCAAAGCGCACCTGGAAAACAACTTATTGATGGATGATGAGCAAAGGGTCAGTTTATCGGCAGTGGGCGGCAAAATATGAATCGGCGCATTATCAGTGCGGCAAGCCGCGCCGAAGGTGGTGATGATTCACCGGTACAGGCCATCGACTTAACCCCGATGCTCGACGTGGTTTTTATCCTGTTAATTTTCTTCATCGTCACCGCCTCTTTTGTGAAGCTACCTGGACTAGAGGTAGAGCGGACCGAAGCGCTGAGTGCCGCGGCGACAAAGCCCGCTATTTTAGTGGCGATTGATCAGCACGATGTGATCTGGATGGACAAATCCCCACTTCCGGATAATCGGATTAAGTTCGCCCTCGCACGCCTACAAGCTGAAAACCCACGGGGTAGCCTGGTGATCCAGGTCGACAATCGTGCGAGTATCGGCCGCCTTGGGCTTGTTTCTAACCTGGCCAAGCAACTGGGCATTCACGATATTTCCGTGTCCACATTGAATGATTAACTGTAATGACTAGATTTCTGCAAGGCGGGGACGAATCTGGCGGCAGCGTGGTTGCCCGTTTTGCCGGCGCTTTGCTTGGGGCGGTGCTGGTCACGAGTGTGCTATTGATATCAATGGTGTTAATGGTGATTAATCGGAGTGAGGCACCAGATACCCAGGAGAGTTATAAAATAGCCGATATCTGGCAGCCCGAGCGTAGCTTGAATGAATTTGTAACACCGCCCAAGCCCAAACGTCCCCCTGAGACGACCCTTATGCAACCCAGCATGCCCACGCAAAGTCTGCGTTTCGACATGCCCGCTCCACGCATTAATTTACAGACTGCACCGCGACCCACAGCGAATTTACAGGCCGGGCTGGGTGGCGATTTTGCCCGTGATACGGATTACATCCCGGTCTATGTGCCCCAGCCCCTGTACCCGCGCCGGGCACTGGCCAGAGGTCGCGAAGGCTATGCCGTGGTAGAGGTCATCATTACAGCCTCCGGCGGTGTGCGGGGCGTTAAACTGGTTGAAGAATCACCGCTTAACTATGGCTTTGGTAGTGCTGCCTTAAAAGCCGCGATTAAGCTCAAGTACAAACCTCGGGTCATCGATGGGCGAGGGGTCGAGGTGCCAGGGGTGATGTATAAATTTAGCTTCCGGCTGGAGTAGTTTAGCGATGTTCGGCCAATTTCCCTGCACTCTTTCCCTACTTCTACTGGCACTGCTGTTTGTTAGTACGCCAAGGCCTACGCTGGCAGCCTCTGAAGAGGAAAGCGCTAAGCAAAATAAATACGCCAATGCCGCCACTCGGCGACGACAGGCTGTGGGCCAGCGCTGTGCCAAAAAGCTGGAGTCCGCACAGCGAGCCATTGATGCTGACCAATGGTCGCAGGCTGAGCAAGTACTTAACTTAGCGGGTAGGGAATACTGCACCAGCAGCTTTGAAAAATCACAGGTGTGGAACTATTTAGGCTATACGCACTTCTCCCAGCAGCATTATCGTCGCGCCTTAGAGGCTTATTTAAGGCTACTCGATGAACCCGCTACTGAAATAAAAATGAAAATCAGTACTTACAATACAGTGGCCCAGTTGTACTTCCAGCTTGAAGATTACGCCAGTGCAGCCCAATTTCTTGAGCGTCTGCTAAATGCCTCTGCCGCCCTCGACCACCAGTCTGGTGGTGAGCATAAGGCTGATACGCAAGTCGATGCACCAACCAGGGCTCTGCTCGCTCAGGCCTACTATCAACTGGAAAGAAAAAAAGACGCTCTGGTTTACATTGAACAAGCGATTGACGATTACCAACACAGCGACAAATTGCCGCCAGAAGCCTGGTGGTCGCTGCAAAGCCTGCTGTATTTTGAACAGGAGCAATATCGCCAGGCTCTGCCTGTTTTGAAGAAATTAGTTAAACACTACCCGCGGTATCGCTATTGGCATCAACTCGGTGGTTTGTACGGGCAATTGAATAAAAATATCGATCGCCTGGTGGCGACAGAAGTGGTCTATCTAGCCGGTGCCTTAAAGAAAGAACGGGAGCTCGTCTCCCTCGCCTATCTTTACCTCGGTGCGAATACACCTTATCGCGCAGCCAAAACTCTCGACATCGCGATCAATAATAGGCAGCTCGCGGCGAATGCGAAGCATCTGGAATTACTTGGTCAGGCCTGGCAGCAGGCAGGTGAGGGCAAAAAAGCACGTCCCGTGCTGGAAAAAGCGGCGGCCCTTTCGGGTGAGGGCAAAATCTACGCTCAACTGGCCGGTGTATATCTCGATATTGGCGACAATGTAAAGGCGGCAACAGCCGCACAAAATGCCCTGCAAAAGGGCCAGCTTAAACGTCCCGGTGCTGTGTATCTGGTGTTGGGTAACGCCCAGTTAAATTTGCATTGTTACGACAAAGCCGTGGACACTTTTGAACAGGCGGGTAAGTACAAGGCTGCAGCGACAAATGCGCAACAGTGGTTGGGCTATGCTCGTTCCGAGGGTGAGCGGGTTAAAGGCTTGCGGGAAGCGGGGGCAAAGTTAGAAGGGTGCGGGACTTAGGTTGGTAAGCCGAATTTAGTGCAATTATTCAGGGTGTGGCTAAGCTCGCGCACCGGTAGACTTTGAGAAAATATTTTAACAATTAGAGGTAAATTATGGAGTTACATCCAATCATTGAAACGGCGCGGAATCTACAACCGCTCATTAGTAAGCACGTGGAAGAAGGCGAACGACGCGCCCGGCTTGCGTCCGAAGTGGTGGCCGCTGCGGGCAAGGCTGGACTATTTCGGCTGTTTGCCCCACGCGAGGCTGGCGGACTCGAAGTCTCGCTACCCACCGCCCTTGCCGCGACAGAGATCATCGGCGCTGCGGATTCCGCGGTAGGGTGGTATATGATCAACTCAATGCGTCCCTCTCTGGCGACCGCGTATGTGCCCGAGCCGGAACGTGCTGAGCTTTATGCCGAACCCGACCGAAATTTCGGCAACTCGCCGCTTCCGGGTGGCAAGGCGACGCCAGTAGAGGGAGGGTATCTGGTCAGTGGGCAGTGGCCTATGGTCACCGGCTGCGAGGATGCCAGATGGTGCGGACTCGGAGGCATGGTGATGGATGGCGGCAGTCCTCGCCAGGTGAATGGCCGTCCCGATATCCGCTACCTTTTCATTCCGACTGCTGAGCTCGATATCGAGCCCACCTGGCAAGATGCAGCCGCCATGCGCGGTACGGGTAGTAATGCGGCAAGCGTTAAAGATGTGTTCGTCCCCGAAGCACTTGCTATCGGTGCCTCGACCCCCCTGCTGATTGATCGACCGGTTTTCCGCCAGCCTCCGGCCTTACTCTTTTTCCCCATTGGCGTGGCAATCGCTTTTGGTGTCTTAGATAACGCCTTAGAGAGGGAAATAGACGATCTTGGCTCTAAGATGTCGTCCTTCACTGGGCAGTCGCTAAGGGATCAGGCGCCGATTCAGGAAATGATCGCAAACAGTGATGCCGCCTTGCGGGCAGCGCGTGCGGGTCACGTTGAGGCAATGACCGCAGTGTGGGACGTCGCTCAGACGGGGGGGGAAGTGCCCTTACGCTTACGTGCGCAGGTGTATGGCTCCTCCTACTACGCGATCGATGTCATACGTGACACCATAAGTCGGCTATATGCCAGGGGAACTCGGGCCGCCTTTCAACAGGGGCATCCTGTAGAGCGTGCGCTGCGCAACTTGCACGCCATTGGTTTTGGTTTAGAAGCGGGACGCATGTTTCAGCATTCGGCTGGGCGTGTATTAATGGGGGAGAACCTTTAGTCCCTACGTTCTGATCTGATTTCTGGGGGAAAGGTCGCAGTAAGTGCAATTTATTTATAATAAAGGAAAAATAAATTAATGATTGATTGGGTGTTTTGTAATTCCGTTTTTGGAGTAGACGGTTGTTCAGTTAGTCGATAGCGTCTTTGGTGAATCAACGGGGTCAATCTGACCCCGTTGATTCCTTCGAATAAGTCCTACTTGCTATGCGTTAGCGCTTGACAGTATACGTTAAGCTTCTATTTCTTTATTCTGATAGTTTTGTAGCAGTTTCTGTTTCCTCTATGGGTATCACGGCTAAAGACACAAATGTTAGCACTGAAAGGCATAGGGCTTTTTTAGAGATATTTAATGTTTCTTCAGACCAACTATTTCTTACTTCTCTTTCACGTTCAAACCAGGTAAATGCTTTTCCCAGGGATTGTTTTTGCCGTTCATGAAAATTTTTAACATATACGTCAAACGAAAAGTCAATATTTTCATACTTGTGAAGCAAATTATTTTTCAAAGTAGATAGTTTTTTATAAACCGTCTTTCATGTTTTGGAATGATGCCATAGTCCCGAGCTATCTTTAGCTTCCCTATTTCTTCATCAGCATGAGGTAATCTTTCGATTATTGACTTCCATATAGCTTCTTCTGTTAATGCAACAGGAAAATTTGTTTTACTTTTTCGCTCTACCTCAATGTCGATAGCGAATTCTTCAAGTAGGGATTTCGCTTGTTCCTTAAATATATATTGTCCATAGCCTCTAACGCACAGTGCTTACCGCACTGGTAGACTAACCGTGAATTAGTAGGGGTCTAGTCTTCTACTTTAGTACCTGGTTTAGTACCTGGTCGCCTGCTTTTTTTACAGCTCGGCTAACCGCAGAGTCATAAGCATAAAGCTAATCTGAATCAGATTCGTCGTATATCTAGCGCAGGGAAAGCCACTTTAACAATTCCTGTTATGGGTCTAACGCGTCGTCAGTACAATATCCCAAACACCCGCTGCTCGTGCCTGGTCGGCAATTCGAATATAAGTGTCGGTGCGGGCGCGGGCGTCGGTATTGATAAGCACTTTCGCGTCGCGATTGCTGGCGCGCAGTCTTTCGACATTGGCGCGCACCGAGCGGATATCCACCCGGCGGCCATCGAGTGTTATGTCGTTATTGGCGCTGACCCGAAAAATAATATCGTCGTTCTTTTCGGTAGCTGGACTGGTGGAGGGGGCCTGGTGTTGCAGGTCGATGGCGGTTTCATCAACAAAAGCAGCTGTGACGACAAAGAAAATGAGCAAAATAAACACCACGTCGAGCATGGGTGTGAGGTCGATTTGCGTGTCGTCTTCCAGTCTGCTTTTGCCGAGACTCATACTTCACTTTCCCTAATCTTACTTTTAGCCTTCGAGTTTGGATAAATCGCGCACTGCACCTTTGTCGGCACTGGTGGCGAGCAAAGCATAGGCTTTTAGTGCGGCGGTGACCTTGCGAGGGCGGTTTTCAACGGGCTTCCAGCCCGCCGTGTCCTGGGCAGCGCGGCGGTGGGCGAGCTCTTCATCGCTGAGTTTGACGTTGATGGTGCGTTGGGGGATGTCGATCTGGATCAGGTCGCCTTGTTTAACCAGACCAATGGCGCCGCCCGCAGCCGCTTCAGGTGAACAGTGGCCAATCGACAGGCCCGATGTTCCGCCAGAAAAACGTCCGTCGGTGACCAGTGCGCAAGCTTTGCCGAGACCGCGAGACTTCAGGTAGCTGGTAGGGTAGAGCATTTCCTGCATGCCGGGGCCGCCCCTGGGGCCTTCGTAGCGAATGACGACCACGTCACCGGGTTTAACCTTGTCGGCGAGAATGTCTTCCACCGCTGTATCCTGGCTTTCGCAAACGTGAGCGGGCCCTTCAAACACAAGTATCGATTCATCGACACCGGCAGTTTTTACCACGCAGCCGTCGAGGGCGATATTGCCATAGAGGACCGCAAGACCACCGTCTTCGCTATAGGCATTGTCGATGCTGCGAATACAGCCCTCGGTCCGATCGTCATCGACGCTCGGCCAGCGGGTGTCCTGGCTAAAGGCGGTTTGGGTAGGGATGCCTGCGGGGCCAGCCTGGAAGAATTTAAGTACCTCGGCTGAAGGATTGCGTTTGATGTCCCAGGTATCCAGCGCTTCTTTCATGGTCTTGCTGTAAATAGTGGGGATGTCAGCGTGTAGGAGTCCGGCGCGATCGAGTTCGCCAAGTAGCCCGATTACACCGCCAGCGCGATGCACGTCTTCCATATGATAGAGGGGCGTGCTGGGCGCAACTTTGCTGAGCTGCGGTACTTTGTGGGAGAGGCGGTCAATATCGGCCATGGTGAAGTCGAGTTCGGCCTCCTGTGCGGCGGCGAGCAGGTGCAGAATAGTGTTGGTTGAGCCACCCATGGCAATGTCCAGGCTCATGGCATT
>CALODO010000015.1:0-14182 GCA_942492235.1 uncultured Gammaproteobacteria bacterium
ATATTTTTAATCGCAGTGAAAATAGTTTCTGTTCGACCAGGATAGCTTTTTTCCCAGTCACGCAACATATCTTTGATGACCTGGCGCTGAAGATTTTCCTGAGAACCACACAGATTACAGGGAATAATCGGGAAGCCTTTCATCTCTGCCAAACTAGCCAGGTCATCCTCCCTGCAATAGGCGAGGGGTCGAATAATCATATTGCGCTTATCGTCACTCAATAACTTTGGCGGCATAGCCTTGAGTTTTCCACCGTAAAACATATTCAAAAACAGGGTTTCGACGATGTCATCGCGATGATGTCCGAGGGCCACTTTAGTGGCTCCGATTTCTTCAGCAAAGCCATAGAGCGAACCCCGTCGTAAACGGGAACAAAGGCCGCAGTAGGTTTTGTTTTCAGGCACCCTTGCAGTAACGATACTGTAGGTGTCTTTCTCGAGAATATGGAACGGAACACCAATCTCAGTGAGATATTGCGGCAGGACGTGCTCCGGAAAGCCTGGCTGCTTTTGATCAAGATTGACTGCCACCAGCTCGAAATCAATAGGTGCAGTACTCTGTAAATTAAGCAGCACATCGAGCATGGCATAGGAATCTTTGCCGCCAGACAGGCAAACCATGACCTTATCGCCCGCTTCAATCATATTGTAATCGGCAATGGCCTGACCGACGTTACGCCGCAAACGCTTTTGCAACTTATTGAACTCAAGGCGGCTTTTGCGATCCACCAGGCCTGGATACTTCTGGTCAAGTTGCTGTTGAGCGGAGTGTGCTTGATCTGGATTTTGTTCGGCGGACATGGCGGATTCAGGCTGACAAATTTGGCCGCTATTGTACGGGTCTCAGTCTAACAACAGCAAATCCCCTACTCCAGCTACCCCTGCCAGTCACACTCCTGCGTCAAACAAACGTCGATAATAAGCAGGCGTGAACTGCAGTTTTTCACGCCATTTTTACCACAGCGCGTTCTAGGGTGCGTTAATACGCCAATCATAGTTATAACTGATATCACCACTAAAACCGAGCAAATAGAGCGCTTTGCGATCATCAGAATAATGAGCAAATACTTTTAAAAGAGTCTTCTGATCAGGAGCAAAATCACTACCATACCAGTCAAATAAACTAGAAACCTGCAAATGGCCATTTTCAAGCTGTAGACCGCGTTTATGGTTCACGAAATCGCGACCAGATTGTTTGAGCAGGAGTTTGCTATTTGCCACTGTAAAAGCAACTGGCTGGATGCTCGGGCAACCGAGGCTCGCACAAACCAGACCAAAATGGATTTTGAAGTCTTTCCAGATTGGCCGCAGGATACGGTGTTCGATATCATTCAGTGACAATTTCTTACCCGCCACCTTTGTCAGTGGTTTATCCCAGGGGCCACTATTCGAAGCACTCGATATATCCCTGATGCTATCAACAGGGTAGTTGTCGATGACCAGATTAATCATCAAAGCATTATATAAATTCAGCCAATAGATCTTTTGCTCATCCCGTGTATATTTCCTGGGATCAATTTCTTGCAATGTCGCGATATACTTTTCAAGTCGTTGCTTATGCCCTTTGCTTACCGCACCGTAACGAAAACGATTGATGCCGGAGGGATGATCCGTCACCACATAGGTTCCCAACAAAAAGCTTAGTTCGCTATGATCAATAGACTTAAAATTACTGCTATTACTCCGATCCCAGAAAGCCCAGTACGAGGCCTTGGACGCAGCATCAGTCCCAGTACTAAAAAACACCAGGATGACCATTGCCACTATTGGCACAATGCCCACCCGCCGTAATAATCTGGCCTTTATCAATAACACAGAACACCCCAGTGGTTAATTATTATAAGTTTAGACTTCGATAGAGATAATCCCTATATTGCCATGAAATTTAAACCTTTTCTATAACTATTAACAGTTGACCCTTAACCTTTTTACTAAATCATGAGAGCCGTACCTCAATGAACACTCTGACCACATCACAAATCCAGTCAATTGATACACAGCACATCTGGCATCCGTATTCATCCTTAGTAGATCAGACGCCCAACTACTGTGTAAGAAGTGCAAGAGAAGTACGATTGACGCTCGACAATGGTCAGGAACTGATCGATGGCATGGCATCCTGGTGGTGTGCCATCCACGGCTATAACCACCCTGCTCTGAACGCAGCTATAGCAGCACAGTTAGAGCAAATGGCCCATGTCATGTTTGGTGGCCTGACTCACGAACCCGCCGCTCAGTTAGCCCAACGTCTTACTACATTAACGCCAGAACCCCTTGATAAAGTTTTTTTCAGTGACTCCGGCTCGGTCAGCGTCGAGGTGGCCATCAAAATGGCTTTGCAATTCTGGCAATCCCAGGGTCGCGCCGAGAAATCAAAACTCCTGGCGCTGAAACGTGGCTACCACGGCGATACCTTCGCTGCGATGTCGGTATGCGACCCTGACACAGGGATGCATCACCTGTTTAAAAATACACTTACAGAGCAGGTTTTTACCGAGGCCCCCTCTTGTCGCTTCGATACACCCTTTGACCCCATCTCAATCGCCGACCTCGAAGCGAAAATTAGCGATCATGCCTCAGAACTGGCTGCAGTGATCCTCGAACCCGTCGTACAGGGTGCCGGTGGTATGCGCTTTTATGCCCCGGAGTATCTGGCTGCCGCTCGAGATTTATGTGACCGTCACGATGTCTTACTGATCGCTGATGAAATCGCCACCGGATTCGGCCGCACTGGGAAATTATTCGCCTGTGAATGGGCCGGAATCAGCCCCGACATTCTGTGTTTGGGGAAAGCTTTAACCGGCGGCTATATGACCCTGGCTGCAACCCTGTGTAGTGAAAAAGTCAGTGACGGTATTTGCCAGGGTGAAGCCGGTGTTTTTATGCACGGCCCGACGTTTATGGCCAACCCCCTGGCCTGCTCAGTAGCCAATGCCAGTATTGATTTACTGATCGAATCACCCTGGCAACAACGAGTGGCCAGTATCGAACAACAACTAAACGTTGAACTGGCGCCGTGCTCTGACTCTCCCTATGTTGCCGACGTGCGCGTACTAGGAGCCATCGGTGTTGTCGAAATGAACGAGGCCATTGATGTGCCCACCGTTCAGAAAGCCCTGATCGCTGAAGGGGTCTGGCTTCGACCCTTCGGTAAGCTAATTTACCTTATGCCGCCTTATATTATGGAAGCCGGTGACCTGACTCAGCTTACTTCGGCAATAGTTAAGGTAACGAGCAAACTGTCCTAAGGTACATTCTGACTGAACAGTTAGCCTAAAGGGCTAATACCCACTGCGCGGCGTAAGGTGTCCACAAAGGGCTGACTAATTGCTCTGGCTCGCTTTGCACCGGCCTGTAATACTGCTTCAACGTCCTGTGGCGCGTTGATCAGTTCTTCATAGCGCGCCCGGGCTGGCGCTAACTCTCCATTCACCAGTTCAAACAAACGCTTTTTAGCCTCGCCCCAGGCTATACCCTGAGTAAACTCAGCACGCATCGCTACCGTTTGCTCTGGGCTGGCAAACGCCTGCCATATCTGAAATACCGCTGAACTATCGGGATCTTTCGGCTCCCCCGGCTCAAGTAAGTTAGTTTTTATTTTGTTGATATGCTTTTTAAGCTGCTTCTCACTGAGAAATAAGGGGATCGTGTTGCCGTAACTTTTGCTCATCTTACGGCCATCAAGCCCCTGGAGCATCGCAACATTGTCATCGACCACCGCTTCGGGCAATACAAAATGCTCACCGTAGTGATGATTAAAGCGCTGGGCAATATCCCTGGCCATCTCGACGTGCTGTATCTGATCCCGACCCACCGGAATTTGTCCCGCATTAAACATCAGGATATCCGCCGCCATCAGCACCGGATAACTAAACAGACCCATAGTGACACCAAAATCAGCATCTTCGTCAGCAGCTTCATTGTCCTGCACCGCTGCTTTATAAGCATGGGAGCGGTTCATTAAACCCTTGGCCGTCATACAACTGAGTAACCAGGTTAGTTCAGGGATTTCAGGAATATCCGACTGACGATAGAAAATAGCGTTCTCGGTATCCAGACCCAGGGCCATCCAGCTTGCGGCGATTTCCAGGGTGGAACGATGAATTTCGGCAGGGTTCTGGCATTTAATCAGGGCATGATAATCGGCCAGAAAATAGTAGGATTCAATATCCTGACGTTTGCTCGCAATCACCGCAGGCCGAATGGCGCCGACATAGTTACCTAAATGGGGCGTGCCTGTGGTAGTTATGCCGGTCAGAATTCTCTCTTTGCCCATAGCGCTATTTTTCTCCCCTTTCGCTGATATTATTTAACAGATGTCTTGCCAACAAAGTCGTACCGCTCCACCGGGCGCAATGATACCGGAACAACGTTAC
Source organism: uncultured Gammaproteobacteria bacterium (assembly GCA_942492235.1). Lineage (GTDB taxonomy): Bacteria > Pseudomonadota > Gammaproteobacteria > Pseudomonadales > Porticoccaceae > HB2-32-21. The sequence goes on from CALODO010000015.1 coordinate 4,376, forward strand.
TTTGTACGGCTAGCTATTGCTCGGGTACCAGGAGTTTCTCGACTAGTAACTGGGCAGACTGCCGACCTCTAAACTCATTGACATCAAGTCGATAAACCAGATCCAGTTGCCTCGGCAGGCTCTCGACATCGTATTTATCGACCAAACCAAACGCGATAGCGTCAATCATTTGATCTTTGTTGCCGAGGGGTGAAAGGATCATTTTCAGGTGTTTTTCTGCCACGACCCGCTGCTCGACAATAGTGAATTCACCAACGAAGCTCGGCTCGGGGAAATGCTGTCCCCACGGGCCACCCTGCCTCAAAAGCTCGGCGCTGGTTAAATTCATCTCGCTGCCCGCTAGTTCACCATCGATCAGCGTTTCGGCGTGCATATCTTCAAGACTCAATACTTGCCGAACTTCTGCATCAAAAGCCACTGCGAAATCAGAGAAGTTATTTGCAGCCAATGACAGCCCCGCCGCCATGGCATGACCGCCGAATTTGTTGATCATTCCCGGGTTTTTAGCCGCAATGGAATCCAGCACATCGCGAATATGTAGCCCCGGTATTGATCTCGCCGACCCTTTTAACTCTCCGCCACTTAAACCATGCCGACTTAATTCACCTGTGTCCGCCCCAAAAGCATCGGCTTTATCGCTGACACCTTCGGCAAAGGCAATCACCGGCCGATGAAAGCGATCCTTAACCCGAGAAGCCAACAGGCCAACAACACCCTGGTGCCACCGGGTATCCATCAGGCATAAACCCCAGGGCATACTGTCCTCATCGAGATGCAGGTCACTGACGATGGCCAGAGCCTCGCGCTCCATATCGGCTTCGATAATGCGACGATCTCGATTTAACTCGTCGAGTTGCAGAGCAAACTGTCTTGCCTGCAGAGCGTCATCGGCTAGCAAACAATTGATACCGATAGTCATATCTTCGAGCCGACCGGCTGCATTAAGGCGGGGCCCCACTGCGAAGCCAAGATCGGAAGAAACTATGCGGCGATGGTCTCGATTAGCCAGTTCCAGCAAGGCCAAAATACCTGGCCGCGCCTGCCCCGCCTGAATACGAGCTAAACCCTGATGAATAAGGACCCGGTTAATTTTATCCAGGGGCACCACATCAGCTACCGTTCCCAGAGCAACCAAATCCAGCCAACGTGCCATGTTGGGTTCCTCGATACCCTTCTCAGCGAACCAGCCACTCCTCCTTAACCTGCCTCGCAGCGCGCTCATCACATAAAAAATAACCCCGACACCTGCGAGGTTTTTGCCGGGAAACAAACATCCTGACTGATGAGGGTTGACAATGGCTTCAGCTTTGGGCAACTCATCGCCGGGCAGGTGATGATCGGTGATCAACACGCGTATTCCCCGAGCAACGGCGGCGTCTACGCCGGCATTACTAGATATACCGTTATCGACGGTAATCAATACATCGGGATTCTGCTCAGCGGCCAACGCAACGATCTCAGACGTGAGGCCATAGCCAAATTTAAAACGGTCGGGCACCAGAAACCCAATACGGTGATACCCCATAGATTTCAGCGCGAGCATCGATAACGCCGTGCTTGTGGCACCATCGGCATCGAAATCACCAACGATGATAATAGACAGGTTTTGAGTTAGGGCTTCCAGGAGCAGATCCAGCGCCTTATCCAGACCCGATAACTGATCGGGGGGAGGCAACTCAGCAAGATCCAGTTTCAATTCACTCTGATGAGTCAGACCTCGACCGGCGTAAATACGCTGAAGCAGGTCAGGTACGCTGTCATCAAATTCACAGGCACTGATGTCAGCTCTGCGCTGACGAATATGTTCACCTGAGTGCTTATGATCGAAAGAAATCGTCGCGGCCTGTTCCTGTCTTTTATCTTTGGGCCCGTCGCGCCTACCCTCACTCACACACTTAGGCCGAGATATTCGCAGCTATAAATTTTTGTACAACAGCCAGATCATTGGGCTGAACCGCGAAGTATTCTTTCTTATCAAATAATCCTGCCATATGCTCGGGTAAAGCTGGGGTCTGCGGGTAACCGGCCTTGCAGACAGCATCGGGGAATTTCGCTGGATGCGCTGTGGCCAGACAGATCATGGGATCTCTGGCATTGACCCGACATTCTCGACCCGCTGCCAACCCTATCGCTGAGTGGGGATCAAGTAAATACTCGCTGGCTGCATATTCGTCCCGAATGGTCTTCAAAGTTTGTTCATCATCGACCCGATAGCTAGCGAACAGACGTCGGGCATCGTCCAGTGCGGTTTTATCCAGTGTGAATTTTCCCGTGCTATTGAACGTTGTCATCAGACCCTGGATTGACTTGCCATCGTGCCGGTATAGATCGAACAGGAGACGCTCAAAATTACTGGAAACCATGATATCCATACTTGGCGACAAACTATGTATGAGTTCTTTTTTACTGTGGTCATTACCGCTGATACAACGATGCAAAATATCATTAGCATTGGTTGCTATCACCAGGCGTTCAATGGGCAGGCCCATTTTCTTAGCCAGATAGCCGGCAAAAATATCCCCGAAATTACCGGTCGGCACCGAAAACGATACTGGGCGTTGAGGCGTACCGACAGATAAAGCCGCCCAAAAATAATAGACGATCTGAGCCATAATACGTGCCCAGTTAATCGAATTGACTGCCACTAGCTGTCGGCCTTCAGGCAAAAAGGACTGATCACCAAAACTGGTTTTGACCATATTCTGACAATCGTCGAAATTACCTTCAACAGCGATATTGTGAATATTATCACCCTCAACAGTGGTCATCTGTCGACGTTGCACTTCCGACACGCGTTGATGGGGATGGAGAATAAAAATATCAATATTCTTGCAGCGACGACACCCTTCAATGGCCGCAGAACCTGTATCCCCAGATGTCGCCCCCATAATGACAACTTTCTGCTGACGCTGCTCTAACAAATAGTCGAGCAAATGACCGAGAAATTGCAGCGCAAAATCTTTAAAGGCCAGTGTTGGTCCATGAAATAACTCCAACACCCATTCATTATGCCCGCTCTGCACCAGCGGGGCGATGGCTCGATGTCGGAAGTCGCTGTAAGCCGCTGAGATAATTTTTCTCAAGGCCTCCTCAGGAATCCCACCCTTTGCTACACCTCCTGTGACAAAAGGCGACATCACCCGGAACGCCAGTTCCTCGTAAGGCAGCTCCCGCCAGGAAGCGATTTCGTCTGCACTAAAGCTGGGAACATTTTCAGGAACGAACAGACCGCCATCCGGGGCCAGCCCAGTGAGAACTGCCTCAGCAAATGATTGTGGAGCACAGGCTCCTCTAGTGCTTATATATTTCACAGGACTTTGTACTGCTCCAAACAGAATTTACATGTAAATTTAATAGTATGCTCCGTAATTCAACAATTTATACAACCAGTTTAGTCAACCAGAGTGTGCTAAATCTCACTTTAAAGGTTTAACTATTTAAGCCGGCTAAAGGCCTTCCACGCGAATAGAAATGAGCGCCCCCGCTACCGTATCAAGCTGCTCTATCTCGTTTATCGCCGCGCGTAAGTTAAGTTCGTTGCTGAGATTGGTCAACATAATTAACGGTACGTGATCCTGTCCCGCCTCTGGCTGTTTCTGAATAATGGCTTCAATACTGATGCCATGGTTACTCATGATTTGAGCTATCGAAGATAAGACACCGGGTTTATCCAGGACCGAGGCCCGTAAATAACAGGCAGTTTCAATATCCGATATATCCAGCACCGGCAAATCAACGACGGTACTTTCTGCCACACCTAAATGCGCCACGCACTGACCTGCTGAGGCATCGATGTGCCTTGCCACATCCACGATATCAGCTACCACCGCTGAGGCAGTCGGCCCCGCACCAGCACCAGCACCGTAATATAGCGTTGGCCCAACGGCATCACCCTGGACCATGACTGCATTCATGACCCCTTCTACCTGGGCGATCAGGCGATTTTCTGGCACCAGAGTGGGATGAACTCTCAGCTCTACCCCATGTTCCCGTCGCCGAGCTATACCGAGGTGTTTAATACGGTAGCCGAGTTCTTCAGCATAGACCACATCAGCAGGTTCTATATTGCCAATGCCTTCGGTATACACTGCGTCAAAACGCAGGGGCATGCCAAATGCCAGGGCTGCGAGAATCACCAGCTTGTGTGCAGCATCAATACCTTCGACATCAAAGGTTGGATCCGCTTCTGCGTAACCAAGCGCCTGCGCTTCTGCTAATACATCGGCAAAAGCTCGACTTTTGTTTCGCATTTCAGTAAGAATAAAGTTGCCGGTACCATTGATAATGCCAGCCAACCATTCGATCCGATTGGCCGCCAGTCCTTCTCGCAAGCTTTTGATAATGGGAATCCCACCAGCGACGGCGGCCTCGTAAGCAACTTGCACACCCTGCGTGCTGGCTGCAGCAAAAATTTCATTACCATGTTCAGCAATTAAAGCTTTGTTGGCCGTGACAACATGCTTACCTCTGGCGATGGCTTTTAGCACTAGCTCTTTCGCAATTGTTGTACCACCAATCAACTCGACAATGATATCAACATCGCTATCGACAACCTTTAATACATCTTTTTCAATGGTGGTATCACCCATAGCGCAAGCGGGGTTGTCACGCCGCGCACCGACAACTGTTACACGTACGTCCCGATTAGCATGGGCGTTCACAGTATCTCGATTAATCGACAACAGATTAAATGTACCTGCCCCGACGGTGCCCAGGCCGCACAGACCTATTTTTACAGGCTTCAATTGTCCCTCACAGAGATAAAAATAAGTCGGCCACCTTAATAGCGGCACTGATATCTGTCAATCTGACGTTATATAGTTAACTTCTTGACGCTGTTTATTCAAAGAGGTGCAATAGAGGGCTTGCCCACCGGCAGGAAGATCTTTATCGGGTTTCGCCAAAAAGCTCTCGTTATTCGAGGCCCAGGAGTCGAGCCAGGTCCGCCGCCGGTTGGTAACCAGGTATCATATTGCCATCGGCAAGTACGATAGCCGGGGTACCATTGACACCCATCACCTGGCCCATTTGATATTGAGCAGCTACAGGATTATCAGCACATTGATTAGCCTCTACCTGACCGCCGTTCTTTAACTCAGTTAAGGTTGCTGCCGGCGTATCGGAACACCAGGCAGAAACCAGTTTGTCGTAGGAAGGGGAACCGACACCGGCTCTCGGAAACGCCAGGTAGCGTACTTCAATGCCTCGACTATTGAGATCAGGTACTTCTTTGTGAAGCTTTCGGCAGTAGCCACAATCGACGTCAGTAAACACGTTGATAACACTTTTAGCTGGCCCCACTGTTGGGAAAACAATCATCTCCCTGACATCAAGCTCTGCCAGTAGTTGCTGACGTTTACCGACCATCGCTTGCTCCCGAAGATTTACAAATCGGCCAGCCCTGATTTCATACATGTCTCCATCTAAGAAATACCTGCCATTTTTAGCCACATAAAGTACCGGCCCATTGATTACCTGAACCTCATAGATATCTTTTATCGGGCTGACGCCGACAGGTCCGTATTGAAGATCTGGACGGGCTGCTTTTAACACATCAATAATAGCCTGACTTACGCTCTCATCGACACTGCCGGTTTGTTCGGACTCAGCATGCACCGTTACGCCGAAGCCAAATGAAACCAGACCGGTGAACATCAAAATATTCAAAATGTACTTTTTATACATGGTTGTCTCTTAAGTTATATATTGTCGCATTTGAGTGTAAAACATCACGTCTGTTCCCTGTATATAATTTGTTTACGATTTGCGTAAGCTAACCACGGGGATGATGCTCCGCATGTAATGCCTTCATTCGGCTGCGGGCAACATGAGTATAAATTTGCGTGGTAGACAAATCACTGTGTCCCAGCAGTAGCTGCACCACTCTCAGATCAGCACCATGATTAAGCAGATGGGTAGCAAAAGCATGTCGCAGCACGTGGGGCGATAATGGTTTATCGATCCCTGCCACATTCGCCCAATGTTTTATCCGGTGCCAGAATGTTTGCCGGGTCATCTGCTGGCCTCGGCTACTAGGGAACAACACTTCAATCTGCCTTCCTGCGAGCAGCTCCGGCCGCGCCTCCCGATGATAATTCAGCAAACAGTCAATCGCCTCTTCACCCATCGGTACCAGGCGCTCTTTGTCGCCTTTACCGATCACCCGCACCACACCCTGACGCAGATTCACCTGGGACAAACTTAAACAAATCAGTTCTGATACCCGTAGGCCAGTGGCATACAGTAACTCAATCATAGCTTTATCTCGCAGACCAATAGCGGTCGTACTATCTGGCGCAGCCAGCAACAGTCCGATATCATCTTCGGTGAGACTTTTAGGTAAGGGACGACCCAACCTGGGACTTTCAATCAGTGCTACTGGATTACTAGAGATTTTATTTTCACGCAAACAATAATTGAAAAAACCTCGCAAACACGACAGGGCTCTGGCAATAGACCCAGGACTAACGGCCTGTTCGAAACGAGATGCCAGGTAGGCTTGTAGTAAGGCTTCATCAGTCAGGAGTAAGCCCTGACCCTGAGCCTGCAACCAACGACTACAGGTTTGCAAATCCCGGCGATAGGACGCCAGAGTATTATTGCTAAGTCCACGCTCCAGCCACAGAGTATTCAGATATTGAGCAATCAATGCCGATTCCGGGTCTGTCTCTTCAGGGGTTTTCTGATCCGCAGCCATATAACAATATCTTGCTGACGACAATTAATCTCACTCGGTATGCAGCAGTGAGGCTTTAAGGTAATCCTCAGTGTAACCTGTTTCGGGCTTTGCCCTGATAACTTTTGCTTCGGCTCGTGTTGTGGCCCATTCAACCGATTGTAAATTTCTGACACAAAAAAAGCGGCTGAAGCCGCTTTTTTAACATCTTCACTGTTTCAGATACATCAAACAGGAAGAGTTACTAAAGTTTTTCCTTAATACGTGCTGCGCGACCAGAAAGCTCGCGTAAATAGTACAGCTTCGCCTGTCGAACATCACCTCGGCGTTTCACTGTAATACTTTCAAGCAGAGGACTATGAGTCTGAAACGTTCGCTCGACACCGATACCACTGGAAATTTTACGCACCGTAAACGCTGAATTAACGCCGCGGCTACGTACACCCAGAACGACGCCTTCAAAGGCCTGGAGACGTTCACGGTCGCCTTCTTTTACTCTCACCTGAACAACCACTGTGTCACCCGGACTAAAGGCAGGGATTTCTTTTTCCATCTGCTCAGCTTCTAGCTCAGCAATAATATTGTTCTTACTCATGACCTGCTCCTGTTAGGTTCTAAGATCGATTACACGACCGACTGGCTAATGTTAGTTTGCTAATTATCATTTCTGATAATTAAGGTTTATCACTTCTTTTATCACTCTGGTCTTCTTTGCCAGCACGTATTTCTAATAACAACTCTCTTTGTTCTTTATCGCTCGACAAGGCCGCAATCAACTCTGGCCTACGTTCCATCGTCCGCTGTAAAGATTGCTTTAAGCGCCATCGGCGTATCTCTTCGTGGTTTCCGGATAGCAACACGTCCGGTACCCGCCGGCCCTGATAGTCATCTGGCCGAGTGTAATGGGGACAATCGAGCAATCCCTCGGCAAACGAATCCTGAGCAGCCGACTGATCATGCCCTAAAACCCCGGGCAATTGCCGCATCAGTGCATCCATAAACACCATGGCCGGTAGCTCACCACCACTGACGACGTAATCGCCAATCGACCATTCTTCGTCGATCTCCACCTCCAGAAGGCGTTCGTCTATACCTTCGTAGCGCCCCGCAACCAGCACCAGGTTTTGCGCCTGATCAGCAAAATCATTGATAACCTGCTGATTTAACATACGCCCCTGCGGTGACATATACACTACTTTGGGCCGATTTGTATGCCCGGACTTGTCTTCAACCCCGGCCCAGTCTCTTGCTGCCAATATAGCCTGACGCAAAGGCTCAATAGTCATCACCATACCGGGGCCTCCACCGTAAGGCCTGTCGTCTACCGTCTGATGATTATCGTTGGTGTAACTGCGTGGATTATAGAAGTTAATTTCCACCACCCGATGGCTAACAGCCCTACTGGTTATGCCATAGCCGATTATCGCGCTAAACATTTCGGGGAACAAAGTGACCACGGCCAATTTCACTTTTTTGTCGCCTCGATTTCAAATGCACATTACGGAGCAACTCACCATCGAACACCTGATCACTGAACATTCACAAAGAAACCACTGCTAATTCGCGAGCCTCTCGCTATGCCCTCTTCCTGCACCCTGTGACGATGTCCAGTTAAAATTCTGGATCCCAGTACACTTCAATTTCACCCTTACTAAGATCGATACTATGTAAAAATTTATCAACCCAGGGTACCAAACGCTCACGTTTATCAATGCTGTCAGCACAGCTCTTCAAAACCAGCACATCATTGGCACCGGTTTCCATAATTTCACTAATTGCACCCAGTAGTATTCTGTCTCCGACAGGATTACGCGCTATGGCGGTGCCTTGTTCTAAAATACCAATACTATAAACTTTCACACCTTCCAGTTGGTGCCAGTAAGCCTCGTTATCGCCGAGCTCTGGCAGCAGGCTTTTCTCAATATAAATATCTTTTCGGCAATAGGCCTCGGCGAGATCGCGATCATCAATACCCTTAATGTGCCCTGTATAAGCCTTGCCATGTACCCTGTATTGATCTACCTCTAGACTCTCCAAACCACTTTTCCCGGTGATATACCAGGGTTGGTAAGCAAAAATATTTGCCCTGGGCTCGGTCGAAGATTCAATCTTCACCCAGCCCTTAATTCCGTAGACTGAAGTGATCCGGCCCATAGCCAACACATCATCGGGGCACATATAATCGGGCAGGTTCCCGGACAATACCGTCGCCAAATCTGGGAGATTAAGGGATTCTCTATCAGGCTGCCGTTGACTGTGCACTGACTTCTTTTACCAGGCTAGCCACACGCTCAGACAACGTAGCGCCCTGATTGACCCAGTGATCCAGACGAGGCATATCAATACGCAAACGCTCTTCCTGACCGCGCGCACCAGGGTTAAAAAAACCGACCCTCTCGATATATCGACCATCTCTAGCGACACGACTGTCACAAACTGTTAAATGATAGAATGGACGCTTTTTTGAGCCGCCCCGTGCTAAACGAATCGTTACCATGAAATTTATCTTCCTGTTACTAATTAGCTAACCAAACACTTTAGGCTATGTGGATCCAGAATACCCTACATAGGCCGTATGCCTTGCGAGCAACTAATACGGCCTGGATATCAGGGGGACACTGGCCCTAAAAAGCGCGCCATTCTACGCCAATTTAAGACTAATGAAAATGCCCAGAACCGTCTATTTTCATTGCTATTCCAACGTGCCGACGTGGCTGGCTTTGCCAACCACCCCAGGACCAGAGTAGGCACTCAAAAACGTCCTGGCGGCAGACCTCCACCACCAGGTGGCAACATACCTTCCATACCACGCATCATTTTCGCCATACCCTTACCTTTCATGCGCTTCATCATCTTTCCCATCTGCTTATGTTGCTTCAGGAGGCGATTCAAATCCTGAATACTTGACCCTGAGCCCAGCGTGATACGACGTTTGCGTGTGAGCCATTGAGAATATTCAGGTTACGCTGCTCGGCGGGCGTCATGGAATCAATGATCACCGTCATTCGCCCTAACTGGGCGCTTAAATCGGATTTTTCCGCCATCTGAGCCATATTGCCCATCCCAGGAAGTTTTTCGAGCATTGAGCCCATACCACCAAGATTTTGCATTTTGCTGTAGCTGATCGCGTA
>CALODO010000016.1:0-127590 GCA_942492235.1 uncultured Gammaproteobacteria bacterium
ATCGTCCACAAGCTTGATCGTGGTAAATCTCGCCCATTATAACTAGTGTTTATAAGTGTCCCAATGTCTTTAAAATTAATACTGGTTCCGGCCTAGACTTCCCTTGTATGCTTTAAGTGGGGTATGCTTAAATTGCGCGCCACAACTATTAGGGGAATCTGATTGTGAAGTTAACTTCAAAAATTTTAACAATAATAGCGATAGTGCCGGTGTTAGGTATATTGCCAACAGGGGCTTTGGCCGCTGAAGCCAGCTACAAAGCACCCCGTGCAGCCGACGGCATTCACCCAGATTTTAATGGTATCTGGCAGGCCTTAAATGAAGCTAATTACGACCTCGAGACGCATATGGCTCGGTCTGCAATGGCAGAGCGCCCTGGCCCTGCAGGCCCTATACCAGCGAAGGCTGTTCTCAAGCTCGGTGCTGTTGGCTCGGTGCCACCCGGTATGGGCGTTGTCGAGGGTGGTAAAATCCCTTATAAGCCAGAGGCCCTGAAAGTAAAAAAGGAAAATCAGGCAAATTGGCTGGATCGTGATCCAGAAATTAAATGTTATTTGCCAGGGGTACCACGAGCGACTTATATGCCCCATCCTTTTCAAATTTTCCAGGGCGAAGGTTCTTTATTTATCGCTTATCAATACGCCGGTGCGGTAAGAAATATCTTCAGTGAAGACCCTGGTCCAGCACCGGTCGATTCCTGGATGGGTCAAACGGTCGCTTCCTGGGATGGTGACACCCTCGTGTTAGATGTCACAGGCCAAAATGCTGAAACCTGGTTTGACCGATCTGGTAACCACCACAGCGAGCAGCTGCACGTGGAAGAAAGGTATACTCTGATGGGACCTAATCACATTAAATATGAAGCGACGATTACTGATCCGGCGACATTTACCAAGCCCTGGAAAATTAGCATGCCGCTATACCGTCGTATTGAGCCCAATGCTCAGTTGCTGGATTTTAAGTGCGTCGAATTTGTCGAGGAACTGCTTTACGGCCATTTACGGTTAAATCCTCTTGATTAATCTAAGGTAGGATTTTAGGCGGTAATCGTATAAAGATGGAACGAGTTAGAAAGTAGAATTTGAAGCAACCGGTGGTGGATCACGCTACCTAACCTGAGGTCAGTCTTATGTTTTTGAAAAATTTTTTTACAGTAGCTAGTTTTATAGTCGCTGTATCGTTCTCAGCCCAGTCAAATGCCCATCATGCCTTTGGCGCAGAGTTTGATGCGAATGCACCACTAGTTTTACGTGGTTCTGTAACCAAAATTGAGTGGGTGAACCCCCACGCCTGGTTTCATATTGCGGTCACTAAAGAAGATGGTACAACGGAAAACTGGAGGGTAGAGGGTGGTACGCCTAACACACTTCTGAGACGTGGTATCAACAAGCGCTCTATCGCTATTGGTACAGAGATTGTTGTCGACGGATATCAGGCTAAAGATCGCTCTAATAGCGCCAACGGTCGGAACATTACTCTTGCCGATGGTAAGAAGATGTTTATGGGTTCTTCTGGTACCGGTGCACCGAAAGACGGTGCAGATGCGTCAGAGCTCTAGATACCCAAGCTTCAGATAGACCAGGCGGAAGAGCAAAAACTGGATAAATGGTATTAATTAAAGTGCATCCTGTTATCTTAATACCCATTCTGTTTTTGCTTGCTGCCTGTAGCCCTCCCGACCAGGAACAGCCACAAACACAGATAACAGACACTACACCTTTGACGCCAGCGGGAGACGTCAAATATATCATGCAATGGGTGCTGGATCCTGCTGCGGATCATATTTGGGACTCCGCTGGTAGTATCATCACCGCGACAGGCACGAGAGAATTGGCACCCACCACAGATGAAGGTTGGCTGGCTGTGCAACACAGTGCCGCCGTTGTTGCTGAATCGGGTAATTTGCTGATCATGCCTGGTCGGGCGAGAGATGATGGTGCCTGGCGGGACATATCGCTGGGCCTTGTCGCTGCTGGCCAAAGCGCTCAGGCTGCTGCCGAGGCGCATGATACGGATGCATTATTTGATGCAGGTGGTCAAATTTACCGTGTCTGCACTTCCTGTCATGCCGCTTATATTCATGATGACGAGGATGGCGACCCCGCCTACCCTGACTAGCTTAACCCTGGGGCCTCAACCGAAAATCGCTAAGCTAAGGTGTAGTTGGCTGGTTTAAGTATTTCCAGCTTTAAAGACGCTTGAGTTTACGTCTCCTGATGATACCAGGAGCGGCCTGTCTGTTAGCCTGTAAGCTTAGTCGAGACCCAGATCTTCAAAAAGCTGTGGTTTCAGCGTTCATCATTCAGAACCTCTTTTGTAATGTGTCCATCACGAAATTCCAGAGTCTCTGTATAAAAACCTGCGGCCCTAAGCGTTATTGTCACGCTGTCTGCGCCACGATTTTCCCAGAACCAGCCGTGTATGCCAGTAAAAGGAGCCGTAAAGGCGCCACTTTCCTTTTTGCCTTTCCCGATACTAAAGCTTTCTGCATAGCCCTCCGGACCGTCAGCTGGTTCACCATGAAAATCAAACGAAACCACATCTGTGCTCATCCAGCTATAGGCAATAGTACTGTCCTGGTCCATCTGGTATTTGTATTCAACAAATTCAAAAGGCAGTAGTTCAAATGAGACGGAACCTTCGTGGAAGCCTGACTCCTCCTTTCGCACTATCTGGAGTGCTCTGGTGGCAGGTTCTGACAGGCCTGTTAACCCTAACATTTGACCGGTCCCTAATGGATCACGGTTAAATTCAGCGGGCAGGATAACAGCGACCAGTATCAGCCCGGCGATGATCAGAGCGGCTGCGGTGCCTAGCCAAATTTTAGTCTTGCTGGTTTCCAGAGGGCTTGCTGCTAACTCCTCAGTTTCAGGTGTGTTTTTTTTCATAAGAGCGTCTCGATAATTGCCTCTTTTAAGTCTCTGGCGTGCTGAATTTAGCGTTAAACCCAGAGATAAGCGGTAAACTGGTAGCCTGCCAGTAAAAAACCCGAAGTCATCAGAATCATGTTGGCAATGAACGCGTGATCTTGGAAATTAGGGTGGCGACGCCATTGCGTCAGAAGGGTCACCACTACAGCCAGAGCGAGGGCCTGGCCGATTTCAACGCCTATATTAAAACTAAGCATGTTAACGACCAGACCGTCTTTGGCTAGTGCTAACTCCTGTAATTTGGTCGCCAGGCCCAGGCCATGGAATAGCCCAAAGATTAACACCGCAGCCCTGGCATTCAACTGAAAGCCAAACACCTGCTTAAAGCCGTTGATGTTTTCGAAGGCTTTGTAGGCTACTGAAAGCCCTATGATGGCGTCGATAAGGTAGGCGTTGACATTCAAGCCTAATAACACACCGGTCACCAATGTGATGCTGTGTCCCAGTGTGAAGAGGCTGACGTAAAGCAGGACATCTTTCAGACGACGCAGGAAAAAGACCACGCCCAGTAAATACAGTAAATGATCGTAGCCCGTGACCATGTGTTTGGCCCCCAGATACATAAATGGGATCAGGGCTTGACCTTCAATGCCTTGCACAAAACCGGCGTTGGCTTCGGAAATATTATGTGCGTAGACGAACAGGGGTGCTGCCAGCATGGATACAACAAACAAAAGGCTACTAATCAGGCGCAGATTAAATTTGTCCGATACCAGAGGGTTCCTGGTAGAGGAACATCGGCGGTCATTATTTGTACTAGCTATTTTCATCACTCCTTGCAGCGGCACAATAGTACCATCAATTATGTGGTTCCCCAAAAATACGGTTGCAATTCTTACCTCGTGGAGGCTTAATACTTTCAGGTTAACAGCTGGTAACATTTGCTTCCTGCTAGGTAACGCACTAAAAGTAAGGTAGCGGTAAGCTAAGGCACTTTATCTGGATTGCTTTTATTTAACCTGGGAAGAGTTCCTCTACCCCCATACATCGATCAACTCTTATCATTCACGACAATTAGTAATGGAGTATTTAGTTATGAGCAGCTTAGGCTTTGGACTGATTTCGGCAGACTCACATATTGTTGAGCCGCCAGATTGTTATACAAAATATATTGATCCTAAATTTCGTGATCGCGCGCCAACGGTAGAGCGCGATGACAAAGGTAATGACGTCTATGTTATTCCGGGTATGGAATCAACTATCCCCCTCGGATTAGTCGCAGCAGCTGGGCTAACTGGAGAAGAATTGGCCAGCAGAGCTGAGGCCTGTACTTTTGATGAATTGCACGAGAGTGGCCATAACGCCAAGGTTCGCATCGTTGACCAGGATCGCGATGGTGTTGTCTCTGAGATCATTTATCCATCGGTAGGTATGGTTCTATGTAATCATGAAGATTATGCCTATAAAACGGCCTGCATGCATGCCTACAATGAATGGCTGGCCAGTTATGTTAGCGATGCGCCTGAAGGGCGATTATTTGGTCTGGGTCAGACCTCGGGTGACTCAGTTGAGCAAATGATTAAGGATTTTGAAGATTGTAAGAAAAAAGGTTTTGTCGGCATGATGATGCCTGGTGATCCCCAGCACGAAGATTATGACCACCCGATGTACGACCCTCTGTGGGAATGTGCCGTTGAATTGGAAATGCCGTTATCGTTTCACATTTTGACGTCTCGTAGTGGTGGTGGCCTGCTTGGCCAGGTCCGGGGTAACAGAATTAATGGCTTTCTCGGGATTATCCGTAGTGTGCAAGATGTTATGGGTGTATTTGTCCTGGGCGGTGTTTTTGAGCGCCATCCCAAGCTAAAGTTTATCGCCGCCGAAGCCGATGCCGGTTGGTTGCCTCACTACTCTTACCGGATGGATCATGCTTACGAACGTCATGGCATATGGTTGGGCGGTGGTAAAAACCTCGAGAAAATGCCCAGCGAATATATCAATAGTAATGTATGGCTGACTTTTCAGGATGACTGGGTAGCTTTTAAGGTGGCCAACCTGATGAACCCCAAGCGTCTGGTCTGGGCTAATGATTTCCCCCATAGTGATGCTACCTGGCCCTGGTCTCAGGAGATGCTGGAAAAACACGCTACGGATCTCACCGCTGAGCAGCAGCGCTGGATCATGAGGGAAAATATAATTGAATGTTACAATTTGCCAGAGGATAAGATTCTGGCATAACAAAAAACCCTGCTATTAAAAATAGCAGGGTTTTTTTTAATGTTTTAGTTTTGCACTAGTAGTGTAAAACTGGAGAAGTGCAGGAGGCTTCGGTATGAACTACGACATAAAAATCATCGGTGGCACGATCATAGACGGAGATAAAACCCCTCGTTATATGGGTGACCTTGGCATAAAAGATGGCAAGATCGTTGCCCTTGGTGATGTGCCCGGTGACGCGGATAAAGTAATCGACGCTACTGGTAAAATGGTTTGCCCGGGGTTTATCGATTGCCACACGCATTACGATGCCCAAATTGTCTGGGATAAAATGATGACTATTTCACCCTGGCATGGGGTGACCACCGTACTCCTGGGGAATTGCGGATTTGGCGTGGCACCTGTCAGACCCTCGGATCGTGAAACGATTATCAGAACACTTGAAAACGTAGAAGGTATGGATGCGTCTGCGCTGCATGCGGGCCTCGGTGAAAACTGGCCTTTTGAATCCTTCCCCGAATACATGAATGCCATTGAATCTGGCGGCATGGGTATTAATGTCGGTGTGCTGATGGGCCACACGCCTATACGACTCTATGTGATGGGAGACGATTCTACTGAACGGGAAGCGACCACTGAAGAAGTCGAACAAATGCGTGAAATCGTCCGCGAAGGCCTGCGAGCAGGGGCAATGGGGTTTGCCTCGTCGAAAGCGCCGACTCACATTGGTGCCGGCGGTAAACCTGTGCCCAGTCGTCTGGCCATATACAAAAGTGAAATCCTGGAAATTGCCAAGGTAATTGGTGAAGAGAAAACCGGTATTATTCAATCTACTATTGGCGGTGATGTACTGCATGATCAGTTCGCCGAAATGTCGAAAGTGGCTGATTGCAATGTGACCTGGACAGCGCTCCTGCAAGGTATCTCGCTCGGGGGCGGAGATCACCGCGAGCAATTGAAGAAATCTGCAGATATGGTGGCTGATGGTGCAAAGGTCTATCCCCAGGTCAGTCCACGGGCTCTGAATTTTGAAATGAATTTTAAAGCGCCTTTTATTTTTGAAAGTATGGAAGTATTTGCACCGGTTTCTGCTGCCGATATCGAGGGTAAGAAAGAAATCTACAAAACTGCTGGTTTCCGCGAGGACTTCAAAGAGGCTATCAAAACGGGTGGAGCGCTGGGTCTGAAAGGGTGGCCTAAAACAGTGATCTCGGATTGCCCTTCTGATCCCTCGTTAAACGAGAGGCTCTTATTTGAGGTAGCCAGCGAACGCGATCAGGATCCAATTGATGCAGTGCTTGATCTTTCCCTGGAAAACAACCTCGAAATGCGCGTCCGTATGCCTATCGCTAACCATGATGAAGACGAAGTGGAAATCCTGCTTAAAGACCCCAATGTGGTTGTGGGGCTTTCGGACGGTGGGGCCCACGCCAGTCAGCTTTGTGATGCTTGCTTCTCAACTTACATGTTGGGCCACTGGGTGCGTGAACGTGGCTCGCTGGATTTGGAATATGCGGTTTATTTGCTCACGTCTCGTGCGGCTGATGTGTGTAATATCACTGACCGTGGTCGTCTCAGAGTGGGCCTCGCCGCCGATGTGGTGGTCTTCGATGCGGATACCGTCGGTGCCGGTAAGCTAGAGCGTGTTTATGACTTCCCGGCGGGTGCTGACCGCCTGATTTCTGAGGCCCAGGGTATCGAAGCGGTGGTCGTCAATGGTCGGGTTTTACGTGAGAATAACGTTGACCAATTTAATCCGGCGACTGATGCGCTGCCCGGAAAACTGCTCAGGAATGGCGCGGCCGCATAATTTGAATGCGTAGAAACCCTTAACTAACTTAAGTAGTAGACCAGAGCCCGTAACGTTGATAGCGCTGCGGGTTGTTTTTGTCCGCCTGATTAAACCTGCCTGATTAAACGAGAGGACGCGTAATGAACCAGCCTGTAAATGAGCCTGCAACCGACCTGTTTATTTTTGATGCAGACGCCCATGTTCTCGAGCCAAAGGACCTGTGGGAAAACTATCTCGAAAGTGAATTCAAAGACCGTGCTATAAAATTTCGGATCAATGATAAGGGTGTCGAGCAGCTCTTCGCCGATAACGAAGTTATATTGCCCAACTGCACAGCGGCGTTGGGTGGGGTTAATATCGATCGCACCGAGGCGTTTAACCCACTTTCGGGTCTTACTTACCTTGATGGCGCGCCTCCTGGCAGTATGGATGGGGTAGAACGCATCGTGCAATTTGATCATTGGGGTTTGAGTGGGGGCCTGGTGCTGCCAACCATCGGCATTTTGTGGGATTCGGACGATAACAATCTGGCCAATGCGTACTGCCGAGCCTACAACAACTGGCTTTACGATTTTCAGGCCGCCGACAGGAATCGGCTCGTAGTCGCCGCTAATCTTAATTTTCACGATATTGATGAAGCAGTGAAAGAACTGGATGTTCGTTTGAAGCAAGGCTTTAAAGGCGTTTTCCTGCCACCAGAACGGGTCGATGGCCATGCCTTTGCCAGCGATTACTTCGATCCACTGTGGGCGCGTATTGAAGAGGCTGGGGTGCCGTTACTCATGCATGTCATCGTACGCTCGCGGCGCTTTGTCACGGGTTTTGTCGGCGACTGGTACGAAACGCCTGCCAATCGTACCTTTAGTTTTGCCCTGGGCGCACTTTCTCAGGTTATGCCAGCTTGTATGGCGATGGTGATGGACGGTCTGTTCGATAAATTTCCGAAACTGAAAGTCGTAGCTATCGAAGCCGGATGTGGTTGGGCACCTTACGCCATGGATCGTCTTGATGAAAAATACCAACACTTTTCCGGCTTTGATCTAAAACTCGATCTGAACAAACCCAGCGATTATTTTCGCCGCAACCTGTGGTTTGTTGCCGAACCAGAGGAGCGGACCATTGGCTCGGCACTGGAACTGGTCGGTGAAGATCGTATTCTGTGGGGTTCGGATTTCCCCCATATTGACTCTCATATCGACGCGCCCGGCCAGGTAAAAGGTAATGTCAGCCATTTGCCAGAATATCTGCAGCGCGCGGTGTTGGGTGATAATGCTCGGAAGTTATTTGCTCTTTAGCTTGCAAGGTTAATGTCCGTCAATGTACACTAAATCAAAATTTTTTGATGGAGTAGTAGTATTGTGAGTACAAGTCCAATTGTAGCGGCTGCAGCAGCTTTGCGACCCTTAATCAGCGAGCACAGGCGCGAAGGTGAGTTGCAGGCAAGGCTCAGTGATAAGGTAATAAAGGCCGTTGGTGCAGCCGGTTTGTTTCGGATGTTTGCCCCCAAAGAAGCCGGTGGCCTCGAAGTAACGCCGACAGAAGCGTTCAATGCCACGGTGGAGATTAGTGCATCTGACCCGGCGGTTACCTGGCTGATGGTCAACTCTATGGCTCCTTGCATCATGTCGGCATTGATTCCCGAGGCAGAGCGCAACGAAATGTTTGCCGATCCAGATCGTAACTTCGGTTTTTCCGCTGTTGCACTGGCCGAAGCAGTACCCGTTGATGGAGGTTATAGTCTGAGTGGTTCCTGGCCGGTGGTGACAGGGGTTGACGATGCACTCTGGTGCGCACTGGCTGGTAGGGTGATGGAAGGCGGCGAGATGCGCCTGAACACTGATGGTCGTCCCGATGTGAGACTCTTTCTGGTACCTGTTAAAGATCTTGAAATTATCCAGACCTGGAAAGATGCTGCGGCTATGCGTGGTACGGGCAGTAATCAGGTCAATGCAAAAGATGTGTTTGTTTCCGAGGTTATGGCCTGTGTACCCGGCAGCCCTCCAGTGATTAATCGTCCCCTGTTTCGAGGCTCACCGAGCGCAATTACATTGCCTATATTTGCCGCAGTCGCAGTGGGCGTTCTGAAGGGTGCTATTGAAGTCGCCTCTGATGAAATCAAATCAAAGGTTTCATCGGTAACCGGCAAGGCGCTAAGAGACCAAACTGAAACACAGCTGGCGGTAGCCAATGCTAATGCTGCATTGCGTGCTATTCATGCCGGTAGCATTGAGGTGTTTGCTCGAGCCTGGGAATATACCAGTCGAGGCGAGGCTGTACCCAAAGAAATTAGGGCCGAACTGTATTCATCAAGTTTTTATGCCGGTGATGTCGCACGGGAGATGATCAGTAATTTGTATACCAAGGGATCTCGTGCTGCCTTTATGCAGGGTCATCCTCTGGAACGTTGTCTATCTAATATCCATGCGATTATCGCCGCCATAGACGCGCGTCGGGGATTCCACCATTCAGCTGGAGCGGTGATGCTGGGTGGTGAGCCCATGGAACCGGCATTTTAGCTGCTACATTTCCGGTGGGATATTCGTATTTTAACCTTGCGCGAGGCTATAAGTTTTCGAATCCATGATATCGGCGAGTAGGTGTTGCGGGGTAATCTACCCAATCCTGCTTGGTGTAATTGAGAGGTGAAAGTGGGCTCTACTCGGTTTTCTCTGGACAGGCTGGGATGGGCCAAGGTGCTGTCGGGTAACCAGATTCAAAGCTAACAACAATTGAGTAGCGATGCGGGTTTAGGTTCGGAACGGCGAGCTTGCCGATTGGACATTTGCTTAACGCGCTCTGCAAAATCAGATCCTGAAGGTGATTTAACTACCTCGTAAGAAGTTCGCCTGCAAGCTTGTTTGTGTCAGTGCACGGGCGGAATTACTTTTCCGCAAAGGAAACTCTATGCCGATCCGGAATTATCATGGCCCAGTTGCCATATTGGTCGCTTTTTTGACGCTGGGTACCGTTTATGGTGTCTGGTTTGCCTATTCAGTATTCCTTGTCGCACTGGTTGATGATATGGGCTGGAGCCGCTCCCTCACTGCTGGTGCTATTTCTGTGATGAGTATCATCCACGGTCTATCCGGACCCATGAATGGGCGTCTCATAGAACGGTTCGGTACTCAGCGGGTTATCGCTCTCGGCGGCTTGTTATATGCGGTGGGATTGCTGTTGACTGCACAGGTCGAGACCTGGTGGCAGCTGTATTTCACCTTTGGGGTGGTTGCTGCTATTGGTATTTCCCAGGCCGGATGGATACCTTTTATCGTCACTGTTGAGCGTTGGTATCCCGATAATCTGGGCACTGCGCTGGGGTTCGCTATGTCAGGCATTGGCCTTGGAATATTAGTGGGAGTGCCTGCCATCAATGCGCTGATAGAAAATTATGGTTGGCGACATACTTTTGTGGTACTGGCCGCTATTGGACCCGTGTGGGTCATTCCATCGGCGTTATTTCTTTTGAAAATGCCGGAAGACGTGAATTCTCAGCCGCGACAGGAAGACAGCCCGGAGCAGAGGCCTTCTACCCAGCCAGCGCAAACATCAATGGCTGAAGTACCTGTGATTGAAGTCTCGGGGGACACAAGCTCAAATACCAAACTGGCGCAGCCGCTCTATTATGACTGGACGTTAAAAACTGCAATGCGGTCACCGCGGTTCTGGTTAGCAGGAGCATGTTTTCTCACGGGTGCCTGCGTCACGCAAATACTGCTGATGCACCAGTTTGCCTTTATGGTTGATCACGGTATCGCCAAAACCGAAAGCTCGTTTATCGCCGGTGTGATTGGCGTTTCAAGTATTGTCGGTCAGTTGTTCTGGGGTAACTTGTCAGATCGTATCGGCCGTGAACGAGCCTACAGTTTGGCGGCGATTTGCACGCTGCTTGCGATTGCTGCCCTGGCGTATTTAAGTTGGGTGGTAGCTCTCTGGGTGGCAGTTGGCTTCGCCATTTTTATCGGCTTTGGCTACGGTGCAAATACCCCCGTGTTTCCGGCTACCGCCAGAGATTTATTTACCAGCCCGTTCTTCCCCTCTATATTTGGGACTCTGGCGATTTCCGGATCTATAGGGGCTGCACTCGGTGCCTGGCTAGGTGGCTGGTTGTATGACTACACTGGTACCTATACGGCCATGTTAATTGTTAGTGCTGTGCTGGCGGTATTATCACCACTGTTATTGTGGCTGGCAGCGCCGCGTTTGCCTAATCTGGCACCCCGGCAGTTATCCTGATAGTTTGTTTTGAGTAAAGCAGAAAAGTTCCAAATCAATTTTTGTTATTAGCTGTATTTTTAATAGTAGTCTGGAGAAGTCGATATGAACGTAGACGGACAAGTAGCTTTGATAACAGGTGGGGCCTCGGGCCTAGGTGCTGGCGCGGCAAGAGTTCTTACCAAAGCCGGTGCAAAATGTGCCTTGCTGGACAGAAACCTGCCCCTAGCAGAGGAGCTGGCGGCGGAACTGGGCGGCATGGCGGTGGAATGTGATGTTAGCGACGGGCCGGGGGTTGAAGCGGCCGTCGCCAAAGTGGTCGATACTTTGGGAACACCTCGTATCGTGCTCAATGCAGCGGGTATCGATATTGCCGTGCGTACGGCTAGTCCCAAGGGTGCGCATCCCCTCGATGAATTTGAACGGGTGATTAGCGTCAACTTGACGGGCACATTTAATGTGAGCCGAGTCGCCGCTTACGGGATGATCGGCCTCGACCCACTCAATGAAGATGGCGAGCGCGGTGTGGTCATTAATATTGCCTCGGTAGTAGCTCAGGATGGTCCCATTGGTCAGGCAGCTTACGCCGCTTCAAAAGCAGGCGTGCAGGGTTTGGCGTTGCCTATGGCCCGCGATCTCGCGCCCTATGGCATTCGTGTTATGACCATCGCTCCGGGGATGTTTGAAACGCCCCTGGCTTCGGGTATTCCGCAGGAATGGATCGATAATATTATCCCTACCGTGCCTTTCCCGAAGCGTTGGGGCAACCCTCTGGAATTCGGTGCACTGGTACAACAAATTGTCGAAAACTCCATGCTTAATGGTGAAATGATTCGCATAGATGGTGCGGTGAGGTTGGGCGCTTAAATTATCATGTAGCTAAAATGCTGGTCGACTTCAACGAATAACAAAAGGCGATAAAAATGGATGTCGAAGGAAAGAGTGTTGTCATTACCGGCGGGGCTTCTGGCCTGGGCGCCGGTGCTGCCCGATTGTTTATTGGGCAGAACGCAAAGGTAAGTATTTTTGATCGCAATCTGGAACTAGCCCAGCAAACAGCGGATGAACTAGGCTGTTTGGCCGTTACCTGTGATGTGGCTGACGAGACATCAGTGCTCATTGCGCTGCAAAAGGTAATTGAACGTAATGGTGCCCCCCGAATATTTATCAACTGTGCTGGCATCGATATTACCGGTCGTATTGCCACGCGCGGTGGCGGGCCGCAGCCTCTGGATGCACTCGGCAAACAAATCGCAGTTAACCTTACCGGTACGTTTAACATCTGCCGTCTGGGTGCTGATCTGGTGCGTCAACTGGAGCGGCTTGATGGAGAAGAGCAGGGTGTCATCGTTAACGTCGCTTCTGCCGCAGGTCTCGATGGCCCGCGCGGTCAAACCGCCTATGCTGCTACTAAAGCCGCGGTGATCGGCATGACGCTCCCCATGGCCCGTGACCTCGCCAGTTACGGTATTCGTGTTGTCACCATCGCTCCGGGGGTATTCAATACGCCGCTGGCGGCAGAGGTCCTGCGTGGCGATCCCGAAACTATGACCGAGGGCGTACCCTTTCCTAAACGTGCTGGACAACCGGCTGAGTTCGCCAGGCTGGCCTTGCAGATTTGTCAAAACCCCATGCTTAACGGCGAAGTGATTCGTCTTGATGGCGGTTTACGGGCGACCTAGCAGCTAGTTTGGCAACGGACTAACTATTTAATTTTGAAATAATCAGGAAAATAAAATGGACATCAAAGATCAAATTGCCATTGTCACCGGCGGGGCCTCGGGCCTCGGTGCTGATACGGTTCGCGCGCTGGCCGCCAAAGGCGCAAAAGTAGCAGTGCTTGACTTAAATGAAGATCTGGCCAAAACCATCGCCAATGAAGTGGGTGGCCTGGCTGTGAAAGTGGATGTTGCCGACACCGATAGCGTTGCTGCAGCCATGGCCAGAGTAAAAGACAAACTCGGTGTTGCCCGCATTATCATGAACGTCGCGGGCATTGGTATCGGGCGCAAAATCACCAGCCGCAAAGGCCCTCATCCCCTGGATGATTTTATGCGCGTGGTGAATGTTAACCTCACCGGGACTTTCGATGTGTGCCGACTGGCTTCCACAGATATATCTACGCTTGAGCCACTGAATGAAGACGGCGAGCGTGGTGTCATCGTCAACGTGGCTTCTATCTTTGCCTTTGATGGCCCGGTAGGAGACACAGCTTATGCTGCGGCCAAAGCGGGTGTGGCAGGTATGACGCTGCCCATGGCACGGGATTTGTCCAGCTACGGTATTCGCGTGATGACCATCGCACCGGGAGTTTTCGATACGCCCCTGGCCCGCTCAGAAACCGGGCCGGATGGCTTTGAGCGGCTGAAGTCCAGTATCCCCTTCCCCAAGCGCCCCGGGAAACCCTCGGAATTTGCCCAGATGGCCTGCCACATTGTCGAAAATTCCATGCTTAATGGTGAGGTGATCCGTCTCGATGCCGCATTCCGAATGGGCATGATGGTGTAAGCTGTTGCTAAAGGTCGCAAATAAAAACAGGACGCATACAGACAATAATTAAGAGGGAAATAACAATGACTAATCACCGCCTTGGTTTTGTACTTTCCACCGTCACTGATGCCCCACCCCAGGAGTTTGTCGAGCTGGGTAAAATGGCTGAAGATAAGGGTTTTGATGCAATGCTGGTTAACGAAGGTGCCGGTGACGCCCTGGCCAATGCCATGGCAATTGGTATTGGCACCTCGACCATCAAAGTCGGTACCAACATTGCCAATATCTATTTTCGGCATCCTTTTCTGGCCGCTATGACTGCATGGACGATTACGGAAATGACCGAGGGTCGCCTGATCCTTGGCCTGGGGATGAGCCACCGTCAGGTACTCAAGTCGCTGGGTATAGATATGACTAAACCCCGCAAATATCTCCGTGAATATACCCATGACGTTAAACAATACCTCAGCGGCGAAGGCGGCAGCGGCTTGTTTAAAGCCCGGCCAACAAAATATTCTGCCCAGGTGCTGGTGGCGGCACTAACACCGGAGAGTGCTGAAGTAGGTGGCCAGGAGGGCGATGGTATTATGCCTTTTCTGACGGGGCGCTCTTATATTAAGACCCTGGTGGATACCGCAAAGAACGCAGCGCAGGGAGCAGGTAAAAACCCTGACGAAGTGGATTGCGTGATGAGTATTCCTACCTTTGTTTCCGATGATATTGAGGCCGCTAAATCCGCCGCACGTTACAACCTGGCGTTTTTTGGCCAGATGCCCAATTACCGAAAACAATGGCGAGCCAGTGGTTTTGAAGACGAAGTCGCGGGCCTCGAATCAGCCTGGCAGGAACGAGACCGCAGACTTGCTGCCACGAAAGTGAGTGACCAAATGGTCGAAGAGGTGTGTGTATTTGGCCCACCTGGTCAGTGCCGAGATCAGTTAGCCGCCTTCCATGAGGCCGGTGCTGGTATGCCTATCCTGGCGATTAGCCCTGTTAATGAAGGTCGTTTAGATGCGACAAGAAAAGCTATTGATATGCTGGCGCCCGCTGGATAACACCTGGCTTTTTTAAACCGAGGCTGACTGGAGTAGCTGCCTTATGAATGCACTGGAAACATCTGAAACACTCAGCTATCAATCTGCGATTGAATCGGTATTACCGGTACTTGCGGCACATCGTGACGCGACCGAGGAGGGTCGGTCTGCAGCAATTGAATCTATCACGGCCCTGAGAGAGGCGGGTCTGGCGCGATTGATGACACCTTCATTGAATGGTGGGCACGGGGCCTCTGTTCGAGCGCAGGTACACGCCTGTGCTGAATTAGCTCGCGCTTGCCCAGCTTCCAGCTGGGTGTTGATGGTGTGTGGTGCCCACAACTGGATCTCGGGAAGTTTTTCTGAGCAGTGCCGAGCCGAAATGTATGGTTCCGATCAAGATCTATTGATTGCAGGAACGCTGGCCGGTCAGGGTCGGTTTAAAAAAGCTGAGGGTGGCTGGCGGGTGAGTGGACGTTGGCAGTACTGTTCCGGGGTTGACCACTCACCCTGGTTGTTAATCGGTTCTTTACGCGACCCGGAAGATACCGCCAGGGGCCCGAATAGCTTGCATGTCATGTTACCCAGAGATGAGGTAGAAGTGGATGATACCTGGCATACCCTGGGTATGCGTGGCAGTGGTTCAAAGGACGTGGTGTTAGATGACGTGTTTGTACCAGAGTATCGCGCCGAGGCGACCGGTAAATTGTTCAATGGCAGTAGTCCTCATGCCCTTGATCACGGCAAAGACAGTGGTATCTACATGGCTCCGGTGATGTGTAGCCTTTCCACTCAGCTCGCTGGAACCATACTTGGTATGGCCAGAGAGATGCTCAGTCTGTTTGTCGAAAAAACCCGTGTCAGACCAGATATTTATAGCGGCAAGGGCACTGGTGCCAAAGCCCGCATGGGCACCATGCAAAGCCGCGTTGCCGAGGCCTACGGGGAGATAACCGCAGCTGAACTAATGATTGGCAGAAATTGCGATATGTTTGACGCCATCGCAGCGGCAAAAGCACCCGCTGATATGGCCGCTCAAGCTCAAATGCGCTGGCATTCAGCCTACGCTGCGGGGCTGTGTCGCAGTGCGGTGGAACGTTTGTACGCCGGAGCCGGTGCTCACGCCGCTTATAATGATTCGCCTATGCAGCAGTGTTTCCGGGATGTCATTATGGCCACCCATCATGCGGCCGTGGATTTTGATGGTGGTGCAGAAGTGCAAGGTATGGCTATGCTCAATGTTAAGCCAGACTAAAAGCAACTTAAGCCTGTTTCGAGCACGAGCAGTAGGCGCCGTTGGTAAGGCTGGTAAAAAGGCCATCGAGTTCCGTCGATGGCCTTGATAGTAAAGATTACCTAATAGTTCGCTATAAGCGGTCTTAAGGCAGATAGCGCGGCATCAGGACTTAGGGCTCCAGCGCAAAACCTGCGGTGATGCCGCCGTCAGCGACAAATTCAGAACCGGTCGAGTAGGAGCTATCATCTGAAATCAGATAGGCTGCCAGGGTGGCCATTTCCTCCGGCTGGCCGATACGACCCACAGGCGCCGATGAGAACAGGTCGTTGGCGCCATCAGAGGTCAGGCCAGCGTCAGTCAACATTCGAGTCATGATTCCGCCGGGGTGGATGGAATTGACGCGAATATTATCGGGGCCAAGTTCCAGGGCGGCGACTTTGGTCATGCCGCGTACGGCAAACTTGCTAGCGCAATAGGCAATGCCACCGACCGCACCCAACATCCCTGCGATAGAAGAAATATTGACAATCGCTCCACCACCGGCGTCTTTCATGGCCCCGGCGACGCTTTTCATGCCCAGAAACACGCCGACCTGATTAACCTGAATGGTTTTCATATATTGCTCGACGGACATTTCTTTCAGTGCATGCATATCTGCGATGCCAGCATTGTTGACCAGGCCATTGAGCTTGCCAAACTTGGCTATGGTTGCGGCAACTGCCGCCTGCCAGGCGCTTTCGTCTGTGACGTCCAGATGGGTATAAGCCGCTGCATCGCCAATCTCGGCTGCAGTTTTGTGGCCGTCTTCATCAAGAACATCACAGATCATTACTTTGGCACCGCGCTCGGCAAAAATCCTTGCTTCTGCAGCGCCCTGGCCTCGAGAGCCACCGGTAATCAGCACTACTTTTCCAGCTAAACTTGTCATCATTTTCTCCAGTTTTAATTTTCGGGGTTTATGTAAAGCGCCTGATTCTTCCATTGACCACTGGACAAGTCCAGTATTTCTCTCTGTGAACAAGCCTTGTAGTAAATTCTTGCTGATCTGGTGGGCTAAGGCATGCATAAACGAGCCGAGCGAGGACTTCGTTCAGTCATAGCAATTAGCGTTGCGAGTGGCTGGGAGGTGTGTTTTTATAAATTCATCCCGAGGGGCCACAATGCTACAAAAGGATGAAGTCAAAGCGAATTAATAGCCCTTCTAAAACTTAGTGAGCAATCATGAGCGACGGACCACGCCTGCCCTTGCTGTTAACAGCAATTGCGATCACTTCAGCGAATTTTATGAATGTGCTGGATACTACCATTGCGGTAGTAGCGCTACCTGCGATGTCCGGAAGCCTGGGGGCAACGCCATCCCAGGGGGCATGGATTCTTACTTCCTATACTGTCTGTCTGGCAGTGATTCTGCCCCTGAGCCCCTGGATCAGCCGCCGCTACGGTGAGATAAGAACCTTCGTCGTCTCGGTAATGTTATTTACCCTGACATCGGCGATGTGTGGGTTGGCGCAAAACTTTGAGAGCTTGATATTATTTCGGGCTCTCCAAGGTTTAACCAGCGGGATGATTGTGCCCCTGTCTCAAACCCTGGTACTACGGGTTTATCCTCCAGAAAAGCATGGCTTTGCCATTGGTTTATGGAGTGTTACCTCTACTACCGCACCAGTACTAGGGCCTTTAATCGGGGGCTTTATCACTGATAACTTCGGTTGGCCGTGGATCTTCTATATCAATATCCCTCTGGGCATTATTTCGGCCACGTTGATCTGGATGAGTATGAGTCATACAGACAAGGCATCACCCAAAGTACCGGTTGACGGCGTAGGGATATTACTCCTCGCGATTGGCGTCATTATGTTGCAGTTGGTACTTGATAAAGGCCATGAACTGGATTGGCTGGCATCGCCAGATATACGGACAATGGTGAATATAGCCATTGTTGCCGCGATTGCTTTCTACGTGTGGGAGCGTAAGGAAGCACACCCAATTATTGACTATTCTCTGTTTCGTTACCCTGTTTTTGTCATGTCTTCCATTATCGCCTCGCTGTTCCACATTACCTATTTTGGCTCGATGATTCCCTATCCAATCTGGATGCAATCGGTGCTGGGGTACACCGCTACCTGGTCGGGTCTGGTTATGGCCGGCACCAGTGTATTGCCCGTCTTCGGGATGATGATTGTTGGTAAAAATATGCCCAACTGGAATCTACGTTATTTGATGGTGGCCGGCTGCCTGTTTGGTATGTGGGGGATTTACTTACAGGCGCAATGCTCCCCTGATACCACTTTTGAAACTATGTTGTTCGCGAGGGTGATTGTCGGGGTCGGTTTTACTTTACTGTGGCCACCCCTGATGGCCACTACTTTGTCGAGCGTGCCTCCCGATAAAACTAATTCGGCGGCCAGTTTTTTTAATTTCTTTCGGATATTCTCCACCAGCATTGGTATCGCCCTCGGTATTACGATTTGGCAAAGCCGTACGGTTTTCCACCGCCAACATCTGGTTGAGGAACTGAATCCGTGGGAACAGGGTAAGGACACGGCATTTTCCCCCCTGGAGAATCTGGCTGGGGGTGATGAGTCGTTTATGTGGGCCATCGCCGAAAAGCTAACAAATATTCAGTCCCTGACCCTGGGGTTGAGCGATACATTTAGTTTGCTGACGATTATGATTATTCCCATCCTGCTATTGATACCCTTTTTACCAGCAAAAATGCCCAGTGCTGTAGATGTTAAAGCCGTAGGGGGAGATTGATTTAAAATACGCGTTTTCACATCTTCTTCCAGGGAGATAAAAAAGCGAGTGCAACAAATAAAGTTACCTGATAGCATCGAAGGGACAATCACGGAGCATGATCAGTCAAGCGTCTCGGTGACTGATAGCTGAAACCAGAACGTGAAACCAAACTCACGCAATATTGCTGGTTTTCATGCTCAGAGATTTCCCCTCACCACGAGGCCTCAAAAGATAAGGAGGCAACACAGTAATACCCGGGCACTCAGCTTTAGAGTATTAAAGCACGACCTTTTATTTCACGAAAATTTGCGCGGCCGTACACCCGTAAATCACTTTGAAACCAGAGGACGACAAAAAGTATGAGCAGACGCAGTAGTGCAAAGCAAAAGCTTAAGCGAAGAAACCAGGGCCCCGAGAATCACCTGCATGACCAGGTCCTCTTCCGAAACTCTCCCCGTAAAACCCAAAATTCTCCCCGTAAAAAAAGCAAACGAAATCACGATACCGTCGTAGAGATAAACCCCCAAAACCAGCATCTCCATCAGGCCTGTATTAATTCTCGACCCATCGGAACCCTTGAAGCGAAAACACCCGCCCAGGAAAACTACATCAACGCTATCAAACGCCATTGCCTGACCCTGGGCCTTGGGCCGGCTGGCACCGGGAAAAGTTACTGTGCCGCAGCTATTGGCGCTGAAGCTCTCGAATCCGGCAAGGTTGATCGTCTTATTCTTACTCGTCCGGCTGTAGAAGCCGGTGAGCAGCTCGGGTTTTTGCCGGGTGCAGTAGATGAAAAGTTTGCCGTTTATATTGATGCCTTTCGGGATACTCTCAATGAGAGGCTAGGTGCAGGTACGGTTAATTATTGTCTTCGTCATGGCAGGATCGTCGCTGCCCCCCTGGCATTTATGCGTGGTAAAACCTTTAGTAGAGGCAGTTTTGTAATTCTTGATGAGGCTCAAAACACTTCCATTGCTCAAATGAAAATGTTTCTGACCCGCATCGGTGATGGCTGTAAAGTGGTGATTAACGGAGACACTAAACAGAGTGATATTGGTGGTACTAACGGTCTGGCCGACGCCGTTAACAAACTTTCTGGCCTGCCTAATATTTATATCCACCATTTTGATTATGACGACATTGTTCGCAGTGGTCTGGTAAAGGATATAATTAACCGTTACGAGCCTTAATAAATATCGGCTAACAGCACATCTACTAACGAGCAGTGGGGAGGATTAGCGCTCTGACGTTCTTGCCCCTAATGTATAGCGATTAGAGTTTTATCACCATAACCTGATGCAAGTGCGACAGCTAAACTCCCTTTGCCTATTTGACACAGAACCAGCTGCAGCGTAGATTTCATCGCCTAAATTTATTTCATGCGCCTGACACATCTGGTCAGTCTTTAGTGGGAGAAATCAAGTGGCTCTAGCAGTGGAAAATTCAACAGCAGATTATTTTGAAGCGGAGACATCAGCCCCCGTCATTGATCACGATATCGTAATCATTGGCTGCGGGTTTTCTGGCATTGGTGCCGGTATTAAGCTCCTCAAAAAGGGATTTGGGGATTTTATTATTCTTGAAAAAGGAGACGGTGTAGGCGGTACCTGGCGAGACAACAGTTATCCCGGGCTGGCCGTCGATGTGCCGACACTGAGTTATTCCTTTGGATTTGAGCAAAACCCGAATTGGTCGAATCTCTATGCTCCTGGCCCTGAGTTGAAAGCCTATGCTGAGCACTGCACAAAAAAATACGGTGTGAAGGCTCACCTGCGTTATAACTGCGCGGTTACTGAAACTCTCTATGACGAAGTCAATAATATCTGGACTACGCACACCGAGGACGGTAGAGCTTTTACTTCAAGGTATGTTGTCAGTGCC
Source organism: uncultured Gammaproteobacteria bacterium (assembly GCA_942492235.1). Taxonomy (GTDB): domain Bacteria; phylum Pseudomonadota; class Gammaproteobacteria; order Pseudomonadales; family Porticoccaceae; genus HB2-32-21. The sequence continues at coordinate 20,473 of CALODO010000016.1, forward strand.
ACAGGTTATCTGACTCTGCCTAAATTACCGGATATAGAAGGTATAGAAAACTTCAAAGGTAAAAAAATGCATACCGGTCGCTGGGATCACAGCCATGATCTCACCGGCGAACGCGTCGGCTTTATTGGCACTGGGGCCACGGCTATTCAGGTTATTCCAGAAATAGTGCCCAAATTAAAAAGTCTGGATGTTTACCAACGTACGCCCATCTGGTTACTGCCGAAAAAAGATATGCCCATTCCAAAATGGCTGCAAAATGGCTTTAAATATGTGCCAGGCCTGCAGCGCTCTGCACGCACCTTGATGCAGATACTGACTGATACGATCATGGTCAATGGTCTTGTTTTTAACAAGCAACTCTCATGGATGATTAAGTGGTGCGAAAAAGTTGCTGTTAAACATGTGCGTACCCAGGTTAATAATCCGGAAATCCAGGAAAAACTCATACCCGATTATGATTTTGGCTGTAAACGGCCGAGTTTTACTAACAAGTTTTATCCAGTTTTTAATGAAGATAATGTTGAGCTGGTTACTGACCCAATCGAACGTGTTACAGAAAAAGGAATTGTCACCAGCGACGGCGTCGAGCGAGAAATCGATACCTTAATTTATGGCACGGGTTTTCAGGTCTTCCAGAAAGGCAGTGTGCCGACCTTTCGAGTACATGGTTTAAACGGCCTGGAAATCAGTGATTACTGGGAAGAAAACCGCTATCAGGCTTTTGAAGGAGCGACCGTTCCTCAGTTTCCCAATTTCTTTATGATCATGGGTCCGTACAGCGTTTGCTCAGCGTCATACTTTGGCATGATCGAAACCCAGACCCGGCATCTGGTACGCTGTCTGAAGGCTGCTGAAAAACGCAATGCTAATTATATTGAGGTGAAGCAATCGGCCAATGATAAGAACTTTAGAAAGATCCAGAAGCGGGCCAAAAACACGATATTCCAGTTTGGTAACTGCGGAGCATCGAACAGTTACTATATAGATCGCCACGGTGATAGCCCGTTTATCCGCCCCTCAACAAGTCTCGAAGCCTGGCTGACCAGCTGTTTTTTCCGGATGAGTAATTATAATTTTAAAGCCAAATAGAAAGTGCCGACGCCGTAAGACTGCGCTCCTGATAACACATTTATAAAGGGTTAGAACAAACAGTGTGTCGCTGAAACCAGGAACTGACCTGCCGTTGTTTCGGTAGGGGCATCACCGAATATTCAGGCGGTAAGTTTGTTGACAAAATGGCTGGGAATATGATCTGGGCTTCCCGGCTCAGGCCGCGCCGGATGCAGCCAGAAACCCTGGTATGCTGCGGCTAAGTTCGCTGGAAAATCGGGTCTGATGAGAGAAGCTTAGGTGATGGGGCGAAAATCGGGTCGTGTCGATAACGACGCTGCGTGGTTAACTATACTATGACCAATCTGGCATATCTTTCCCGCTTCTGCGGACAGCAGCTAGCCCTGATCGTTTTTTATTTCACCTTTAGCTCATCTCTACTGGCCGGCGGATCGGAGGGTGACCTGGAGCTTGTTCGTCTCTTAACCCTCGTGAATGAACGTCTGCAATTGATGGAGGAAGTTGCTGCCTATAAGTATGTTAACGGTGTAGCTGTTCAAAATACCCAACGTGAAGAGATTGTAATCAACCGGGCGCTGGTCAGTGCTCGGGAGAACCAACTTAATCCAGCATCGGTTGAAGCTTTTTTTCGGCTCCAAATAGAATTGGCCAGGGAAGTGCAGGAGGCCTGGATAAAGCATTGGAATCTTAGCGGTCATGAAGCCTCAATTCGGTCAGTTGTTGCTGATTTGAATACTGAAATTAGACCCAGACTGATCAGTCTGGGTGACGAGATTATCCGGCAAATCCCCCGGGCTCTGCCGGCCCTGAATAGCACCGAGCAATACACTCGTCATATGGCGGAAATACCCCGGGCAATCAACAATCCTCATGTTTCTCTCGCCAGGAAACAGAAAGTGCTCGAGACCCTGACCATGATAAGGCCTGAGGATCAGTCAGAGCCTAACCGATTGGCCAGGGTTCTTGCTCGGGGGACGCTAAGAGTCGGTACTACCGGCGATTACAAACCCTTTAGTTTTATCGGGCCAACCACGGGTAATTTGACAGGGGTGGACATCGATCTTGCCGAAGACCTGGCTGATGCCATGGGGGTAAAACTGGTGCTGGTAAAAACCTCGTGGCCCACCTTGATGCGAGATTTCTCTGCTGACCAGTTTGATATTGGTATGAGCGGTATTACCCACACCCAGGCGAGGCAGAAAAGCGCTTTTTTTTCGACACCTTATCTGGTTGGTGGTAAAACGCCTATAGCCCGTTGCGAGGCAAAGAAGAAACTGGATAGTCTGATGAAAATTGATCGGGCTGGAGTACGGGTCATCGTAAACCCTGGTGGCACCAACGAGAAATATGTTCGTAGCCACATAAAAAACGCACAAATCATACTGTATCCAGATAACACGACGATTTTTGAGCAGATTATCAATAACCATGCCGATGTAATGATCACCGATGCCATTGAGGTGGAAGTGCAGGAAGCCATTCACCCTGAACTTTGCGGCACTATGTTTGAAAAAAGGGTTGATGAAAAAATTGATCGTAGATCTGACAGCGTGCAAAGTGCGTTACTAACTCACGCGGTCAAAGCATTTTTGTTACCACAGGATAATTATTTCAAAGACTATGTGGATACCTGGCTTGGCCAAATCAAACAATCTGGTCAACTCGAGCGTACCCTGGCTCGATACACCGAGTGTCAATCGTTGTAGACGATACGTCAGTGAAGAGGATGGGAAAGGCCTAATAGACGAGGTTTCCCCAGTACCTCGGAGGCTATGTATAAAGCGTGTGAAGCCTTTTTCCCAGAGACCGCGTGAGGCCTTTCCCGAGACAAAGTACAGAGACAAAAAGCACAGCGACAGGGGCCAAGCCATCTGTCTTCTTTCAGCGTACTTCGGTGTTCAATATCAGGCCTTGTCGAGATTGCGAATGCTGGTCTGGCTTGTGTGTAGTGTTGCTCGTTTGGACTTGAAAAGTTTGCAGGGACGAAGCATTTAAAGCATTCATTAGAGGACAGGATTTGGAAAAGCCCAAAACTCCCCAAAATGAAGCAGTCAGGCTAAAAGCACTTCGATCTCTGGAGATTCTCGATACCGCTGCCGAGGATCGATTTGACCGGTTAACACGCATGGCAAGTTGCATGTTTGATGTGCCAATAGCTCTGGTCAGCCTCGTCGATGAAAACCGACAATGGTTTAAATCTATTGTTGGTCTGGGTGTTCAGGAAACGCCTCGGGATATCTCCTTTTGTGGTCATACCATTCTCGGTGGCGATATGTTCGTGGTTGAAGATACGACCCTGGACGAACGTTTCAAAGATAATCCTCTTGTGACTAATGACCCCAGTATCCGCTTTTATGCGGGCTGTCCACTCAGGGCCCTCAATGGCGTGACGCTCGGTACCCTGTGCATTATCGATCAGAAGCCAAGGAAGCTTAATCCGGAGGATTTGGAGGCCTTGCAAGACCTGGCAGTGATGGCTGAGCGCGAGATCAGTGCTATGGAGCTGGCGACCATTGATGAATTAACCAGTATTTATAATCGCAGGGGATTTTTACTTCTCGCGGAGAAAGCCCTTAGTCTTTGCATACGCGAAAAAATTGCCATATCGCTAGTGTTTTTTGATCTTAACAAATTTAAGCCGATCAACGATAAATTCGGCCATGCTGAGGGTGACCACGCGTTACAGGTGTTTGCCAGTCAGCTCAAAAGCGTATTCAGGGTGTCTGATTACCTTGCTCGTGTAGGTGGCGATGAGTTTGTGGCATTGTTGCCCAATACTGACCAGAAAACGGCAGAAGCGGTGGTCGAAAGATTCATGCAGTCATTGACTGATGACAGTCAGGCGGCTAATCGAGGTTATGAGCTTTCTTGCTCCCACGGTGTTATCCAATACGATCGCTTAAAGCACAAAACGATTCGGGACTTACTTGCCGAAGGCGACAGGTTGATGTATCACAAAAAAAATGTAGACAGGGCTAAGGGGCCAAAATTGCTTTTCTCTTAAGCATTCGCGCAATAATCTGCTCATTTTTTGCCCCTTTTGTTTACCTTTATTGAATTTCTGTAAAAAAAGCCCTTAGTTCGTTGACAACATCGTCAGGTCTCTCGGCAGGCGCAAAATGACCTCCTCCATCAAAGACGCTCCAGCGTTTTAGGTTGGTATGTGTCTTCGCGATTGAGCGCGGCGTGAAAAGCAGTTCCTTCCGAAAAATCCCGTAGCCGGTCGGTGCTTCAATGACGGGCATTCGTTCGTGAGCAATTTTGGGAGGTCTGGAAAATTGTTCGGCGTACAGCCTGATTGACGAGGCAAATGATGTATTGAACCAGTAGAGGGAAGCCAGCGTGCACAGATTATCCCGGCCAAATACATCACGCGCATCGCCATCACACCAGAGTTGTCGTCGCCACCATAGCCACGCCCCGAGCCCTGCGGGTGAGTCGGCCATGGCGTAAGCAAAAGTTTGGGGGTCACGGCGCTGGACAGCGATATGCGCTTCGGTGTGGCGACGGGTAGCCTTTATCCGGTCTACCATCCATTGTTCGTCTTCGGCGAACTGGTCTGCACTGGCTGCGGTCCGACCGAACACGCCTGGCACCACCGGCATAGTCAGGTAGACACCAATCATATGCTCGGCATGGGCATGGCCCAGTTGGGCGGTGATAAACGCACCCCAGTCACCGCCCTGGGCACCGAAGCGATCGTAGCCCAGTACGTCGCGCATTAACGTTACCCAGAGTTCTGCAACACGGGCAACATCTATTCCAGTCGTTTTTAGCGGCACTGAAAATCCGTAGCCGGGCAGTGAGGGCACAACCACATCAAAGCTCTGGGCGGGGTCACCGCCGTAGCTGGCAGGGTCGGCCAGTGGATCGACCACTTTATGAAGGTCCCAGAATGTCCAGGGCCAGCCGTGGGTAAGAATAATGGGCGTCGGGTTGGGGCCTTTACCTCGTACGCGCAGGAAATGGATCGGCACGCCATCAATCTCCACAAGCTGGTTGTCATAGGTATTTATTTTCGCTTCAACCGCCCGCCAGTCGTAATCATGACGCCAGTAGTTCAGCAAGTCTTCAATATATTCCCGGGGTGCACCGTAACGATTGTCGGGATTACCCACATCACATGGCCAGCGGGTATTGCTTAGCCTGGCTTTAAGATCATCCAGTTCGCTCTGAGGGATATTGACTGTGAAGGGCTTTGGGCTTGTCATGGTTGCGGCCTCTTATGATTTGGACTATGGCTACCAGTTTAGCTCACTGGAGCTGGCCCGCCTTTTTTAAACGTGCTCGCAAAGCCTCGATGCGTTTGCGGTTAACGCCCAGATCTGAGTAGCCCCGAGCCGATGCCGAGCGTATATCCACACGTGTACTCGCTGGTTCAGCAGCCAGCTCGAGATGATCGACAAACCTGAACACCAAACTCCTGATTTCTACGTGCAGGTAGCCCGGCTTTTCTTCAACCACTTTGCTGCGCGGCAGACTTAAAACTATAGCCTTTATCTCCGGCCAGGCGTCGCTGACGGGCCTGGTTAAGGTAAAGGCTTCAATTTTGTGTACGTCGTCAGTGGCGAGGCTGGACACGCAATTGGGTGACATTGGGCAGGGCGAGAGCGGGGATTCGCTTTGATCAGACATGAGCGGAAAACTCCAGGCCTGCTTAGCAAGCAGGGTAAAAAACAGCAAGAGAAGGTATTTTTTATTCATCGTCCAACTTTAGCAAGGGCAGGATAACAAAGGATGAAATTGGACATCGACTACCACTGTCAACCAGGCGAGTATTCTGTTGGCTTATTCGTTATAATCCCGCGCTTTTTTGCGGTGGTTCCTTGTTCTAAAGGCGGGTTCCAAATGCGGATCGTCGCTATCAACTATTTCCACACCGAGCCTACACCAAATCTAAATCGTAAGTCGAAACCTGAGTGATTAATGATTGAAACCCTGAAGAAAGACTGGTTCTCCAATGTGCGTGGCGACCTGCTCGCCGGCCTTGTCGTCGCCCTGGCTCTTATTCCTGAGGCTATTGCCTTCTCCATCATCGCCGGCGTTGATCCCAAAGTCGGGCTTTATGCCTCATTTTGTATCGCCGTCACTATCGCTTTTACCGGTGGCCGTCCGGGCATGATTTCTGCCGCCACGGGTGCCATGGCCTTATTAATGGTCACCCTGGTGAAGGAACATGGTCTCGAATATTTGCTGGCTGCTACCCTGCTCACCGGGGTGTTTCAGATTATTGCCGGGTTTTTAAAGCTCGGCGGGCTAATGCGCTTTGTGTCCCGCTCGGTGGTGACCGGCTTTGTTAACGCCCTGGCCATTTTGATTTTTCTGGCTCAGGTGCCGGAGTTACAAAATGTTACCTGGCATGTCTATGCCATGACTGCTGCGGGTCTAGGCATTATTTATCTGCTGCCACTGATTCCGGTTATAGGTAAGCTGCTACCTTCACCGCTGGTCTGTATCCTGGCGCTCACCGCACTATCGGTCGTCATAGGTCTGGATATTCGCACGGTCGGCGATATGGGTCAGCTGCCGGACACCCTGCCTATTTTCCTCTGGCCAGATGTGCCGTTAAATTTTGAAACTCTGGCCATTGTCTTTCCTTATGCCATAGCTCTGGCATTGGTTGGCCTGCTGGAATCCATGATGACAGCCTCGATTGTTGACGACCTGACCGATACCAACAGTGATAAAAACCGTGAGTGTAAGGGGCAGGGCATTGCCAATATTGGTGCGGGCCTGATGGGCGGCATGGCCGGATGTGCGATGATTGGCCAGTCGGTGATCAATGTGAAATCTGGCGGGCGGGGGCGACTATCCACATTCGTGGCTGGGTTATTGCTCATCATTATGGTGGTATTTCTTGACGAATGGATTGGCCAGATCCCCATGGCCGCCCTGGTGGCAGTCATGATCATGGTGTCCATCGGTACTTTCTCCTGGGAGTCCTTACGGAGTCTTAAAAAGAGCCCGCTATCGAGTAATGTGGTGATGATTTCGACCGTGGTGGTTGTGGTCGCCACCCATAATCTGGCCCTGGGTGTGTTTGTTGGGGTGTTGCTGGCGGCCATGTTCTTTGCCAATAAAATTGGCCGCTATATGGCGGTTAAAACCGAAGCTGCTGAGCAGGATGGTCAACGTATTTATAAAGTGATGGGTCAGGTCTTTTTTGCATCTTCGGAGCAGTTTATTCAGTCATTTGATTTCAAAGAAGTGCTTGAAAAAGTGACGATTGACGTCAGCGAAGCCCATTTCTGGGACATCACCGCTGTCGCTGCGCTGGATAAAGTGGTGATCAAGTTTCGTCGCGAAGGCGCAGAAGTTAAGCTCATCGGTATGAATGAAGCCAGTGCAACCATTGTTGATACCTTTGGTGTCCACGACAAGCCAGAAAACGTCGACAAAATACTCAATGCTCATTAACAACGTGGTTACACCGGAGCCATCGTCACCCAGCAAATGTCAGGGGATAATAAATGATTAACGTGATTAGCTGTATAGATGGCTCCTCCGGTGCGCTTGCTGTGTGCGATGCCGGTGCCTGGGCCAGCCAGCGTATAGGCGCACCTTTGCAATTACTGCATGTGCTGGATAAATCTGAAGTCCCTGCCTACAGCGACCTGTCCGGAAATCTAGGTGTCGATAGTCGAACCCAGCTGCTTGACGAGCTGGTCGAGCTGGATGCCAGGCGCAATAAGCTCGCGCTGGAACATGGCAAGCTGATGCTTGAAGCTGCCAGAGCCCGTGTTACAGAGCAGGGCGCTGAGGACGTGATCACCCTGCAGCGTCATGGCGCGCTGGTCGAAAGCCTGGTCGATATGCAGAACGATACCCGCCTGCTGATTATGGGGCGACTCGGTGAAAGTCATGCCGGGCAGGCCCTGGCCGTGGGAGGGCAATTAGAGAGCGTGGTGCGCGCGGTACACAAACCCATATTGGTCACCCTTGAACAATTCAGTCCGCCGAGCAATTTTATGATTGCCTACGACGGTCGCAGTGTCACCCAAAATGTACTCGATACGCTGATTAGCAGCCCCCTCCTAAAGGGGCTGCCCTGTCATCTGGTTGCGGTCAATAACACCAGCCTCGATCGCGGTCCCGAGCTACAGGCCGCTGCTGACAAACTCACCAGGGCTGGGTTTGCCGTTAGCGCCACTGTACTGCAGGGTGAAATGCAGTCAGAGCTTAAGGCCTACCAACAGGCGCACAATATTGAGTTGATGGTGATGGGCGCCTATGGTCACTCCCGCATTCGCCGCCTGTTTCTGGGTAGTAATACCATGGATATGGTCAGTAGTAGTGCTATTCCCCTGATCATTGTTCGTTAGTTATCACTCGGTGATGGCCGGCGTCCCGGCTAAAGTGCCGCGCAATGTATTTGCTGCTGTAACCATATTTACCAGAGCGGGCTTTACTTCGTCCCAGGTTCGGGTTTTTAAACCACAGTCCGGGTTTACCCACAGCTGCTGGGGTTTTATTCGCGTCGTCGCCTGTTGCATACGCGCCACAATGGTTTCAGCTGTGGGCACATTGGGCGAGTGAATATCGTAGACGCCGGGGCCGATATCGTTCGGGTAGGCAAAATCTTTAAAGGCGTCGAGTAGGGCCATATCTGAGCGCGAGCTTTCGATGGTGATGACATCGGCATCCATCGCCGCAACGGCAGCAATAATGTCGTTAAATGATGAATAACACATGTGGGTATGGATCTGCGTCGTGTCGGCGACCCCCGAGGTCGTGGTGCGAAATGCTCGCACAGCCCAATCGAGATAGGCCTGCCAGTCGCGTTGGCGCAGCGGTAAGCCTTCTCGCAGCGCCGCTTCGTCTATCTGAATAATTTGGGTGCCAGCGGCTTCCAGATCCTGGACCTCATCGTGTATTGCCAGAGCGATTTGCAGGCACGTTTCCGAGCGTGGTTGATCATCTCGCACAAATGACCAGTTAAGGAGGGTTACTGGCCCGGTTAGCATGCCTTTAACCGGTTTGTCGGTGAGTGATTGTGCGTAGCGAATCCAGTCCACCGTCATCGCCTGAGAGCGTGCAACATCGCCGACAATAACAGGCGGCTTTACACAGCGTGAGCCATAGGACTGAACCCAGGCTTTACGAGTAAAAATGAAGCCCTCGAGTTGTTCACCAAAATATTCCACCATGTCATTACGCTCGGCTTCACCGTGTACGAGGACATCCAGGCCAATGGCTTCCTGCTGCTCAATGGTGTGAGCGATTTCTGTTTTGATGCCATCTATGTACGCCTGTTCGTTGAGCTCACCGTGTTTAAAGCGTTGGCGTAGCTGGCGAATCTCAGGGGTTTGTGGGAAAGACCCAATAGTGGTGGTCGGGTAGGGCGGCAAGCGTAACTGCGCCTGTTGATATTCTATGCGCTTCTGGTAAGGGTGTTGGCGCTGTGCCAGTTTATCCTTGATGCCAGCGACACGCCGGGTTACATCGGCGCAATGCACGCGGCTACTGTTGCGACGACTGTGCAGGGCCTGGCGGGATTCTGACAAGTGTTGCTGCAAGCTGGCCGGTAGCGCACCATCTGTCGACAAAATTTTTGCCAGGGTTGTCACCTCATCTACTTTTTGCCGGGCGAAGGCCAGCCAGCTTTCTTGTTCTTTATCCAGCTTGTCTTCCTGCGCTAAATCAACTGGCACATGTAGCAACGAACAGGAAGGCGCAACCCATAGGCGGTCACTTCGCTCTGCAGCCAGGGGTTGCAGTTTATCCCGTGCCTGGTCGAGATCACTGCGCCAGATGTTGCGACCATCGATAATGCCAATCGACAACACCTGATCCGCGGTGAGCAGGTCAGATGCCTGCAAAAATTCATCGCCACCACGCACTGCGTCCAGGTGCAGACCCGCCACAGGAAGTTTGCAGGCCAACGGCAGGTTCTCAAGTAAAGGCCCAAAATAGGTGGCAAGTAAGACATCAGGCGCACTGTCGGTAAGTTGTCCATAGGCTGGTGTAAAGGCCAGCTGCCAGGCTGATGGCAGGTCGAGCGCTAAAATTGGCTCATCGATTTGTACCCATTCAACACCCCTGGCCTTTAATGCTGAGAGTACCTCGCAATAGACCGGCAGGACACGGTCGAGCAGCGTCAGTTTATCGAAAGATTTACCACGCACCTTAGCCAACCACAGCCAGGTGAGAGGCCCCAGCAAGACCGGTTTTATGGGAATGCCGCTGGCAATGGCTTCGTCCACCTGTTCCAGCAGATGGGTAGAGGCCAGACTGAAATGTTGCCCGGCACTAATTTCAGGTACGAGATAGTGGTAGTTGGTATCAAACCACTTGGTCATTTCGCAGGCTTCTGCGGGTTCGCCCCGAGGCGCTCGGCCTCGTGCCATACGAAAATACAGATCGATATCGATAGCACCACCCGGCCAGGCAAAGCGTTCGGGCACCGCGCCGAGCATGGCTGTGGTGTCGAGCACCTGGTCATAATAGGAGAAATCGCCGCCTGGTACCCAGTCCAGGCCTTGCTCGGTTTGTTGCCGCCAATGATGGATACGTAATTGGCGACCAACTTCTAGCAGCTTTTCGGCATCCTGCTCCCCCCGCCAGTACGCTTCAAGTGCATATTTCAATTCACGGTTTGTACCAATGCGGGGGAACCCGAGATTGTGGGCCAGTGCCATAATGACGCTCCTTTTATCAATAAATATTGATGCTTATTGTATTCATCCCAAAAGTAATTAAAATCTCAAGTTTTTCATGTCTAACATGAAAGTACCTTGTTATTTTGGTCGGATGACTAAATCGAGCGAATAAGCAGTGGAGCGGAAAAATGCAATTAGATCGGCGACATTTACACAAGCTGCGTGCAGTACAACAGGCCGGCAGCATGGCCAAAGCGGCCGACAGGTTGCATATCACCCAGTCTGCCCTGTCACACCAAATAAAAACCCTGGAAGACTACTACGGCGTGGCCCTGTTTCATCGCCACACCAAGCCTTTGCGTCTTTCCGCTGCGGGGCGGCAGGTGGTGGCCCTCGCTGAGCGGGTTTTACCAATGTTCAGGCAGGTGGAGCAGGACCTGCAACGCATGGCCGCGGGCAATGGTGGCCGTCTGCATCTTTCCGTCGAATGCCATGCCTGCTTCGAATGGCTGATGCCGGTTATTAGCGGCTTCCGTGAACAGTGGCCGGCGATTGATATCGACGTGCGTCTGAGCCTGACCTTTAATGCGCTCTCGGCACTACGGGCAGGCGATGTCGATTTGGTGATGAGCTCTGATCCCTTCAACACTACCGAGCTGGTGTTTGAGCCGCTACTGGCTTACGAATCCCGCCTGGTGATGCCAGGCGATCATCATCTCGCCGCTGCACCTTTTGTGTCACCAGAGGCGTTGACCGAGGAAATCCTTATCACTTATCCGGTCGAGCGGGAACGTATGGACGTGTTCAAATATTTTTTAATGCCCCACGGCATCGAACCAAAAGAAGTGCGTCAGGCTGAACTCACAGCAATGATATTGCTGCTTATCGCGAGTCGTCAGGGTCTTGCCGCCCTGCCAGACTGGGTGATGCGCTACAGCCCGAATACCCAGGGTCTGACCACCCGTGCGCTGGGCAAGCAGGGTTTACATCGCACCCTCTATGCTGCTGTGCGCAAAGAGGATCAGAGCAAAGCGTATATTCAGGCATTTATCGCCTCGGCGGGGGAAAACGCCGGTACTTAGGTAACCCGGCTGGCTTAGGCTACTCGACTGGTTTAGGCCGCGGCTTACAGAGGGAGAGTGTCTGGAAAGGTGTCGAAGGCTTAATCAGCCTTATGCCCGGTTTCCACCAGATCAAATGCTGCGCTTGCCAGTGCGTCTACATCGCCAGACTGTCCGGTCAGTAAGGCAAAGTTGCCGGAATCATCCTTCACGCCTGCCTGCACCGCAGGTCGCATACCAATGACATCGAGCCAGCGTTTGAGATTAGGGAAATCATCCACCGGCACACCGGCCCAGAAGTGGATAGATACCCAGGCCCAGTTAGCCATATCGGCAATGGAGTAATCGCCGCCCAGGTATTCGTGTTCCGCGAGATGGCCATCGAGTACACCAAATAGCCGCCGGACTTCGCCCTGGAAACGATCAATTACCAACGGGATCTTTTCCGGGAAATAGCGCGAGAAAATATTCGCCTGGCCCATCATGGGGCCGATGCCGCTCATCTGAAACATCAACCATTGCATCACTTCCGCCCGGCCCCGCGGGTCTGAGGGCAAAAAGTGACCACATTTTTCTGCCAGATAGATCATGATGGCACCAGACTCGAACACCGTGAGGGGCGCATCATTGCCATCACCCGTATCGACAATGACCGGAATGCGACCATTGGGATTAAGCCGTAAGAACTCGGGCTGCTTTTGATCCCCAGCCATGATGTCAACGTAATGCTCGGTGTAGGGAATGGCTACCCCTTGCAGAGCGGCTATTTCTTCCAGCAGGATAGATGCCTTCCAGCCGTTTGGGGTCGAGCAGGTGTAAAGTTCAATCATGGGTAGCTCCCGGGTTGTGCCGGTTTTAGGGCGATATGTTTTATAAGGACTAAATTTTTGTAAGGGCTAAGTTTTATAAGGGTTAAGTTTTATAAGGGCTAAGTTTTGGACAACTAAGCGTTAAAGCATCAAGTTTCAAAGCGCTAAACTAGCATAGGAAGCCAAAAGAACCAGACTGTTATCTTGCATTGTGGCGTTGCAAAAACGCACAATCCATTGTCGGTAACCGTAATTAGGATCAGGGATCATTCGGGTAAGATACGGCAAAAAATAATTTAACAACGATGACAGCGAAATATTCGAAGGTAGTTTTTACTTATTATTAATCTAAACAGGGGAAATAAATTATGGAATATGTAAGTCCAGCTGAAGTAATCAATGGAGACGGTCTGCGTCTCGTACTCGTCCAGTATATGCCAAGCCCCTGGGGACAGGCCGCCAAGGCGATGATGGAATATAAGGGCCTTAGTTACACCGCCGCGCCCTGGGAAGGCGGGGGTGCCAACGAAGAATTCGTCGCCTGGACGGGCAATAACGAAGGTGCACCCATTGTCGCCTGGAACGATGAAGCGCCCATTACCCGCTGGGACGACATTCTGCTTTTGCTTGAACGCCTCGCGCCGCAAAAGCCTTTGTTACCAGAGTCCAGGCGAGATCGCATGCGAGTGCTTGGACTCTCCCATGAAATCTGTGGCCCATTAGGTCTGGCCTGGAATCGTCGGCTCAGCATGTTTGCGCCCATGGTGGCATCCGGGCAGGCGCCCGAGGATTTCGTGCTGATGGCGAAAAGATATGGCTCTACAGAAGACGATGTGGCCCGTGCCGACGAGCGGCAAATCGCGACCCTCAAGGTACTAGCAGATATCTTAAAAGCCCAGCAGCGTGCCGGGAGTGACTTCTTTATTGGCGACAGTGTCACCGCGGTTGATTTTTACTGGGCTGCCTTTTCGAATCTCTTCGACTTGCTGCCCTCGGAAAAATGCCCAATGCCCGAACAGGCCCGCCCCATGTTCACCAATATGGCTGATGACCTGCGCGCTGCGGTTGACCCCATTCTCTCTGAGCACCGTGATCGAATAATGGCTGCGCACTTTAAGTTGCCCATGGAGATGTGAGCCTGGCTAAACGGTTAAGCGCAGCGTTTAGACTACGGTTTTTCGAGAACGCGTTTTTAGAGAGCAGCTGATCATAAGCAAGCAGCGGTTTTAAACGCGGCCTGCTACAAGCTAAAAATTAGATGTGAGGATTCAATATGACTAAGGTGGCCATCATTAGCGGCGTCGGCCCAGATCAGGGTATGGGCGCACAACTCGCGCGGCGCTTTGCCGGTCACGGGCTTCACGTATTTGTGGCGGGGCGAACGCAGAGCAAGCTCGATGCCGTAGTCGCCGGTATTCAAGGCGAGGGTGGTCAAGCCACCGCCGTGCTTGCCGATGCCACCAACGAGCAGGCCACCGTTGAATTATTTAAACAAGCCCGCGCCCTTGGCCCCATAGATCTGGTGATCTACAACACCGGCAATAATACGCCGGGTCACTTTGAGGACATGAGCGCGGATTTTTTTGAAAAGAGCTGGCGGGTTTGTTGCTTTGGGGGTTTTCTCTATGGCCGTGAAGCCATCAGGCACATGAAGCGCGATGGCGGCGGCACGATTTTATATACCGGTGCCAGCGCCTCCATGCGTGGCCGGGCAAACTTCGGCGCGTTTAATTCATCAAAAGCTGCGTTGCGCATCATGGCCCACGCGATGGCTAAGGAGTGCGGCCCTGACGGCATTCACGTTGGCCATGTTGTTATCGATGGCGCTATTGGTGGCGATAAAATTCGCAAAGGCCTACCTGAAATTGCTGAGAGACTTGGCGAAGACGGCATGATCGATATTCAGGCCATCGTCGATGGCTTTGAATACCTCTATAAGCAACCACGGCGTGGTTGGTCCTTCGAAGTGGATGTGCGCACGTCGGTAGAGACGTGGTAAAAAAAGTATTCGTACAACACCTGTGCACTGTTTCTATTAAGCCAGAGCCAGGTACAAAAATCCGATGTGTAAAGCAGAGCTAAGTACTAAGCGCAAAGCGCTAACAGCCAAAAAACCAGGCGCTAACAAATCTGAGCATAGGACCTACGCCCGGATTCCATAAGTACCGGGTTCGCCGGGGCATCATCATTGATAGCAGCAATAATAAATCGTGGCCCCTTAGTATCTATCCGAGGTTTATTCGTCCCTGCGCCTGCCTCCGCGCTATCTAATCGAGGCGACACCGAAAACCGCACAGAGCGCCCCTTGCTTAGAAACAATATATAGCCGCTCAATGCCAGGTGGTCGCCATAGTGCTGATGCCAGTTCAGGTAATGATCTTTTATCAGGGCTTTTATCGGGCTAAGCCAGTGCCTGTCTTCCATTATGTGGGGGTCAACATCAATGCGAATCTGGCTGTAAAGCAGACACTTCAGATAAACGGCTAATCTGGGGTTGGCGTACTGAGCCTCAATAAAAGGCAGGAAGGGTGTGTCGCTAGATTTGGACATAAAAACCTCGCTTTAGCGGCATTTGTTAATCGCCCGCAAGTGGTGGGATAAATCGGCGATGGGTGGAGTATGCGCTGAAGGCACGGGTTGATCAATGTGATAGAAACGTGCGGAATTACAGGGTAGCCAGTACAATCAAAGGTATATATTGAAACAAGCCCGGAAAAGGGCTAGCAAATAACAATCACCTGAAAACGGATAGACCTGATAAGGACATTAGCTGCCAATGACTAGCAACGAAGAACAGCAATTCCTCAACGAGCTAGAAAAGAAACTCTGGACCAGCGCCAACAAACTACTGCCATCCCTCGATGCCTCCCAGTACAAGCACGTCATGCTGGGCTTAATCTTCCTCAAATACGTGTCCGATGCCTTTGATCTAAGAAGAAAAGAACTCGAAGCCCAGCTACAAGACCCAGAACAAGACTACTACCTTGATCCCGCCGACTTTTCTGATGAGAAAGGGGGCGGCGAAGGCTCAGAAGAATATCAAGCAGAAATCGACGCCGAATTAGAAATACGCGACTACTACCTGGAAACCAACACCTTCTGGGTGCCCGCCCAAGCCCGTTGGCGTTTCCTGCAGGACAATAACAAAACCGTTATTGGTGGGGCAGAGCTACCCTTGCCGGCTAGTGACGGCATGCCAAAAACCTTAAAAATAAGCTCCGTCGGTCACTTAATTGACAACGCATTAGATGTTATTGAGAAAGATAACCGCCCTAAATTGGATGGCGTGCTCAACAAACGCTACACCCAATTACAAATCGAGCAGGCCAAACTGGGCGAGTTAATCGATCTTGTTGCCACCATACCCTTTGTTTTTAAAGGCGAGGGGCACGCATCCCTAAACTCCAAAGACATCCTCGGTCATGTCTACGAATACATGCTTGGCCAATTTGCCCTGGCCGAAGGCAAAAAGGGCGGCCAGTTCTACACCCCAAAATCCATCGTCACCCTCATCGTCGAAATGCTCGAACCCTTCAAAGGCCGCGTCTACGACCCGGCCATGGGCTCCGGCGGTTTCTTTGTGCAATGCGAAAACTTCATCAAAGAGCACAAAGGCAAGCTCGGCGATGTTTCCATCTACGGCCAAGAATCCAACCACACCACCTGGCAACTGGCCGCGATGAACATGGCCATCCGCGGTATCGAATTTAACTTCGGCAAACAGCCCGCCAACACCTACACCAACGACCAACACCCTGACCTACGCGCCGACTTCGTCATGGCCAACCCGCCCTTTAATATGAAGGAATGGGATACCGGCGTAAGCGATGACGACCCACGCTGGCAATACGGCAAACCGCCCTCCGGCAACGCCAACTTCGCCTGGCTGCAACACATGCTCTATCACTTGGCACCCAATGGCAGCATGGCCCTGTTGTTAGCCAACGGTTCCATGAGCTCCAACACCAACAACGAAGGCGACATACGCAAAAACTCATCGAAGAAGATTTGGTGGAATGCATGGTCGCTCTACCGGGCCAACTGTTTACCAACACCCAAATCCCTGCCTGTATCTGGTTTCTCACCAAAAACAAAAGCGAACGCACCAGCGCAGCCGGTAGAAGACTACGCGACCGCAGAGGCGAAGTTTTATTTATCGATGCCCGCAACCTCGGTTATATGAAAGACCGCGTCCTACGCGACTTCACCCAAGACGACTTAAACCAGGTCACCGAAACCTTCCACAACTGGCAAAGTGATCAATGGGCCAACGCAGAGGATGAACAGGGCAGTACAAATGTTGCGGCAGGGCATGGAGCCCGTAGCGACCAGCCCGGTTTCTGCGCCAGCGTCAATTTAGCGGGTATTAAAAAACACGACTACGTACTCACCCCAGGCCGTTATGTCGGTGCCGCAGCCGAAGAAGACGATGGCGAACCCTTTGCCGATAAAATGGCGCGCCTAACCGCAACCTTAAAAACACAGTTTGAAGAATCCGATCGTTTAGAAGCGGAGATTAGAAAGAACTTGGCGGGGTTGGGTTATGAGTGCTGAGTGGCCGCTAAAAAAGCTTTCAGACGTAGCAGAGTTTCTAAACCATAAGCGGGTACCGCTAAAAAGTTTGGATAGGGATAAACGACAAGGGGAATACCCATACTATGGTGCGTCAGGTGTGGTTGATCACATTGATGACTACATTTTTGATGGTACATTTCTTCTCATTTCAGAGGATGGAGAAAACCTACGAACAAGAACTACACCGATAGCATTTAAAGCATCGGGAAAGTTTTGGGTGAATAACCATGCTCATATATTGACTGAGAAGGAAGAAGGGATTCTTGATTATTTAGAATACTATTTCTCAAAACTTGACCTTACCCCATTTATTACAGGGGCTGTTCAGCCAAAGCTCAATAAAAATAATTTAGATTCGGTAGAAATCCCGATTCCGCCAAAAGAAGAAAGGCTATATGTAAATCGAGTTCTGAATTCGTTTACCAATAAAATCGAACTCAACCGCCAAACCAATCAAACCCTCGAACAGATCGCCCAGGCCATCTTTAAAAGCTGGTTTGTTGATTTCGAACCCACCCGCGCCAAAATCGCAGCCAAACAAATAAGGCAAGCACGCCACGACAGCGAGCGCAGCGCGGCCCTAAGGGAAGCCCTGCTTGCCGACGAGCGTTGGCCTGAAGTAGTGGCCGCCGCCATTGCCGAAGGTGACCCCGAACGCGCCGCCATGGCCGCGATCAGCGGTAAGTCCTTAGACGAACTCAGCGCAGAGCAACAAGAACAACTCCGTATCACCGCCAATTTGTTCCCCGATATGCTGGTTGATTCCGAGTTGGGTGAAATACCAGCGGGGTGGGAGGTCGATTCAATTGGGAGTCATGTAAATATGACCAAAGGGCGCTCATATAAAAGCTCGGAGCTGAAAGAATCCAAAATAGCTCTGGTGACTTTAAAGTCTTTCATGCGTGGCGGCGGCTATAGAGAGGATGGCCTAAAAGAATACACAGGGACTTACAAGCCTGAACAGGTTATCGAGCCGGGTGAGCTTGTAATGTCTTTGACTGATGTGACTCAAGCGGCGGAGATTGTAGGAAAACCAGCAATTGTTACTCGAAATGACTCTTATGAAACCCTGGTTGCTTCTCTAGATGTTGCGATACTGCGTCCCAATGAACCGGGATTGAAAGAATTTTTCTACGGCTTGATGAGAACATATCGGTTTCACAGGTACGCTGAAAGCTTCGCGACAGGAACAACGGTTTTACATTTAAATGCTAAAGGTATAACGAGCTTTAAATTTCCGCTGCCAGATATTGGACTTTGTAAAGTCTATGCAGATACAGCAGGCCCGGTGTTAGCTAAGCATGAGGGAAACATTCATTTATCAAGGAGCTTAGAAGAACTAAGGGACTCTTTACTGCCTAAACTTCTTTCTGGAGAATGTGCTGCAGAGGTTGCAGCATGACCATCAATAAGGATTTTGTTGAAGAAGCACTTTTGCGTTGGAATTATTTTCCGTATCAAAAACGCAATCAAGAAGAGCTTCCTCCTGTTTTCACTTCTCGCCAATTAGTGCCCGATGTTGCAGCAAAACTGACGGCGATAACACATAGAAAAGGGGGGTATGATCAAGTTGAATATTTGTTAACACGTCATACTAATATATCTAGGCCTCTATCAATTCCACACCCTTTAGCCTATTGTCATTTAGTAGAGGCTATCTGTAAAAATTGGCAGGAATTTGACTATATTTGTGACAATAAAAATAGCCAAGTAAAGCCTTATGAGCACGCTGATGGTCGCTTGATGATTATGGATTATGGAGATGATTATTCTAATGCTGATCGGGCACTCCGTTTTGGTTTTGGCAAGAAGTTTCGAATACATACCGATATAACAAATTGCTTTCCAAGTATTTATTCGCATGCAATTTCATGGGCGCTTGTGGGAATACCTTTATCAAAAAACAACAAAGGAAAGCAGCATTGGTTTAATCATGTTGATTATTGCCAAAGAATGCTTAAACGAGGTGAGACTCAAGGGGTACCGATTGGTCCTGCTACATCCAATATCCTATCTGAGGCTATATTGGCGCGTATAGATAAGGAATTATCTAAGAAATTTTCTTACTTTAGGTATGTTGATGACTACACTTGTTATTGTGAAACATTTGAGGAGGGGCAAAGATTTATACGTGCTCTGAGAGAGGAGTTGAAAAAGTATAAGCTGGTTTTGAATATTAAGAAAACACAAAGCGTAGAATTGCCAGCACCGATAGACCCTGATTGGATTGTTGATTTGTGTACTCGCCTCCCTGCTGGAACGCATGTAGATAAGAGAGGTAAGGTTTTTTATGCAAGTGAAGCTGTTCGGTATATCGATTATGCGATTAGAATTAGTTCGCAATATCCAGATGGGAGCGTATTAAAATATGCGGTTAAATCCATCATTTATAAACTAGATATATCTGCGGACACCCAGGTTTTATACTATCTCCTAAACTTGGTTAGGTACTATCCTTTATTGCTTCCTCTATTAGAATCATTGTTAGAAAGATCTATTGTTAATAAAAGCCATTATGCTAAATATATGAACCAGATTGCAATTGAAAATTCCATTGAAGGCCGGTCAGATGGGGTTTGCTGGAGCCTTTATTATTTAAATAAATATAGTTTGATGGTTTCATATGAAGTTGCTGAAAAAGTCATAGAGTCAAAAGATTGTTTGGGTATTTTGATGCTTTATCAGATTGGCTGTTATGACGCAGAGATTATTGGCTTTATATCTAACTTGGATTTTGACGATCCTTGTGGTTTGGACCAATATTGGATTCTTCTTTATCAGTTGTTTTTTGACGGTAAAATTGACAACCCTTACCAGAGTGAAAATGCATTTGATATTTTGAAATCAGAAGATGTTAGTTTTATTGAAAGAATAAATTATATTTCCAGGCCCGAAAAAGATTTATTAACCAAGAAAGCCCAGGAAATGTTTCCAAATATTGATTTGGCTAATTTGGTTACTCGAGGTGATACACCTTGATCACCGAAGACCAACTAGAACAACTTTGCCTCGAATGGTTTCAGTCAATTGGTTACGAGACTATTTGCAGTTACGACATCGCCCCGGATAGCGATAAGCCCGAACGTAGCGATTACCGCCAGGTCATTCTGCATGACCGTCTGCTTGGCAGCCTACAACGGATCAATCCGCATATTCCTGACGCCACCTTAGAGCAGGTGGCGTTGCAAATAGCCAAACCCGACACGCCGATACTGATTGACAACAACAGAGCGGTTCATCAGCTGTTGTTAGAAGGGGTGAAGGTTGAGTTTAAAGAGAGTGGTGGTAAGGAAAAAACCGATTACGTGCAGTTGGTGGATTTTTCAAACGTTGCCAGTAACCAGTTTTTGGTGGTGAACCAATTCACCATTGCTGGCAGCAAGGGTAACCGCCGCCCAGATCTGATTGTGTTTATTAACGGGCTACCTTTGGCGGTGTTAGAGCTTAAAAATCCCGCCGATAACAGCGCGGATATTTGGTCGGCCTATCAGCAGCTGCAAACCTATAAGGAAGAGATTCCCGACCTGTTCATGTTCAACGAAGCCCTGGTGGTGAGCGATGGGCTGAATGCACGGGTGGGGTCGTTAACGGCGAATAAGGAACGCTTTTTGCCCTGGCGTACGCTAGAGCACGAGCACGATAGACCGCAGTTTGAATATTTTTTAGAAACCCTGGTAAAGGGTTTTTTTAAGCCCGAACTGTTTTTAGATTACATCCGCTATTTTGTGTTGTTTGAGACAGACGGCGATACCCGAATTAAAAAAATTGCCGGTTATCACCAGTTTCATGCGGTGCGAGCAGCGGTAAAGGCGACGGTGATTGCATCGCAAAAGCAGATGGTGGCCGAGCCCCGTGCGGATTACGCCAATAAGGTCGAGCCTGGTTCGGGCAAGGCTGGGGTGGTGTGGCACACACAAGGTTCGGGCAAGTCGATATCGATGGTCTGCTACGCCGGTAAATTATTGGCTCAGCCAGAGATGAACAACCCGACTATTGTGGTGGTGACCGACCGCAACGATTTGGATGGCCAGTTGTTTGACACCTTTAGCGCGGCGGCAGAAACCCTTAAACAAACCCCCGTGCAGGCAGGCGACCGAGATGAGTTGCGGGAAATGTTGGCGGCGCGCCAGGCTGGCGGCATTATCTTCACCACGGTGCAAAAGTTTGCGCTCTTGGGTGATGAAACCAGCCACCCAGTATTAAGCAGCCGCCACAATATTGTGGTGGTTAGCGATGAGGCGCACCGCAGCCAATACGGTGATAAAGCCAAATTCGAATGCAAAAACCGGCAAATATACATTTGGTTATTCCAAGCATTTGCGCGATGCTTTGCCGGAGGCCTCGTTTATTGGTTTTACCGGCACACCGATTGATTCAGCGAAGATAAAGATACCCGCGCGGTGTTTGGGGATTATGTTTCTATCTATGACATTCAAGACGCGGTGGACGATGGCGCGACGGTGCCGATCTATTACGAATCGCGGCTGGCCAAACTGGATATTAACGCCGCTGATATTGAAGTTTTAAACAATGACGTGGAAGAGGTCATTGAAGATGAGGAAGACTTAGCCAGTCGCGAACAGACTAAATCGAAATGGGCAGCGCTGGAAAAGCTGGTGGGCAGCGAACCGCGTATCGAACAGGTGGCGACTGACCTGACGGCTCATTTTGAACGGCGGCTGGAAACTATGCCGGGTAAGGGCATGGTCGTGGGCATGAGCCGTGAGATTTGTGTGGATCTATACAACGCCATTGTCGCCATTAAACCTGAATGGCATGACTTGGACCCTGCCAAGGGCAAAATCAAAGTGGTGATGACCGGCTCGGCGGCGGACAAAGCAAAACTGCAGCCCCATATCCACAACAAAGAAACTAGAAAGCTGTTCGAGAGACGGTTTAAAGATGTGAACGACCCGCTGCAATTGGTGATTGTGCGGGATATGTGGCTGACCGGTTTCGACGCACCCAACTGCCACACCATGTATATCGACAAACCGATGAAAGGCCATAACCTGATGCAGGCCATTGCCCGGGTTAACCGGGTGTTTAAAGACAAGCCGGGCGGGTTGGTGGTGGATTACATTGGCATTGCCAGCGAGTTAAAGCAGGCCCTTAAAACCTATACCAACTCTAACGGTAAAGGCCAACCGACTCATGATGCCCACGAGGCTTTGGCCATTTTGCTGGAGAAAATGGATGTGGTGCGGGCCATGCTGACTGGTTTTGATTACAGCGGTTATGAAAATGACGCACTGCGGTTGTTGCCCGGGGCGATGAACCATGTTTTGAGCTTGCGAGGCGCCAGTGGTGAGTTGGACGGCAAGCGCCGCTTTTTGGATGTGATGGCGGCAATCAGCAGTGCTTATACCTTGTGCAGCACGCTGGATGAGGTGGCGCCGTTGAAGAAGGAGATCGCTTTTTTAGGGGCGGTGAAAAATGCGATTAGTAAATTCACCACCATTGATAAGCGCCGTACCGACGAGGAGAAAAACTCTGCCTTAAAACAGATTATCGACAACGCCATTGTTGCTGAGGGCGTGGACGATATTTTTAGTTTGGTTGGGCTGGATAAACCGAACATTGGTCTGCTGTCGCCGGAGTTTCTGGAGGATGTCGGCAACCTGAAGGAGAAAAACCTGGCGGTTGATCTGCTCGAACGACTGCTGCGCGACGAAATTAAAGCCCGTATGAAAACCGATGTGGTCTCGCAAAAAAAGTATTCAGACCGTATTTTGGAAACCCTGCGCAAATACCATAACCGGGCCATTGAAACCGCTCAGGTAATTGAAGAGCTGATTAAGATGGCGAAGGAGATGGAGGCCGACGCAGAAATGGCGGCCAACTCAGGCCTTAGTGCGGATGAAATCGCGTTCTATCGGGCGCTGATTCAAAACGAATCGGCTGTTCGAGAACTGGGCGATAACAACTTGCGAGAGTTGGCGAGGCACGTGACCGAACAACTACGCAAATCCACCACGGTTGACTGGCAGGTGCGCGAGAGCGTGCGCGCCAAGTTGCGGAACCTGGTACGCCGCGCCCTGCGACGCTGGAAGTACCCGCCAGACAAAGCCGACGAAGCCATTGAACTGTGTTTAAAACAGGCGGAAGCCCTAAGCCAGAGTTGGAGTGTTTAGATGAAGAACGGTTGGATGGTGAGAGCGGGTGAGGGTGGGCGGCTGTTTGAGGAATTTGAGAAGGGCTTTGTGGCTGTTGGTTGGGGCGAGCTGGGTGACCTGACGGCCCTCACTTCACGGGCAGAGATTAATGCGGCTTACGAACGTCAATTCCCGGATGAGAAACCGGGTAAACGTCACAACGCGGCTGCGATGGTGCACAAGTTTCGGAATGAGCTTCAGGCCGGGGACTTTGCGGTGGCCTATAGCCCGGCAAGTAGAGAGTATTTGGTTGGCAATATAGCCGGAGACTATGAATACAACCCAGGTGCGGTGGGGGATTATCCGCATGTTCGTCGGGTGACTTGGATGGGCAAGGTTTCTCGAAGCCGATTAAGTGCAAACACGCGAAATTCGTTGGGTTCTGTTTTAACGCTCTTTTCGCTCAATGAGAGTGTTATTCGCGATCTTGAAGCTGTTTTCCATGGCACGGCGGAACAGGATCAAACCAGCGATGACGGCGGCGAAGAGGTGGTGGATACCCGTGAAGATATTGTTAATCAGAGCAAGGAGCTGATTAAGGATCGAATTAGTGCGTTGGATCCGGAAGAGATGGAACTGCTGGTGGCCAAGATTTTCAATGCGATGGGGTTGCGGTCACGGGTATCGCCAAAAGGGCCCGACCGCGGTGTCGATGTTTATGCATCACCCGATGGTTTGGGACTGCAGGAGCCGCGTATTAAAGCGGAGGTGAAACACCGTAGTGGTACCAGCATCGGCTCCCAGGCGATTCGCAGTTTTATTGGCGCGTTACGACCCGGTGATAAAGGCGTTTTTGTAAGCACCGGCGGGTTTAGCCGCGAGGCTAGGTACGAAGCAGATCGCGCAAACCTGCCAGTAACCCTGGTCGATATCGACGAGCTAGCTCTGCTCGTAGTTGATAACTATGAAGATTTTGATTCTGATGCCAAAGCGTTAGTGCCGCTCGTGAAGCTGTATTGGCCCCTGGATTAAAGGCGCATTATGTGCGGTCGCTCTGCCAACCACGTTACTGCAATGCACGATCAAAGCGGGGTCGGGTCTAGATTCAAGAACAAAGCGGGATCTGGTTTTGTTGAAAAAGCTCGGTATTACTGACTCAATCGATATGAGTTTGTTACCCCTCACGCCAGTCTTCAACACCAAGCTCGGGTACCCGAGAAAACTCCCGTGCATTAGCGGTTATCACTGTGAGGTTTTGCGACCGGGCGTGAGCAGCAATGAGCAGGTCATTCGGTCCGATTATTTCTCCTCGACGGGTAAGCTGCTGGCGAATGTCGGCGTAGTGGCGGTCGGCTGGTGGGTCGAAAGGGAGAACCTCCAACGCAGAGAGGATCATATCTATCCGATTTGTTAATTGGGTGGAGCCAGATTTGGCTGCGCCGAAGCGTAGTTCCGCCGCGACAATAATGCTGGTACAAACCGCTCTCTCGCCGACTGCTTGAATATTGTTTGCAACTTTACCCTGCGGGTGTCGGATCAGATCTGAGAGGATGTTCGTGTCCAGCAGGTATTGCAGGGCCACAGTTATAGGTTCACATCATCAAGCGGTAGAAGGTCGTCATCTATCTCGGGGAAGGGTTCGTCCAGCGGTTCTAGGGTGCTTAGCAGGGCGAGCAAACGTCCTTTGCGGATTGGCTCCAGAATAAGCCGGTCGCCTTCCTTATGCATGATTGCCTCATCTCCTTCGAACTCGAATTCGCGCGGAATGCGAACCGCCTGGTTGCGGCCGTTTCTGAACAGCCGGACATGTCGCTCTTGTTCGATCATGGTTTGGGTCTCGATTCATGGATATGCCTTAGCATATGCCTGAGGGTGAAGTCCGTCAACTTCTGTTTGGGGGCTTATTCCCGCGTTATAGGGCACCCAGGGACATAAAACGAAGGTTTGTGGCAAACTTCTCCCTTTAATAATTATAAACATCAGGGAGTAATTCTATGGCCATTAGTGATTTTGCAGACGTAGAGCTGAGGCATCAAAAACATCTTCAGGAAGTAGCGAGCGAACGGCGCTCGAAGGCGCCGTTAAAAATGCTTTTACGTGGGGTATTTGCCATTTCTCGGCTTCTTGGTCTTGAGTACCCGCTGTTTCACCGTTTTTGCAAACCGCTGAACAAGGCATTGGGGGACAGCGTAAAAACGGCTTTTGATGGTTATGAACCTACTGAGCATGATGTATTTGTGTGTGTTTATATGAAAAGTGGTACTAACTGGATGATGCAGGTGGTCCACCAGATTGCTAATCGCGGTGAAGGTGAATTTGATGAGATTCTTAATGTCGTTGCCTGGCCGGATAGCCCATCCCCAGAAATCACCATTGATATTAATGACCCGAGGCCGGCGCGGTTTTCTCCGACCGGGCTGCGTGCTATTAAGACCCATGCCCCAGCTGACTATGTACCCTATAGCGATAAAGCCAAATACTTATGTGTGGTGCGTGACCCTAAAGATGTTGCGGTCTCGGCCTATCATTTTTTCCGCAGTGTCATGTTGGGCTCATTGATGCCGACAATCTCTACCTGGGTAAAGTACCTGCGTTCGGGGGGCTTTGGCCCGTGGGCTGATTTCACCAGCAGTTATTGGGCATGGCGAGATAGATCTAATGTCCTGTTCCTCACTTATGAAGAAATCAACGAGGACACCACCGGTGCGATCCTGAAAATTGCCGGTCTAATGAATGTGGAATTGACAGATGAAGAATTGGCAAAAGTAGTCAAGCTGAGTTCATTCGAATATATGAAGGGAGTCGACCATAAATTCTACCCGGGAGAATTAACACCTTTTGCTGATGGCGGTGGCCGGATGGTACGCCGGGGTCAGCACGGGGTGTCCGGTGAAATATTATCAACAGAGCAGCAACAGGATATTGATGAGGGTTGCCGTGAAGGTCTGCGGGCCCTGGGTTGTGATTTCCCTTTCGAGCATCATTACGGCAGCAAAGCGTAGATCAAGGGGAAGGATGGGGGGCTTGCGAGGATAAGGTCTGTGAGATTTGTTCGTTGAAAATCACAGGCCGCTGGCCGGAAGCCGGAGAGTTTAAATGAACAACGGGTGGGTGGTTAGAGTGGGCGAAGGCGATTCCCTGTTTAAGAATTGTGATTCTGATAAAAAAGCGCTGATGCCACTGGCGAAGCTGTATTGGCCCCTGGATTATTGGTCCCTGGATTAAAGGCGCATTATGTGCGGTCGTTTTGCCAACCACGTTACTGCAATGCACGATTGGGCGGCCATTCTAAAGGACTGGCCCGCTGGAGTTGTGGCGGGTTTTAATGTGGTGCCGAGCCAGACCATTGCTGCGTTTACCCCCGAGGGTGGTCTGGCGGCGCGCTGGGGCCTGGTGCCGCCCTGGTCGCAAACGGTAAGCAGTAAGTATGCAACCTTTAATGCGCGGCTGGAGTCGGTGGCAGATAAGCCGGCGTTTCGCTCGGCCTGGTCTCACGGACAGCGCTGTTTAATACCTGCGCTGGGTTATTACGAGTGGAAAACAGAGTCAGGCGCTAAGCAGCCTTATTTTGTGCACGGCGCGGATGGTGCGCCGCTGGTGTTTGCTGGGCTGTACGAACCGGAGCGCGGCGAGGATATTCCGGCATCCTGTACGATTATCACTCGGCCAGCGGATGCCGAGCTGGTGAGCTTGCATGCCCGTATGCCGTTGATGCTTACTGAACCGCAGTCGGATGGCTGGTTGCACGGGTCGCTCTCTGCAGCGCTGGAACTCGCCCAAGGCGAACGGCCAGCGGCGGTTGATGTGTATCCGATTAGCCGGGCGGTAAATAACCCGCGCAACCAGGGCGCGGATTTAATTCGGCGCTTAGATTAATGGGCTAGTTTGAGCGGGACACGTCAGTGATCTCTCGCCCTGCTCGTCATGTGGTTAAAGACGATAAGCTAACTCGAATCAGTTAGTGAAAAAATGCTCGTAATCTTGCGGAATACGAGAGCCATTTAGACGTGAACCCTCAATTGCTTAGAGAGTTAATCAGTATTACTAAAGAAATTCAGGCGCTAGTGAATGCGCTACCTCCAATCGCATAGGCAGGAAGCGACCTTTATTTGCAATGTTGATTTACACTCTGAACCCGGTAAGGATGTTTGCTCGCCCAGATACACAAACTACAGCTAAGATATATTTGCTAGATACACTAAGGAGAATACCTTGCTGAAAACAACATTTAAGTCTGGCCGACGTTCTTTGTGGCTCATCAGCATAGTCACTCTGTTGCTGGTGGTGAACACCGGCTGCAGCAGAAATCAGGTCTATACCTCAGTCAAGTTCGACAACATCGGGTTAACAGCGGGTGATCTTGAGACCCATGGCCTGGGTTTTATTACGCCTTCGACCGTTACCGGGCATGAGCAGGACATACAGAGCCTGGCCTTCGTCTTTAGCCGCATTCTGGAAGAAAAACGGCCGGAGATTCGAGTGCTTGGGCTACCGGAAATACTCAGTGCGGTGAATCAGGCTGATTTTGCCGATGAGTATAAGCAGATGTATATCGATTACAGCGATACGGGTATCTTTAAGTTGTCTTCATTGCAGAAGACGGGGCAGGTGTCGGGGGTTCGCTACCTGGCTCAATTGAAACTTTCCGGGTTTAATCAGAGCTCAAAAGGGCGCTTTGGCCTGTTGGGTTTGCGCTTGATACAGACCAAAGAGGCGAATATCAGGCTGTTCCTGCAAATCTGGAACAGTGAAAATGGTGCCATCGTCTGGGAAGGTACTGAAGAATTGAATTATTCCCGCGATACATCAACAGAAAGACCGGTAACCTTTCAGCGAGTGGTCGGGGAGGTCGCGAACAATCTGATTAGTAAATTACCTGACAATCAATGACGGTTATCTGTGTTTGCCAACCAAGGTTAAGTCGCCGAGAGTGGGAAGGGCAGCGTTAGATTTATCACTAAAAATAATCCTGGGTAATCATCACTTCGCCCCGATATTTTCAAAACCCCAGAAATAATCTATGCTTTGGAGTTCCAATTATTATTGAAGTGTTCCAGGTAGCGCATAAACCGGCTGATAGATACCGGCTAAAAGAATCTGGCTACTAAAAGCCAGCGCATAAAATACGGAATGACTTCGTCCATTAATTATCCCTACGAGTGAGCGTAATAATATGTCAGTAAAAATAGATCCAGAGTCAGGTTTAAAAATCTTTGATACACGGGCGGGTAAAGCCAACGATAAAATCAGGGGCCAGGGTTATGGCGTCGTTAAGGATAAGGCCCTGACGGCATTGCCGGAGGCTCCGGCCGGAGCTGTGTTCAATACCGAGGAGCAGGCCAAATATCGCGAGTTCAAAGAGGCGAGGTCCGGTGCCGGTGACTACATTGCGCTGGAAGGTGAGTTCAGTAAATATCTGGACGATGTTTATTCGACCGACCCAGTGCCGAGGGACCCACTCGACGATGAATGTGAAATTCTTGTGGTGGGTGCCGGTTTTGCAGCCCTGACGCTTTGGTACAAATTGCGTGCAGCGGGGTTTAAAGATGTGCGCTTTTGCGAAAAAGGCGGCGATGTCGGCGGTACCTGGTACTGGAATCGCTACCCCGGTATTGCCTGCGATGTGGAGTCCTACAGCTACCTGCCCCTGCTCGATGAGACAGGTTATATCCCGACCATGAAGTTTGCCAGCGGCTTTGAGATTTTCGAATACTGCCAGACCGTGGCCGAAAAATTCGGCTTCTACGACAAGTGCCTGTTTCACACCACAGTGGAGAAAACCCAGTGGCAGGAATCGTCCGGTCGCTGGTTAGTCGAAACCGACCGGGGTGACACCATGAAAGCCCGGTTTGTGGTGGTTGCCAATGGCATATTAACCACGCCCAAACTCGCCAAAATCGACGGTATGGAAACCTTTAAGGGCGACGCCTTCCACACCTCGCGCTGGGATTACAACGTCGACCTTGAAGGCAAGCGGGTGGGTATTATCGGCACCGGTGCCACGGCAGTGCAGGTTATTCCCGAGATCGCGAAGGTGGTTAAAGAGCTGTATGTATTTCAGCGTACACCGTCTTCTATCGATGTCCGGGATCAGCGTGCGACAACAGAACAAGAAACCGAAACCTGGGTTAATGAACCAGGCTGGGCTACCGCCCGACGTAAAAGGTTTGCGAAGATTTCAATGGTGCGCGAGGCGGTCAAAGCAAATGATGATTATCTTTCCGGCAGGGTTGATCACTTCAGAGAGCCGTCGAAGCATGGCGGCAAGCGCCTGTCACCAGATGAATGGATGCAGCATCAGCTGGACGAGAATTTCCGGGCCATGGAGCAAATTCGTGCTCGGGTCGATAATATTGTCAAAGACCCTAAAACCGCCGCTGCGCTCAAACCCTATTATCCCTATGCCTGCAAGCGGCCGACCTTCCATGATCAGTATCTGCCCACGTTTAACCAGCCTCATGTTCACCTGGTGGACACCGCCCCAAAGGGTGTTCAATGCATTAACGAAAACGGTGTGATACATGATGGCGTTGAGTACCCGGTCGATGTGCTGATTTATGCGACGGGTTTCCAGTGGATGGCAACGTCTACCTTTGACATGATTTACGGCGAAGAAGGTAAATCTCTTACTGAAAAATGGCAGGAGGGTGGCACCAAAACCTGGTTGGGCCTGCACAGCAAGGGGTTTCCGAATCTCTTTGTGATGACTGGGCCCCAGGGTGGGGGTGGTAGCTTTAACTTTACTGACACCATCGATGATCATAGCGACTATATTTTATGGGTGCTTAAAACCATGCAGGAAAAATCTGCCGATGTGGTTGATGTGAAGCAGGAAGTTACCGAAGCCTACGCCCAGCACTGTGCCGAAGTGGATATTGCCTCGGCTCCTCTGCGAGACTGTGTGGCCTACTATGACCATGAAGGCGCAGCCGAGCCGGGCAGCCTGGTTTACTACGGTGGCGGTCGCTGGCACAAACACCGTGTTGCCGGGCAGGAATCTCTGGAGCCTTATGAGTTTAGGTCTGCATCAGGTAATTGATTACGCTTAGGACTTAATCCCACTTTAAATAAAAAAGACTCTGTAGTGGATGCTCAGGGTCTTTTTTTCTTTGTGCCTTATCTATATCCACGATCCATGTTAATCGCGGCATAAATTAAGCAGGTTGTTAACAATACACCCAATAAATTTAAGCGTGCAATATTACGGAGAAAAACTTATGTCCAGATATGAAAATAGCAGTGGTACCTGCGACGAAAAATTCAATGGCGTAAGGGAGGCTTTTGAAAAAAACCTGAGCGACCTCGATGTCGGTGCCAGTGTCGCGGTCACGGTCGAAGGTGAATTTGTCGTCGATTTGTGGGGAGGCCTTGCTAATCAGGCTAAACAAACACCGTGGACCGAGGACACTATCGTCAATGTTTTTTCTTCGACCAAAACTATGGCGGCGCTGTGTGCCCTGATATTGGCCGACCGGGAGCAGCTGGATTTGAACGCCAGCGTCGCCAGCTACTGGCCGGAGTTTGCCCAAAACGGTAAAGAGGGTGTGCTGGTTCGCCACGTATTGGGCCATACCTCCGGGGTGTCTGGCTTTGAGGGTGGCCTGGAGCCAGAGCAGTTGTACGACTGGGAATATTCCTGTGGTCATCTTGCCGCCCAGACACCCTGGTGGCCACCGGGCACGGCCAGTGGCTATCATGCTTTAACCCACGGCCATTTGATCGGCGAGCTGGTGCGCCGGGTTGATGGTCGTTCACTGGGCACGTTTTTCCGCGAAGAAGTAGCTGTGCCAATGCAGGCGGATTTCCATATCGGTTTTGATGATCAACAACACAGCAATATTGCTGAGCTGATTCCCCCTGCCATTAGCCTCGCGGAGCAGTTTGCTCCAGAACCCGGCTCGGTGGCGGAAAAGACCACTATCGGCACGCCACTGGACGTGGCCTGGACCCGAACATCGGCCTGGCGCAAGGCGGAGATTCCCGCTGCGAATGGTCACGGTAATGCTCGCGCTATGGCCCGTGCCCAAACGGCGATGGCCTGTGGCGGCTCGGCGTTCGGTGTTGAGCTTATGTCTGCAGCGGGTACTCAACGTGTTTTAGAAGAACAATCAAATGGTACCGATCTGTTTTTGGGTATGGATGTGCGTTTTGGTATGGGCTATGGCCTGGTGAATCCAACGTTTCCGTTTAGTAAAAATCCCAATACCTGTTTCTGGGGTGGATATGGTGGTTCAGTGGTTATTATTGATCAGGATGCCCATGTTTGTGTCACCTATGCGATGAATCAGATGCGCGCTGAGGCCGTGGTCGGTGATGTCCGCAGTAAAAAGTTAATAGGTGCGGTTTACGATGCGCTGTAGTTTTATCGCCTGGTAACCGGGGCGCTATGCTAAAAATCCCCATTACTGTTTGCCATGGCACTACCTCGCATTGGGCCGAATTCCCTCTGAGCGCCGATCATCTGGGGGAGATGTTTGCCCTGGCCCGTGAGCTGGGTTTTGAGTCGATTGGTTATGATCAGCTAGAAGCACTGATGGATGGGGCTGAGCCGGGCAGAGGTGGTATGCCAGAGCACCCTGTCCTGTTTGATTTTGACCATGCCGACAAAAGCATGCTGACTGAGGTACAGCCCTTGTTGGCAGAGTATGGCTATCGCGGTACCTTGTTTTTTCATACCGGCCCTCTGGGCGATCCGCGTCTGGCCAGCAAGGTGATGAACTGGGATGAAATCGCCCAGTTAATGGCACTGGGTTGGGGTATCGGTGGTCATACGGTGAGTCATCCGAACTTGAGCAGACTGTCTCACACAGATCCTGACGGCGATCAGCTTGAGCGGGAATTACGCTCAGCCGATGCGGATATGAAAAGATATCTGGGTGTGCAGCCCACAGATTTTGCTTATACGGGTGCTACCTGGAGTTCAATCGCCGAGCAGAAAGTGAAGCAGCGCTATCGCTTTGGTCGTTTGTGGATTAACGCGAGTTATTGCCTTGCCGATGGGCGACGCGCGCCCGTTGCGGAGTTGATGGGGTTTGGCGGTGCCGACGAGAATGACGGCGGCCCGGCCAGGGTCGCTCGTTATATCAGGGTGGGGGACGGTGCCTTGCAAAGTGATCGCTATCGTTTGCCAGCTATGGAAATTTGCAGTCCCCTGATGAACAATCTCGACCAATATCGCAATTATTTGCTGGGTGCTCTGGAAAATTAAGGCTAGGTGAAATGCCTTTGGGCCCATTAGCTAGCGGACAGGAACCCCACTGGTGAGCACAAAGGGCTTTGTCTGATACTGGCCTGATCAAGGAAAATGCCGATGGATTGACTCATCGTCAATACCGGAATTGACCCAATAGCGGACAGCTGTTGACGAATAATAACCACTCACCATTCCCAAAGCGTTATAAATCAACTATCCTTTACCTGTCATATGTTATTGAGTTTTATGTCAATTAGTTGCCGGATTGATTAATTTACTTGCCTGATCCATCAGTTTGTTTGCCAGATTCATCAATAAACGACGGAAATATCCCACTTTAGAGGCTTATACCTCTTTGAGCGGGGTAGTGGTGCTTCCTGTAAGGAAAAGGCGATACCGCTTTACACAGGACGGGCCAGGATATGGCAGTCGAATTTCCAACGCTGAATTTCCAACAATGACGAAAAGATTTCGTTTGTCTTTAACCATCAAAGAGTGAGAAACATTTATGTCTAGCAATATGCCTATCACAGTTGATCCAGAAACGGGTTTAAAGGTTTTTAACACCCGCGCAGAAAAAGCCAATGACAAAATTACCGGTAAGGGCTACTCCGTTGTCACAGACGAGGCACTCAAAGCGCTTCCAGAAGCGAAAGCCGGTGCAGTATTTAATGCCGAAGAGCAAGCAAAATACCTTGAATTAAAAGCCTCCAGAACAGGCGTTGCCGAATACATCGAGATGGATGGTGAGTTCAGTAAGTACCTTGAGGATGTTCATTCTGAGCCGCCAATTCCACGAGAAGCGTTGGATGACGAGTGTGAAATCCTCGTCATCGGTGCCGGTTTTGCGGGCCTCCTGTTGTGGTACAAGCTGAGTAAGGCTGGTTACAAAAACGTGCGTTTTTGTGAAAAAGGCGGTGACGTAGGGGGTACCTGGTACTGGAATCGCTACCCCGGTATCGCTTGTGATGTTGAGTCCTACTGCTACCTGCCTCTGCTCGAAGAGATGGGTTATATCCCGTCCATGAAGTTTTCCAGTGGTTTCGAGATTATGGAATACTGCCAGAACATTGCGAAAACAACGGGTTTCTACGATAAGTGCCTGTTCCACACCACGGTTCAAGAAACCAAATGGGACGATGCCACGGGTCGCTGGCAGATCAACACAGATCGCGGCGATAGCATGAAAGCGAAATACCTGGTGGTTGCCAATGGTATTTTGACCACGCCTAAACTGGCGAAAATCAAGGGCATGGAAACCTTTAAAGGTGATGCCTTCCATACCTCGCGTTGGGATTACAATGTCGATATCACTAATAAGCGTGTCGGTATTATCGGTACGGGCGCTACGGCGGTGCAGATTATTCCGGAAATAGCCAAGACGGTTAAAGAGCTGTACGTGTTTCAGCGCACGCCTTCATCGGTTGATGTGCGTGATCAGCGGGCGACCACTGAGGAAGAATTTGAAACCTGGAAAACTGAAGAGGACTGGGCGAAAAAACGACGGGCGAGATTTGCCAAAATCTCATCGGGTCGTACCGCTTTGTCGGCCAATGACGATTATCTGTCCGGCAAGGTTGAGACTGCGGCTCCGAAGAAAAAACATAAAACGCAATTGTCCCCTGAAGAGCGTATGCAGAAAATGCTCGATACTAACTTCCGTATCATGGAGCAGATACGCGAACGGGTTGATGCTATCGTCGAAGATCCTAAAACGGCCGCAGCACTGAAGCCTTATTATGCCTATGGCTGTAAACGGCCGACCTTCCACGACGAATACCTGCCGACATTTAACAAGCCTCATGTTCATCTGGTTGATACAGCGCCCCGTGGTGTTGAAGAAATCACGGAGAAGGGCATTGTCCATGATGGCGTAGAGTATCCTCTCGATGTGCTGATTTACGCGACCGGATTCCAGTGGATGGCGACAGCCACCTTTGACATGATCAAGGGCCGTGATGGTCGAACCCTGAAGCAAACATGGGATGAGGATGGCACGAAAACCTGGTTGGGTATGCAAACCAGAGGCTTCCCGAACATGTTTGTTATCACGGGGCCTCAGGGTGGCGGTGGTAGCTTTAATTTCACCGATACCATCGAAGATCATGGTAACTATGTGCAGTGGATGCTGGATACCATGGCAGAAAAAGGTGCGGATGTGGTCGATATTGCTGAAGAATCCCAGGTTGAATATGCCGAGCACTGCGCTCAGGCGGATATAGCGACCCAACCGCTGCGGGATTGTATTTCTTATTACGATCACGAAGGTACGGCCAAGCCTGGTCAGCTCGTCTACTACGGTGGTGGTCGCTGGCACAAATACCGTATGACTGGGCAGGAAACGCTAGAGCCTTATGTATTTGATAAAGTCTCAGCCTAGCTGACTGAGGCTGATCATCAGAGGAGGCTCCGCCGTTCAGGGCGGGGCCTTTTTTGTAAGGGAACTCTTTAGAGAGAGTGAATTTACTTTAGCGAGAATTGACGGGCTTCAATTGTCACTGAATTAGGTCATTACGTATGTTTACCTGACCACCAGCGTCCCCCGGTACATCTGCATCTGGCAGGTAAAGGGATATTCTCCCGCCTGCATTGGCGGCAGGACGATAGCCTTAGTTTTATTCAATGGTAATTCTTCACTGAGCTCAGCATCCGGGAAGATCACGGTTGCCGCACAGGGTGAGGCATCTTTGCGTAGAAAGGTTAATGTTGTCGATTGCCCCGACGATACTTTCAGACGCGATGGTTGGTAGACCCCGTTTTCAACCGTTATCACGAGACTGTTTTCATTAACACTAGCTTCACCGACATTGGCTTCGCGGGGTTTATAAAGCCAGAACCACCAGATGATCAGGGCGATCAGCAATAGTCCAGACACGTTAATAAGAATCATAGCGTTTCCCTCTAATGCTCATCAGCCTTAAACAAGCGCAAGCGATTGGCGTTGCTTACCACAGTGAGTGAAGAAAAGGCCATGGCAGCGCCGGCGATCACCGGGCTGAGGAGAAGGCCAAAAAAGGGATATAACACACCCGCAGCAACAGGTACGCCCGCTGCGTTATAAATAAACGCGCCAAATAAATTCTGCTTGATATTACCCAGTGTTGCTTTACTGACAGCAATCGCATCAGCCAGGCCATGTAAGGAGCCGCGCATCAAGGTAATATCGGCGCTTTCGATGGCTACGTCTGTCCCGGTACCGATGGCAAAACCGACATTGGCCAAAGCCAAAGCTGGGGCATCGTTTATACCATCGCCGGTCATGCCGACGATTTCATCCTGCATTTGCAGCTCTGCAACTTTTTTTACTTTGTCTTCTGGTAGTACTTCGGCAAAAAATTCCTTTATGCCGACTTTATCGGCCACGGCTTTTGCCGTCGCACGGTTGTCGCCAGTTAACATGACGACACGGATGTTATTGCGCTGCAGTCGTTGTATCGCTGCAATTGAGTCCTCTTTAACAGGGTCGGCTACGGCGATAAGCGCGGCGAGACTACCATCTACGGCGAGGTACATCGGTGTTTGTGCTGCTTCGGCCATGGCCTGGGCAGAATCGATATAAGGACTAATCTCGACGTCTTTTTCCCGCATCAGTTTTTCGTTGCCGAATAAAAGCTGTTTGCCTACGACCACACCCTTGACACCCTGGCCGGCAATGGCATTAAAGCTTTTAACGGGCTCCAGCATTAGCTGATGTTCTTTCGCGGACTCAACGATCGCTAGTGCCAGGGGGTGTTCCGAGCCTGCCTCAAGACTCGCTGCTAGCTGCAGTACGGTGTTCTCTTCTGTGGCCTTGGCCAGATGAATTTTTGTCACCCTCGGTGAACCCTGGGTGATGGTGCCGGTTTTATCCAGAACCATGGCGGTAATTTTTGAGGCGGTTTGTAGTGCTTCACCATTGCGGATAAGCACGCCAGTTTCGGCGGCTTTGCCAACCCCGACCATCACGGACATCGGTGTCGCCAGTCCCAGAGCACAGGGGCAGGCAATAATTAGGACGGTGGTTGCCGATACGATGGCATAAGCCAGTGCCGGAGAAGGTCCAGCATTAAGCCACACCAGCGCGCTGGTCACGGCGATAATCATTATCACCGGCACAAAATAGCCTGCGATGACATCGGCCAGACGTCCAATCGGTGGCTTTGAATTCTGTGCCCGTTTCACCATGGTGATAATCTGCGCAAGGGCGGTGTCTTTGCCGATACGTGTTGCTTTAAACACCACGGAGCCACTTTTGTTAATGGTGCCGCCTACGAGCTGATCATCTTTGGCTTTTTCTACCGGCATGGGCTCACCGGTGAGCATGGACTCATCCACTGCCGTATGCCCTTCGAGCACGACGCCATCGACAGGTATTTTCTCACCCGGTCGCACCCGCACCTGGTCGTTCAACAGTACCCGGTCGATGCTGATATCGATTTCTTCACCATCGCGAATCACTCTCGCAGTCTTTACCTGTAAACCAATCAGGCGTTTTATAGCCTCTGAGGTTTTGCCCCGGGCTTTAAGCTCCAGGGCGAGCCCCAGATTGATCAGGCCAATAATCATTGCCGTTGCCTCAAAATAGACATGGCGAGCCATATCGGGAATGACCGAGGGGAAGAAAACTACGACCATGGAATAAAGCCAGGCGGTGCCGGTACCTAAAGCAATGAGAGTGTCCATGTTGGCGTTGTGGTTGAGCAGCGATTTCCAGGCACCGACAAAAAAATGCTTGCCCGAAAATACCATCACTCCCAGTGTTGCCAGACCAACGGCCAGCCAGGCGACACGCTCGGTGTTGGTGGTCACTGTCATAGCGCCACCCAGGAGGCCGTAGATCATCAATGGAATGCCCAAAGACAGGGCAATGGTCATTTCACGCATTAAGCGTTTGTAGTAGAGCTGATCGGCTTGCTCCTTTTCATCCAACTTCTCCTCATCGGAGTCCTGATGGCTGATTTTTGCCTTATAACCGGCATCCTCTACGGCCTTGACCAGAGCCTCGCCCGAGGCGTGGCCGCTGACGCTCACACTGCGCTGTGCAAAGTTCATTTCTGCCGTATCAACCCCGACAACGTGCCTGAGGGCACCTTCTATTTTGGTGACACAGCTACCGCAACTTGCACCTTCGATCAGCAGCTCCTGGACAGCCGTTTGGCTTCCGGCGTGCTCAGGCTTGTCATCGGGGATGTGATCTCGATGTTTATCCAGTTTCTGTTCCATGATGTCACGCCCTGTGTGTTGGGGAGGCGGAAATACGCAAATCTGGTGCCTGACGGGTCATTACGGCTTATCCCATTGTTCTATCAAGGCGCAGATCATCTCGCCGCTGGGCGCCTGGTCGGGCATGGCTTGCCAGGCCTGCATCGCTTTTTGCATACGCAGGTACAAACGCTGCGTGTCCAGGAAACGTGACTCAATGTCGGCGAAACGTTGTTCGATCAATTGCCTGACAACTGGGCATGGAGAGTCACCGCGATGAGCGTGAGTAACGATCTCGACAATATCAGTTAGGGTCAAGCCAAGGTCACGTGCGCGGAGAGTAAAGCGCAGACGATTTCTGTCTTCCTGACTATAGTGTTTATAGCCATTGGCTGGGTTCCGGCTGGGGTTCAAAATACCCACTCGTGTGTAATAACGAACCGTGTCAGCCGTTACGCCCATTTCATCAGCGAGTTGTTTAACTCTCATTGTATAACCATGTATTAAAGGTGTTTGTCACGAAGGCAAGTCTTGATTCGTTTAACAATATAAGTTGCTATCAGGCACTGTGTTATATCGGTGAAGCAGTTTAATAAGCTCAGGTATGTAGCAAGTTTCGAGTATAAACCTGTGTCCAGGACACAGGTCAAGAAAGATGTAGCTGTCTGATACAGCCCAAGGTACGTTGAAAAAGCTCGGGTACCAAAGGATGACTGTGTGGCTAATTTAGGAAGGTTATCTGGTTATTTATGGATAATAGGGGTAGTTATAAGAGGCTAGCCGATTCATTTCTTCTAAATTCTTATGCTAAGTACTATTGTTTATCAGTCGCGTCCAAATTTAACGAGATTGGCCAGCTTATAAACAATAGAGCTCTTTCTGTCATCATCTGTCAGCTCGTTTGATACTTTGCTCAGGTCGCTCTTTAGATAATTTGCCGCCATAAAATAGTGCGCTGCGCTCCAGGCATAGCCAAGAAAGGCAATCAACATAGCATATCGTAAGGATTCGCTACCAAAGTAGGGCTTCAGTAGATCACTGGTCATACCGAGCAGGGTTGGCCCTAAGCCCAGGCCAATTAAGTTCAGGATAAAAAACAGAATCGCTGATGTGAGCGCTCTCATGCCTGGCCTAACCAGGCTGTGGGCCACTGCGATCACCGGACCCAGATACATAGTGCCCAGCATCAGGGGGATAGCGTACAGGGCCATGGACAGATGAAGGCTGTTTACCAGGAAAGCGGCGAAAGCAAAGGGTATGGCGAGTAGTGTGGATATTGCTGGTACCCATAGATACCAGCGTTGGTCCTTCAGGCCTAACCGGTCAGCTAGATAGCCACCACCAAAATTCCCTACCAAACCTGCTATGCCGATAATAAAACCAATGGGTAAGGTGATCTGGCTAATATTGTCGTGGGGTATCTGGTAGCTGCGTACATAGAACGATACCAAAAATGCTGCGATTCCATAGCCGACAAAGGCATGTAAGGCTGAACCCATGGAAAGGTGTAGAAACGATTTTCTACTGCCGAGAAAATGGATAACGTCTATCATAGGCGGTGGTTTCGCCGGCATTCCATCCTTGTCTGGATCGCCATCGTAAAATCCGCGTTCTGGTTCGATAAAGGAATAGCGAACCACAAAGGCGACGATGACACCGGGTATACCGAGGACAATAAAAACCGTTCGCCACCCGTAATTGTCGCTGACCCAGCCACCAAATACATAGGCCAGAAAAATACCAAGGGTGATTCCAGTAGAGTAAATGGCCAGGGCACGGGCGCGCTCGCTGGGCTGGAACAGATCAGAAATCATGGAATGAGCGGGAGGGCTGCCACCGGATTCACCGACACCCACCCCGATTCTTATCAGCAGGAGTTGTACGAAATTCTGGGCAAAGCCGGTTAAAGAGGTCATTAAGCTCCAGGTGCCGACTGCCAGTGCGACAATGTTACGGCGATTGCCAAAATCCGCCCACCGCGCTATCGGGATGCCGACGGTCACGTAAAACAGGGCGAACGTAATCCCCTGCAGTAAACCCAGTTGCGTATCATTTAGTCCAAACTCGGCCCTGATGGGTTCTTGCAATACGGAGAGAATTTGTCGGTCTACAAAGTTGAGCATATAGACTAACGTCAACACGCCGAGCATGTAATATTTATGAGCCGTTGAGGGTGTGTTGGTTTGTGAATTCCTGGCCATGCCGTTATTAGTTACTCGGAGTCATGATGTCTGTGTATCCTGTTTGATGCGCATGCACGCTTAGTAGTTGTTCGGTTGAAAGATTTGTGATCATTAGGCAGTCAGAGTGAGATTACTCCGCGGCGCTATAGCGGCGTGAAGTAGTGTATAAGGCAGCCATAGCGAGCATCATGAAGATTAATAACAGGCTAAGGCCGGTGATATAGTTGCCAGTCGCATCACGCAAGATACCCAGCAGAGTGACGGTAATAAAGCTACCCAGAGCGCCGGCAGAATTGACCAGGGCGATGCCGACGGCGGCCAGTCGTTGACCGAGCACTTCGGTGACCAGACCCCATACTGTACTTAATACGCCGCCGGTTCCTCCCATAATCAGAATTAGCGCGAGGGAGTTAACGATCAGACTGCTGGCATTGACGAGCACCAAAATGCCGATGGATGCCAGGGCCAGGGCAGACATAACATGGCCAGAGCGTTCTCCCCTGCGATCCGAGCGCCTGCCCCAGACCAGCATGCCAACCGCGAACGGTAGATAGCTAAGCCCTACGACCCAGCCAATGTCGCTATTTTCCAGTGCCGGTAAGCGAAGCTGTAGTATTTTTGGAATCCACAGTAGTAGCCCAGTTAGCGCACCGGCGTAGAGCAGGTAGATCAGTGCCAGCAACCACATTCTCCCCTCTTTTAGTTGCCCAAGGCTTTGCCGCCATGAGGGATGGGCGTCGTTGGCTGGGGGCATGTTATTGTGTAACCAGTCTTTTTCTGTGCTTGATAGCCAACTGGCCTGTTGTGGGCGGTCTTCCAGTCGCTTCCATACCAATACCGCGAGCAAAACCGTTGGTAAGCCTTCGATAATAAATAACCAGCGCCAACCGGACATGTCAATCAAGCCGTCCATATTGTCCAGAATCAGACCCGAAACCGGTCCACCAAGCAGGCCTCCGATCACTATTGCCAGTGCAAACAGGGCAATAGCACCGGCCCGATGCTGAGGTGCGTACCAGTAGGTGATATACAGCACGACGCCTGGGTAAAGCCCTGATTCAGCAATGCCCAGCAAAAAACGCAGGATGTAGAAGGCAGGCACCGAATTGACTAGCGCCATGCTTGCCGAAAGGCTCCCCCATATGACCATGATAATCGTGATTAAACGTCGTGCACCAATGCGCTGTAGCAGAAGGTTGCTAGGTACTTCGAAAAGCAGGTAGCCTAAAAAGAACAGGCTGGCTCCCAGACCGTAGACTGAGGCACTAAACCCGAGATCCTCATTCATGGTTAGGGCCGCGAAGCTGACGTTAATACGATCCAGGTGGGCCATGACATAGGCCGCGATCAGTACAGGCATTAATCGGCGAGTGATTTTACGCGGCAAGGTGTGGCTCAGATCCTGTGCTTCCATGGCATTCTTCTCATTATTATGATCCAGGCTGTTGTGCTACTGGTTTAGCTATTTATACAATGCCAGGACGCCGAGGTTTTCGGTTTCATTTACAATTCGTATTTATTATTACGATGCCCTGGTGGTGCAGTTATATTTTTTGTCAGGTTTTTACCAGGCTGTCCAGATTGGTCTTACCTGTTATTAGGCTTTGAATATTTATTTTTCGGTATTGGTTTGATGTCGTTTTGGTGAATTTTCAGGGCTGCATAATCAGTAGTAAGTCCTGGGCATGTTGTGCCGCGCGCCTGCCTAATTCGGTTAGGTAACCACCGTCTACCTGGGAGGTTAAACCTTTATCGAATAAGCGCTGTGCTGCCTCGATAACACGGGTCTCTGCTGTCGATGTGTGAATTTTCAAACCTTCCTGAGTGGTCGTCAGGTTGTACTGAGCAAGTATGTTGAGTTCTTCGATAATCTGCAGGTTATACGCCACGTTTTGCCTCCTGGTATTGACGAGTCCAGTGTACGTGAAAAAAGACCATTGCCAAGTTGAGAAAGGGCAGGGGAGCAGGGCGGCTTTTACTTGTAACAGTTTGTTATTCGGTTAGGCTATGTCGATAACATAAATGCGATAGTGCTTGAGCAAGGTGATCACTACTAGCGCGAAACAGACGTCTAATTGAGAGCGAAAGCGATGGCGATTGATGCGAAGTACGCACAGGATCAACAAACAGCTGGCACCAGCGAGGTTGTTCTCAATGAGATTGAAAGCGTCACGCTGGGTTATTACAACGCTAACGCGGAGTCTTTCTGGCTCGGCACCCGCAATCACGATGTAAGTCAAAATATCAACGCGTTTTTGCGGCCTCTGGTCAGGCAGTGGAGTTCGGATAAGGCGCTAGATATTCTGGACTTTGGTTGCGGCCCAGGACGAGATCTGCATAGTTTCAAAGCATTGGGCCACAGGCCAACAGGGCTGGATGGCAGTCACGCCTTCTGAGAGATGGCACGGCAATACAGCGGCTGCCCAGTATTGCACCAGCAATTTTTAAAGCTCGATCTGGGAGATAATTGCTTCGACGGTATTTTTGCTAATGCCTCGCTGTTTCATGTGCCAGGGCAGGAGCTACCCCGCGTTTTAAGGCAATGTCACGGCGCTTTAAGGGCTGGCGGTATTTTGTTTATGTCCAATCCAAGGGGAGATGCTGAAGGCTGGCAGGGCGAGCGTTATGGTCACTATATGGAATTCGAGGCGAGTAAAACCTGTCTTGAACAGGCGGGTTTTAGCATCCTTGACCACTATTATCGGCCTGAGGGTAAACCCCGCGCTCAGCAACCCTGGCTAGCAATGGTTTGTCAGTCGCAGGGTTTATCCCTGTAAAGGTCGATTTTTTAGGTTTATTTTTAGGGGCTTATGTATAGGGGCTTATGGACATCGGTTGATTTCGGTACGACTTTTTTACGTCACAGTGCTGCTGGGCAATAGCAGAAATACCTACCACCAAGGCAGTTTGTTTGATTTGTCAGGGCGCGAGAAAATTAATCTGATGTCGTGTCAACGGTAGGCGACGTGGTATTTCTCTCCGGGCTGCCGGCATCTGCACGTCCATTTTGTTTCTTTAGCCGCTTCTCTTCTTTTTTCTTTTTCTTTGCCAGGTCTCTTTGGCGTTTTTCGTAAGAGTAATTAGGTTTAGCCATTGGTGCTCACTGTTTGCTCGTTGATGGGACGAAGTGTGTAGCATAACATTTCCTCGTGGCCGGGAAATGCAGTTGGTGTTAATCAGGTGATTTCTGTAAAACAGGGCTAGCTCTTTCTATTGGTGCTGGGGTTTGGTTATAGTCACCCGAAGTCGATGACGTATGGTAGTTAGAGCTGGACAAGTTTAGGATTATTGCCCGTGATCTACATTAAATCTATCTCAGGAGGTCAAGTGAAATTTAATCAGGTTTTAACTGTTCTGGCAGGCGTGGTGATGTTGTTAACAATGGCCTGTTCGGAGCAGAATGGTGAGCCCATAGCGACCGGGGAGACCGGCGGAACTGCCATTCAAGCAGCAAATACGGCGTTATCGACTAACAGCGTTGTCGCTATGGACGTCTACAAAGACCCTTCCTGTGGTTGCTGTGGTAAGTGGATTGAACACGCTGAACAACGAGGTATTTCGCTTACCACGCATCATCCGGAAGATTTAAATCAGCTCAAATCTGAACAGGGGATTGCGCCGGAATATCAGTCCTGCCACACGGTAGTGTCAGAACAGGGCTATGTCTTTGAGGGGCATATTCCGGCTAGATATATTCACCAATTTCTCGCTGCACCACCGGCCGATGCTCGAGGTCTGGCAGTACCGGCCATGCCGATAGGGAGCCCCGGTATGGAAATGGACAAGCGTTTCGCGTCTTACCAGGTGCTATTACTCAAGCGCGATGGTAGTGCTGAGGTTTATGCAGAGGTGAATAGCCCGGTTCAGCAGTATTAAAGGGAAGGCCTATTCGGCTACAAGGTTAATAATCTTTTGATGTAAAGAAATCTTATCAAAAAACGATTTATATACGTTAATAGATAGATAAATTGACATAAATATCTATACCGCCTAATCTTGATTGTGTTTTATAAAGATAACAATTTTTATCTTTATGGGCTATATTCGATACTAAGATTAGGAATATATACGTTATGGATTTTTCAATGATGACAGATCTGGCCGTGGCTGCCGAGCTGGGCCGGCGCATAGATCAGTTACGGCTTGAGCGGAATTTGACCCAGCAGCAGGTGGCCGATGCGGTTGGTTTGTCCCGAGTTAGTTATGCAAAGTTAGTCGCTGGTCAGGCTAAATTCACTAATGTTATTGCCGTGCTACGGACTCTGGATCAGCTGGATCTGCTTGAAAACTTTATACCCGAACAGGTATTTAGCCCGATGGAGCAGCTCAAGATGAAGGGCAAACGACGGCAGCGGGCAACCGGTAGCAGAGGGGCAGGGAGTGATTTACCTAGGGTTGACAAGCCCGATGAGCTGGATTGGTAATGCTGATTTTTAATCAATCTGGATTCTCAATTAACCATTATCCATCTGTATATTGTAATGGAAGAAAATAGCCATGGAGAACCTGGCGGAAGTTCGTTTGTGGGGCAAGCAGGTAGGCGCGCTGGCTTACGATCCGCGCAGCGGTTTGAGCACCTTTGAATTTTCTTCCAGTTGGCGAGAATTGCAGTGTGAAATAGCCCCGTTACATATGCCCCTGGCGGCAACTAAATATCAATTCCCGGGGTTAAATCCAGATACCTATTGCGGTCTGCCACCAGTGTTTGCCGACATTCTGCCCGATGATTTTGGCAATG
Organism: uncultured Gammaproteobacteria bacterium; assembly: GCA_942492235.1. Lineage (GTDB taxonomy): Bacteria > Pseudomonadota > Gammaproteobacteria > Pseudomonadales > Porticoccaceae > HB2-32-21. The sequence continues at coordinate 64,978 of CALODO010000016.1, forward strand.
CGGTGATCAATGCCTGGCTGGCCAGAACCGGTCGTGACGTGAAGTCTTTTACACCGGTAGAGCGCCTGCTCTATACCGGTAGCCGTGGCATGGGTGCGCTGGAGTTTCTGCCAGCGATTGATCGAGGCGTTAAAGAAGCAGGCGATCTGGCCCTGGATTCATTGGTTGCCATGGCGCAAACGGTGCTGGATGAAAGGCTGCATCTACAACGGCAAATTAGCACGGAGCAAGGCAGCCAGAATGACGAGGCTATGCATGCAATTTTTCAGGTTGGTACCTCGGCCGGTGGAGCCCGTGCCAAGGCTTTAGTGGCCGTGGATACTGAACGCTCACAGATACGCTCCGGCCAGGTCGATGCCCCCGAAGGTTTTGAACATTACCTCCTGAAGTTTGATGGCGTTGAGGAGCATAGAGCCGATAGTGAAACCTTTGGCGACCCACAGGGGTTTGGACGCATGGAGTATGCGTATTATCTGATGGCTGTAGATGCCGGAATTAATATTTCGCCTTCTGAATTGCTAATCGAAGGGGAGCGGGCACATTTTATGACCCGACGTTTTGAGCGAGTGGGCAATCGCAAATTACACTATGTATCGTTGTGCGCCATGGACCACGCGGATTACAAAAGCCCGGGCGCCTACAGTTACGAGCAGCTTCTGGCAGTGGCTCGACAGTTAAAATTACCTCGGACTGATGCCATCGAAATCTTTCGGCGTATGGTCTTTAATGTCGTAGCCCGCAACCACGATGACCATACCAAGAATTTCGGCTTTTTACTGGATGGCCCGAAAGCAGAATGGCGATTATCCCCGGCCTTTGATCTTGCCTACAGCTATAAAAAAGACTCGCCCTGGGTAAATTCGCATCAACTAAGTTTAAATGGGAAACGTGACGATTTTGATGTGCACGATTTGAAGGCAGTGGCTGCATTAATCACTAACTTTTCCCATGAGGCTGGGCTTATTATCGAGCAAGTCCTGGCGGTGGTGGGCGAGTGGTCATACTATGCCCGAAAGGCTGGAGTTTCTGACTCTCTGGAAGCAGAAGTGCAACGAAACTTGCGAGTTGACGATGTGCTGACTAACTAGCCAGCTATTCAGGCATAGGCCAGATAAATGCCGTTGGTGGATTCCTCATTTGTATAGGGGTTGGGGAAAGTCACGATATGGGTGTCGATACTTTGAAACACAGTGCCTAACACGGTTACAAATTGTTCCGATGGTGCCTCGTTAGACCACAGCCCGAATACGCCACCAGGCAGGATTTTATTACGCAATATCTGTAGAGAGGCTTCGGTATAAAAACTGCTGTTCTGGGGGTTGAGCCAATGATCTGGCGCGTGATCAATATCGAGTAATACAGCATTGACCTTGCGGTTAGCAGCATCGGGATGAAAGCCACTGTTGGGATTAGCTGCGACGGCGAAAAAATCTGCCTGCCGAAGTTCGCACCGGGGATCGCCTGTTAATTGTGGGCCAAGGGGAACCAGGCCGCGCTCATGCCAGTCGATAACCGGTTGCAGTATTTCAATGACAGTGAGGTGTTTTACAGCGGGGTTTTTCAGCGCCGCCAGGGCAGTGTAGCCCAGACCCAGGCCGCCGACTATTATGTCCAGTGCATCATCGCCTAGTTGGGCAAGTGCCAGGTGGGACAGTTCTATCTCGGCAGCGGTGAACAGACTGGACATTAAAAATTCTTCGCCGAGTTTTACTTCATAGAGAACCTCACCATTCAGGCGTGGCTCGGATCGTCGCCGTAAACTGATGTCGCCCAGGCGTGTGCGTTGGTGGTCGAGCTCTTCAAAGATAATCGGCATAATTAGCTTGATCTACGTATGGGTTTGGGTGATCCGTACGAGTGGCTGTTAGTATGATTCTCATCTTGATGTTTGCACCTCTATTTCCTGTTTTGTGTGCTTGATCCATTTGAGTAGAGCCGCCACCTCATGGAAGTGCGCCAGAGGGTCTTCCCGACGGGCATCGAGCCGTTGTCCGGCTAATTTTCCTGACCAACCTTCAGTACCCAGCAGAGCGATGGGCTTTTTATACTGCCAGGCCAGAGCGAGTTCAGCCAATGTACCGGCGGCGCCTCCAATGGCGATTACCATGTCGGCAGACAGTGGCACAATGGAATTTTGAAGATGAGGAGCGCCTACCGGCACGGCGAGATCGAGGTAGTCATTTGCGTCAGCAAAATCATCAAAGGGCAGAATGCCGACCGTGTAGGCGCTATCGTAACCATTCGTCCGGTGCTCATGGATAGCTTCACATAAGCTAAGCATCACACCTTCCTGGCCACCGGATATGACGTTGAAGTCCATATCGGCCAGGCTTTGGCCAAGTTCGTAGGCGAGCTTGTGCTCGGTTGGGTTGGCATCGTAACTACCGAGAACGGAGAGATTGAGGCGGCGGGTCATAATGGATGACGGTGCGATTGGCTTATTGACGTGTGCCTTGCCATCATTTGAGCGGCCGGTTACTGGGATTGTTGATTAGCTTTTAGCTTACCAAACACCGCGCGGATTACATCATCTGCACCAGCGTAGGGTAAAGCACCGGTCATATCGCTGATTTTATCCCAGCTATCGCGAATTTGCTCGGGCACGGGTACGTCGTCGCCTGAGAAGATATACCCGGGCGCTTCAACTATCTGCACTTTACTGTAGTAGCCCATCCCGGCTTCGATGATTTCACCTGCCAGGGTAGACTCTTCGGAACACAGCCAACCCATCAGTGCAGTGACATATTCGGGCTTCATCTTTGGAGCCAGTTTGGGTGACATAACGTCTTCTGTCATGCGAGTTAAGGCCATTGGCGCGACGCAGTTAACCAGGACATTTTTTGAGGTGCCTTCCTGCTTCAGGGCATTCATAAAGCCCACCAGAGAAATTTTTGCGCTGGAGTAATTAGTGTGTCCGTGAGTGCCGAACAAGCCAGCCGCTGAGGTGGTGTGAACGATGCGGCCATAGCGCTTTTCCAGCATCATCGGCCAGCAAGCTTTGGTGCAGTAAACGGCGCCCATTAAATGTACATCCATCAAGGCGGTGAAATCTTTGAGATCCATTTTGGCAAAACTTTTATCCCGCACATTCCCCGCATTGTTGATCAGGATATCGACTGTTCCGAAATTGTCGACAGCCGCTTTGATGATACTGGCACCGCCTGCTTCCGTGGCGACGCTGTCGTAATTGGCTACGGCAACACCACCGGCGTCGGTAATTTCTTTCACAACCTCATCAGCTGCTTTGCTCGACCCGCCGGTGCCAGCGACGCTGCCGCCCAGGTCATTAACCACTACTTGTGCACCATTAGCGGCGAAGTACTTTGCGTGGCTGCGGCCCAGACCTGAACCTGCACCGGTGACTACGGCGACACGACCGTCGAAAGAAATGCTCATGCTTGTATCCTCGTTAGTTTATTAGTTTATTAGTTTATTAGTTGATTTGTCGGTATTCGCTAGTATGCGTTGAGATCAGGAAACTTTCGCCGCCTGGATAACCCCTTGTTGTTCCAGAGATTGAATCTGTTCATCGGTATATCCGAGAGCGGTTTTTAATACTTCACTATTATTCTGGCCCCTGGTAGCAGTCCACAGTTCTGGTAACTCGGTGTTTTCGGAAAATTTAATGGGAAAACCCGGGATAGTAACGTCGTGGTCGATACCAGCATCTGGCACCTTGCGAACCATGTCTCTGGCGATAAAGTGGGGGTGTGTAATGGTATCCCGCACCGATAATACTGGTGCGCAGGGCACCCGCTGTTCAGCCAGAGCATCGAGGATGGCCTGATCATTTTCCTGGGTAGCCATCCAGGCTTCAACCAGCGCGACTAACTCATCAGAGTTTTTGGCGCGATTACGCGTCTCGGCAAATCTTGGGTCTTCGATTAAGTCTTCCCGACCCATGGCTCGGGGCAGGCCAGCCCACTGTAGGTCTCCCGCCAGAATGGCTATCCAGCCCTCTTTGCCCTTAAAGACACCATAGGGCGCGAGGCCTTTATTATGTGTACCACAGCGAATGGGATTAAATTCGCTTTTAGCATTGGCGCAGAATTGCACATTGGCTTCGTGCATATGGTAGAGCGCATCGACCATCGCGATATCAATATATTGTCCGCGTCCGGTGCGGTCTCTGTGGAACAGGGCATATCCCAGCGAGGCAAAGCCGTGCACGCCGGCGTTCACATCGGCAATGGCCATATTGACAAATTGAGGGGGCCTGTCAGGCTCCCCGGTCATGTGCATCAAGCCGGAAAATGCCTGGGCGATCAGGTCAAAACCGACTTTATCGGACAGTGGCCCGGTTCGGCCAAAGGCTGAAATAGACAGCATAATTAATTTGGGATGAATTTTACTCAGGGATTCGTAGTCGAGCTGACGTTTCTTCATAACCCCGGGGCCATAATTCTCGACGACGATATCGACGGTCTTGACCAGTTTGTGAAGCATATCGATGGTTTCGGGCTTGGAAAAATCCACACACAGGCTTTTCTTGCCACGGTTGTGTTGTAGATAGTACAGACTGCGACGATTTTTAAACACCGGGATCTGCCGAGAGGGATCCCCGCCGGGAGTTTGCTCGACCTTGATAATTTCGGCGCCTAATTCGGCCATCATCCGTGTCACTGTAGGTCCGGCGACATATTGAGTAAAGTCGAGTACGCGAATGCCTTCGAGCATACGTGGTGTGTGGCTGCTTTGACTCATAGTGAGTTCCTGTAAGTTTTGGATGACCTTAGATTATCATGCCTACGGATGCCTTAGCGATATGCAAAGGCGTTTCGTACCTTGTCCGACTTAAGGGACGCGGGGAGCTTACTTTGGTAGTGGCGTCAGGGGTATTGAAAGTAGGAGGACAGGTGTCCGGGTGTCAGAGCATTTAGCCCTTATTACACTCACTGGCGTCCCATACCATGCCCCTGCCCGCAGGTGCGCCGAGCAGCTCTATGGGTCCTGCCGCGCGATATGTCCCCATTGCCCTTTGTATATGCTGTAGCCCAGTAATTCCTGCAGGCGTCTGGGTAATTGCTGGACTTTCTCCTTGGACAAGCCCAGTAGCAAGTTTTCCTGGGGGCGGGTCCAGCCAGCGCAATAAGCAAGCACGACCCCTACTCGAGGTATAGTTGATATATTCGCGCCGCCGCCGTGCCATAGTTGGCTATCTAAAAAGAGGGCACTTCCAGCGCTAAATTCTACCGGTATGGCGTCGGGAAATTTGCTGCCGTATACGGGGTGTTCCTTTCGTGAGTGGCTGCCCGGCACAATACGTGTCGTACCGTTGTCCGCCGTGTAGTCAGTTATTGCGATCATACAGGTCACTGAAATCGGCACATGGGGGCGGACAAGGTTGAGTAACTGTGTGTCGGCATGAATGGGCTGAGCCGATTCACCAGGATATAAAGCTATGGCCGAAATGGACGAAAGCAACAGGCCTTGATCGAGAATACCTTCTCCGATGGGCAGCAGGTTTTCGTGTATAGGAATCTGGGCGAATAATTCATTGTGGTTTAGCAGGTTATAGATGCGGCGAGTTTTGAAGCCTTCGAAATCATTTTTGCAAAAGGGCATTTCGCCTTCTTCTTCCAATGTTGCCAGGCAGTCTCGCAACTTAGCCACCAACCCTGGCGTAATGGCCTCGGGGACAACGGTATAGCCCTGCTGGTGAATTTCATCGATATGGGACTGGACCTGCAGATTGCCTTGGGGAATTCGACTCCTCGTTCTAGTCATAATGTGGCTTCCCTGTACGGATCGGCTCATCCTGACAGGATGAGATGCTTAGTGCAGTTATTGTAGACCAGGCTCGGCACTGGCGCATTTCGACAGGCGTTTACCAGTGGGTAGGTGCTGCTACTTTAATGACCCATTACCGGCCAGCTGTATAGCAGGAATTTTACAACTTGCATCTGCCTCGATATTGGCAAGTTGTAAAAAATCGTTCCGATATTCCTTCAGCCGATTCCAGAAGTGGGTTTTTTGTTTGGTGCTGGCCATTGCGTAAAACATCACCGCCATGCGCCTGCTTTGGGCCTTTATGTTATTTATTAAAGACTGATTCTCTATTGCCATTGAAGCTTCATTATTGAGCCACATAGGTTTAATGACTGCAGTGATGAATCCTGGCTCTGCCTGGGAGCGCAGGAGTTTGATCAAAGTGTTGTCTCGTTGGACTCTGTATGTCAGCCAGGGTGCGTAAGCATCCGGTAAAGCGTGGCTATGCTCTGAGAGCCAGGCAATCTGGGCGCGAGATAATTTCCCAAACCATTTTTTGATATTACGCTGGATTTTTTTTGCCCGCCGTTGCTGACGATGTGCGAGCTCTGGTTTCAGCTCTCGCGCCAGTTTGGCATGATCTTTCTGTAATCGCTTCTCAAGGTGATCAATCTGCGCGTTATCCAGCGTACTCAATATGTGGGCTGCGGGGTCAAATGCTTTATCCAGAACGGTTTGGTAATGAAGCCCGAACTGGGCTTCAAGCCACTCGAGATCGGCATTACTTAATGCGTTTTTTGAGCGGGTTTCAAACTGCTCAATGAATTCGGCGTAGCAGATAAGTTGGCTGCGACGGTGCCAGTCTAACCAGAGATTTATTTCCTGTCGTGCAGCAGATTTTTGCGTCGAATTTAAGTCGAGATAATGGTTAATACGATAATCCAGTAACCAGTGCGCGCGATTATAGAGAAACTGTGTATTACCGCAGCCAGACAGGGCGAGGCTGAGCGCGAGGACAACAGAAGTGGCAAGGGGGCTAGACACAGGAAAATTCATAGTGATTATTTGCATTATTGTTGTTTATCTCAGAATAAACACGAATCACAGGTTTTTCTATTTTTAAATTGTTGTCTATCGTGTCAGTTGTCGGCAAATATTTTCCTATCCGAAATCGGCTAACCGGAACTTGGTACAATTGTGACATAAAAAGCGTTGAAGGTAATATCGTGACTTACCCATGTGACAATGTCGGGGACTGAACGTATGGCTGATTTCTGTATCTGCGGTCGAAGAAAGCGCTTTGATCTTTGTTGCGGACGTTTTCTAAATGCCGGGCAGCTGGCGAAAACGCCGGAGCAATTGGTGCGCTCGCGCTATGCAGCTTATGCACTCGGTGGTTACGGCGACTATTTACTTGCAACCTGGTTTGCGGCAACTGCGGAGGCTCTAAGTGCAGAGGATCTGTCAGAAAAAACGATGGATTGGCAGCGCCTTGAAATTGTGTCGAGTCAACAAACAGGTGACAAAGCTGAAGTGGAATTTAAGGCCTTTTATCGCGAGCCAGATCGGTCTGAGCCTCAAGTACTGCATGAAATCTCAGTATTCCAGCGCAGTGCTGGACGCTGGCTCTACGTCGGTGGCGAGGTATCGAATGAACCTATTGATTGATTTTTAATTGCTGAACCTGAGTATTTACCAGACATGAAATGTTTACCAGTTAGAGGTATCCACTCATTCGGAGCTAAGGCTTTGGGCTCTTAAGATGTTCGCCTACGGCTCATCATCCAGTATTAACACGCGGAAAAATTAGAGACTTATTATGATTAGAATCATCGTCGCAATTATCGGTATCGCACTGTTGTTTCTTATAGTGCAAAGAATTGTCGGAGGTAAAGCCGGTGCGGCGGAAAATATACAAAAAGGTATCGAATTCATGAACGCCAATCAGGCGCTTGAAGGTGTCGAGACCACGGCTTCGGGTTTGCAATATCTGGTGCTGGCAAAAGGTACGGGTACGGAGCACCCTGGGCCCCGCGATAAAGTCAATGTGCATTACCACGGTACCTTGATTGATGGCACGGTATTCGATAGTTCTGTTGACCGAGGGGAGCCGATCAGCTTTGGTTTGAATCAGGTGATTCCGGGTTGGACAGAGGGTTTGCAACTGATGGTGGTTGGCGAAAAGACCCGCTTATTTATTCCCAGCGAGTTAGCTTATGGCAAGCGTAGTATGGGCGTGATTGGGCCGGGCTCAACCTTGATTTTTGATGTGGAGTTATTGGGTATTAATCAATAAGAGGTGTCAATTACTAGCATGTCAATAAAGAACACATGGATAGGTTTGCCACAAAAAAAGCCCCGCTTTATCAAGCAGGGCTTTTTTTGTGGCAAACCTATACGGAAAATAGGTAAGGGTTTAGCTCTATATGTAAGCTGTCTTAAAACTGATTCATGGTGTTGTCTTTACCTGAGGCCTTCAGAGCCTGATCTCCAGAGAAGTACTCTTTATGTGCGTCACCCATATCTGAGCCAGCCATATTCTGATGTTTAACGCAGGCAATACCCTGACGAATTTCTTTGCGCTGAACCCCGGAAACGTAGCCGAGCATACCCTGGTCACCGAAGTACTCCTTGGCAAGATTGTCAGTTGATAGTGCAGCGGTGTGGTAAGTCGGCAAAGTGATCAGGTGGTGGAAAATACCGGCTTCGCGCGCCGCATCGGCCTGGAAGGTGCGAATCTTTTCATCGGCTACGATGGCCAGCTCGGTTTCATCATAGCTTTCACTCATTAATTCGTTGCGGTTGTAGGCAGAAAGATCTTTGCCGGCTTCGGCCCAGGTATCGAAGACCTGCTGGCGGAAGTTGAGCGTCCAGTTAAACGATGGTGAGTTGTTGTAAACCAGTTTTGCGTTGGGGACGACTTTACGGATTTCATCAACCATGGCACCAATTTGGCCAACGTGAGGCTTCTCGGTTTCTATCCATAAGAGGTCAGCACCGTTTTGTAGGGAAGTAATGCAGTCAAAGACGCAGCGGGCTTCACCCGTACCCGGTTTGAAACGAACCAGACCATTAGGCAGGCGCACGGGACGGACCAGTTTGCCATTTTGTTTAATAAGCAGGTCGCCGTTACCGAGGTCATCAGTGGATACTTCTTCCACATCGAGGAAAGCGTTGTACTGATCAGCCAGATCGCCAGGGGTTTGCGATACCGGGATTTTCTGTGTCAGGCCAGCACCCAGCGAGTCGGTGCGGGCGCAGATAACACCGTCGTCCACACCCAGCTCTAAGAAGGCGTAGCGTACGGCATTGATCTTAGCTATGAAGTCTTCGTGGGGCACGGTGACTTTACCGTCCTGGTGGCCGCACTGTTTGGCGTCAGATACCTGATTTTCGATCTGGATGCAGCAGGCACCGGCTTCAATCATTTTTTTGGCCAGCAGGTAGGTGGCTTCTTCGTTACCAAAACCGGCATCGATATCGGCAATAATGGGCACGACGTGGGTTTGGTGATTGTCGATCCTGGCTTGAATTTCAGCTTCAGCAGCCGTATCGCCAGCCTCACGGGCGGTATCCAGTTCACGGAATAACTCGCCCAACTCACGGGCATCGGCCTGGCGCAGGAAGGTGTATAGTTCTTCGATCAGCGAGGCGACGGAAGTTTTTTCGTGCATGGACTGGTCGGGCAGTGGGCCGAAGTCGGAACGCAGAGCGGCAACCATCCAGCCAGATAGGTAGAGGTAGCGTTTGTCGGTGGTTTGTAGATGTTTTTTGATCGCGATCATTTTCTGCTGGCCAATAAAGCCGTGCCAGCAGCCCAGTGACTGGGTGTAGTTGGAGGAATCAGCATCGTAATCAGCCATGTCTTTGCGCATTATGGCAGCGGTATATTTGGCGATATCCAAACCGGTTTTAAAACGGTTTTGAGCGCGCATACGTGCAACGTACTCTGGGCTTATCGCATTCCATGCGCCGCCTTGTTCCTTGATAAGGCCGGTAGCGGCATTAATGTCTGAAGAATATGACATGGGGAGTGACTCCTGTTAAAAGTAGCGGGGTGTGATTTGTCAGCCTGGCAAGGGCTCTGGCGTTTTCAATCAAAAAAACGATTCAATAAAAGTACTGAGCAAGGGCTGCCATCTGGTGGCGGCATCATAGCGAAAGATGCGTAATAAATTAAATCAATAATATCTATGCTCAGTATTTTTTATGTGAATGGATAAAGCCTTCTACTAGATAAAGCCTTCTACTATAAGTTCACTGCTTTGTTTATTCTGAGTCCTTTGCTAGTTAAATCACTTATCAAAGCTAATAGGAATAAACCAGAAAATGAATAGGGTGAAAAAACTTGTAGTGAGCTTGTTGGCAATGCTTTTTTCGGGCCAGTCACTGGGGTTGGTGACCGACCGTTTTAATGATGCTCAGCTTAACAATATAGACTTCAAAGAAGCGATAAAGATAATTGAATTTGCTGACTCTGTTTTTGAGTGCGGGGTCTATTATCAATATACCGCAGGTGGTATGAAAAATAACCCTGATATTCCCGATGAAGCGATTAAGCGGGTATCGCGTAATTCGGTATCTCTGCTACAGACTGCTGATCAACTTTATCAGGCAACAGGTATTTCCACACAGGCAAAGTATCAAAAGCTTATAGCCAATGCCCGCAATATGCTCCGAGAGCAAGAAAATAGCCCAAATACTGACTCAGATATTATTTTTGAGTTTGGTGAAAAATGCCGACTGCTGCTGGTTAGTTATCCCGGCAGGCTTCTGGAGATATCGGAGCTATTGAAGTAAAACTAATACCCTCGCTCACGATTATTAGTTACAGCGCTATAAAACTAAAAGAGGAAATATCAAAGAGTGGATGCCATGGCTAAGCTAAAAACAGTTTTCCTGATTCCTGCCATATTGTTTAGTCTGCTTTCTATAGCATCCAATGGCGGGATTACCAATGCCGGTAAAAAGAGGCAGGTCCCGCTTTTGAAGGACTACAGGCAAGGTGCTGAGCGAGGCGATAGTGCGGCCCAGTACGCCATGGGGGAGATATACGCCAGGGGTAAAGGCGTGCCAAAAGACCATGATGAGGCGCTAATGTGGTACCGCAAAGCTGCTGAACAGGGTCATATCCGGGCCCAGTATATGCTAGGCATGATCTATACGCTCGGGCTGGTCGGTTATCGGGATTATGTCGCAGCTGTAGAGTGGCTCCACAAAGCCGCAGACCAGGGGCATGGCAAAGCGCAACTGATGTTGGGCAAGATGTATGCCCATGGCGTTGGTGTGTCGACCGACTATGTGCAAGCATATAAGTGGCTTAATCTGGCTTCAGTCGCGGCAATGGAAGGCGCTGCTGAGGCTCATGAATTAGTCGCGCTAACCATGACGCCGGATCAGTTAAAACGAGCTGAGCAGCTATCCCAGAGCTGGTGGGCTGAGCATGGCGAATAAGCTAATTTAATAATTCCAAAATTATCACAGGGCTGGTTTATGGGCGAATCTATCGAAAAATTAACGGAAGGTTATGGTCTTATTGAAGGCCCGGTATGGGATGACAACCGGGGGCTGATATTTAGCGACGTGGTATTTGGTGGAGTTTTTGCCCTAAATAATTCGGGCCAGGTCAGCCAGGTGTTTGGGCATCGCAAAGGTATCGGTGGCATGGCTCTTCACGAAGCCGGTGGTCTGGTGGTGTCGGGGCGCAATATAGCCTTTAAAGCCTTTGATGGCGGCGATACCAAAATCATCCTCGATCGAAGCGAGGCCGAGGGCAATCTGGGTTACAACGACATCACCACGGATGCCCGGGGTAGAATTTACGCAGGTTCCCTTGGGGTTAGCACTGTCTTTGAAGACGATCGCAAACCCCAGTCTGGGGATTTATATTTAATCGACCTCGATGGCAGTGCGCGGGTCGTTGCCCTGGATGTACGCTTAACCAATGGTCTGGGGTTTTCGCCTGATGGGAAGGTCTTGTATCACTCCGATTCGGGAAGGAAATCGGTCTACTGTTATCAGGTCAATGAAGACGGTTCCCTGGGCGCGAAGCAGTTATTTGTAACCTCTGAGGCCGGTACACCCGACGGGCTGGTCGTATCTGAAGACGGTCGTGTTTGGTTAGCACAGGCCGGGCGTAATGCCGGTGTCGGCGTCTATGATGCCGAAGGAAATTTAACCGAGTTGATTAAAACTGAGGGTATGTGCACCAGCGTGTGCTTTGGTGGACCTGAGCGAAAATCACTTTATATAGTGACTGGCTCCGAGGATCTGGGCTCTGAGCAGAGGGATGGTGCGGTTTACCGAATGTCTACCGATGTGGCCGGCGTTCCCGTCGCGCAAGCCAGAGTTAAATTGCTTGACCAATGTTAGTCGTTCATAGTTCGTAGTGATAAGTCCGATTAGGGTTGAGCAGTTCATAGCGGGATTCGGGTCGCTCTCGGGCCCTGCCCAGGCCAGCCTGTCGACCTGGCCTTAGTGACACACGTGCTTCCTGTGCGCCACCCGCAACGCAAACGCGTCAAAATCTGGAGTTCAACCAATAAAAAACCCCCACCACGATGTGGCGAAGGTTATTTATTGGGGCGGCGGGAATCGAACCTTCATTTTTCATAATAAAATCAGTATGTTACCCGTTTTTTGTGTCATTTCTGTGTCTAAAGTAGTTTCGAGAAATCGTATTGTTAAAGTATACATTAATTGCTGCATTGTTAACGTACAGCATGAGGGATTGCAGCTTATAAGCGGCGCCAATACCAGTGCAGAGAATTTGATCTGCTTGTCATGAATCTGTAGTAAATCGCTCGCAGAAATAATGTAATAACCCGACTTCAATTACATTTAGCTGGTGAAACACCTCTACCATTTCACAGTACTCTGAACGGAAAAAATTTGGGAACGGAGTAGAACCTCCGGATTGTTTGGAAACTTTTTCATATTCTTCTAGAAGGTTTTGTAATTTAATCAAATCATGTTCGAGGTATTTGATTATTTGATAGACTGGTGTATTCGTATCTGATACATCTTCATGTAGCTTGAGTAGATAATAATTATTAATTATTTCTTTTGACCCACTTAGGGCTGTATGAATTGATTTGCCATGTGGCAAACAACTTTTTTTGTAATTGCTGTTTATTCGATCTGATAGCTTTGTAATTAATTTGTATATATCTTCTCTTTGTAGTTGCGATACGAATATTTTAGATTGTTCCCTATTGGCATCAGCGGTTCGTTCTAGTTCTCTTCGTGTCTGTTCAAGCTCTTTGCTTTGTATAATAATTGTTAAAAGAAGGGCTGCCAGAGCAAGAAAACTGAAAATAGGATTTAGGATCCCCCCTATATAATCACCAAAAACACCCCACACCTCCCGCTGTGGACTTAGCCCCCCTGTAAAATTTATGAAGTACCATAAAAATGCGCTCACACCTATAAAAAGCGCAACAAAAAAGATAAATATGAGCCACTTAAAAACCTTCTTTGGCGTAATGTTTTCGAATATTTGTTCTAAGTCTATGGATAGCACTTCGTTAATCTCTCTTGTATGCCATGCCCGTAGTATTGAATGCAGTTTGCGTAGCTCGGGTTGCATCAGTTTGGTTATCAATAAAATAGCTATTATTTAATTGAGATTGGCCTGTCACTATGCCTCCTTAGGATGCCTGACGTTCATTGCATTTGGTACTCCGGGTCTCTTTGGTAAATACCCCATAAATCTAGGTTAGGGCCAGTCGAAAGATATATATTTTTGTTAAAGCTGCAAAGGTGTCTAACTCGATCTTCTGTGAAATCATTCCAACTAGCGATAGCTCTCGTAGACCTAAATCGTTGCCCATCTTGATCCTTCGTGTTTTGCTTCATCCATTTGTAAATTTTTTTGCTTTCTAGATGATCCTTCGCTTTATTGTGAAGATATTGGACTCCATAAACAGTCAAACCAGCTACAGCTCCACCCGCCCCGCCGATAATTATTCCATCAAGAATTGTACTCATTTGCTCCCCTTTTTGGCATTACCGTGCAATATAAAGCCGCTTGCATTATATCAAATTGGCCCTCTAATTCAGGACATAAAGCGTAACTGTTGACCATACCGTCTTTGAAAACATGAGACTAATTGTGTTCGTATGTCCCATAAGCTGATATATAGAGTCACCTTTTGTTAACTTTAGACTCTCCCTTAGCCACCCTTGACATTTGGGTGTGTATGAAATGCAACGATTCACTACTAATTCGACCTTGATATAGGAGCCGTGGTAGCTGATTTAGGGATCCACCTGCCATATGTTTTTATAAGCATTGAGCAGTCTTTATGACCCATTTGGCTAGCTACCCACATTGGGACTTCGCCGCGACTTAATAGCATTGAGGCAAACGTATGCCTTGTTTCGTAGGGTGTTCTGTAGGCGACTTTGGCGCGTGCAAGCGCGGGCGTCCAGTATTTTCGACGAATTGCTTGATCACTCTTGTAGGGAAGCTGGGTTTGAGGGTCAATAAAGATATGGTCGTCTGGTGGTGTGATATTGCGCTGATTCACTAAAGCTTCATGAGCGGGTTCTTGTAGTTCGACTGTCCTCATGCCTGAGGTGGTTTTGGTGGTTTTATCTATGTTTTTTACCCGTGCTCTCCTGACATAGAATCTATTGTTCTCCCAATCGATATCCTCCCATTTTAGGGCGATAAGCTCTGAAGTTCGAAGTCCTGACCATATGGCGAACTGGAACTGGTTTTTAATAGTTCCTTCTACCGATTCCAGTACTTTGCTAATTTCGGTATTGTTAAGTGGCCGGGGTTCCCTTGTCGTGATCTTTAGATTCTTCATCCTCTCCATCGGATGTTTTTCGATGAGCTCTTCATCATAGGCTTCAGTGTACATTTGACGGAGCGGAGATAAGATATTATTTATTCGCTTATTTGAACAGGTACGGGATGATATCCAATCCTTTATGATTGTCGGGGTTATTTCGGGAAGGTAATAACTTCCAAACGCTGGAATCAGGTGAGAATAGACAATTTGATTGTAATCTTTATATGTAGTCGCTTCCCATTGTTTACGATTCCTTACAAGCCAAGCTTTTAAAGCAGATTTGACATTGATTATCGACCCGGCTGATTTAGAAAATTTCGTAGCGTGTTTGCTTTGCGGAAAATGTTCGGCGTATTGCAATGTACCCATACTAATTTCGTACAGAATAGCTGATCGTTTGCCAGCCATTTCTTTAAGTTTGGTAGCTGTCGGTTTACATCGGATCGTTTCTCTGCAACGCTTACCCTGATAAGTAAAATCTATCAAGATACTGTTGTTTCGAGCTGTTATCCCCGGATATTTTTTCGCGGTCTTCCTTCCACCCATTCGTTAAACCTCCTTATGTTTATATAAATCCGGCCACTCTCTTTGCGCCAGTGGTAATCAATTTCAAGCTTGCCCTTCTTGATCATTGCCCTAATGGCCTCTTTGGTTAGGCCTGTCAATTCGGCGAGTTTAGGTAGGGTTATCCATTCAATTTGTAGTGTTTGCTCTTTAAGCATCGTCGAATTCCTCGCCGAGTTCAGAACCATCGTCTAGCATGGCCTTATTTGGTACCTTCTTTTTCCCGGTTGCTACTGCCCAAAAGGAGTTCAGACGGTCGGCGATTTTTAAGCCCAGGGATTTTTTAGCTTTAGGGCCTCTTTCGGGACAGATTTCTTCGAAACTGACACCGAGAATTTTTTCGTATTTTCTGTAAGTGGAAGGACTATGGATCAGTTTTAGGACTCGCCAACCGAAGCGGTGGCCAACTAGTACCGCGCCTAATGCTGATTCCAGGGTATAGGCCTGGCCTCGATAGTTGTCTATCGATTTGCTAAGCGCTTCATTCTGTTCCTTGGTAAGAAATCCATAAAGCATCTGGTGCACCTCATATTTACTATGCGATATAGAATATACTAGTAAATATGAAATACAATACCTAATCTTTGATTATTTTCAACTGCGCGACAAATTCAGATTTGATGTACTGACGCAATTCATCCAAAAACTTAATGACTAATTCAACCTCGTCATTAACAGTTAGCACACCACAGATAATGCCAATTTCCGTAATGGATGGCGGGTTTGATTCATTATTAATGGCAACGACCGTAAGGTTTAGCAGAGAGCAGGCTTCATCTAAGTCAAATCCGAAATCTATTGAAAATGGATCACTAGCTTGAGTGATTGGTTGGTTCATAGCTTTTCTCTTCGATGGTTTGGGTGATTTTTTACGTTTCTTCATAGTTGCGTACAGTTATTTACACGAGTCCAAGGGACCACCTCATCCGGTGGTCTTGTCCGTCGCATTGCTTCCGGTAAGACCACCGGATGAGGTGGTGTCGTTTTGGTGATATGCCATTTTCTGGGTCTTGTGGTAACTATCGAGCCGGTGATATTGAGGCCTTTGATAACTGGCTTTTTGAGATCACCGTATTCCGTCAAAGCTGCTGGATTTAGCTCGCCTGTCGGTAGGGCTTCAGGTTCTTGTTGATAAACTGGCTTGATAGGGCGCTTTACTCGTCTTAGGTTTGGACCACCCATGACCATGACGTAAGCAGCCCAGTTTCCCGAGTCGGCTGCGGCGAATGCAGACCCTGCAGGTTTGGCCTGGTCGATATTTAGTCTGCGTAGCTCGCGCCACACAGTTACAGAAGGTCCGCCTATCTGTTGAAATTGACGTATGTTATGAGTGCTAGCCCATGCCTGTATGCGCTCGGCAGATTCATTTGCTGACTGCCCGTAGAGGTCTTGTTCGAGGTGTTTACCGTCAATATTTTTTGCTACGTATTTGGCGATATAACCGGTCGCGCTGCCTTTCGAAGGGTCGATTGCAATGGCTTTGAAGCGTTGTTTTTTTGCTCCAGGTTCGTTCCCGTCTGATTGGAGGCTATAGCGTCGGATAATTCTGCGAACCTTAGCTGTGTCTTCTGGAGGCATGAATAAAAGCAGGTGCCAGTGAGGAGTGCCGTCGTGGTGAGGTTCAACAACACGAAACCCGTAAACGCTTAGGCCGTCCCTATGAAGTTTGGCGCGAATTGGCTGCCAAATATGCTTTAAGTATTCGTGTGCTTCTGATGGTGTCGTGCCGTCGTACTTTGGATTACTGACACCTGAATGCAGCCTGGCATGCATTCGTGATGGCGTGGTGATGGTATAGAATTCTGCGGAGTGTCCCAGTTGTTCGGCTACTAACTCAAACCCCTTACAGCGCGTCATGAGTTCCGTTCGACGTATAAACGGATTCGACACATTTCTATCTGCAATCTCCTTTAATGAATAACTTTGGCCCTCTTCATTAGTCAAGTAGGTAGTTTGTTGATATTCGTCTGATGCGATTTTATGTGCGCGATGCCGCTCCAGGGTGGGATTGCAGACATAGGTGTTCCCCATCCTTTGCACCACGCCGAGGTCTCTAGCCAACTCATCAATACGCCGAATTTGTAACTGTCGAATCTTTTTATTCCACCATTTAGCTTTCGTAAGCCTTGCAAGACTGGCTCTTACATTGTTTTGGTAGTCGATAGGATTCGGGGTTGTAAAACCGTACTGACCAGCGAGTCGACACGCAGCGGTAAAAGCCTCGGGCAGGTCTAGCTTTTCAGAGTAATGGAGGCATTTTTGAGCGAGCTTCTCCGCAAATTTAAATAGCTCAGTTTGCGGCAGAGTGATGTTTAAATCGTGGACGACAAGCCGGGAGTTGAGTGTAAGCAGTGCTCGGTTGGCGTCAACGTAGCTTTTCTCTTCTGCAATACGGATATATGCAGAGGCTAATGTGAGACATATAGGTTCGTAGGCTTGGAAATGTGTTTTGCGGAAGGCCTTGCATTGGTAAGTACCGATGCCCGATGTCATCTCGAGGGCGCGGTCAATTGGAAATTGATTGTGCCCGATTTGTGCCCGATCTGTGCCTTCAGTGCCCTCAGAGTGGCATTCTGGAGGCCCCTCTAGACCACTGGAGACCAGATGGGTGTCGGGAGGAAGTCCGTTGAAAGCCCCGTAATACGTGGGCTCCAACGGTCTAGGGCGGTCTATGGTAGACCGTCGTTTGGTGGAGGCGGCGGGAATCGAACCCGCGTCCGTCAGTCCGCTGCTATCGGCTCTACATGCTTAGTTAGGCCTTTTAATTTAACCTTTCATAACCCGGCCAACGGGGCGAATGAAATGGCGATTCCGGTTAAGTTTTAGTGCATCCACCCCGGACGAGCTTCAGCACGATCTTATGAGCTATGACACCTGAGTGCTTCGCCGCTACCCTGAGTTTGACCCCTGAGTAGATGAAGCGCTGGACGCATAAGCACGGCTCCAGTCAGATGGCGTTCTACTGGTGTTTAGGCAGCGAGCGCGTAGTTGTCGTCGTTGGCAACTATAAGGTTTGCGACTTTGGATTAACGAGATTGGTCACCATCTCGGCATGCACCTCAAGTTTTGTAACCGGCGTCGAATCCAGAACGCCCCCAAAATCTTGAATGTGTCGTGGCTTCTACCCAGATACCCTGTCGACAAGATGGGGTCAAAACGGATAATAGAAAGCCTACTGGGCGAGATTTTACCACAGTCTGGAGTCGCTATGCGTGTACTGTGTTGAGTAGGGTAACTAGGCCGAATGACTAAGTATGCGCTGCTTCTGCCGTTGCCAGTCACGATCTTTTTCACTTTGGCGTTTGTCGTATTCGGCTTTACCTTTGGCGAGGCCAATTTCGCATTTGACCATATGTTTCTTCCAGTACAGGGAGGTACAAACGCAGGTGTAACCTTTTTGCTGGACGGCCGCTGCGATTTTATCTATTTCACGGCGGTTAAGCAGGAGTTTGCGCGTGCGGTCTGGTTCAGTGACGTAGTGTGTCGAGGCGGTGTTTAAGGGCTGAATATTGACGCCGATCAGCCAGGCTTCGCTGTCTTTAAGCAGCACGTAGCTGTCGGTGAGCTGGACTTTGCTTTCGCGCAGACTTTTAACTTCCCAGCCCTTTAAGGCCAGGCCGGCTTCAAAACGATCACCGATCTGGTAGTCGTGGCTAACGCGTTTGTTGCGCACGATGGAGTTACCGTTAGATTTTTTTTTCGTTGATTTGGCCATGGGGCGATTATACGGTCTAGCGGGGGGGATGACTAACGATCAGTTTTCTGGTTCTGGTCTGGTCTGACTCGGCAGTAATCATTGATGATTGTTAGCAATGATGCAGCGCGTGAGCTGGAGAGGGTACAATTAGTACTGATTCGTTGATTTAGGTGCGGGTATGTCATCTGAGGCTCGGGGCTTCCCCTCCTGGCGAGGTCGTTGGACATTTATTTTGGCCGCGACCGGGTCTGCGGTGGGTCTCGGTAATATCTGGAAGTTCCCTTATATTGCTGGTGAAAACGGTGGTGGTGCTTTCGTCCTGGTCTATCTTGGCTGTATCTTACTGGTCGGGACTCCTGTGATGGTGGCGGAAGTGATGCTCGGCCGTCGAGGGCGGCATAGCCCGGTCACCACCATGCGTGCTATCACCGCCGAAGTTGGCGCCCGTCGACATTGGAGAGGGATAGGTTGGTTGGGGTGGATGATTGCCATATTGGTCTTGTCATTCTACTCGGTGATTGCTGGTTGGGCCCTGGCTTACATTCCTGAAATGGCGATCGGGGCGTTTCAGGGTGTGAGCGCGAAAGCCACTAAGGATATTTTTGACATGATGCTGCAAGATCGTGATCGACTGATTTTGTGGCATACAGTATTTATGTTTATGACGGCGGTGGTGGTAACAGCTGGGGTTACCCGGGGCCTTGGTACTGCGGCGAGAACTTTAATGCCCGCCTTGTTTATTTTACTGGGCATTTTGCTGGTTTTTTCATACTGGCATGGAGATTTTGCTCGGGGCTTTGGGTTTTTATTCAGTTTCGATTTTACGAAGCTCACCCTTCGAGGCGTTCTAGAAGCTCTGGGTCATGCTTTCTTTACCCTCAGTCTGGGCGTGGGGGCGATTATGGCTTATGGGGCATATATGTCTGCAGACGCGAGCATTGGTAAAATCGTGTTGATGGTGGCCTTACTCGATACCTTGGTGGCCTTGATGGCGGGTATGGCAATATTCCCCATCGTCTTTGCTCATAGTGGTATTGATCCAGGTGCTGGGCCCGCTTTACTGTTCGTCACGCTGCCAGTGGCCTTTGGTGCTATGGAAGCGGGGATCTTAATTGGCGGCCTATTTTTTATTCTGGTGGTGATCGCGGCCTGGAGTTCGGCAATTTCGCTCCTGGAGCCCGGGGTTGCGTGGTTGGCCGAAAATAGGCGTTTTAATCGTTTTACTGCAACGCTGTTACTGGTCACCCTGGTCTGGTTAATTGGTTTGGGCACCGTTTTGTCATTCAATGACTGGGCGGAATATAAGTTTGCTGGACTGACGTTTTTTGAAGGTATTGATTTCCTGACGTCGCGAATCCTGCTGCCTTTGTCTGGGTTGTTAATTGCGATATTCGTTGGTTGGGTTCTCGCGCCGAGCGTGTCAAAGGATGAATTGCACGGTGAAAAATCTGTCGCCTGGAGGTTATGGTATTGGGTGCTGCGTTATATTTGTCCTCCCGCCATCGGGATCGTGCTGGTTGTTGGGCTTTATGATTCATTCAACTAAGCCAGGAGACTCGCGCAGGTTGATGGAGACAACAGTTGGTGGGCGAGTTATGCATTGGAACGGGCCAGGTATTTGAGCAGGGCTATGAGTTTGAACAAAGTATGAGGCTTATTCGTATCGATCGTAGCGCTATTGTTTTGCACCCAGCAGCCTGTGTGTTCAATCTGGTCGATGATATTAAGTCCTATCCCGACTATATGGACGGTTGCCGCAGCGTTGGGATAATTTCCAGATCAGAACAGGAGGTCGTTGCCCGTCTTGATCTGGCTAAAGCGGGCATCCGACAGAGCTTCACGACCAGGAATCGTTTAATCCGGCCGCGTTCAATTATTATGAGTCTGGAAGATGGGCCCTTTAAACATTTTCAGGGTGAGTGGCGGTTTGATGCCTTGACTGAATCGGCCTGTAAGATCAGTTTGCAACTGGAATTTGAATTCAAATCGGGTATTGGCAAACTGGCGGGCAGCAAGTTGTTTACGCAAGTCGCTAATAATCTGGTTGCCGCGACCACTGAGCGAGCTGATGTTATCGCCGCTCGTCGGCAGCTTAAGAAGGAAGGGTATAAGGAATCAATATGAGTGAAACCACTGATACAGGTGCCGATCAGGCTATTACCGTCGAGGTCGCCTATGCGCTGCCAGAAGAGCAAAAGATCATCGCTCTGGAGGTGCCTCTGGGCACAACTGCGCGCCAGGCGGTTAAGTTATCGAAAATTGCCGAGAACTTTCCGGACATTGACCCGGAAAGCGATACTATGGGTATCTTTAGTCAGATTTTGGGCAGCAAGGGTTTGCCTGGCCCAGATGACTATTGTTTGCAGCCGCTGGATCGTGTTGAGATTTATCGTCCTCTACTGGTTGACCCAAAGGAGGTGCGTAAGCAGCGCGCCGCCAAAGCACGGCAACTCCGGGCTGAACAAAAAGACGCTGAGTAGGCACGGCGAGCCGGGCGGGAGTTATTGATCGGAGGCTTCCGGAACGGGGATTTCGGGGGGCGGTTCTATGGTTGAAGCTTCTATGTTTGAAGGCTCTATACTGCGGGCCTCTGGGGTGTTGCCCGATGTGGAGGGAATTTCCGTACTTGCTGATTCCGGAGAGACAGCTGAATCTGACGGGGTAGCGAGGCTACTCGGCAGGTAGTCACCGGTAAAATAGCTAAGTTTGTCGTTACTAAAATAGACACTGATCCGTTCACGGAGCTCCTCTTGCCCGGGCTGCTTAATGCTGAAAAAATAGTCCCAACGAGATTGGTCAAAGGTGCTTGCCAGTAAGGGCGTCCCGAGAATATAGCGCACCTGAGACCGAGTAAGACCGGGACGCAATTGATCAACCATCTCCTGATTAATGATATTACCCTGGGTGATTGTTAGTTTATGGACATCGGGGTACTTCAGGTAGGAACAGCCAGCCAATAATAGAACCTGGGCGCTTAGTAGCATGAAGGCAAGGCGATATAGCATGCGGGGTTCCAGTCTCGTTTAGGAACAGGGATAATACCCCATTAGGTGTTTCGCTGAGAAGAGGTGATAGACGGGTGTCTCCCGAGAACAAAGAACTTAAAAAAGTTGGCCTTAAGGTGACTAATCCGCGAATCAAGATCTTGGAGATTCTCGAAAATGAGTCGCAGCACCATTTTAGCGCCGATGATATCTACAAACGGTTACATGATCGAGGCAAAGACGTTGGTATTGCTACGGTCTATCGCGTCCTGACGCAGTTTGAAACAGCCGGGCTGGTGTGTCGACATGTTTTTGATACAGGTCCGGCTCTCTACGAACTGAATCGAGGTGATCATCACGATCATATTGTCTGTGTTGATACGGCCGATGTGGTTGAGTTTCAGTGCGATGAAATTGAAGCGATTCAGCGACGTATAGCGGCCGAGAAAGGTTTTGATCTCATCGGTCATAGCCTGGTTCTCTATGTTAGACCCAAGAATGCCAGACAGAAGAAACCCGAGTAGATTTCCTGACCACATGCTATGACTTCCCCCAGAGCCTGGGTAGGGCTGTGTCGTGAGCTGATTTGAGATCAAGGTTTATGGTTGTCTTCAAGGCGCCAGAATAAGAGGAAAGAAGAGTGGAAGACATTAGTTTGCAGTCACGCATTGATGTTCTGAGTGAGCAGCAGGTGCTTATTCAAGATAGCGCCGTAGCTTTCATCGCGCAGGATGAAGAGTTAAAGAAAGCCCGCGAAAATCGTTTTGTGCAGCCAGGTTTTGATCAACAGACCTGGCTGGAGATGGCCGAGCTCGGCTGGTTAGGATTTTTGATTCCTGAACAATACGGCGGCATCGGACTGGGTTTTGATGATCTCCATACAGTGTTGATTCAACTGGGTAAAGGTCTGGTGCCAGCACCCTTTGTAGCGACCGCAGTGATTGCCGCGAACGTGTTAGTCAATGGTGATAACGAGGAGGTTAAAAAGGATTGTCTGCCCACTCTGGTTGCTGGCGAGTGGAAACCGGCACTGGCCTGGCAGGAGGCTCGCGGTAGCATGTGTGTCAGGGCCGAGCAGGTCCGTGTGGTCGATGGGAAGTTAAGCGGTAAGAAAATATTTGTACCCGATGCAGGAGGTGCTGATGCGTTTATCGTCTCAGCGGCTTGCGCTGAGGGTACTGAACTGTACCTGGCGAGCAAAGATGCGGATGGATTAAGTATTGATTACGAGGAGCGGGTCGATGGTGGCTTCTATGGTCAACTGAATTTTGATCATGTTCCGGCAGGGGATAAAGTTGCGGGCATTGCTCTGGCAGAACAGATTCTTGCAGCCGCGCTCGACGCTGGCCGTGTTGCGGCTAGCGCTGAGTTGTTGGGTGTGATGACTCGTGCGCTTGAAATCACGGTTGATTACACCTCTCAGCGTGTCCAGTTTGATAAGCCCATTGGCAGTTTTCAGGCACTTCAACACAAGATGGTTGACCTGTTTATTTTGTCTGAAATTTCGCGTTCTGTGGTGCTACAAACGATCGCTCTGTTTGATGGCGAAGATTTTGCCGAGGGACGGGCCGCGGCGGCTAGTCAAGTTAAGGCACGGTGTTCCGATGCCGCCTTGCAAATCACGAAAAGTGCCATCCAGCTTCACGGCGGCATTGGTTATACCGACGAGGCCAATATTGGCTTGTATCTTAAGAAGGCCATGTTTCTGGCTTCATGGTTGGGCAACGCCACAGCGCACCGCGCCCGCTACGCTGAATTGACCTTGTAGGGGGTAATAAAATGACTGATGGGCAAGTAGTGGATGAATACAATGCTATGGATGATGACGACTTTCGCGCCATGGTGCATGATTTCTACGTCGAGAATTATCCAGACGAGCTGCGTTTTTCCCCGCATAGGATGCATTGGGATGAGATTGGTGACTGGTATCTAACCCTGTCGAAGAAAGGCTGGTTGACACCAGCCTGGCCAGCTGAATATGGTGGCATGGGGCTTGACGCTAACAAACTACTGATATTTATGGATGTTGGCGAATCATATGGGGTTGGCCGCACGCCGGATATGGGTATTACCATGGTCGGGCCCCTGTTGATTCAACACGGTTCACAGGCCCAGAAAGATCATTACCTACCTAAAATATTGTCTGGTGAATACATCTGGTGTCAGGGCTATTCTGAGCCAGGTTCAGGTTCTGACCTGGCGTCTTTGCAAACCTCGGCAGTGCGCGACGGGGATAACTACGTTGTCAACGGTCACAAAACCTGGACCACTCTGGCAATGGATGCCAACATGATTTTTATGTTGGTGCGGACCAACAAAGACGGTAAGAAGCAGGAAGGTATAACCTTTTTACTGGTGCCTCTTGATACCCCCGGCATTACTGTGCGACCCATCATCAACCTGGGCATGCACGACGAATTCGCCGAAGTGTTTTTTGACGATGTTAAAGTCCCAGTCGCCAATGTGGTAGGTGGCGAAAATAATGGCTGGACCATTGCCAAGGCGCTGTTGGGACACGAGCGTATCTTCATCGGCAGCCCGAAATTTGCCATTCTCGCGATGTCGCGATTGAAATCTATGGCGAAATCTGTAGGTCTGTTCGATGACCCTGTTTTTGTTGAGCGTTATACACGCTTACAGCTGGATATCGAAGACCTGTTTGCTGCTTACAAGCGTTTTGTTGAGGTCCTTAAGCGCGGCGGTAATATCGGCGCTGAAGTGTCGATGCTGAAAATCTGGAATACTGAAACCCAGCAACGAGTTACCGAGTTAATGATGGAAGCCGCAAGCGAGAATGGCGGTATTCAGGACGGTATAGAGACAGGTGATGGGCTGGTGCGCCCCGCAGGCGAGGTGATTGCTTCCCGTCCAACCACTATTTACGGTGGTAGTAACGAGGTTCAACGTAATATTCTGGCAAAGGCAGTGCTGAAATTGCCAGGCTGATAGTTTCTAAGATCTATATTTCACAGTTTGCAGTAACCACGCGATTGCAGATAGTGCCGCGACCACGTGGTATGCAATCAATATTTAAATTCACGCCAGCAGGGTAGCCAGGTTTCAGGCGCCCGGATCAAATCCAAAAGCTTACGGCAGTTTCTCCGGTTTTTGCTTTTAGAAAAGCACCGGGGCAGACAGTAATGGCATGGAGAGTGGCAGAAGTTCTATCGCCGCAATTGACGCAGCAGAGAGAAACAGCAAGCCAGCGGTTAACCAGTTACTTCTAGCATGTAATGCGTGTTTTAGCATTGTTAATCCTCTCGTGTTGTGTTTTTACAGATCGTGTAAGATCAGGCCTGATCCCACAAGTTGATGATTAGCTCGCAGACGCTGCGGTGAGAATGAACTGGATATAACCGTAAGCGGCGGCAGTCATCGTAATCGCTACACCTGAGATCGCTATAGATTTGATGTTGGTATTCATATCAAGCTCCTTAATACGTCTTAGCTGTTTTAAAAGCCTTATTGCTTCTGTTAACATCGACAATAATTATATAAAAATAATAAAACATTACCAATGATCATGTATTATGTCGATTATGTGCTTGAGTGATGAAGGCGATATTGGTATAGGGACCCCTGCCCATATGCCTGTTGAGTTGTAGCCAGCCTTAAAATAAGGCTGGTTGGGCAATGGATATCGTTTTAAAAACCGACAGACCATAGACTGTCGTCAATACGGCTAGTGTCGTGCCAAGGCAGTAGCGTACGATTGACTGGATTCCAAAAGCCTGATTTTCAGTATGCATATCGTATTCCTCGTTGTGTTAGTTGTGGTCAGTGAACCGTAGCTTTCAGCTTGAGCGTTAAGTGGGTTTTCTTAATTGCTGTATTAGCTTCGGATTGCCGGGCAGATTAAATCCTGGAGTCATTTGTGTAAATTATCAGTATTTGCATATTATCTGTGCAATAATGCATAGATGAATAATTGGGATGATTTACGGTATTTTCTCTCAGTGGCAAGAAACGGCACTATTTCTGGTGCTGCTGTTGATCTTGGCGTTAACCACTCCACGGTGTCTCGCCGCATAAATGCCTATGAAAAGCAACATGATGTCCGTTTATTTGAGCGTTTGCCCAGTGGCTATGTGATGACTCAGGCTGCCGAGAATATATATCAGTACGCTCTGGAGATCGAAGATCGTACCCGTATTGTCGAACGAGAGCTGTTTGGTCGCGATACAAGGCTGCAGGGCAGGTTATGTATTACCGCATTCCATGGCATGGCAAATAGTCTGTTGATGCCGGATATACAGCGCTTTCGCGATCAGTATCAAGAAATCGATCTGGAGCTATTCATCACTACTGAGGTTCGGGATCTCGGTGCCCGAGAAGCGGATGTTGCGATCAGGGGGACGCCTAAACCGCCCGAGCATCTGGTTGGTAAAAAGGTGGCGGATGTGGACCACGGTATTTACACCTCGCCGAAATATCAGGCGCGTGGCTTGCAGCGTCATGAAGTGGTGCTTTGGCGGGATGATCTAAGCACCCCTGATTGGGTATTACAGCATTTCCCTGATGCCAGGGTAGCATTGCGGGTGGATGATGTTATTTCCATGCAAACCGCCGTTCGAGAGGGTTTAGGTCTCGCCAGAATACCCTGTTGGTCTGCTGATGCAGGCGGTGATTTGTTCCGCTTAAACCTTGATCTGGAACCCAGTGATTGGGGATTATGGGTACTTATTCACGCGGATCTGCGTAGCACTGCACGTGTACGAGTATGCCGCGACTTTTTGATAGAATGCCTCTCAGCGCGAAAAGACTTGATAGAAGGTAGACAATCCACTTATCTTTAAAAATTATAATCCTGGTGAGTCCTTGCTTTATTAGATGGCAAGTTACTCACACTATGAAGGTGAAAACATGGAGTTGCCCATAAGCGGCGGTTGTTTTTGCGGCGCGGTGCGCTATGAAATCGACAAACAACCATTTGGTCAGGCAAATTGCCATTGCCGATCCTGCCAGCATGCTACGGGTGGTGCCTATGCTCCGGTACTGTTGGTGCCCACTAACGCGCTAAAGGTTGAGGGTCAATACAAAGAGTATTTAAGTAAGGGGGATAGCGGCTATGATGTGGCGCGAGCCTTTTGTGCGCAGTGCGGAACGACGGTTTTTGCCCATACCACCCGGGTCAAAGGTATGCGTCCGGTTTATGCCATCACCCTTGATCATCCTGAGCAATTCAAACCGGAACTCGATGCCTGGTTAGATTTTGCTCAGCCCTGGGTGACTCTGGATCCCGACCTGCCAAAATATAAACGTGATTTACCTGCAGAAGCCGCCGGTTTGCCACCGCCTGCACATCGCCGCGAGGTTTAGGGGCTCACTCAGTCGAAAATGTATGGCGGCAACAGTACCTTCGTAAACAAAGCGCAATAAAACGTGTACCATCCGGTTATTCGTTACATAAAAACAGGGACGTAGGCCAGCTAGCGGCTGGATTGATACCAATAGCATTAAAAATCAGAATAATTACAAATAGCAGTAATAACTTACAGGAAACACTATGGAATTGATCGAGCTGGGTGGCCCGGTGGTCATCGTCCTGATGGCATTGTCGGTTGTTGGATTCGCTATTGTCCTATATAAAACCTTGCAATACCGAGCCTATTCAAAGGGTAAGCAACGTCAGATTGACAAGGCCATTAACTACTGGGTGGCGGGTGAAGGCGACGCGGCATTAGCGGCCCTGGCCGGCAGGGGTTCGCCACTTGGTAATTTACTACGCAATGGAATGAGTTGGCTGACGGAGCAGCGTGAAAGCGAAGAGAAAATCCGGGAGGAGCTGACTCGGCAGGGCCAACAGATTGTCACGCGGGTTAACAGCCTTAACTCATTTATCGAACTTATAGCTTATTTATCGCCAATGTTGGGGCTGTTGGGTACTGTGTTGGGCATGATCGATGTCTTCTCAGGTTTAGCCAGCAACGGTAGCGGCGCTGATACTGGCATTCTTGCTGGCGGTATTTGGGAAGCTTTGATGACCACCGCTGTAGGGCTTACGGTAGCGATCCCTTTTGCCATGATTCATGCCATGCTGGAAAGCCGAGCAACGACAATTCGCCGTGGTATGGAAGATCAGTTAACACGCTTATTTACCGCCCAGCTGTCTGAGCAGCAATAGCGATATAGCGCGGCAAATATTGTGCAACTGCACTCACATCATAAAAAAAATATCCGTCGTATTAGTCTTACGCCTCTGGCAGATTTGGTGTTTATCCTACTGGTGTTTTTTATTCTCGAAACCAGTTTCACCGAATTCAGGGAATTGGGGTTTAATGTCCCAGAGCGCGAAAAGCAGAGCAAAAGCGCTGGTCAACAACTTAATCTGCAATTATTTGAAGATGGCAAAATATGGATTCAGGGAGAAGCTATAACGCTGAACGGGTTGGGTAATTATCTCGATAGCGAGCAGTTCGCTGCAGAAACGGCCGTGCTACTAGAGGTTCACGAACTTGCTGCTCTGCAGCTATTAGTTAATGCGATGGATCAGTTGAAAACCCGCGAGCTGGAGAAAATTCAGATTTTGCCTCTCGGCAAAGCAGATTCGACCAGTAAAGTTCACAACAATTCGCCAGAAAAAACAGAATAAATTTATGTTTGATTTACAGGACGACAGAAAATCCAAAGCCCATCTTGAGGGCAATATTCTACCCATTATTAATATGACTTTTCTGCTTCTACTTTTTTTTATTGTCGTGGGTAGCTTTTCAGAAAGTTTTAATCAGGATATAGCCCCGCCTGAATCAATCAGTGAACTGATCTCCGAGACTACTCCGACAGAACTGGAGTTAACTCGGGACGGGGTGCTGTCCTGGGACGGTGAGCCGACTACTGTGCCCGCTTGGGCTGATAGCTATCGTGCTGATGGATTGCCGCTACCGGGAAAAGTGCGCTTACGAGCTGACGCCAATACCCCGGCGGCGCATTTTATGCCGGTGCTTGAAGATCTAAAATTTCTTCAGATTTCCCGCGTGGCCCTGGTGACGATTGATCGTGACAAGGTACTTTAAAGGTGGTCTCCCGTCGGGCTACCGTTTACGAAGCTGTTTATGATGCTTGGGCTGGCCGAGGTCGTTCAATTCAAATGCTGGCCCAGTTAGCCTAATGAAATGGTTTAAGTCATTCAGTGTCTGGAGTATTTTGCTGGCAGTATCTCTGACGATACATCTCATTCTGTCGTGGCAGGCATCCCGGTCAATAGTTCAGCCCCTTACCCGAGCAGAGAGCATTCAAGAAGTGGAAATCATGCTTGATGTGAGTGAGCCGCCCGAAAAAGAAGAGCTGGTGTTTGAAGAGAGTATCGAGTTTGAACCACCGCCAGTTCTGGTGCCAACATCGGCACTGGCACCACCGCCGCCGGATGTTAATTTGGCCATGGAAGCCGCGGCTGGTGGGCATAGTGCTGCAGGCTTTGCCGCTCCGCTTTTATCGAACGCGCCGGTTACCGCTGGACAGGGGCTTGCGGGTTATGGCACTGGTGCAGGGACGGGCTTGAGTGATTCAGCGAACCGATTTGCGGCTTATGTTCAGGGGCTGAGGGAGACGGGCCTCGATGTAATATTTGTTGTTGATACTACTGGCTCCATGGACTGGGTTCTGGCTGAGGTAAACAGTCGAATGATTGATATGGTCGATGCTATACGTCTTTTGGTGCCGGTGTCCCGTTTTGGCGTAGTGGCCTATCGTGATTACGGTGAGCCGGGCTACGTTACCAGGTTGCAAACTCTGACCTTTTCCCTGACCAAGCTGGTGCGCTTTCTTGGCGGCCTCACTGCTGAGGGGGGTGGCAGCCACCAGGAGGCTGTTTACGAGGGAGTTAAAGTGGCGATAAATCAGGGTGGTTGGCGGCTGGGTGCGAAGAAAGTAATTATTGTTCTCGGGGACGCTCCGCCTCATAAAAGCGCGATTTCGCCATTACTATCTATTAACAAAAGCTTTGCCCAAAATGGTGGGCAAATATCGGCGCTTGATGTCAGCCGGGATGCCAACCCTGCCATGCTTGAGGCTATGTTGGGTCGGCCGGTAAACCGGGCATTTTATTCTAGCAAGCCAATGCTGGATTTTCAGCTCCTGGCCGAAGCAGGAGGCGGCATTGCCTCAACCATGGATGGTGATATCAAGATCACTCGACATCTTATGTCCCTGATTATGGGCGGCCAATTCGCCCGTGAAATGGCACTGTTGCTGGAGGGGCTGTAGCGGTGTTGAACAAAGTGGCGCAAAGATTACTATGTAGCGGGCGATTGATCGGCTTATATGTGGCGCTTTCAGGTGTAATACTCCTAAGCAGTAATCTAGCCTATGGAACCAAGGCTCTGGATGCTTTGAAGGCACAAACTCTGACCGTTTCATCGTTAGTGACAGCGAATAAACTGGCGGTGCGATTGACGGATATTGCCAACGGGGAAGTTTCCGCATTAAGCGCCAAAGACTTTGTTGTGATCGCAGATAGCTATGGCAATCTGGTGTCAAAAACCCGGGAAATTGGCGGTGATAAAAGCAATTTTCAGCGCTTAATTGAGCAGGCCGATGTCTTGCGTAATCGCTGTCGGGATAAAATACGGTCTCTCGAAAGCGCGACTAACGAAGACGAAGCCCGGCTTGAACGGCTTTACCGGTCTGATATATGGCACGATATTAACTACTCTCTATCGGCATTTAGCTATTGGCAGGCCTGGGCAATGCTGGGTATTGCCCATAGCAAGGTCGGAGAACGAGATCAGGTTAGCTGGTTGAATAAGGCGCAAAGTGGTTTTCAGGCATCCTCAGTGCGTATTCTTTATCCTGGCATCGTCTACGGCAGCTGGCTTGGTATGGGCTATGTCGCTGTGGCCAGAGGCGATGAGGCATTAGCAGAGCAGAGATTTCAGCGTCTGGTGCAAGCTTTGGTCAGTGACCCTGATAATCCGGTGCGTAAAATCGCAGATTCTGAATTAACGGTATTGGCTATTCGACGCGGTGAGATGCAGCCCATAGAAGCTGTGAAAGATGGACCGCTGTCCCCAAGCATCGCCAATGTCTATCTCGAAGAAGCCTTCGCACTTCTGGAACAACACCGAGACACGGGTACTGGTGCTATTGGCGCCGGTGAGCGGCTGAAACGTTTAATCGAAGAAGGTTATCTCAATAGTGGGCTCGTGGCCCGAATTATGTCCTTTCGGGATGAAATCGTTGGTCAGGATTTAGGGATTTTTTCCCTGTATGTTGACGCTGAATTTGCCTACGCCTATCAGCAGTACGATACAGCGGTATTAAAGTACCGGGAGTTTGAGCGCAAGGGCGGCCTGAAAATGCTAATTAACCTCCGCACTTTGCAATACCACTATGCGGTGGCGCTGCTGAAAATAGGCCAGTATCACGATGCTTATGCCGTTGTAGAAATGCTACGCAACGAAAATGATTTACCTGGTAGCGTAATAGATGCTTTGCCAAAATTGTCTTTTCTGATTGCCCAGGCTTTGTATGAGCAAAAAAATAGCGATAAAAATCGCGCTCGAGTACTCCAGGCGGGAGATTACTTTTTAACTAAAAATCCAAACGATCCAAACGTTGGTTCGGTTCATCTTGCCCTGGGACAACTGAGTTTTAACCCTGATCGCGCGAAATATCATCTTGCCGAGGCAAAACGAGATTCTCGGTTAAAAGGTTCTATT
Organism: uncultured Gammaproteobacteria bacterium; assembly: GCA_942492235.1. Taxonomy (GTDB): domain Bacteria; phylum Pseudomonadota; class Gammaproteobacteria; order Pseudomonadales; family Porticoccaceae; genus HB2-32-21. The sequence continues at coordinate 96,389 of CALODO010000016.1, forward strand.
TCCTTGTCACAACTAAAACGGGCGGTTACGGACTTTAATGCAGCGTCCGCGAGTGGTTCTGATGCCAAGCAGCAGAGTAAGGCAGAGGTTGTGTTGAGACATCTCGAGGAACTGCCTCGACGGATTCGACAAAAGCTCTGGGTACGAGCCGTACGCCTGCAAATGCGAACAGTGCTGAACCAGGATCTGACCGATGTACTTAACACCATTGAATCCATTCATCGGGAGGCTGAAAAAGGTCAGAAAGTGCAACTTGATGCAAATGTGAAGCAGATCTTACTGTGGACTAAACTACGGGCACTGGATAAAACTGACCAGGCCCAGTTGCTGTCATTTATTACAACACTTGCAAATCAAGGCCAGGACGGGTTGAGTATGGATGCTGCGACACAGAAAGAGATTTATCGCTTATTGTTAGAAAAAGAGCGCCACGAAGCGTTTGCACAATTAATTCCTCTCGCAGAGGCATTTTACCCAGCTCTGTCCGGACAAACCCATGACCAGAGACAATTACGTTTATTGCAAATTCGCGCTGCGACAAAAACTGGGCGTGCTGCTGAAGCCTTCGATATAGCAAAGGCTATGATACAGACCTTCCCTAAATCTGGTGATGCCTGGACAGCTTATGCTGAAAGTGCTGAAGCCATTGGCGATACTTTCACCGCTGAGCGCGCCTGGGCGAAAATCAGTGGTGCCCAGCCTGACGGTTCACTCCACTGGCGCACGGCGATGAGCCACAGAATCGAACTTTTGGCACAGTCTGGTGACAGAAAACAGGAGTTATGTGCAGTGCTTGTCGAGGCAAGGCGTTATCAGCATCTAGCATCCGAGGCAGAGCAACGGGTGCTTGGACAGCGTGATGAAGAGTATGGGTGTGGGCTGTAGCAGTGGCCTGAAATATGGATAAGTATAAGACAGGTGCGAAATTACGATGAGAATTCGTAAATACGATTCGAACTACAGCCGTCGCTATTTTATGGGACAGCTCGCTAAGGGTGTGCTCGGTACAGGTGTATTGACCCCGCTGTGGCCCGCTATTGCAAATACTGGAGGGATTGACGGCGTATACCCGGATGAACTTATGTCCATCGAGGGATATACCGGTGGTAGGATTAAAACCGGTGATATGATCAGTGCCGATAATGTTGAGGACGTAAAGGATTTACTGGATCCGATTCGTTACACCCAGGTCTCGCAAATGGGGCGGCAGATGCGCATGCTCGATACCACCAGCGACATTATGCAACTGAGTCCCTGGGAATATAATGAGGCGACACTGCGAAACCAGGGACAGGCTATGTTTAATGCCGATGGCAATGTGGTAACGCGTGACGGTAAGCCCTGGATCGGTGGTAATCCCTTTCCAGATCCAAAGTCTGCCCTTGAAGTATTTGCTGGCATAACCCTCAGCTGGGGACGACATGACGCGTCTTTTTATGCGATTCAGGAAACGGATGTTGGGCCATCTGGCAAGGTCGAGTACTCTTACGAATTGTGTTGGGTTGAGCTCGCGGCGACGGGTCGGATCGTTCTGGAGCCAAAGCCTTACTGGACGGGACACGAAGATAAGCTGCGCTATCAATCGGTGTTTTTCATAAAACCCCAGGACATTGCCGGCACCTCCTTTTTGAACGTTTGGGACTATGACCAACGCCAGTTCCCGTCTTTGAGTGGTTATTTGCCCTCCTTTAAAAGGGTCAGGCGCTTTCCCAGTAACCAGCGTTTTGAGCCTTTGATCGCTGGATCCTCTCTGTATCTGTCTGATGCCTGGACGGCCGGTGACCCTTTTATGACCTGGGGTAACTACAGGATTGTTGGTCGAGGGCCAGCCCTAGCGGCAGTATCTCGAAGCTGGAAACCGGGGCATGAAAACTGGCAGCACACCACCCACGGCGGTCCTCATGGTGAGACCTTCTGGGATATGGATGTGGAACTGGTGCCTGAAGCGATTGTGGTTGATGCAGAGCCAGTCAAGTTCCCACGGGCGCCCATCAGCAAGAAGCGGGTGTGGTTTGATGCCCGAACTTTAGCGCCTATTTCTATGGTTTCTTATGACCGCCGTGGGGAAATGTTCCGCTCTTTTGATGGTGCCGGCTCACTCTATACCGATGGCAACCATACTTTTTACGATGGCAAGCATCCTTACTCGTCATGGACGCGGGTGCATGCCCATAATATTCAGACTAATCGGATGACCCGGCTGGAGCAGGTCAAGAAATTATCCGGTGGCTACCATACCCAGGTTAATAGTGACGACCTGTATGATAAATATCTGACGACCGCTGCGATTAGAAGGCTGGGTCGTTAGGTCGAACCGGATATACCGGGTATTCGAGGCGATTAAGTCAACTGAATACTAAGGTTTCACGCAGGTAGTTAAACAGCTTACGGTGCTTTTCAGATACCTGATCCCTACCGGAAGCCTGTTTGCGGGCCTGACGTATCAGTTGACGCAGGTGTTGACGATCAAGCTCAGGGTGGCTGTTGAGTAGTGCCTCAAGAGCACTTTCGTTGTCAATCAGTTCATCGCGAATTTTTTCTAGTTGCTGGAATCGCTGACGAAATAGCCGGTTATCATCGGTGATACGGGTCAGTGCAGCTGAAATTTCGCTATGGTTTTCTGCGCGCATAAGCTTGCCAACGAACTGTAATTGTCGCCGTCTGGCTTCTCTCTGTTTAAGATTTTTGGCTAGCTCAAAAGCCTCACGCAAGCCTGTGGAGAGGGGGACTTGAGCAAGCTGATCACCGGGTAGTTCCATTAAGGTCTCGCCGAGTTTTTGCAGGGCGGTCATTTCTCGTTTACGCGCAGATTTGCTGGGTGGGAGATTGTCGGAATTCCTATCTTCCCTCTCGTGCGTGGCTTGATTAGTATCTGGAGAGTTTGGCCTGGCTTTATTGGATGTATGTCGTTTGTTCATTGGCACCTGTACGAGCGATTGATAGTGCGGTTGGGCGTTGTTGTTAACTATAAACTCGCAAAACTCAGCATCTCTATGCCGGCAACTATAAATAAAACATCGTTGCCAGACCCAGAAAGGAAAAGAATCCGACTACATCAGTGATGGTAGTGAGCATCACGCTACCAGCAAGGGCTGGGTCAATATTGAATGATTTTAAAATAACCGGCAGCAGTGAACCTGCTACTGCTGCAGTAATCAGGTTGATGGCCATGGCCGCGGCAATAATATAACCAATGATATTATCGCTAAACCACCAGGAGGCTAGCCCGCCTATCACTCCAGCCCAGAGCATGGCGTTAAGCGTTGCAGAAAAGAACTCCTTGCTTAATAACCATCGTAGATTATTGCGATCGATCTGACCGAGAGCCATACCCCGAATTACTACGGTCAAAGTCTGGCTACCGGCGACTCCGCCCATACTGGCAACGATAGGCATCAGAATCGCCAGGGCGACGACTTTGTCCAGCGTGCTTTCAAAAATATTGATAACCATAGATGCTAATACTGCGGTGCCCAGATTAATACCCAGCCAGACTGCACGTCTCGGGGCTGAGCGTCGGACGGAGGTAAAAGTTTCCTCTTCATCACTGAGACCCACCAGGCTAAACAACGAATGCTCGGCATCTTCAATAATAACGTCAACGACATCATCAATCGTCACCCGCCCCAGTAGTTTGCCATGGTCGTTGATAACTGGTGCCGATACCCAGTCGTGTCGTTTGAACATATGCGCCACTTCTGACGCGGGCAATATTGCGGGTATGGCCTCAGTGGAAGTGTTCATGAGTTCCCGAACCGTGATATTTGGGCTCGAAGTAAGAATTTTGGCCAGTGGCAAGGTGCCCAAAAACGTGTCGTTGCGATTCACTACGAAAAGACTGTCGGTGACCTCGGGTATTTCTTCGTGGCGGCGCAAATAACGTAATATTACGTCGATTGTCAGATCAGGTCGGACGGTGATGGTATCGGTATTCATCAAGCCGCCAGCGCTGTTCTCGTCGTAGGATAAAACGCTCTCGACACGCAGGCGATTCTGGTTGTCCATGGCTTGTAGGACGTGGGGGATGATTTTTTCCGGTAGTTGCTGGAGCACATCCGCAACATCATCGGTATCAAGACCGGCAACTAGCAGGGCCATCTGTGAACTGTTCATGCCCTGTAAAAATTCTTTTTGTAGCTCTTCGTTAAGGTTGCTAAATACTTCCCCTTCGACCTCGGAGTCAACTAGCTCCCAGAGCAGGCGCCGCACTTTAATGGGGGAAGACTCAATGTAATGAGCGATATCCATGGTTGCTATGTTGTTCAGGGCATGACGAACCTGGTTGAGCGCCTGAGGATCGACAATACTGTCATCAATAAGGGACAGCAGGGAAAGTTGGTCGCTTGTTGTCTGGCTTGCCGACATCCTGCTGTGACTCCTGATGGCAGGTGGAGGGGTGGGGTGAACTTCTGAGCTGGGCGGCGCTGTATTCTACAGGTCATACCCGCATAATCGGAATCCATCGGCAGCCTTAATTTCGGCCGAGGATCGGTTTAAACCAAATTTTGGTCACCCGGTGCTTACGGGACTGCGCTTATTCGCCTTCACCAAAGTAGTCAGCGATGAGTGTATTAACCTGATTGAAAGCATCGTTTTCATCCTCACCCTCAAACTCAAAATGTAATGTAGTACCCTGGCCTGCGGCCAGCAACATTAAGGACATGACACTTTTGGCATCCACCGACTTGTTTTCGCAGCCAGTTTTTATGGTGCAGGCAAAACGGTTGCAGGTAGCTGCAAGTTTTGCGGCGGCTCGGGCATGGAGGCCAAGCTTGTTGATAATGGTAATGTCCTTTTCGATCATGGTTGAACTATGTAGTGAGGATTTATGTGGTTGTCGGCGACAGGCATTATAATCGTTTGAACACGATAGAGCTGCGGTATGCTGACTTTCTGGTGCTTATTGATTTTCGAGTTCGCGGTGTTGAACCTGGATATTTGAAAATTGTTTAGTAAATTGCAGGGACAGTTGGTTGCACATATAAACCGAGCGGTGCTGCCCACCGGTGCAACCCACAGCAATGGTCAGATAACTTCTATTGGTGGCGGCATAGCGCGGAATCCAGCGCGAGAGAAAGCCGTTCAGGTCAGCAAGCATCGAAGCGACTTCAGTTTGTGAATCCAGAAATTCAATGACGGGTTTGTCGCTGCCATTGTATTGACGTAATTCTTTTTTCCAGTAGGGATTGGGCAGACAGCGCACGTCAAAGACAAAATCTGCATCAACGGGTACGCCGTGTTTGAACGCGAAGGATTGAAACAGCACCGCCATAGCCCCGGAAGTTTCGGGCGCAATTTGCTTTTTAATCAGGTCTCGAAGCTGATGCAGAGTCATATTGCTGGTATCAATATGCCGACTAGCAACAGAGGCGACAGGTTCCAGCAGTTGTGAATCCAGGGCAATGGCTTTTTTTAAATCAATGGAGTCTGAGCTCAGCGGGTGACGTCTTCGAGTTTCGCTAAAACGACGGATAAGCGCGTTATTGCTGGCATCTAGAAACAGAACTTCGCAGTTGATGCCAGACACTTCGAGTTGATCCAGAATGATCGGGAATTGGTCGAGTTTTCCGAGCGCGTTGCGGGTGTCAATGCCAACCGCCACTTTGTTTGGGCGGCCGGCATCACCTTGCTGTAAGTGCTCAAAAAGCACAGCGAGCATACCGATGGGCAGATTATCAATGCAGGTGAACCCAACGTCTTCAAGGACGTGGAGGGCGGTGCTCTTGCCTGAGCCTGAGCGTCCGCTCACCACGATAAGTCGAGTGTTTGGCGCTGCAATCATGATATCAGCCAGCTATTGCAGCCTGATAAAGGGTGTCGTTAGAGCGGCAATTACGGAGCTTTTTGCGTATCTCGTCTGACTGCATCAGCTCTGCAATACTGGCTAGTGCCTGGAGGTGCTCGTCATTCTGCTCATCGGGCACCACTAGGGCAAAGATGAGATCGACCTCGGCATCATCATTGGCGTCGAAGTCAACCGGGGTTTCCAGTTTTAGCAAGACACCCGTGATCTTCTTACAACCGGGGAGTCTGCAGTGAGGGATGGCAATGCCTTCGCCTATGCCTGTACTACCCAGGCGCTCCCGAGTGAGGAGACCCTGATAAACAGTATCAGCATCGATAAAATCGGTTTTTTCAGCCAGAAAGGTCGAGATATATTCCAGCACCCTTTTTTTGCTGATCCCAGGCATGTTGCAACAGGTTCGCTCGGGAGTGAGTACCTCGGCAATATTCATGATGGTTCCTAACGGCCTCGTAGTTTTTCTTTACGTTTAATGAGTTGACGATCGAGTTTATCGACCAATGCATCAATAGCGGCATAGAGGTCTTCATGTTCGCTGTCGGCGAAAAACTCCGCACCGTTACCATGAACCGTTGCTTCAGCTTTTTGTACCAGTTTATCAACAGATAAGATCACGGAGACATTGGTGATTTGGTCGTTGTGGCGTTCCAGTCGGTTAATCTTATTGGTGACATAGCTACGGATGGGATCGCTGACATCAAGGTGATGGCCACTAATATTCAACTGCATTTGGGGCTCCTTTTCAGGTGGTGTTGGGAACTTAAAGGCTGATTCATTGGGCATGGACTAAGATGATAAGCCAGGTCAGGCCCCATGCTTGAAGCGTTTTCTGTCACTGGAAGATGGGATGTGCATGCTCTCGCGGTACTTGGCGACGGTCCGCCGTGCGACCTGGATGCCCTCGGCTTGCAACATAAGAGCCAGCTTGCTGTCGCTGAGGGGTTTGTTGTTGGGCTCTGCGGTTATCATTCGCTTTAGCATAGCGCGAATTGCGGTAGATGAACACTCGCCACCGGCGGTCGTATTAACGTGGCTTGAAAAGAAGTACTTGAGCTCATAGACCCCCCGTGGAGTGTCCATATATTTTTGCGTTGTGACCCTCGAAATCGTCGATTCATGTAAACCGAGTAACTCGGCAATATCCGCTAAGACCATCGGTTTCATGGCTTCAGGACCATAGTCGAGGAAATCCTGTTGCTTGTCGACGATGGTGCGGCTGACACGCATTAGGGTTTCATTGCGGCTCTCGAGGCTCCGTAAAAACCAGCGGGCCTCCTGTAAATGGTCTCGCAAAAAAGTATTGTCTTCGCTGGCGTTAGCGCGTTGTACTAGCCTGGCGTATTGTTGGTTAATGCAAAGCTTGGGCGTTAGCTCAGAATTCAGTGATACCAGCCAGCGCCCGCCCATTTTTCTGACCGATACATCCGGCTCGATGTAGGTAGAGTCCTGACTGACAATGGCCTCGCCTGGACGCGGTGAGAGGGTCTGGATAAGGCGAATAGCCGCCTCTAGTGATACCTGATCAAGGCCAGATTTACGTGACAGTGCGGGGAAGTTGCGTTCGGCTACGAGGGGGAGGTACCGGTCAACAATTGCCAGGGCTTGCTCTCGCCAGGGCGTTTCGATGCTGAGCTGGTTTAATTGAATGAGTAAACATTCTCGCAGATCACTAGCGGCTACACCGGGCGGGTCAAATTGCTGTATTCGGTGTAATACAGCAAGTATTTCATCAAGCTCGACTGAGCTGTTAGAGGATTGGTCGTCCTGTTGGGGGCTATGCGGATAATCCGCGTAGATCGATTCCCACAATTCTTCTATCGGGGTGAATAAAAAGCCGTCCTCAGAGATATTGTCGATAATGGTGGTCGCAATGACCTGGTCGACATCAGACAGTGGAGTCAGGTTAAGCTGCCACAGCAGATGATCCTGGAGCGATTCGGTGACCCTGTGAAACTCCTCGAAATCCCTACTCTCGGCACTGCTTGACGACGCGTTGCTTGTCGATGAGCTGTTAGCGCTGGGAGGCGCGGCATTTGCGTAGATGTCCTCCCACTGGGTATCCATTGCGAGTTCGTCGGGTATCTGCTCACTCCACTCCATGTCGTCGCTAGCCGTAACCAGGGGTTCCTCTTTGTCTTCGTTGTTAATTTCGGCGGCGGTATCAGTGTTGTCATTAGACGCCTGATCGATTTCATCAGCGAGTTCAAGCATTGGATTTGAATACAATGCCTGCTGTATTTCCAGATGTAAATCGGTAGCTGACAACTGTAAGAGCTTAATCGCTTGCTGCAGTTGTGGTGTCATCGATAATTGATGACCAATTCTAAGTTGTAAGCCCTGTTTCATGATCGAAGCCGTCGTCTCCTTTAACGATTATTATGCGTAGTGTAACGGTGGGTTAGGACGGGAACAATGGAACAAGCAATTTTTATGCCGAAAGGTTCCGTTTAGCGCCAAATGGTTACTTTGACCGTTGACAGGTGAAAGTGTTTGATTTTAATACTGGTGGGTTCCTAGATAGAAAAATGCTCACCCAGATAGACTTTTCTCACATCCGCGTTGTCCAGGATATCGCTTGCAGAGCCGGTAGCGATGACTTTGCCATCGTCGACGATGTAGGCATGTTCACATATATCGAGGGTCTCGCGAACATTATGATCGGTGATTAAAATGCCAATGCCTTTGTCGCGGAGGTGGGTAATAATGGTTTTAATGTCGTTAACGGAGATGGGGTCGACGCCGGCAAAGGGTTCGTCAAGCAAAATGAAGGCTGGTTCTGTCGCCAGCGCACGGGCAATTTCAACACGACGCCGTTCTCCCCCCGAGAGGCTCATGCCCTGGGTCTTGCGAATGTGAGTGATATGGAATTCTTGGAGCAATTCTTCAAGCTTCTGCAGGCATTGCGCTGGGCTCAACTCTCGACGAGTTTCGAGAATAGCCATGATGTTTTTCTCTACTGAGAGTCGACGAAATACCGAAGCTTCCTGGGGCAGGTAACCAATGCCGCGACGGGCTCGACCGTGCATGGGCAGGGTAGTAATATCTTCCTCGTCAATGAATATATGGCCTGTGTCGTGGCGGATCAGGCCGACGATCATGTAAAAGCAGGTGGTTTTGCCGGCACCATTCGGGCCTAGCAAACCGACAATCTGGCCGCTAGATACTGACAGAGAAACACCGTTGACGACTCTCTTTTTACGATAACTCTTGGCCAGTTCACGGGCATGTAATTCAGCCACTAGTCAGTTTCCCCGTGGTGTTTCGGGTGCTGGATTCTGACTTTGTTGAGCGGACGGGTTCCGCTGTTGGCTGGGGGGAATGACCATTTGAATACGACGTTTACCCGTGTCGTCGCCTCGGGCTTCGATTAACTCTGCCTTGAGATCGTAGTTAATGATGTCACCGGTCAGTGTTGAACCTTCCCGGTCCAGACTGGCATCTTTGATCAGGTTAATTACATCACGATCAAGGTGGTATTCGATGGTGCTGGCCCGGGCAACCACCAGGCCACCGTCAAGTTCGGGCTGTTGTTGATAGTGGGCAGGCTTGCCGATACAGATAATTTTACTGACTTTATTGTTTGTGGTGTGCAACGTGACTTTGTCCGCTTTGATGTTCATGCTCCCCTGAATCATGTGTACAGTACCTTCGTAGACTGTTAGCCCTGTTTTATCGTTCCGTTGGACTCGATCAGATTCGATGTTAATCGCTTGTTCGGGGTCGCTGGGCAGGGCGAAGGTGGCAGGTGTGATAAGAAAGGTAGCCAGAGCTGCAATCAGAGCGCATAGCCGAGCAAATGCCTGGAACCTCGCTAAGCAGGGCTGCGTTAGGCGAGACACCAATGACGGTCTGATGTCTCTGATGAGGTGCTTCAATCGTCTAGTGGGTGACATTGTGTCTGCTTTTAACCTTTGACAACAGTTGAAAAATTTGTTGTTCGAAATTCGCCCTCATACCGACACCATTGAGCGTGGTTCCGGGTGAAGAGAGGTAGACCTTGCGGTCGGTTTCCGCTCTATTCTGGTCTGGGTAAAAAGTTAGCTTAGACGTTTTTATTTGCGTGTTTCCGCCCGGCGCTTCCTGCCAGGCCCGGACATTTCCGCGCATAACGACCTGCTCACCACGGTTAAATACCACGCCCGTATTCGCAGTCAGGTGCCAGGGAATTTCGTCTGGCGTATCGCCGTCAGCTTTCATTTCTGGTTCGTCCATTACAAATTTATTTTGACCTTTAAAAAACTGCCCCCGGGTAGTTTTTAAGTTAAAGCTCTGCTTGCCCTGTTCGTTGAATTTGCGCGTCTGGCTGTTCATCATATAACTGTTAGCCTGTGATATGGTCGCTTCGGAGGTTTTATTTTTACTTAGAAAAACCTCCGGTGGGGAATCCCAGAAAACCAGAAAAACAATTAGCGCGAAGGCTATAAATAGTGCCATCAAGGCATTTTTCATGAGGCGCTACTCAAAGTCATCTTGCTGATTGTAGACTGCTTATTCATAGGCCGAGATAAGTTGCTCAAGTTTATTCTGCGCGCTTAATATGAACTCTGCGGCTTCGCGGACAGCGCCGCAACCGCCTGGAAATTTAGATTGCCAAAGCGCGTTATTGGCCAGCATATAATTGGCATCGGCAACGGTCATGCCTAGACCGACCTGTTTAACGACTGCTAAATCAGGCAAGTCGTCCCCTATAAATGCGACTTGACTGAAGTCGAGGTTTGAGTCATCAAGTAATTCTTGCAAAGCACTTAGCTTATCTTCGCGGCCCTGTATAAGCCGGTCAATACCCAGCTCGTTGCAGCGCCGGGCTAATAGAGAGGATTTCCGTGCAGTGATGACGCCAACTTCAATGCCTCCGCGCTGTAAAAGTTTAATGCCGAGGCCGTCTTTGATATTAAAAGCTTTGTATTCGTGGCCATTATCCCCGTAATAGAGACGGCCATCGGTCAGCACGCCATCGACATCAAGAAGCACAATACTGATGTGTTTTGCAGCTTCTTTAGCGGATGACTGGATCATTACATGACTCCAGCGCGGAGGATGTCGTGGAGATGCAGGACCCCCGATGGACGTTTGAGGTCGTCTTCGACGATAACGGCAGTAATTTTTAGGTCCTCCATAATCTTCAGGGCTTCGGCGGCAAGCATCTCGCCGTTAACGGTTTTGCAGTTCCGGGTCATGACCCTTTCGGTTGCGATATTGTTGATATCAATTTTATTATCGACTGCACGACGTAAATCACCATCGGTAAATACGCCGATGAGTTTATTGTTGTTGTTCACTACTGTGGTAATACCAAAACCTTTTGAGGTCATTTCCAGTAGTGCGTCGCTTAGGGGCGTGGAGCCAAGCACTCGGGGTAACTCTTCACCGGAATGCATGATGTCGGAGACGCGGAGCAACAGTTTGCGTCCCAACGTGCCACCAGGGTGAGAAAAGGCAAAATCTTCGGCGGTAAAGCCTCTTGCCTCTAGCAGAGCGATAGCCAGTGCGTCACCGACTACCAGAGTGACGGTCGTGCTCGTAGTGGGTGCAAGACCGAGAGGGCAGGCTTCTTCACTGATGCCGACATTAAGGTTGACGGCCGCAGCTTTTGCGAGAGTGGATTCACTATCGCCAGTCATACTGATCAAGGGAATATTCAAACGTTTAATAAGGGGTAACAGAGTGACGACTTCTCTGGTATTCCCGGAGTTCGAAATAGCGATGACCAAATCGGACTTGGTAATCATGCCCAGGTCACCGTGGCTGGCTTCTCCTGGGTGAACGAAAAAAGCTGGTGTGCCGGTACTGGCAAAGGTGGAGGCGATTTTGTTAGCGATATGCCCTGACTTGCCCATGCCGGTGACGATGACACGGCCTCTACAGTCAAGAATGAGTTCGCAGGATTTTATGAAAGTGTGGTCGATTCGTTCTTTTAATAACTCCACAGCCTGGGCTTCCATGGTGATGGTGCGCAGGGCGGGGGTAATAAAATCATGGTCAGTCATAGCTTTGGGTGTCGCATCTACATAAGACCTTGGACAAAGGGTCACCTAGTCGAAATTTGGATGGGTAAGTTATACGTGCTGAAGTCGTTGGGTATGACTTATGGCCTCAGTATAACGATACCTTGGCGTCTGGTCAGCATGTCATTAGTGAGCTGGTGGTATATCAAGCTGTTTAGCCGGTTGGCACTAAAATTGTTATGTACAGGACGTAGAAGGATAACAATACGAGGCCAAATCCTCTCGATACATAAACAGTTTGCTGAAGTTTACGCCAGTGTTTGAACATAATAGTGCCGATTAAAAGTAGAGTAAGCCCAGCCATCGCCAGGTAATCACGGAAAAATACCGCTGGTTCCAGTTGTAGTGGTGCTATGACGCTGGCTGCTGGCATAACCATCAGTAAGTTAAATATGTTGGAACCAAATACGTTGCCTATGGCGATGTCATGGTGCCCACGGAGGGTCCCAGCAATCGATGCTGCAAGTTCCGGCAAACTCGTGCCAACGGCGACGATGGTCAGCCCGATGATCAGTTCGCTCATACCTATTTGTAAAGCGATGATTTTTGCCCCCCAGACCAAGGTCTGGGACGCCACTAACATGGTAATCAGTCCGCCGATAAAGCCTAACACTGCAGCGCGGGTCGAAATTCCAGAGATATCTTCGACAAATTCATTCTCTTCTTGATCGGGATGTTGCTTTTTATATTTGATGGTTAGCCACAATAATATCGGCGTGAGCAGTAACATTAGTATGCTTTCCAGTCGTCCCAGATAGGCATTATAAAGACACAGGCCGGCAAGCAAGGTAACAATGATGAGTGTCGGGCCTTCCTGAGAGAGCAGGTGTCTCTGTGCGGGCAGGGGTTTGACCAGGGCGGTGATGCCAAGCACCAGCCCAATGTTGGCGAGGTTAGAACCGAGAGCATTACCGATGGCCAGCCCACCAGCATCCTGCAGGGCAGCATTGATAGCGACGATAAACTCCGGGGCAGAGGTGCCGAAAGCGACAACTGTCAGACCTATTACGATAGGTGAAACGCCCAGGGTCTTCGCGCCTCTGGCAGCGGCGCTAACAAAGTGGTCGGCCCCTACGATTAACCCGCCAAGACCGACCAGCAGCGCGCCGATGGCCAGAAATAATTCATTCATCGTCGCGTGAGGACTCCTGTGCATGAGGGTAGAGGTAAGGTGGGTTCAACTCCGCGATTATTGTCTCTGCCAACGATTGCTACTACTTTTTCATTTCACAAAAAACGGTTCGGAATGGTATAGTGCGCGCCCTGAAAAGTCAGCCTCTAATATATTAATTTTCGTTGAACTTGGGTATGTGGCGTTGGTCTGTGGTTTAACGTTTAAGGTTTGGTGTGCGAAGCGCTAGGTTTAAGTACATATTGCATTTAAGGGGATTTTCTAGTATGTGGCAATTTTGTAAAACAACTACCATGGTAGGCCTTTGCATCGTCGGGATAATCGCTGCTGGTGGTATATCGGCTGAACAAACATCCAGTGATGTGGTTAAGCAATCCTCAGTGGCGGTCGATGATGCCCAGGCAACAACACCGCAGAACGTTGTTTCCCCTTATAGGCTTATTGAAGATGTTACTGCTGATGTGCTCGCCAAGATCGCCTCTCATCGTGGAAAAATTGATGCAGAGGGGTCGGCAGAGGAAAAAGAGCGTCAACTTAACTATTTTTTTGACGAGATTGATGCTGCGCTGAGCAACGTTATTGATTTTAACTGGATCGCCCGCAATGTGATGGGTGCCTATGGCAAGTCAGCGAGTGCTGATCAACGCGCCGCTTTTGCCGAAACTTTCCGCGCGGGCTTAGTGGAGACCTATGGGCGGGGCCTGTTGAGTTATAGCAATCAGAAGATTGTCGTATTGCCAGGTGCCGAAAATTACGCCGAAAAACGTAAGGTTTCTGTTCGCCAGGAAATCCGGGGTGCTGATGGCAATTACCCTCTTGAATACTCCATGGGTCTGAGTAAGTCGGGACAATGGCGTATCATTAATGTCATTATAAACGGCATTAACCTGGGTAAAACCTTCCGTAATCAGTTTGTTCGGGCTGCTCAGAAAAATGGTGGTGACATCGATGCGGTGATCGCTAACTGGGATTCAAAAGCCGGTTAGACGACCCGACTAACGGGGCAGGGGTACGATGAATATAGAAGAAATCCGCGGGCTCATGATTGCAACACTTGATGATTGTGAAATCTACGTCGAAGGTGAAGGTAACCATTTGACCGTCACTGTGATCGGCGAAATATTTGCAGGTAAGCGACCTGTGCAGCGACAGCAGCATGTTTATGGGATCCTCAAAGATTATATTGCTGAGGGTACTGTTCATGCCGTCAATATGAAACTTTACACGCCGTCTGAATGGCAGGCTGTTTGAGTCCTGGGGGTGTCCACAAGCGTTAAAGGGTGTAGACCTTTTTAGCTGCTTCCGCTTGAAAGATATATCCCCGAAGCTACCGGATCGTGGTATGTCACTAACACCGATAATCGACAATAAGTTAAGCAAGGCATAACCACAGGGTTTGTAAATGGATAAATTACTGATCTTCGGCGGTACTCCTTTAAAGGGTGAAATCCGAATATCTGGGGCAAAAAATTCGGCGCTGCCAATTCTCGCCGCGGCCCTGTTGGTAGATGAACCGGTTATCGTGTCAAATCTACCCCACTTGCACGATATTACTACCATGATTGAACTTCTCGGTTGCATGGGGGTGAATGTAGTGCTTGACGAAAAAATGCGCGTCGAAGTCGATGCAAGCACGATACATAGCTATAACGCGCCCTATGAACTCGTGAAAACTATGCGTGCCTCGATTTTAGTGCTGGGTCCTTTACTGGGTCATTTCGGCGAAGCCCAGGTATCTTTTCCCGGTGGTTGTGCGATCGGCAGTCGCCCGGTCGATTTGCACCTCAGGGGCTTTGAGAAAATGGGTGCCAAAATCCAAATTGATGGTGGCTATATCAATGCCAAAGTCGATGGCAGATTAAAAGGCGCCCACATCTTGATGGATATGGTGACGGTCGGTGGTACCGAAAATCTGATGATGGCGGCGACTCTGGCAGAAGGTCAGACGGTCATAGAAAATGCCGCTCGGGAGCCCGAGGTGGTTGATCTTGCCAATTGCCTGAATACGCTGGGTGGCGATGTTCAAGGCGCAGGCAGTGATACCATTGTCATTAATGGTGTAACTCGCCTGCACGGTGGTGAATATAAAATTATGCCTGACCGGATTGAGACCGGTACTTATCTGGCAGCTTGCGCAGCGACCCGTGGACATATCAAATTGAAGAATACAAACCCTCATATACTCGAATCAGTGCTGTTGAAGCTTGAAGAAACTGGAGCAGAGATTACCTACGGTGACGACTGGATTGAAATGGATACTCGCGGCCGTCGTCCAAAAGCAATACAACTGCGCACAGCGCCTTATCCAGCGTTTCCGACGGACATGCAGGCGCAATTGACGGCTGTCAATGCCGTGGCTGAGGGTGTGGGTCAAATTACTGAAACAATTTTTGAAAACCGCTTAATGCAAACCCACGAGCTGGTGAGAATGGGCGCACAAATTAGTATCGAGGGCAATACAGCTACTGTAACTGGTGTTGAGAAACTAACAGGCGCCCCGGTGATGGCTTCTGATCTGCGAGCTTCGGCTAGTCTGGTGATCGCAGGCTTGGTGGCGGAGAATGAAACGGTGGTTGATCGCATTTATCATATTGACCGTGGTTATGAATGCATTGAAGAAAAACTGCAACAATTAGGCGCTAATATTCGTCGAATACCTGAGTGATCCCAGAACTGAACATTAAATAAGCGTAAATTAATAGATTTAGAGTAATCTAATTTATTCTATTGGGCTTATGTTTGAAGTCCCCTGAATTTAAAGCGGAGTTTTTGCTGAACTAATACCTCTGACCTCTGACCTCTGACCTCTGAACGAGAATGACCATGATTACCATTGCCCTGACTAAGGGCCGTATCCTAAAGGAAACATTGCCTCTTCTTGCCCAGGCAGGGATTGAGCCAGTGGAAGATATTTCGGCCAGCCGGAAGTTGATGTTCGCGACCAATCGCAATGATATCCGCCTGCTGGTCTTGCGCGGGGTCGATGTACCGACCTATGTCCAGTTTGGCGCTGCGGATCTTGGTGTGGCTGGCAAAGACACTTTGATGGAACACGATGGTAATGGTTATTACGAACCCCTGGACCTAGGGATCTCCCGTTGTCGATTGATGACTGCGGGTATTGTTGGTAGTCGGCGACCCGGAGGCCGTATTCGCGTGGCGACTAAATACCTTAACGTGGCAAGACGCTACTATGCTGAATGTGGCCGTCAGGCTGATGTGATCAAGCTTTATGGGGCTATGGAATTGGCACCTCTGGTCGCATTGTGTGATGAAATAGTCGATATTGTCGATACGGGTAACACTATGAAGGCCAATGGCCTCGAGTCTCGTGAATTGATTGCCGAAATTAGCTCTCGCCTCATAGTGAATAAAGGCGCGCTTAAAATTAAGCATGGGATAATACAGCCGCTCATTAACCAGCTTGATGTCGCAGTTCGGACGGTGGCCTGATCGATGTCTAGTTCACAAACACTCGCGCTAGCCCCGGCTCGGATCAATACCTGCGACAAAAGTTTTGAAACTGATTTTGTCCGGCTTCTGCAACGCGATGCCGATGAGGATGGGCAGGTGAATGGCACTGTGCTGGAGATCCTCAGCGCTGTGCGGGAGCGGGGTGATCAAGCACTACTTGATTACACACGAAAGTTTGATCAGCGCCATCCCAGCTCGATGGTAGATCTGGAAATAGGCGCGCAGCAAATCCAGTCGGCGATTGCTCAGATCACCGAAGAGCAACGTGAGGCACTGGGCATCGCAGCCAGGCGAATTCAGGCTTACCATGAACATCAAAAGCAGCAAACCTGGCGGTTTCAGGATGCAGACGGTACCGTGTTGGGTCAGCGAATTTCAGCTCTTCAGCGGGTGGGAATTTATGTTCCAGGTGGCAAAGCCAGTTACCCATCCTCTGTCTTGATGAATGCCATTCCCGCCCGTGTCGCTGGTGTTGAAGAAATTGTTATGACTGTACCTGCGCCGGGCGATGTGCTTAATCCTATGGTGCTGGCTGCGGCGGATTTATCCGGGGTTAATCAGATTGTCACCGTCGGTGGCGCTCAGGCGATCGCAGCTTTGACCTATGGCACTGAGACTATTCGTCGGGTTGATAAGATTGTTGGCCCCGGTAATCGTTATGTTGCGGCAGCTAAAAAAGCTGTGTTTGGCCAGGTTGGACTCGATATGGTCGCTGGACCCTCCGAAATATTGATTATTAGCGATGCTGGGACAAACCCGGACTGGATTGCCATGGACTTATTCTCCCAGGCTGAACATGATGAAGAGGCCCAGGCCATACTGATTAGTCCCGATTGTGGGGTTCTCGATCGGGTATTAGAGAGCATGGAAGCCTTGTTACCGAGTATGGAAAGGCGAGATATTATTCGCGCGGCCATTCGGCGCCGGGGCGCACTGATTAAAGTGAAGGATCTGGATGAAGCACTTGCGCTGGCTAATCGTATAGCACCAGAACACCTTCACCTGGCAGTTGACGAAGCTGAGGTGTTATCACTTGGCGTCCAGAATGCGGGAGCTGTTTTTCTGGGACGGCACACGCCCGAGGCGCTGGGCGATTATTGTGCTGGCTCCAACCACGTGTTGCCAACCTCGACAACGGCTCGGTTTTCCTCCCCCCTCGGGGTCTACGATTTTCAAAAGCGTATGTCGGTCATACATTGCAGTCCGGCGGGCGCATCGACCTTAGCAAAAACCGCCTCAGTATTAGCGCGCAGTGAATCTTTGACTGGCCATGCACGTTCAGCGGAATATCGCTTGTTGGACGAGAAAGTTGTTTAGTAGATTAAATACCGTTTACACGAATAAAATGCCTGGGTTGTTATGAGTAGGTCGCTGTGAGTAGTCCTTTTTGGAGTGATTTTGTTCAAGGCCTCGAACCCTATGTGCCTGGTGAACAGCCCAGACAAACGAACCTGGTTAAATTGAATACTAACGAAAACCCCTATGGGCCTTCGCCGAAAGTTCTGGCTGCGATTGAGGAGGCGGTCTCAGAAGACTTACGGCTTTATCCCCCTCCCGGGGCAGATGCTTTGAAAGCTGCCATTGCCGATTACCACAGTTTAAGCCCCGCGCAAGTGTTTGTTGGTAACGGTTCCGATGAGGTGCTTGCCCACACTTTTCACGGTCTGCTACATCATCAACTGCCGGTCTTATTCGCTGATATTACGTATAGCTTTTATCCAGTGTATTGCGGTCTTTACGGTATTGACTATAAAGCTTTGGCCCTTGATGAGCAGTTACAGATCAATGTTGAAGCGTATCTGCAGCCTAATGGTGGTATTTTGCTGGCTAACCCGAATGCCCCCACAGGTCAGTTGTTGTCGCTGGCAGAAATCGAGCAAGTGTTAAAATCGAACCCTACGAGTGTTGTGGTGGTGGATGAGGCGTATATCGACTTTGGTGGCCAAAGTGCCGTTGCACTGATCAACCATTACAAAAATTTGTTAGTGGTTCAGACCTTATCGAAATCCCGTTCTCTGGCGGGTCTGCGGCTCGGTTTTGCCATGGGGGACAGTGAGCTAATAGAAGCTCTTGAGCGGATAAAAAACAGTTTTAATTCCTACCCTATAGACCGTCTTGCCATTGCCGGGGGTGTCGCTGCATTTGCAGATCAAGCTTATTTTGAAAGTACCCGTGATCGTGTTATCAGCGCTCGTCAGCAACTCGCGGGTGCACTCACAGAACTTGGTTTTGAAGTGCTCCCCTCGGCAGCCAATTTTGTATTTACCAGGCATCCTGAGTGCGACGGTGCGGATTTAGCCGTCAGCTTACGAGATAAGGGTATTATCGTGCGGCATTTTGCTGAGGCACGTATTGATCAGTACGTGCGCATTACTATTGGCACTGATCGACAAATGGGTCTTCTGATTAAAGCTTTGACGGAGGTTGTTCAGTAATATCCGGGCTGACTTGAACCGCAGAGCTAGTTTACCTGGGGACGAGTGCCAGCAATTGCTGAAACCAGTAGGCGTCGATCGTGCCGAATAATCTCTAGCTGTATGGGGTCACCTGGGTTGAGCTGGGCGATTAAAGTCATACCATTGCTGGCACTGCCAATCCGCTCGTTATTGATGTGAGTGACGACATCGCCGGCTTTCAGCCCGCTTGAAGAGGCCGGGCTGGCAAGGTGCACATCGGTAATGATTAATGCGGAGGGTGGCTCGAGCCCGAGTCGAGCGGCGCTTTCTGGTGAGAGTTGTTGCGCTTCGACACCAAGCCAGCCACGTATTACGCGTCCGTTGGCGATGATATCTTTGAGTACCTTGGTAGCCGTGTTGGTAGGGATCGCAAAGCCAATCCCCACAGAAGATGTTTCATTAAGAATTGCAGAATTAATACCCACTAGATTGCCGTGAAGATCGACCAGTGCACCACCCGAGTTGCCAGGGTTGATGGCGGCGTCGGTTTGCAGAAAGTCCTCGAAGATATTGAGCCCCAGGTCTTTTCTACCCGTGGCGCTAATGATCCCCTGAGAAACAGATTGGCCAACGCCAAAGGGATTGCCAATCGCCAGGACAATATCACCAACCTGGGTCTGCTGGGAGTCTTTTACGGTGCTGGGGGTGAGGTTGTCCAGGTCAATTTTGAGAACCGCTAAATCCGTCTCGGGGTCTGTGCCAATCAGATGTGCTCTCGCTTCGCGACCGTCGTACAAAAGAGCGATGATTTCATCAGCGCCATTGATTACGTGATGGTTAGTAAGTATGAAGCCATCGTGACTGACGATTACGCCAGACCCGAGCGAGGACTCCATGCGCTCTTGCTGGGGGACATTACGGTTGTTGAAGAAGCGTCGAAAAAAGGGGTCGTCTAATAAAGGATGTCGTTGCTCGGGCAATCTCTTTCGTGTGTAAATATTGACTACTGAAGGTGCCGCGTGGTTCACAGCGGAGGCATATGACGGTACCGGACCTGGGTCTGTGATAGTGCCAAATATTGTTGATTCAGTAGTCCGGGGTTCGACTATCGTTCCGTTTTCTTCGAAGTAGGGTAGTAACAAAATGACTACCGCAGCAGCAAGTAAACCTGTGACGACGGGCCAGGCAAAATCATTAAGAAATTTCAAATTAAGAACCTTGTCATTATCTAGACGGTCTCGCACGAAGACTTTTTTAAGCGCCCTGTCAGATGTCGTATCTTCGGCGGGTCGTAAAAATACGTTTAGTTAGTTGCTTATAGTTAGGATGTTAAGGGTTCGCGTTTTGTTTGGTGCTATTATGCCACAAACTTCAATTTGCGATTTTACACAGGAGCGAGATTCTTATGAGTGGATTGGTTAAACCCCATGGCAGTGACACCCTAAAGCCGCGTTTGCTAGAAGGGCAGGCCTTGCAAGAAGAATTACAACGGGCTGAAGGATTACCGAGGGTTGGTATGCAATCCCGAGAAGTAGGTGATTTGATTATGTTGGGTATCGGCGGATTTACGCCGCTGGATGGCTTTATGAATAAAGCTGACTGGCAGGGAGTTTGCGATAATATGAACACGGCTGATGGTCTGTTTTGGCCGATTCCGGTGACGTTGTCTGTAACTGAAGATCAGGCGGCAAACCTGGCTGAAGGCTCCGATGTCGCACTCGTCGATACAGAGACCGGTGAGATTATGGGGACTATGACTATTACTGAAAAGTACAGTATTGATAAAGCCTATGAATGCGAACAGGTTTTTACGACTACTGATATCGAACACCCCGGCGTAAAAATGGTGATGGATCAGGCTGGAATCAATCTGGCAGGGCCGGTCAAAGTACTTTCTCAGGGTAGTTTTCCGACTGAGTATGCTGACGTGTATATGACTCCGACTGAGACACGTGCACTGTTTGACGAAAAAGGCTGGTCAACGGTTGCGGCGTTTCAAACCCGTAACCCCATGCATCGATCCCACGAGTATCTGGCTAAAATTGCTATCGAGATATGCGATGGTGTTATGGTGCACTCGCTGCTTGGTAAGTTGAAACCCGGCGATATACCCGCTCAGGTTCGCCAGGAAGCTATTGGCGCTTTACTGGATAATTATTTTGTCGATAACACGGTAGTGCAGTCTGGTTATCCTCTGGATATGCGTTATGCCGGACCCCGTGAAGCCTTATTGCATGCCGTGTTTCGGCAAAATTATGGTTGCTCCCATTTGATAGTTGGTCGTGATCACGCCGGTGTGGGTGATTATTACGGGCCTTTCGATGCCCATCATATTTTTGACCAAATTCCCGCTGATGCGATGCAGACCGTGCCACTGAAAATAGACTGGACGTTCTGGTGTAATCGTTGCGCGACAATGGCTTCCATGCGTACCTGCCCCCATAGCGGGGATGATCGGGTGCTCGTTTCTGGCACCAAATTACGTAAGGCCTTATCGGAAGGTGAAGAGGTGGAAGATAATTTCTCGCGCCCGGAAGTGCTTGATATTCTGAGGGCTTACTATGCTGGCCTAAGCGATGAGGATAATGTCGAAGTTACGCTCTCCGGCCATTCAGCTAAATGATTGATGTTGTTCCCAGTCGGTAAGCTGGTCTCGTAGAATTGCTTGCCGACTGGCTGGAGCGAATTGCTCATCTATGAAGCCCCTGGTCCGGGCGCTATACCTCGGAACAAAAAGTCTGGGGATAGCGTGGTTTATATTGCTTACAGTGACAATGGTACCTCGATAAACAAATGAGACGGCTGCTCCTTGCCCTCGCTAATCAGATACGTTCAGCTTACTTTCAGGGTTGGGTCATCCTCAATATTTTCCTCATTAAGATTAAAATTTGCTTCATTAGTAGGGCGCTTTTTATTGGCAGGATTAACACGACCCAGGCCGTAGTCCGCACTGAGCACCCCATTGCCGGGTGCATAGTCTCTAGGTGCCTGAGGTTGCTCTCGGTTATCGGTGGTGGGTAAGATCAGCTCCAGTTGTACTGGCCCAACTTCGGCCAATTGGCGGCCTGTTTCGGGTGAGGCGAGTTTTCCTGCACTGTCTGCTAGATGCTGATGGAGTTCGACATAGCTGCCGGTTAAGTTTTTAATGAGTTCGGATGTTTTGACAAAATGTGCGGTGACCTCATGTCGATAAGTCGCAGAGTCCTCCATGTTTTGTCGTAATTCCTCTGAGACCCGCCGTTTTTGCCGTGCCGGTCCTGAATATACCCGGGCAAGGAGTACGCCGAGGAGGATGCCTATGCTAAGGGCAATAAGTGTGATGATCAATGTTTCCGGGTTAGTATGGGTATTCACAGTACAGGTTTCCCTAGAGCGGTTATATCGACAGCGATTTTAGCCTGAAAAGGTGAGCGGGTCGATCAGGCTCGGGTAGATTGGATATATTACTTTGAAGTGCAGATATGGGGTATATGTGTTATTTCGGTTCAAGGTGGCGCGGGTCTATCAAGAAGTTGCTTGAGTGGCCAGGAATTATTTAGGTAGGGTCAGGGAGATTACGAAACATGGCATTATCTTCAGTCAATAAGGCTACGCGGATGATCGATGGCCCAGTGGGCAAGCTTGAACTCGTTATCGAGTCAGGCGCAGAGACTGGTTCACTGGCAGGTCAGGGCTATTATGCTGTGGTTTGCCATCCGCACCCTTTGTTTGGTGGTGAGATGAATAACAAGGTGGTTACCACTGTAGCCAGGATATATCGAGAGCTGGGTGTTTCCATAGCAAGGTTTAATTTTCGGGGTGTTGGTCGTAGCGAGGGGGAGCACGATAACGCCAGAGGCGAAGTCGATGATTTACAGGCGGTTGTTACATGGGTACAGCAGCACACGTCGGGAACTCGCTTGTTATTAGCCGGCTACTCTTTCGGTTCCGTGGTGGCGGCAGCGGGTAGTTTGTTAATGAATCCGGAGCATCTTATTTTGGTTGCACCACCTGTTGAGAAGTATACTTATGCCCCAGATGGTCAGTTTACCTGTCCAGTGGCACTTGCTCTTGGCGAAGATGATGACCTGGTAGATGCACAAAATGCTAAAGCCTGGGCTGAACAGCTGACATCTCCGGTGGAAATTTTTCTGATAGCGGGGGCGAGCCACTTCTTTCATGGTCAGCTGCCTGAGTTGAGTCGCCGGTTAAGCCCCGCAATATCAAAAGCGCTTGTCGCAAGCCTTGCGTGATTTTCGGTCAATAGTCGTTACGAAATCGGGACAGGGAGTGTTGCACCAGTATTGCGCAACAGGCAGTCCGAAGGTAGAGTCCGCAGCGATTTTCGTTTGCTCAGTCCGAATTGCCACTGCATCAAGCTAACCAGGTCTACTCACCCCGTTTATCAAAAAGTAGCATGTCACTCACTCCCCTACAGCGTTATCACCTGGATTTGCAACAAGAGAGTTTTGTTGCTGATCAATGCCAGGCTCAGGCGGTGGAAAAATTGCAGGCCCTGCATGACGAGCTAATCGCAGCGAGTCAGGAAAAGACAGGGTTCTTTAGCCGCCTCGTGGGCAATCGCCAGACTATTCCGGTTAAAGGTATTTATTTCTGGGGTGGAGTAGGGCGTGGTAAGACGTATTTAATGGATAACTTTTACGAAAGTTTACCCTTCCAGCAGAAAATGCGTGTTCACTTCCATCGATTTATGAAACGTGTGCACCGCGATTTAACAGCACTAAAGGGGCAGAAAAATCCGCTCAAAAAAATTGCTGCTGACATCACTGACGAGGCACGGGTTATTTGCTTCGATGAATTTTTCGTCTCAGATATTGCCGATGCAATGATATTGGGTGGGCTGATGGAACAATTGTTTGCCGGGGGTACGACCCTGGTGGCGACATCAAATATTCTACCTGATCGACTCTATGAGAATGGTTTGCAAAGACAGCGTTTCTTGCCGGTTATCGATTTAATTAAAAACCATTGTCAAGTGATTAATCTCGATAACGGCACCGACTATCGTCTGCGCGCGCTCACCCGGGCGGAATTATATCACTGGCCCCTGGGTGAACAGGAAACTAAGGCAATGACGGATATTTTTGAGCGCCTTGTGCCGATCCGAGAAGAGGTGCGTAAGCAGGTGTTTATTGAGGTGGAGGGTCGTGATATTCCCTGCCGCTACATCGCTGAAGACGTGGTCTGGTTCGATTTTGAAGCGCTGTGCGCCGGGCCCCGTAGTCAGAATGATTATATTGAGCTGGCCCGAGAGTTTCACGCGGTGTTGGTTAGTGGAGTGCCGACGATGGGCTCTCAGCGCGATGATGAAGCACGACGATTTATTAATATGATCGATGAATTTTATGATCGTAACGTAAAGGTTGCCATATCCGCGGAGGTTGATCTCGAATTCCTTTATCAGGGAGGTAGTCTGACCTTTGAGTTTCAGCGAACGCGCAGCCGCCTCCTGGAGATGCAGAGTGAGGAGTATCTGGCGCGTGCTCACCGGCCTTAAATTTGTCCAGATAGCGGCAAGTTTGATAAGTTTATCGCCTGTCCTTAAATGCGCGTACGGTAGGATTTCATGGTGGGGTTTGGTCGCCAGAGCAGATGCGTTGTGTTTTACTGGATTAGATATTTCTTTACTTGAAAAACCAGCCCTGCATCGGTAGAATTCGCGCTCGCTTTGGCAAGCCCCATATCTAGGGGCTTAGCTTCAGGGTGCTTATAGTTCTGCGCACTTAGCCTCAGGGTAAGCGGCCTTTAAGGTAAATAGCATCAAGGTAAATAGCACATGAAAACATACAGCGCCAAAGCTGAAACCGTACAGCGTGACTGGTACGTAGTCGATGCAGCTGACAAAACCCTGGGACGACTCGCGAGTGACATCGCTACGCGCCTTCGGGGCAAGCATAAACCCGAATACACGCCTCATATTGATACCGGTGACTACATCGTTGTGATCAATTGTGAAAAGGTGCGTGTCACGGGCAATAAGGCCAGTGGTAAAGTTTATTATCATCACACTGGTTACCCCGGTGGTATTAAAGATATTAGCTTTGAGAAGCTGATCGAAAAGGCCCCCGAACGAGTCTTACAGAAGGCCGTTAAAGGCATGTTACCAAGAGGCCCTTTGGGACGTGAAATGTTTAGAAAACTTAAAGTGTATGCAGGTGTAGAGCATCCACATTCAGCCCAGCAGCCCCAAGAATTGAATATTTGAGATATTGAGCATGGCAGATACCTATTACGGCACTGGCCGACGAAAAACTTCTTCCGCACGAGTTTTTATGACTCGTGGTACCGGTAACATCACCATTAATGATCGAACCATTGAGCAATATTTCGGACGTGAAGTCGCGCGGATGATTGTCCGTCAGCCCTTAGAGACAGTCGAAGCGACAGATACCTTTGATTTGAAAGTCACCGTCAAAGGTGGTGGTAGCTTTGGACAGGCAGGGGCTATTCGTCATGGCCTGGCAAGGGCATTGCTGCAATATGATGAAGGATTGCGTTCGCCGTTACGCCAGGCAGGCTTTTTGACACGTGATGCTCGTGAAGTGGAGCGTAAGAAAGTTGGCCTACATAAAGCGCGTAAGCGTCCACAGTTCTCGAAACGTTAATCATAGCTTTCATGCTTACAATCAGCCCAGCTTAATGTTGGGCTTTTTTGTTTTTAAACAATGACTTATGGTCTTCATAAAAGGTTTCTGCTTGCAATTCGTACGATTTTTAATTAACATGCGACGCCTTTTTTGTCTGCCAAAAAACATGGAAACGTGGTTATTTTCCGAATTATTTTTCAATAAGCAGGCGTTTTGGCCTGTCTTTTTCACAGCTTATCAGGGGAGCTCATATGAGCAATGAGGGTGTCAATCAG
Organism: uncultured Gammaproteobacteria bacterium; assembly: GCA_942492235.1. Lineage (GTDB taxonomy): Bacteria > Pseudomonadota > Gammaproteobacteria > Pseudomonadales > Porticoccaceae > HB2-32-21. Next base: position 122,061 of record CALODO010000016.1, read on the forward strand.
GGGCGTCGCCGCTTTCTGACTGGAGCCACGTGTGTGGTGGGTGCGGCAGGGGTCGCAGGTGCGGCTATTCCATTTGTTGGTTCCTGGTATCCGAGCGCTAAGGCAAAGGCGGCCGGGGCGCCGGTTAAAATCGACATCGGCAAAATTGAACCGGGTCAGAGGATTGTCGAGGAATGGCGAGGCCAGCCAGTTTACATCGTACGAAGACCGGAAGAGGCCCTGGCATCGCTTGATAAGTTGAGTGATAAGCTCCGAGATCCGCAGTCAGAAGAATCTGATCAACCTGAATATGTCGACCCAGTGACCCGTGCTATCAAGGCCGAATATCTGGTCATGGTTGGTTTATGCACTCACCTGGGTTGTGCACCCATGTACCGACCAGAGGTGGGTGCTGCCGATCTCGGTGGTGATGAATGGCTCGGCGGCTTCTTTTGTCCTTGCCATGGCTCCAAATTCGACCTGGCAGGCAGAGTGTATAAAGGAGTTCCCGCGCCGACTAACCTGAAAGTTCCACCCCACCATTATGAAAGCGACAATGTCGTGGTGATTGGCGTAGATCAGGAGGCCGCATCATGAAGTTGATTATGAGCTGGCTGGTGGGATTATGGCGTTGGCTAGATGCCCGTTTACCGGTGCAACGGGCGTGGGATACCCATATGGCCAAGTACTATGCGCCCAAGAACTTTAATTTCTGGTACTTCTTCGGTGTTCTGTCTCTATTGGTACTGGTCAACCAGTTTGTGACTGGTATCTGGCTGACCATGAGCTACGAACCATCTGCAGAGCGCGCCTTTGCTTCGGTAGAGTACATTATGCGTGATGTGGATTTCGGCTGGATACTGCGTTATATGCATTCCACTGGCGCATCGGCCTTTTTTCTGGTGGTCTACCTGCATATGTTCCGCGGTCTGCTTTATGGTTCCTATAAAGCGCCTCGGGAGCTGGTCTGGCTTTTTGGTATGGCGATTTTCCTGGCCTTGATGGCGGAAGGTTTCCTCGGCTACGTCCTGCCGTGGGGGCAGATGTCTTACTGGGGTGCTCAGGTGATTATTTCCCTGTTTGGCGCGATACCTTATATTGGTGAAGGCATTGTTGAGTGGGTGCGTGGTGATTATCTGATTTCAGGCATCACCCTGAATCGATTTTTTGCTTTACATGTTGTCGCTGTGCCCATCGTACTGTTGGGACTGGTGGTTCTGCATTTGTTGGCTCTGCACGAAGTTGGGTCAAACAATCCTGACGGCGTGGAAATCAAAAAGAACAAAGATGAAAACGGTATTCCCCTCGATGGCATTCCTTTCCATCCCTACTACACCGTTCATGATCTGGTGCCAGTGGTGGTCTTCCTCTTTGTCTTCTGTTTTATTATTTTCTTTATGCCTGAAATGGGCGGTTACTTTATAGAGTTTGCCAACTTCGAACACGCTAACTCCTTGAAAACCCCAGAGCATATTGCGCCGGTCTGGTATTTCACTCCCTATTATTCGATGCTCCGAGCAGTGCCCGATAAATTTATGGGCTTTCTGGTGATGGCTGCTGCAGTGGCAATTTTATTTATCCTGCCCTGGCTTGATCGGAGTCCGGTTAAATCTATTCGCTACAAGGGGAATTTTAGTCGGGTGGCCATTGTCCTGTTTGCCGCTTCTTTTGTTGTTTTGGGTGTGCTTGGGGTGAAAGCACCAACCCCGGCAAGAACCGCTTTGGCGCAGGTTTGTACGGTCTTGTATTTTCTCTATTTCCTGGCTATGCCCATCTGGACCAGGCTTGAAAAAACACGACCTGAACCTGAACGCGTTACCATGGACGGAGGTATGGGCTTCTGGCGGTCCATGGGCGTATTGTTGATTATTATCGGCCTTATCGTTATTCCACTTAAAGCTGTCGGCTCAGAAGCCAGTCATGATTGCGGTACAATTGCCTGCGACGAGTTCGAGCCAGATAGTGACGACAAAGCTTCATTGCAGCACGGTGCAAAGATATTTGTTAACTACTGCATGGGTTGTCACTCAGCAAAGTATTCGCGGTGGGAGCGTGTCGCTGATGATCTCGGTATTCCCCATGGCATGGTGACAGAAAATCTGATATTTACCGACCAGAAAATTGGTGCGCTTATGGACATATCGATGAGCGAGCGGTCTGGTAAGGCATGGTTTGGCGCACCTCCCCCCGACCTGACGTTAGTTACCCGGGCTCGGTCTGGAAAATGGGTCTACACATATCTACGTAATTTTTACGCCGATAATAGCCGCCCCGTGGGTGTTAATAACAGAGTATTTAAAGATGTTGGTATGCCTCATGCGCTGCTTGATTTACAGGGCTTGCCGGGCTGTGTGCCCGGACCGGTGTTGGCCGCTAACGGTGGTATCAAGGTTGACCCTCTGACCAGCGAACCGATTTTGGACGATCCCTGCGGCAATTTTGAATTGTTGACGGAAGGTAAACTATCTCCTGAACAATACGACGATGCAGTCTACGACCTGGTCAATTTTCTATCCTATCTTGCCAACCCGGTCCTGAAGGAAAGCCGACAGACAGGTGTCTACGTTTTGTTGTTCCTCGCCTTTCTGCTGGTTTGGGTGAGCCTGTTAAATCGTGAATACTGGAAGGATATCCATTAGTGCAGTTTGCTAGCTCGTATTTGTTGAACGGCCTGTATTGCTTTGCCCCGGTTTGAGTGGGAGCGGTGTTTTTTGAATACAGGCTTGATTTAGATCGTTAATGATAGACTGAAAAATTGAGGTGGTACTGATGGGGATTGTTTCGAAGCGATCGTCAATGACTTTGTTCTCCGACCCTGCGTGCCATAGTTGTCATCGGGTACGCATTGTTCTTGCCGAAAAAGGTGTTACCGTCGATATCGAAAACGTCGACCCTGCCTTTGTGCCTGAGGAGTTGTCTGACGTCAACCCCTATGCTTCGGTGCCGACGCTGGTGGATAGAGAGCTGTCGCTGTATGAATCCAAAGTGATGATGGAGTATCTCGATGAGCGCTTCCCACATCCGCCTCTGCTGCCGGTTTATCCGGTGGCCAGAGCGCAGCATCGCCAATTTATGCACCGCATTGAGCGTGATTGGTGTGAAAAGGTGGATATCATACTGGCCGGTGGCAAAAACGTTGATGCGGCTCGTAAAGAACTTCGTGATAGTTTGCTGGGCATAGCGCCGGTATTCATTGATCAGCCGTTTTTTATGCATGATGAGTTCACGCTGGTAGATTGTTGTTTGGCACCTTTGTTGTGGCGTCTTGACATGCTCGGTATTAAATTACCTGCGACCAAACAAGCTAAGCCTCTTCTGGATTATATGCAGCGGGTATTTGATCGACCGGCTTTCAGGCAGAGCCTTACTGAGGCTGAGCGGGATATGAATAACTAACTGGAAAGTTAAGTTTACGCCCTGATTGTGGATTGGGGTTAGCGTATTAAACCTGGTTTGCAGTAAAGCATTGGCGAGTTAGCATGATGTGATTCGGTAAGCGGAGAATGGGGCCATAAAAGACAAGTTTAGAAATAACCAATATCAGCGTTGTAACCAATAGCCAGGTAGACACGATGGTCATGACCTCGAATAGATCTTATCTGATCCGGGCATATTTTGACTGGATAGTAGACAATGCCTGTACACCCTACCTGTCTGTCAATGCACTGGCTGAGGGGGTGGATGTTCCGCAAAGTTACGTATCTGAAGGTCAGATTGTTCTCAATATTGCGCCTCGAGCAGTAACGAATTTTGCTATAAGCGATCAGGGTATTAGTTTTAGCGGTCGGTTTGGGGGGGTGCCCACTGATGTATACGTCCCGGTGCATGCAGTTATGGGTATCTACGCCCAGGAAAACGGCCAGGGCATGGTTTTTCAGATGGAAGATACGCCTCCCACCTCTCCTGCTCCTTCAAAGCCTCCTTCAAAAGCTGGACGATCAAAGGGTGAGCCCTCTAGGCCGAGTGGCGGGAAACCAGGACTGAGAATCGTAAAATAAGCGTCGTTATTGATGGCGCATTACGAAGCTATTGGTAAACTTGTGTGGATTTATAATGACGATCGGCTTACTGGCGACAGGCAATCTGTATTGCTAATAAATAGTGGAGGTAAAGATGAGTGATGAACTGGTAATTTGTGGTTATGCGCGGACCCCAATGGGTGGAATGATGGGCGCTCTGTCCGATATGCCAGCACCGCAAATGGGTTCTGCGGCAATATCAGCGGCTCTTCAGCGCGCAGGTGTTGATAAGAGCACTGTCGACGAGGTCTTAATGGGCTGTGTGCTACCCGGGGGCCTTGGCCAGTCACCAGCCCGCCAGGCGGCTTTAGGCGCTGATCTGCCTATTAGTGTGGGCACCACCACTGTCAATAAAATGTGTGGATCTGGTATGAAAACCGTGATGATGGCCTGCGACACCTTGAGTGCAGGGCAGTCCGATATCGTGGTCGCCGGTGGTATGGAAAGCATGAGTAACGCACCTTATATTTTAAATAAAGCACGTAGCGGCTACCGGATTGGTCATGGCGAAATGCTTGATCACATGTATATCGATGGCTTACAGGACGCCTATACAGGCGGTTTGATGGGTGTTTTTGCCGAGCAGTGTGCCGATAAATATGAATTTACCCGGGAAGAGCAGGATGCCTACGCGCTCGAGTCTCTGCGCCGTGCAAATCAGGCGATCGCGGATGGGAATTTTAAAGCTGAGATTGAACCGCTTACTGTAAAAAGCAGGAAAGCCGAAACGGTTGTTGATACTGATGAGCAGCCAGGTAATGCGCGGCCAGAAAAAATACCCCATCTGGGGCCCGCTTTTCGGGAAAATGGTACCGTAACGGCAGCCAATGCGAGCTCGATTTCAGATGGTGCTGCGGCACTGGTATTGACCCGTCAAAGCATTGCCGAAGCCAAAGGCCTGAAACCAATCGCAGTGGTTCGCGGTTATACCCAGTTTGCCCAGGAACCCGAATGGTTTACCACTGCTCCGGTAGGTGCCATGAAAAAACTCTTCGATAAAACTGGCTGGACGGTTGATGATATCGACCTGTTTGAAATTAACGAAGCTTTTGCTGTGGTGGCTTTAGCGGCGATGCGTGAACTGGGCTTGCCCCACGAAAAAGTTAATGTCCACGGTGGTGCCTGTGCCCTGGGTCATCCCCTCGGGACCAGTGGTGCAAGAATAATCGTTACACTGTTGTCGGCCTTAAGGACCTATGGCAAGCAGAAGGGCGTAGCCAGTCTTTGTATTGGTGGCGGTGAAGCAACGGCGATAGCCGTTGAGCTGCTGTAGTATTCGAGACCGTTTGCTACAAGTAAAGGGCCCGGTTTTGCTGGGTTTTTTGCTCCTCGCTAACTAAAATTCATGATCTAGCGGTTTGAGTCCAGTGGTTTGAGTGGCCCCAGTGCTATGGCTTGTCCCAGAGCTGTAGTGGATTATGGGAGCTCGCTGGCCGTCATTTAGGAGACGAATTTGTTCTTCGAGTCGATGATCATCAACGGTCATGCGCTCTCGCTGCCGTAAGTAATCGTCCCAGCTTTCGATAACGACA
>CALODO010000017.1:0-58621 GCA_942492235.1 uncultured Gammaproteobacteria bacterium
TTTGCACCTGTTGGGCGGTTTGTGTGTTTGGATTAAAACTACGTTGCGATTCACGCACTCCCAGGATGTTATGGCAGTTGGTCACAGTGTTGAGCTTTGTACTATCTACTGGCACTTCCTGCTTATTGTCTGGCTAGTTTTGTTCGCATTATTTATGTACACATAGCCATCTATACACAGCTGTGTATGGATGACGGGGAATTGATATGACATCCACGGCAACGGCAAACCCTGAAGATATCCCCAGTGATGGCATCGAAGGTCTTATCACCGATTGGTCGTCGGATCAGCGGGCGTTCAAGAACGTGCCCTGGGGCAAGGTGATGATGTGGGTTTTTCTGCTCAGCGATACCTTTATTTTCACCTGTTTTTTGACCAGTTATATGACTGTCCGCACCACAACGATGGTGCCGTGGCCCAATCCCAGTGAAGTCTTTGCTTTGACTATTGCGGGTAACCACGTGCCTCTCCTGCTTATCGCCATCATGACGTTTATTCTGATTAGTTCCAGTGGAACCATGGCGATGGCGGTTAAATTTGGTTACGAAAAAAACCGAAAGGTCTGCGCCATTTTAATGTTCATCACCGCATTATTTGGTGCTTCCTTTGTGGGTATGCAGGCTTTTGAGTGGACAAAGTTGATCGTCGATGAAGGTGTCAGGCCCTGGGGTAACCCCATGGGTGCTGCGCAATTTGGCGCCAGCTTTTTTATGATTACCGGTTTTCATGGATTCCACGTGTCCATAGGCGTGATTTTTCTGGTCATTATCGCGATGAAGGTATGGCGAGGCAGTATAGAGCTAGGGCGTCCAGGATTTTTAACCGGTAGACCCGGTAGCTACGACATGGTTGAGACGATGGGCTTGTACTGGCACTTCGTTGATTTGGTCTGGGTATTTATTTTTGCATTTTTCTATCTATGGTAGGAGGTTATTATGTCGACAGTAGAAGGTCAGCAGCATCCCATCGCTGTTTATCTCTGGATTTGGGCGCTGTTATTTGTCCTCAGTGCACTTTCTTACATGGTTGATTATTTTCAGTTCCAGGGCTTATTGCGCTGGTCTTTGATCTTATTGTTTATGTTATTAAAAGCAGGGTTAATAGTTAGTATTTTTATGCATATGGCGTGGGAAAGAATGGCGTTAGTGTGTGCGATATTAATTCCACCGGGATGCTTGCTAGTGCTTATAGGTTTGATGTTTGTGGAAGGCGACTACACTTTTTTAACTCGCGGAGCTTACTTTTCATTTCATCCCTGATACGGAATAAAAGCTCTCACACGATAATTGTTTTAAGGTTTCCTCGCGTGTAATCGTCACATATACACGGCAGGCGATAACCGACACCAAAGCAGCCTTGGCAAGCGGGAAGGAGGTCAGACCAGGCTAGTTAACCTAATACTCAAGGCATAGCCCCGACAAAATCACGAAACTTCTGGTGTGCCTTGACAAACCATGACGCAGTCGCCTTTGCTTCGCCAACGTAGGTCAAACGAGGGTGAACCCGAACGACACTATCAAGTAGATCTTGCTGATACTTGTCAATATCGACAAAGAAAACATGCTTGCCTTCATCGAGGGCCTGTTCAAATTGTTTGAACTGGTTATGAGGCTCCTGAATACCAAAGAAACCGCCTTCCCAGGTACAAAAACCCAGCACCACAACAGACAGGCAGATAAAAGGGATCCATGTCCATTTTTCGGGCAGACCGAGGTAGTAGGCGATTACCAAAACTAAAGGTGCGGCAATCAGGCCCACCATAGCGCCGCGCTTCATTGATCGTACGACGTCCGTGCGCATCACTGCTTCGACTTCGTGCAGATGCTCGTGAGCGGCGACACCAGCATCATCTCTGGACAGGACATGTATTTGCGGCGTTACAAAACCGATGTTTTCCAGTTCTTTCTCTATATCATCGAGATCATCAAGATCATTGCTAATAAAATAATGACGCTTCATGGCAAACCCCTTTCAGATAAAGTAAACATATTATTCTGAGCAGCTTGTCGCGGGGGCAACTGCTATATCTTAAATATAGACAGATTTATAAGGTTCAACAGTTCAAAAAGAATTATTAAATATTTTTTAATACCGCTAACGAATTAGTGGTCGTTGGTGGAGCGTTTTCAATCATACCTTGTTTGAGATTCGTTGGAACCATTCCTGGAGTTAAGCAAGCGAAAAATCTGGAGCGGGCCGTTTCGACTGCGTGCAACTTGTTTTTCATTTTGCCACGACAACCTCTGCCATTTTCTATTTCGGGCCAAAATCCCATAGGACCTAGTGTTTCAACAGGCCGTGTCGATTTCGCTTTTAATGGCAATGGTTTAAGGGGTTTGAGCCATGGTGGGGTTATTTTGAAGGGTTTGTGTAGCTAAAAAGATCACAGTAACAATTTCCACCCAGTGTCACCAGCGCCACTGGTTACGCCGATGGTGATCTAGCTAATTGTGATAATCCCCTGTATTTTATTTTTTTGGTACGTCTTCAGTGGGTAAACCGGCATTAGTCCATGCTTCAAAGCCGCCGTCAATATGGCAGATTGATTCAAGTCCCATATTCTGTAAGGCTTGTGTGGCGAGTGCGGAGCGATGGCTTTTTGCACAATACAGCGCAAGTTTTTTTCCTGAAGAGAATATCTCTCGGTGGTATTCGCTTTCCGGATCCGCCCAGAATTCGAGCATGCCCCGAGGTGCGTGAGTGGCTCCCGGTATCTTCCCTCCTCGGTAAAGTTCACGTATATCGCGAATATCAATGATTACGGTGTTCCCATCATCGAGCGCAGCTTTCGCCTCTTCAAGGCTAATAGTTTCGATCTCTGCCATGGCATTGTCGACGAGCTGCTTTACAGTAACTTTCATAGTGCTGTCCTCATAGGTCATTTGATGGTTTCTCGCTGATTGACCTGGTGTAACCAGGTATCGAGCTATATTGAGCGTAGGCTAATGGTAGCTTATTAGCTGAAGGTGCGACAGACTCCCACCGGACGGGCAACCTATAGCCCCGCAGCCTGTGACTGAGTAAACTGAACGCTCAAAAATATTGACAACTACTTGTGACAAGATAACAAATAAGGGGCTTAACTATGCAGTACCGCAAACTCGGTAAAACCGATCTCGACGTCAGCGTAATTTGCTTAGGCACTATGACCTGGGGTGAACAAAACACTTTAGAGCAAGCGCTAGAGCAAATGGATTATGCTGTTGCTGAAGGGGTTAATTTTTTCGACACTGCGGAAATGTATCCGGTGCCACCGAAGGCCGAGACTCAGGGCGCAACGGAAACTTGTATCGGTGAGTGGTTTGCACGGCGAGGGAAACGGGATCAGGTCATTTTGGCGACCAAGGCCTCGGGTCGCTCAGATGCCACGGGGGATTGGAAGCATTTAAGAGGGGGGCCGCGTTTAAGTCGCGAGCACATTAACCAGGCGGTAAGGGATTCACTGAAGCGCCTGCAAACAGACTACATCGATTTGTACCAGATACACTGGCCCGAGCGGACCACTAATTTTTTCGGTCAACTGGGCTACAAGCATCGTGAACAGAATGATCTGGTTGCGATCGAAGAAACCCTTGACGCTTTAACTGATCTGGTCAAACAAGGTCTGGTGCGCCATATCGGTGTGAGTAACGAGACTCCCTGGGGTGTTTCGGAGTATCTTAGAGGGTCTCGGGAAAAGAGCCTTGAACGAATTGTCAGTATTCAAAACCCATACAATCTGCTTAACCGCAGTTTTGAAGTGGGTTTGGCCGAGATAGCAATTCGAGAAAAAGTCGGTTTGCTGGCCTATTCACCTCTGGCTATGGCAACCTTGAGCGGTAAATATATGAATGGCCAGAAGCCAGAGGGCGCGCGGCTTACGGTTTATAAACGTTTTCAGCGCTACTCTAGTAAATATGCAGTAGAGGCCTCTGAAGCCTACGTGAGCCTGGCCCGCGAGCATGGGCTTGACCCGACAAGCATGGCCCTGGCTTTTGTTAATTCCAGACCGTTTGTGACCAGCAATATTATTGGTGCGACGAAAATGGAACAACTGAAAACGAATATCGCCAGCATTGACGTGGAATTGTCGGAAGAGGTGGAGAAGGGTATTGACGCCATCCACGCGCGTTTGTCTAACCCAGCACCCTGAGCTACTTAGGTTGCTTACCCTGCCACCTCTTGGTGTGGTTGCGGTGTTCAGGGCTTAGGATTAGCCTTAATCATCATCGTGAGACGGGAGATACAGATCATGCGCTCCCGATCATCGCGAATAATAATTTCCCACACGTGAGTTGAACGGCCCAGATGGATGGGTTTACTGGTCCCGTAAACATAGCCTTCTGACACCGAGCGGAGATGATTGGCATTGATGTCCAGGCCGACACAATGTTCCCTGTCCGGATCCAGACACAGAGACGAAGCATGACTGCCCAGCGACTCGGCCAGCAGGCAGGAGGCACCGCCATTGAGTATCCCGTACTTCTGGCGGGTACGGTTATCCACTGGCATGCGGGCGACCAGATAGTCTTCACCGGCCTCGACAAATTCTATGCCGACATGGCTGGCTGCGCTGTCTTTTGAACTTTCGTTGATCGCGTCCAGGGAAATTTCTTCGTGCCAAATTCTCATAGGAGTGAATATCCTGTTTGGAGTTTGTTTACGTGCTTACATTTAAGTACCTGTTAATCAGGGTAAAGAGGGCGCAATCTTGTCAGTTTAATATTTTTGCCGCCAATGGGTCTTTGATGAATCGTTTCCAGTCGCCTGATTAATGCTTTGGTATCTAAAATTTTTTCATCAATGTTTTCATGGGGGTTCGCGTCGTTGCTGGCTTCGACGTTTACCTTACCCCGATGTTTATCATACAAACGCGTGTCGAGCTCTTCGAACAGTCGTTTCAGCTCCGCGTCCTCAGCTTTCGAAGCAACCTGATTTAGTGTGTGGATATTTGTCTGCTGCCAGTGACTACGTGCCCACTGGATAATGGCTTCTCGCAGAGCTGGGTAATTATGGTCCGCTGCGGCAAGCTGAACGGTCTTGAGCGTTGTCTTAGCCTTTTCATTAGGTGGGCTGGGTACAGTTTTATTTATACCCGACTCTGGTTGTTGAGAGTTGCGATTATGCCACCACATAACGGCAAAAGTGAGGCTCAACAGCGCCAACAAAATGTTCGATGCTATCAATACTTTTAATATTAGACCGTTTTCTGCAGGCGCGATAACTGTTGGGACTATAATATCTCTGTTGGGTGTGGGTGTCGTAGTGACCTCTGCTGGTGGCGGGCTGGTAGCGGCACCGGGTAAAACATCAAAGGTTTCACTGGGTAGTCGAGCAGTCCGCATGCGCTCGTTCACCGTATCCCACCATTGCACTTGAATTTCAGGAAAGGTTAAGGGACCGGACTCGGTAGGTACAATGGCCATAGATTCGATTCGGTGCCCGATCACGCCCTGAGCGTTGGTATTGTCTTCAAGTTGTGCTTGATCTCGATAAATTTTGAGAGCTTCATTTTGCTGGATAACTAGAGGCGGTAACTGGGCAGCGGTGAGACCTCGAGCGCTCAACGTAATGTTACGAGTGACAGGCTCGCCGACAGTCATTGTGGGTTTATCCCTAGTCCAGTTATCAGACAGGCTGACGCCGCGAGCCGGTAGCCAGCTGGTGTTAAGTGCTTCAGCTGGACGAGGTTTGACCGATAGTGTTTGTTCTTCTGTTCTCAGAGCAATACGTTTACTTTCGTAATTAAAACTGGCGATACCGCTGTAGCGTAGCGCTGGAATATTCAGTTCACCACTATTTTCGGGAAAAATAGCATACTGGGTTTCGACGACGATATAGTCTTTGCCATTTACCTGTTTCTGGTATTGGTTGTCCGAGATATTTATCACTTGAGCGTCTGGGATATTTAGCGGCGTCTTTTCAAAATTGCGCAAGGGTACAGCGGTTAACAACCGCAATGTAAGTAGGGCCTGTTCCTGGACATAGACGCTGGATTTGTCCAGCGTTACTTCAGTAAAAATTTCTGAGTCAGGCTGGTTACTGGCAGATGTCTCGACCACGTTTATTTCTATGGCTTCACTGACTTCACCTTTAAAACTGAAACTGGGGATAATTAGTTGGCCGATTTTTTTAGGACTAAGCGTTAGTAACCACTGAGTATAAGACTCTGTTTTACCATTGTTGTTGGAAAAGCGGTTTTGACGATTTCGACCGAGAATCTCAAAATCTTTTTCGAGGCTGCTAAAGTCGGGCTCACCAAACAGTACTTGCTCATCTATCGATACTATAAGCGTCAGAGTTTCACCGCTACTGAGTTCCTGTCTGTCAACTTGAGAATTGAGGTTGGCGGCCTGCAGGGGCAGGCTAATAAAGATAAAAAGGACTACCGTTAAGCATCCGCCAGTCAGCGTGTTAACAGCGGGTTTTAACCGTTTGATAATAGTCCTGTGCCGATAGAACGTTACCATCGCTGACTCTCCTGCTGTTTAGTGTTTTGTTGGCTGGATTGCTTTTTTAGCCAGGCTTCATAGGCAAACTTCCTACGCAGTAAACCGCCGGGATCATCAGGGACTCTGCGTAGCCATTGCTCCATGGCCTGGCGTTGTTCCCTGGAAAGGTCATCCTGCTGTGCTCTGGGTTCAGCCGCCTGTTGGGTTTCCTGATCGGATTGGTCCTTGTCTAGCTTCTGCTTTACCTGCTCTAAATCTTCTTGCTTTGAATTCTCGTTTTCAGACTGATTTTCGGATTGATTTTCCTGAGTTTTTTGCTCCTGTTCAGGTTTCGATGGATTATCAGATGATTGATTCTGATTCTGCTCTGAATTTTTCTGATTTTCTGATTGTTGTTGAGATTGATCGTCTGGTTCGCCACTCTCCTGCCCCTGTTCTTGATTCTGCTGTTGTTTTAGTAGCGCTTCGACCACCTGCTTATTGAAAGCGGCATCGGCGTGATCAGGTTGGCTGGCGAGAACATTCTCATAGGCCTTCAGTGCTTCCTCGAGCTGGCCACTCCTGGCAAGGCTATTACCCAGGTTATATTGGCCCGTAGGGGTATTGTTAGCGAAAGCCTGAGCGGCTTCACTATAATTTTCATTGCGGTAGGCGGCGGCGCCCTTCCAGCCGGGATGATTGAATAACTCTTCGGCGACATCGCTACGGTCGGCATTAAAGGCTTCCTGACCTTGCTGGTCGGGGGTTTTCCATAGATCTTTCCAGGAGAGATCGGTCCATTCAAAGGCCTGACTACCTTCGCTGAAAAATAAGGTAGGTGTGAGCATTAGGACAATAATTATGTTGCGCCGAAAGCTTAAAAATATAAGGGGTAGGAGGATCAGAGTTAACCAGAAGCCATTATCCTGCCAGGTATCAAAGGTACGATCCAGTTGTTCGGTATTGCTATCTGGGTTATCGATGCCGGATTTGAGATGTTTAAGGTCGCTATTGTCCACACTTATTGTTGCATAGTGCCCATCATTTTCTCTCGCTACCTTACGCAGCCGTTTACTGTTGAGTCGGGCGATAACGATGTCGCCATGTTTATCTTTTACAAAGCCGCCCTGTTCGGAGGGTATGGGAGCCCCGTCCTTGCTACCCAATCCCAGTACCGATAGACGGAATCCCCCCATGCTGGAGAGAAAGCTGGTAATGGCCTCTGCGTCACTATTGGTAATGCCGTCGCTGATCAGGAGCAGGTCGCCGCTCTGATGTCCTGCCTGGAGGATAATTTCCAGACTTTTTTGTAATGCCGCAAGTGGCTTGCTACCAGCAGCTGGCATGATATTGGGGTGTAAGGAGGCCACCAGGGAGATAATGGTGGCAGTATCATCGGTTAGTGGTGTTACCACATGAGCATCGTCAGCATAGGCGATTAGGGCCGTGGTGCCTTCCTGCCGGAGAGCTAAAAAATCGGTGAGCTTCAAGCGTGCGCGGATCAGACGGTTGGGTTTTAAGTCCTCGGCCAACATAGACGGCGATAGATCCAGCAATACAACCAGAGGGTTTTGTTGCTTATGGACAGGCATGGGTTTTTTTGTCCAGCTCGGTCCAGCAATAGCAATACTTGCCAGACACCAAAATAACAGGGCCCAGAGAAAATAACGTTGTTGCTGCTGACGGCCTTTTCCATCCAGCAGAAAGGGTAATAAATCTGCCTGTATCACTGTTTGCCAACTTCCAGCTTGCTGCTGGTGTCGAAACAGTAACCAGCTAAATAATATTGCGGGGAGTAGTGCGAGCAGCCACCAGGGGCGTAGAAAATGAAACGCACTGAGTGAGAGCAGCTGACTCGACAGGGTTTCAAGCATCGCCGGCTCCACGATGTTTTAAAATTGCTAACAAAAAGCTGGCAAACAAAGCCAGACCCATAGGCCAATGAAACAGGGCTTTGGTGGGCCGAAAGGTTTCGTCATCCTGAGGAACGGGCTCCAGATCGTCGAGTTTCGCGTAGATGCTGGCCAGATCGTCAGGATTGCGAGCGCGAAAATATTGTCCGCCGGTGATCTGGGCAATGCTGGTTAAGGTGTCTTCATCAAGATCGAGGGATGGGTTGACTCGGCGAGTTCCGAAAAAAGTGCGCCGCAATACCTCGTCAGCACCGACACCAATCGTATAGATTTTGACCTGGTAAGCGGCAGCTAATTGTGCGGCTTTGAGAGGATCGACTTCCCCAGAGGTGTTTGCACCATCGGTTAACAGTATGACCACGCGGGCATTTTCAGGGCGATCCTTCAGACGTTTTACCGATAAGCCGATAGCATCACCAATGGCCGTTCCTTTGCCGGCGAAGCCTATTAAAGCTTCCTGCAACAGGGTATTAATGGTAAGCCGATCAAAGGTGAGTGGTGCCTGAAGATAGGCATTGCTGCCAAACAGTATGAGGCCAAGCCGATCACCTCTGCGTCGTTGGACAAAATCACCGACCACTGATTTGATCACGGCTAGTCGGTCGATCAGTTCATTGCCGACCTTCATGTCGGCCTCTTCCATACTCGGGGAAATATCCACAGCCAGCAATAAATCCCGGCCAGTAGTTGGCAGTGCAAGGGGCTCACCAACCCACTGAGGACGACTAGCTGATACCACGAGGGCGAGCCATATCAAGGTCAGCAGTGCCCAGTTCAACCAGTGCCTAACTCCGCCAGCACTGGTTGAACTGTTGGCACTGACATCACTGTAGCCCGGCACAATCAACGTCGCACTTTGCCTGTTTACCGGCTTGCGCCACCAGCGATATAGCCATGGTAGAGGTGTCAGGCTCAGCATCCAGGGCCAGATTAAAGTTAGCATTATCGAGCACCGCATTTTAAGTATTGTGTGGCGGCGGCGTGCAGACGCTCGGCTTGATCTGGGTTTAGTGGCTCTGGGTTTTGCTGGTAAAGAAGCCCCTGGATAGTATCAATACTTACCAGCTTAGAGAGATCACCGTCGACACTCTGATCGAGCTTCTTAAATACCAGGTCAGCGCTAATAGCTTTGAGTTGTTGATCCTGGTGTTCGTCAACAAGACTATCAGGAGAGTCTTTTGACGCATTGTTGTTTGCTTTGTTACCTGCTTGATTAAAAGCGTTACTATGTTTACTACTCAAATGGGCGCGTCGAATCAAGGTAAATAAGTCTTCTACAAATTGTCGATGATCACTTTTTAATTGATAGCGTGTCCAGCACTGAGTAAGCAGACCCCGAGCCTCTCGGCGGAAGTATCGTTGCCGACGACGTCTAATTAAGTATCGAATGGTGAACGTAGTCGAGACCAATAAGAGCAGTGTTAATATCCACCAGCCCGGTGCTGGGGGCCACCAACCAATAGCTTCAGGTAGGTGGATATCCCTCAATTGAGCGAGGGGATCTTGATTCAACGGGATCTCCTCCGGGCAGTCCGGTTGCCATAAACTCTTTGTAACAGGGGTACGACTGGCTGTCCGGTACGGATAGGCAGGTAGGTGGCGCGCAATTTGGTGGCAGTTTTTTCCAGTGTTTCAGTTTGCTGTTGTTTACGTAGCTCAAATGCTTTTCGGAGCTTTGTATCGCGGGTGTTGAGTGTGAACCGGCGCAGGCCATCGCTGACCGAATAAGTCCCAGCTGGCGGCAGGGTAATATCCAGATCGTCGCGGATATTACAGATCGTCAGGTCGCAATGTCGGCTCAGTTCAAAAAGGTGACGCTCGGTATCGCGATTAAAATCATAGAAGTCACTGACAATGACCACCGCCGTACCAGGGCGGACGACGCGCCGTGCATGTTCGAGGATCTGAGTTAGTGAATAAACATCTTGCTGACGATGAATCAATGAAGCACTGGTATCGGCAAGGGTTTTAATCAATTGTAGGACGCTGTGGTGACTGCGTCTGGCTCTGATATCTCGCTGGCCTGTGGGGGAAAAGACCAGTCCCCCGATACGGTCGTTGGCGTTTAAGGCTGTCCAGGCTAGTATTGCCGTGACTTCGCAGGCGGTGACCGACTTGGTTTTTTGGCTGCCGAAAAACATGGTTTGGCGCAAATCACATACCAGCATCACCGGGCGTTCGCGCTCTTCACGAAAGACTTTGGTATGGGTTTGGGTGGTACGTGCGGTGACCCGCCAGTCTATGGAGCGGCCATCATCCCCGGGTTGATAAGGTCGGACTTCATCAAAATCCATGCCGCGGCCACGGAGCCGAGAGCGATGGCCACCAGCCATAATGGCCCGTGGCGGTAATCGAGGATACAGGGTTATTTCTCTGGCAGCATGGCGCAGGCGCACAAGCTCTTCCGTCGAAGCTGCAACGTTAGGAGGCAAATGGTCTGGAAGACTACTTATTGGGTTTGCTACCGGACTCAATGTTGAACTCGGCCTTAGCCTGCCAGAGGTCTTGTTTGAAACTCCTGATTCGGGCATATCAAGCGGAGGGTACACTCGCGATCAATGCGTCGATTACTTTGTCAGAGGTAATGCCGTTCGCCTCGGCCTCAAAACTGAGGATTAAACGATGGCGGAGTATGTCGGGTGTGACGGCTCGAATATCATCGGGGGTCACAAAATCCCGGCCGTCAAGCCAGGCATGGGTGCGGCTGCAGCGATCGATGGCGATGGTTGCTCGGGGGCTGGCACCGTATTCCAGCCAGGAACCTAACTTGTCTCCGTAGGCTTCGGGTTTACGGGTGGCATTGATGAGCTGCACTAAATATTCTTCAACATTGTCGGCCATGTATATGCCTAACACCGTTTTTCGTGCGGCCAGAATAGTGTCCGCGTTGATCTTAGGTGCCTCGCTTACTGTTACGCCAGAAGCTTCGTTGCGAACCAGTTGTAAAATTTGGTGTTCGGCTGCGGCACTGGGGTAATCGACTTTTACATGCATCAAAAAGCGATCCAGTTGAGCTTCGGGTAAGGGGTAGGTACCTTCCTGTTCAATGGGATTTTGCGTAGCCATCACCAGAAATAGCAGGGGTAATGGGTAAGTGTTGCTACCGACGCTTACGCGTCTTTCAGCCATCGCTTCAAGAAGGGCCGACTGGACTTTCGCGGGTGCTCGGTTAATTTCATCGGCGAGGATCAGGTTGTGAAAGATCGGCCCAGCCTGAAACTCAAAATTACCGTGTTCAGGTCGATAAATATCACTTCCGGTAATGTCAGCAGGTAGAAGATCCGGCGTAAACTGAATACGTTGGAAGTCGCCTTCGATGGCAGTTGCCAGGGTGTGAATGGATTTGGTTTTAGCCAGGCCTGGCGCACCTTCGACAAGAAGGTGGCCGTCGGCTAGTAAAGCCATGATCAGCCGACGGGATAAGGTTGGCTGGCCGACGATGCATTCATCAAGATAGTGGAGGAGTGATTGTATTTGTTCGAAGTGACTGCTTTCGTTCATCGTTTAATGTCAGATCCTGTAACGGTCGGGTGACAATGGTCATGTTGCCAGCGTCGATTGTAAAGGGTCTATAGGCCTTAAGGTAAGAATTGTGGCCAAATTAGCAAATGCCAAGTCGCTCGCGTGTTTATGACGAGCGAGTCTTATTTTGGTTCCCTTGCCCGCGGCCTTCATTTATCCTTGTGAGCTTAACCCTCGTCATCCCAATTAAAGCGGAGGCGCTATGTATTGCGTTGCACGCGCTGCGCTGTTTCAGTTTCCGCCGGAAACCGCTCATCATCTGTCCCTGGTCAGTATTTCTGTTGCTGAACGTTTGGGCCTGCTGCGGGTTTACACAAAGAGCCAACCACAACAACCTGTCAAAGCCATGGGTTTAGATTTCGTTAACCCCTTTGGTCTGGCAGCCGGGCTTGATAAAAACGGCGATTACTTTAATGGGTTGGGGGCACTTGGTTTTGGTTTTATTGAAATAGGCACCGTTACGCCACGCCCACAGCCCGGAAATCCTAAGCCGCGCTTATTCCGACTGCCCGAACATCAGGCTATTATTAACCGTATGGGATTTAATAATCTGGGCGTTGATCATCTTGTAGAGCAGGTCAAAGTCCGTCGATACGCAGGTATTCTGGGTATCAATATTGGCAAAAACTTAACTACTCCTGTCGCTGATGCTGTAGATGATTACCGTATCTGCATGGATAAAGTCTATGTTCACGCTGATTACATCGCTATCAATATAAGCTCCCCCAATACCCCAGGGCTGAGAGACTTACAGAACAGAGCGGAACTCGACGCTTTGCTCAGTGCGTTGAAAGTCAAGCAGGCAAGCCTCGCCGATGAACATGGTCGCTATGTACCTCTGGCCGTGAAAATCGCCCCAGATCAGAGCAGTGAAGGCCTTGTCGAATTGGCCGAAGTGCTCATGAATAATCATATTGATGGCGTTATCGCAACAAATACTACTGTGTCGCGAGAGGGTGTAGAAAACCATCGTTATAGTGCCGAGCAGGGCGGCTTGAGCGGTGCACCGATGGAAAGTAGAGCCACGGAGGTGATTGGCAAGCTTGCTAATATATTAGACGGCTCCTTGCCTATCATTGGTGTCGGGGGCATTGGCAGTGGTAAGGATGCGGTAAAGAAAATGGCTGCCGGAGCGTGCCTGGTACAGGTCTACAGCGGCTTTATTTACAGAGGCCCGGGTCTAATCAAGGAGATGGCTGGCGCCGTCAACAGGCTTCCCCTTGATTAGCGCGCTTTGAATTTGAATCCTGTCCGGCCGCTTACCCAGGCTTGTGCTCAGGCCACGCCTCACCTCTTAGTTTAGGTTTAAAAAAATAGTTTAGGTTTAAAAAAATCAGCGCATGGCCATTATTTTCTGTTGGCTGGTTTGGGTGCTCATACCGTCGAGATGATCGTCATGCCCCTCTTGCCAGCCATTGAGCCATTCCCGCGCAGTGAGGGTTCCGGTCTGAAAAGGACAGCCTCCTTCCGATCGGCCCTGGTAACCTACCTGATAGCCTTTACTGTATGCCCGTTGGGAAATGTCTCGTTTTTGTCTTTTCATTTGCCAGTACTCCATCGCTTTAAACGGTAAACTATGGGTTTTAGAACTATGGATTTTAGAAGAGACCAGTGAGTCTCAGGTGTGTACCAATTTGCGCCATGGCTTGTTTTGGTACATCGCTTTTAAGCTCGCCCCAGTTCACCAGATTGAAGGGGGGTCTGTCGAATGTTTTGTTAGTCTAAGCCCTGGGAGTTTTAATGCTTTGGGGTAATCAAAGATCCAGGATGAATGATGTTTTCTAGCTGGTTTATAAGCTGTACCAAAGGGTTAGAAAGTCTTCTTCTAAAAGAACTTAAGTCTCTAGGTGTGAGAAACACTAAAGAAACAGTTGCGGGCGTAGAGTTTCGAGATGAATTGGCGGCAGCTTATAAAGTCTGTTTGTGGTCGCGGTTGGCGAATCGGGTATTTCTACCGCTCAGTACCTTTCCTGTTGAGGATGCTGATGAGTTGTATCGGGGAACCCATAATATCCCCTGGGACCAGCACTTTGATCTGAATACCACCCTTGCCGTTGACTTCGTTGGTACCGGGCCGGGTATCGATAATACCCAGTTTGGTGCCCAGCGGGTTAAGGATGGTGTGGTCGATTATTTTCGCGAGCGTTATGGGCAACGACCGGATGTACAGCCCCGCACCCCGGATATTCGTATTAATGCGCGTTTTGCCCGAGGCAAGGTAATGTTGAGTCTGGATTTTTCTGGTGAGAGCTTGCACCGGCGTGGTTACCGTACCGTCAACACCCGCGCGCCCTTAAAAGAGAATTTGGCCGCTGCTCTCCTGGTCCGTGCGGGCTGGCCGGATCGGCAATATATGACGCTGCTTGACCCCATGTGTGGGAGCGGGACACTGTTGGTTGAGGCCGCCATGATGGCGGCGGATATTGCGCCGGGCCTTGGGCGTAGTCACTATGGCTTTTATCACTGGTTGGGGCATCGTCCTGATCTGTGGGACGAATTGCTCGACCAGGCAAAGCACCGTAGGGAACAGGGTTTGGCGAAGGGTCTTCCCGCCATCGTTGGTTATGACCAGGATGAGCAGGCACTTAATGCGGCAAAGGTTAATATTAGTACTGCAGGTCTTAGCAATTATATCAGCGTTAACAAGCAGCCCTTGTTGGATCTGTGCAATTCGTTTGGAAAGGACGAAGGTTGTGGCTTAGTCATCACCAATCCACCTTACGGTGCTCGAATGGGTGAACAGGAACAGCTCAGGCCGCTATACGCAAGTTTGGGTAGTCTGCTCAAACAACATTTTGGCGGCTGGCGAGCAGCGGTCTTTTCAGCTAATGAAACCTTGTGTTTTGAGCTAGGTTTACGGGCCAATAAACAATACAAATTATTTAATGGTGCTTTGCCAGCCAGATTGCTCCTGTTTGATATTTTTGCAGATGACAGTAATGCATTGATCGCTAGAGCCCCGGGGGCTAAGCAGACCATCAATAGTTCTAAGCCAGAGTTTAAAGAGAAGGCCAATCGCAAACAGGCTCTGTCTCACGGAACTATCATGTTGGTTAATCGGCTGCGCAAAAACCAACGTAAACTCCGAGCCTGGCGACGCTCAGGGAATATTGAATGCTATCGACTTTATGATGCGGATTTACCTGAATATGCGGTTGCGATCGATTGCTATGGTGATGGCATCTATGTGCAGGAGTATGTTCCACCAACCAGTGTTGATCCAGCTAGTGCGGCGCGACATATTGAAGAAGTTCGGCAGGCCGTCACAGAGGTGTTGCAGCCAATGCCGGGCAGATTGTTCTTTAACCAACGTCAACGTCAGCGTGGTGACCAACAATATGAACGCTCAATAGAAGGGGACGGAACTGGCGTCTTCACGGTCACAGAAAGCGTTGCAAAGTTTGAGGTCGATTTGTCCAAATATCTGGATACTGGTTTGTTTCTTGATCATAGGCTCATACGGCAGCAACTGGGCAAGGTCTGTGCGGGGAAAAGTTTTCTAAACCTCTTTTGTTATACTGCCAGTGCTACGGTTTGTGCCGCTATTGGAGGCGCGACACAAAGCCTTAGTATTGATATGTCGAATACTTATCTAGCTTGGGCAAAGCGCAATTTTCGACTTAACAGGATGGATCCAGATCAGCATCAACTCCTTCGAGCGGATTGCCTGACATGGTTACGCAGGGGTGGCGACGGCAATCATTACGAGGTCATATTTCTTGACCCACCGACGTTTTCCAATTCAAAGAAAATGGACGGCGTACTTGATATTCAGAGAGATCACGAGACCTTGATTCGGCAGGCGGCCAACTTGCTTACAGAGGGGGGGGTACTGATTTTTTCAACCAATCTGCGCCGTTTTAAAATGGCAGAAGGTATCGTAATGGATTTTATCGCCGAAAATATCACTGCCAAAAGCATAGATAAAGATTTTGAGAGGCGGGCTAATATCCATCAATGTTGGAGCATTCGAGCCTGTTCATAATCAACTTAAGCTGCCCCACAGTCAGCCTCACTGTCAATAGGAAAACTCGATGGTAAATGGTGATGCCCAGCCAGTACTTAGCCTGTATGTCGGCGAGGGTTGCCATTTATGTGATCTGGCGAGGAATGTTCTTGACGAAGTATTTGGTGTGAATGGCTCAGGGGGCTATGAGGTGATTAGTATTGCCGGTAATGACGTATTGATGGAGGCTTACAGAACGCGTATCCCAGTGGTAAAGAATACAGCTGGACAGGAAAAAGGCTGGCCCTTCACAGTCGGGCAAATCAGAAAAATGGTGGCAGAATAATTCTTTGGCAGGTACTTCGTTATACAGTTAATCGTTAATGTAACGAGCCGGCATCCTGATTTCTTAATTCAGAAATTTTATCCTGAATCGACTTGCTGACCTGTGGTGGCGGTGCCAATGTCAGCAGGTATTCCAGGTCTTCTGCGGCAGCGGCATGGCAGTCCATCTTCTCTAAAACGAAGGCTCGATCAATGATGTCACGAGGTGAGTCTTTGTTGATCAAGAGCAATTGGTCGCAGATCGCCAGAGCCTGATCAAGTTCCTGTCGACCTAGATAAATGCCTTTCAAATTACCGAGTATCCGTCGTACAACCTCTCTATTACCAACACTATCCAGGTGTTCCTGCTGGAACGCTACGGTATCCTGGGTACAGGTTTTGAGTAATTCACGACAGTCATCTTCGCTGAGTACTTGGCCGGAAAATGGGTCGAGAATGATGTCTTCTTCGCCGATAAGTTTGACCAGGAAATGTCCAGGGAAGCCCACTGGCTCCATTGTAAGCCCAAGGCGCCGGCCGACTGCGATATAGACCAGGGCAAGGGTAATAGGAATCCCTTTTCTGCGTTGTAACACGCGATCAAGGTAGCTGTTATCGGGATTATAGTAATCGCTATGATCACCGCTGTAGGCCGCTTCGTCATAGAGAAAGTCGCACAGGGCCTGGCCAAGGGCGTGGGTTTCCTGATTCAGTTGGAGGTGATCTCTAGCTTCCTGGGCGAGAGTCTCAATTTGTTGATGGCAATTATCGAGGTCGAATTCAGGGTGATGGTCGGCAGCGATTAGAAGTGCGGCTTCAACGAGGTCGATATTCTGCTCGTCTTGCTCAAATAAAGTGGCGAATTGAGAACGAGGATCGAGGGTGGGACGGTCGCTTTTTGATGAATCCATATTGGTCACCAGAAGTTTTGACAGTGGGTTGTGAAAGATGTAGTACAGGTATGAAAACATCTGTGGGCCGACGAAACAATGGGTTTTTCCCCTGGGCCTCCCGGCGTGGTCGGCAATCGAGTTCGAATGACCCCCGATCGAGTGTCGATATAACTCCGTGTATAGGACTAACGTCGGCTCTGACCTGTTTAAGAAGGAATGTTTTCTAGACCGAAAAAGTCAATACTGGTTTGTCGGGTCGCGCTGGCAATTTCTTCAATATTTTCCGGACGGTGTACGGCAATACTCTGGAGCACCCAGGGTAAATAGGCAGGTTCATTGCGTCTGGACGCGGGTTTAGGTTTGATAGTGCGGGGCAGGAGATAGGGAGCGTCCGTTTCTAGCATCAGTCGATTTAGGGGTATCTGTTTCACAAGCGCTTGCAATTCGCTACCGCGTCGTTCATCACATATCCAGCCGGTAATGCCGATGTGTAAATCGAGATTAAGATAGTTAAAAAGACTCTGCTGGTCGCCGGTGAAGCAATGAATAACCCCTTTGCTAAATTTACTTCGGTAGGCTCGCAGTATCTCGATCTGGCGTTGATGGGCATCTCGTTCGTGCATAAACAGAGGTTTGTGCGTTTCGCTTGATAAAGCTATTTGTGTCTCAAAAACTTTCTCCTGCATGGGGCGGGGGGAATAATCTCTGTTGAAATCCAGGCCAGTTTCTCCGACCGCGACGGCTTCGGGCTGGGCCAGTAATTGTTTGAGCAGAGTAGTTGTTTCGGGGCGCCAGTGCCTGGCGTCGTGGGGGTGAACCCCCGCTGTGCAGTGGAGCATGCCGGGGAAGGTCGATGCGTATCGCCGACATAAGCTCAGGACTTGCTTGCTGGTCTGTTCATCGGTACCGGTTAGAATGCAGGCGCTGATCTTTGCCTGTCGTGCGCTCTCCAGGACTTCACTAGTATCGTCGACAAATTGACGACTGGCGAGGTTAAGACCGATGTCAACAAGGGGATACAAAGGGCTAGTGGGAGTCATAACCGACCCTGCCTATGACTCAAGTCGTTCGAATCCGCATGGTTGCTAGAGTGGTTACAGTAGTCTGGCACGCTCTTCTGCACTCAACAAACGATAATCCTGCCGAAGATGATGGGCATAGATAATCGCAAAGGCTAGTACATTCTGGACATACTGTCGGGTTTCATTGAACGGTATGGTTTCTACCCAGGCATCGAATGGCAGTGTACCTGCGCTTTTTTCGAGCCAGCGATCGACTCGATGTGGCCCGGCATTATAGGCAGCGGTGGCAAGAATACGATTGCCCCCAAAACGTTTTAGAACACCCTGATAGTACAAACTGCCAAGGTGGATATTAAAATCCGGATCTACCAGTTGACTAGTGCTGTGATAGGGGATTTTGTGTTTACGAGCGACTTCCTCTGCAGTCGCCGGCATCAATTGCATCAGGCCACGGGCGCCAGCAGGGGAGCTTACAGCGGGGCGGAAAGCACTTTCCTGTCTGGACAGGCCTAGAATCAGAGGGAGTGGCAAGCCTCGTAGCTGGGCATGGTGTTCAAATTCTTTTTGAAATACCAGTGGGAAGCGAATGTCGATGTCATCCCAGTAATCAGCTCGGGTCATTGCCAGAATCGCCTGTCCGTGCCATTGCCATTGTTGGGCTAACTGTGCTGCGCTTTGCCAGTCATCTGAGGAGTAATGTTTACTTGCGTTATACCATTCACGGTTGGCGTAGAGATCCTGCTGGTGATAACGCAGTTCTTTAACTCGCTTCATTGCTGGTTGCATTGCCATAGCGTTGATTGTTTCCGGGAGGATGCTCAGAGGAACGTGTTGCATGTTGTAGGGATTACCTGCCCAGTCGCTGGCAAGAAATCCGTAGAAACTCCGAAAACGGGATAATTCCCGAAAGGTGCTTTTTGCGCTGTCGATATCTTCAGCATTTGTCGTATGTAGAGAGATCGCTCGGGCCTGCCAGTAGCGCCATCTCTGTTCCTGGCGGCGGGCCTCCGGGAGGTTTTCTATAAGGCGGTTAACTGCAGGCCAGTCGGCTTTAGCAATATCCCTGCGCAATTGCCATTCGAGGAGTGTGGAGTCGGCGATTTCAATCTGGTCCAGGAGATAATCTGTGGCAACATTTGGATGGCCCTGGCTATCCAGTCCTTTGACCAGGTTCGGCAACATCCGGCTGCGAGCATCCGCATCAAAGGGGTGGGTTTGTAAGTAACGGGCCCAATGTTTAAGAGCGAGTGTGGCATTTGTTCTTGCCAGGTGGCTAATACCGTGTTCGATTATTGCCAAAATTTCTGGTGATTGGATGTCAAAAAGTTTGTATTCCGCGACTCGGTCTGGGTTGCGATCCAGTGACAGGTAGTTTTTCGCCAGGCGGCGGTATTTTTCTGACGAAAAAAATCGCTCTATATAAGCGGCTAAACCGTATTGATGATTGAGGACAGCAAGGCTATAGCGCCGCCAGGCGAGCTCGTTATCAATCCGTTGTTCGCTAATCAATAATCCGAACAGGCGGTCGCAGGCCTTCGGTTGCGATCTGCCAACCAGCCATAACGCGATAGCGCCTTCCATAGCAGCCTGTTTTTCACCTAGCTGATAACGGGCAAAATTAAAGTGGCATGTGGCCTCGGTACTTGCTGTTGGGGCTTGATAGTATTTGATGTATTGTTGCCAGAGCCCCTTGTTGTAGAGAATGTTAAGCCAGTTGCGGCGGAGTCTATCGCTCAGCCAGATATCTGGGTAGAGTTCGAGGAAGGCTGCCACGGCCGGCTCATCGTCTACGGAGAGCCGGTGACTAAGGTGGACATATTCGAGGTAGGGATACAGGGGGTAGTGTTTTAGCTGTTCTCGATACCGCTGGAATAAACGGGAGGAGCCGCCGTCGAGATCCAGCTTCACTTTCTGGTACAGATCTCGCTGATGTTGCAGGTCAGAATTTTCTGCGATAACTGAAGGTGTTTGATACAGCTGCAAAAAAAACAGGCAGAGAAAAGCGCTGTTACGCAAAGCATTGTACGATGTAATACGCATAGCCATCCGTGATAATTGACAGGTTTGGTCTAATAAATACTAGTTTAAAGCAGACTAACTCATCGGCAAGCCTGCGGATAGAAGGTGTAAGTTGATCAGCTTAATCTGGTTTGGGGATCCGCACAGCCAGAACATCACAGCTAGTACCGTGCAAAACACCGTTGGCCGTAGAACCGAAGACCAGGGCTAGACCATGGCGACCATGGCTACCGACCACGGTTAGATCGACGCCGTTTTCCTTAGCGAATTTGTGCATCTCCTGAGCCGGTTGCCCAATCATCACGTGTCGGTCAGCGGAGGTAAGACCCAACTGCTCACAAAATTCATCCAGACGCACGCGAGCCTGCTGTTCCATCTGGGTTTGTACTTCACTGAGATCCATGGGGATATCGCCACCATAGGCAAAGGAAAGCGGTTCTTGGACGTGGAGCAAACTGATACGAACGTCTCTGTCCTGAAATAGTTCCTGAACATGGTTAACGACGTGGATAGACTCTGGAGATAAATCGAGGCCGACGAGGATATGACGATAGTATGACATGTGGTGGGACTCCTGAATTTGCTCTTTAGATCTTTCAGTTCGAACCTGGGATACGCTTAATACCAGGATAACTCGGTGTCTAGCACATAACCCGAGATAAAAAGTTTAAGCCATGCGATAGGCTGTATAGTCTATTTTTTCATAGAGAAAGTGCTGGTCGTGACCTATTTGATAATGGCGATAGTTATCGCTGCTCTGGTATCACCCTTCATGGTACTCAAACCCTCGCTACGACAAAAGACAATTTTGAATGTTCGTCAACGAGCCAGGGAGAAGGGTTTACAGGTCCATGTGATGGCAGAGGCGGTCGCAGATCAGAAAGGCTTGAATCCCACATCAATTCGATACTTTGTACCGTGGTTGGCGAAAGACCTGGCGCAGGCCGGTTCCATCCCCTGGTTATTGGTTAGAGATCAGGGCCGTGGTCGTGTCGCTCAATGGAAAGGCTGGTGTTGGCTGGGCACCGAAGCGCCTGTGCATCATCAGGATGCAGTTGACAAAGTAATAGCGACATTGCCCAATGGTGTTAATGCGGTGTCTGTTGATGGACAAGGTATTGGGGTCTATTGGCAAGAGCTGGATGACCCTGATTTGATTGATGAGATTCAAGCAAAGATAAAAATAATATACCAAAACATCACTGAGTTATGAGTTGAATATGACTCGGGCAGTGATGTGAATCGAGCTAGACAGGGTCTGGGCCAAGGTACCGGCAAGTCACGATATTTAACAAAATAATCGTTAAATACCTTGACCGATCAAAAGCGAGGCCTTATATATCGCCCATCTGACCTATGGGCTTTAGGTTATTTACTGAATATTTAATGCGAGCTATTAACTAAATAAAGGATTTCATGGGTAGATCACTGGTTATCGTCGAGTCACCGGCAAAAGCGAAAACGATCAATAAATATTTGGGTAATGATTACATTGTTAAGTCCAGTGTTGGTCATGTACGTGACTTACCAACTGGAGCCAGTAATCGGACGCCGGTCGATGCTAAAAAGCGCGCTAAACAAGCGGCTGCGACTCGGAAAATGTCTCCTGAAGAAAAGATTAAGCACAAAGCCAGGCGGGGCCGTGAGCAGTTAATTACCCGTATGGGAATCGATCCAGATAACGGTTGGGCAGCAAACTATCAAATACTTCCAGGCAAGGAGAAAGTGGTCTCCGAGCTTCAAAGGCTGGCGGAAAAAGCTGACGTCATCTATCTCGCGACGGATCTCGATCGCGAGGGTGAAGCGATTGCCTGGCACCTGAAAGAAACGATTGGTGGTGACGATGATCGTTTCAAACGTGTGGTGTTTAATGAAATTACTAAAAAGGCCATCCAGGAAGCTTTTTCAGATCCTGGAGAATTAGATACCAACCGGGTTAATGCTCAGCAGGCAAGGCGCTTTCTTGATCGTGTGGTGGGCTTTATGGTCTCGCCGTTGTTATGGGAAAAAATTGCCAGAGGTCTGTCAGCAGGGCGGGTGCAATCGGTGGCGGTGAAGTTGGTCGTTGAGCGAGAACGGGCTATTAGAGCCTTCCAACCGGTTGAATACTGGACCATGCATGCCGACCTCGAAAATGCCGATGAAAACAAAGTGCGCTTTGAGCTACGCACTGTCAATGGCAAAACTTATCGTCCAGATAACCGAGCTGACAGTGATCATGCCCTGAGTGAGCTAAATGCGGCGACCTATACCGTCACAGCCCGGGACGCGACACCGGCCCAGACTAAGCCCCCGAAACCGTTTATTACCTCAACACTGCAGCAGGCAGCCAGCACCAGACTCAGTTACGGTGTTAAACGAACTATGATGCTCGCCCAGCGGCTTTACGAGGCTGGCTACATCACCTATATGAGAACGGATTCCCTGAATATTAGCGCTGAGGCGCTCCGTGACTGCAGGGAATTGATTAACACGCGCTACGGTAATAATTACCTGCCTGAAAAAGCCAATACTTACAGTAGCAAGACCGGTGCTCAGGAAGCTCATGAAGCGATACGGCCTTCCAATGTCGATATTTCGGTGGCTGATTTAGAAGGTGTCGATGATGATGCGAAACGACTTTATGAAATGATCTGGCAACAATTTGTTGCCGGGCAGATGTTACCTGCGCGCTTTAATACAACCACGGTGAAAGTCGGTGCTGGCGCCTATGAATTGCGAGTGCGAGGTCGAGTTCTGGTCTTTGACGGCTTTCTTCGCGCTATTCCGGCTTTACGCAATCAGGATGACCTTGAGTTGCCCGAATATGAAGTTGGCGAGGAGCTGAAGCTGCTGCAATTGGTACCTCTCCAGCACTTCACCAAGCCGCCACCGCGATTTAGTGAAGCGGCACTGGTTAAAGAGCTAGAAAAGCGCGGTATTGGTCGCCCCTCAACCTACGCGAATATTATCTCCACGATTCAGGGCCGTGGTTACGTCCGGGCCGAAAATAAGCGCTTCTATGCAGAAAAAATTGGAGAAATTGTTACCAGTCGTCTCGACGAAAACTTTACTGACTTAATGGATTACGGGTTTACAGCGGCTATGGAAGAGCAACTGGACAGTGTTGCTGCTGGAGAGCTTGGTTGGCAGGAAACACTGGATCGCTTTTACAGAAATTTTGTTCAGCGTTTGAATAAAGCCCGCGGAGAGGAGGATGGTATGCGTCTCAATGACGCCACTGAAACCTCGCTGGTGTGTGAAAAGTGTGGTCGACCCATGATGATTCGTACTGGTAGCACAGGTGTGTTTCTGGGTTGTTCAGGCTACAACTTACCCCCTAAAGAGCGTTGCAAACATACTATGAATCTCACGCCAGGTGATGAAGCCATAAATATCGAGGAGGACGCTGAAGGCGAGTCCCGGCTTCTGCTAGCTAAGCATCATTGTAATGTTTGTGGCACGGCTATGGACTCCTACCTGATTGATGAACAGCACAAATTACATATTTGTGGGTCTAATCCTGACTGCCCTGGTTTCGAGGTTGAGCTGGGTAGCTATAAATTGCGGGGTTATGAGGGGCCGGTTATCGAGTGCGATAAATGTGGTGCTGATATGGAGCTCAAGTCCGGTCGCTTTGGCAAGTATTTTGGTTGTAGCTCAGAGGATTGTAAAAACACCCGGAAACTGCTTCGAAACGGTCAGGCGGCGCCACCGAAGATGGATCCGGTAGATATGCCCGAGCTTGCCTGCGATAAAGTTGATGATCACTATATTCTTCGCGACGGTGCTGCAGGTCTGTTTCTCGCCGCCAGCCAGTTCCCGAAACATCGTGAAACCCGTGCACCACTAGTTAGCGAGTTACTGGCTCATAAAGATGAAATAGATTCTAAGTATGAATTTCTATTTTCAGCACCAGTCGCGGATCCTGATGGTAATAAAACGGTGGTTCGTTATGCTCGGAAAACTGCTGAGCACTACGTCCGCACTGAGATCGACGGAAAGGCTACTGGCTGGAAAGCGATGCACAAAGACCGTCGTTGGCAAGTTGAAGACAAACGTAAGTGATCAACCCTCGTTTGCGATGTGGTCCGTGTGACGCCATTGACCACGTTGTTAATGAAGATGGTCTATGGGCCGTAAGTAATGGCGCATAATCCCTACACAGGTGCCTGCTCACAGCGTTGTATGTATGCTGAAGCGTTGGTAAATGCAGCGATAGAAGAACCTGTCTCGGTGCTAAGTGCTGCATTGCTACAAAGTGCAATCTTCCAGTTGGACACTGCGTATGTGTTTCATTTGCGTGAAATAGCTGAAAATTATAGCCATACGGAGCCATCGTCAATCCGTAATATAAAGTCGCTCGCCAGGTTTTTGGCTGAGCAGAACATCCAGTCTTCCGAAGTCGCCGAGATCATGGCCTTGATAGAAGATCGATCGAGCTGGCTTGCTCAGTGCTTGCATACGTACAGCGATCTTCAGACGGGTGTTGGTACGCCGGCTAAAGTTAGTCATGGCGGGATCGATCTGTTTCAGGAAGAAGATCGCCAGAAAAAAATAAGCCTGGAGCTTGTCGGACATTGGCAGCAGGCGATGCTGGAACTGCTGCAGCGACATCGCGCTCTGATGAACGAATACTGAGAACTTTTCTGTCCCGACAATGGTGCTTATTGGTATACTGCGAGCTTCCAGAGAAAATACGGAGAAAGTATGCCTTCATCTTTATACGAAATAGTGATGCTTCCCGACGGGCAAGTGGTATTGCAGCGTGCCAACGAAGATGGTGAGCCGCTGATACGTATCAACTTTTCGGATGAGGCAAAGTTTTACCTAAGCGATACCACGATTGATATAGCCAAAGCTATGATAGATGCGGGTATCGATGCAGTGGAGGAGCTCAGTGCTGAGGCTTTATCGGCCGATGAAGATGAATTAGAAGAGCGGGTCGTTCACTGACTTATATTGGCTGAGTCCGCAAAATGCCGGCATAAAGCCCCTCAAGAGCAAATTCCTTTTCTCGTAAATCGACCTCTATCGGCTTGTAAGCACTGTTTTCTGGCTCTAATGAAATAATATAGCGGCTGCGGGTTTTTTTGAGTCGCTTAACGGTGACCTCGTCATCAATTCTGGCTACAACAATTTGACCATTTTCCGCATTAGGTGTTTGGTGTACCGCGAGCAGGTCGCCATCGAGTATGCCAATGTCGCACATACTGTCGCCTTTCACCCGCAGCAGGAAGTCGGCTCTTGGATAAAATAGCGAGCCAGGTATATTGCAGTAATCCTCAATATTCTGTTCGGCAAGAATAGGATCTCCAGCCGCGACCTGACCAACGATTGGAATACCCTGAGGAGGGCCTGCGAGGCGAATCCCCCTGGAAGCTCCAGGCGTCATTTCAATCATGCCTTTACGAGCGAGAGCGCGTAAATGTTCTTCCGCGGCATTGGCCGAGCGGAAGCAGAATTCTTTAGCAATCTCAGCGCGGGTTGGCGGGAAGCCCGTTGAAGTTAAGGTCTTCTGGATGAATTCGAGGATTTGCGCTTGACGCCGAGTCAGTTTGTCAGTCATGGATTAGCCTGTTTTCGGACTGTAATTATATCCAGTGTTTAAAAATTAACAAGGCGGCGTTTAAATCCCCAGACTAATTTTTGTATGAATCTACAGGTATAAATGATGGATGAAAGTAAGGTGCCAGAAGCGTGGCGAGTGTTACGTATTCAATCCGAATTGGTTGATGGGATAGAGACTTTGGCAAAATTGGGTCAGGCAGTGACTGTGTTCGGTAGTGCTCGGGCAAAAGAAAACACCCTGTGGTGTCAGGAGGCTGAGAAATTGGGACGTTTGTTGGGCGGAGAAAATATTCCGGTTATAACCGGTGGCGGACCAGGCGTAATGGAGGCTGCAAATAAAGGTTGTTATGGCACGTCGACGAGTACCGTGGGACTAAACATTACTTTACCGATGGAGCAAACCCCCAATAAATTTCAGGATATCAGCCTTGAGTTCCGTTATTTTTTTGTTCGCAAGTTTATGTTTGTCAAATATGCTGTCGGGTTTGTGGTTTTCCCTGGCGGTTATGGCACACTTGATGAGTTGTTTGAGGCACTAACCCTTGTTCAAACAGGGAAGGTCAAGCCCTTTCCTATCGTGATGGTGGGACAGAAATATTGGCAGGGCCTGCAGGGGTGGTTGCAGGGCCAGGTTCGAGATATGGGGTTTATCGACGATCACGATTTTAATTTATTTAGCACTGTAGACAGCGCAGAGGCGGCAGCAAGCATTATTATTCAGCATGTGCGTATGCTTAAAGCTCAAGATCTCCCGGTGTGATTCTGGGCTATCATTAATCCTCAACACCCAGCTGAGTATCAGAGTCAACGTGGGCAAGCGGGTCATCCCAGTTGCTCATTGAGAATTCAGCTGTCCCGTCATTGGCCGGGTTTCCGTCAACAATTTCGTAGGGAGCACGCCAGTCTTCAGGAGGTTCGGCGTTGAGAATAATCATCTGCTCCCAGATGTCGAAGTCAAATTCGCCGATTTCACCGTTAACATACTGAACTTCGATATAGTCATCTTCTTCATCTATCGCCACGACTTCAAATAAGGCGTCCTCCTCAACATCTTGATACCAGTAATTAAGCTGGGGCATTATTTTAGCCATGGTCACCTCTGTCTGTTGCTTGACTATTTGTTCAGGCGGTTTACCAGTCAACATAACACCGGCGCTCAGTGAGGTCATTAGTTGGGATGACAGAGAAGCTGCATAGCCTCACTAAAAAAATATATAGTACTTTAATAAAGGTATATAATATATTGATATATATACTATATATATGATCTGTAAATTCCGATCAACCATATCCCCTTCGGTGTACATAAGAAAGCTGTCTAAGTGAGGACCTTATGGATCGATGTTGACAGCGCGGGTTGCTGTGCCTAATGTCGCGCACTTATTGAAAAGCAACATCATGTATAGAAACCGCGAGTGACCGGAACAATGACTGCAGGATCTTTAATGCTCGACCTGGACGGGACTGAACTGAGCAAGGATGAGCGTGACTTATTGCTTCGTCCAGCGGTTGGGGGGGTAATTTTCTTTGCCCGTAATTTTGTATCCCGAGATCAGATTACCAATCTCAGTGCCGAGATTCATGCGCTCCGACCGACACTGTTGCTTGCCGTTGATCAGGAAGGCGGTCGAGTTCAGCGCCTGCGCGAAGGCTATTCACTGATACCGCCCATGCAGGTGCTTGGTGATCTGTATCGACGTGACGAGGACGGGGGCAGTCAGTTGCTTCACGATTGCGGTTGGCTGATGGCTGCAGAAGTTATTGCCAGTGGTATAGATTTTAGTTTCGCACCGGTGTTGGATCTGGACCGAGACCGTTGTCAGGTAATAGCAAACCGAGCCTTTGCTGATGAACCAGCGCTGGCTATTCGAGCTATACAACATTTTATTGACGGTATGCACGAAGCTGGCATGGCTGCTACCGGCAAGCATTTTCCGGGGCATGGTGGTGTTGTAGGTGACAGTCATCTTGAAACACCTGTCGATTCACGAAATTTAGAAGCGCTCCGCGAGCATGATCTACAGCCCTTCAAGGCATTAGCACCTTCGCTGCAGGCGGTGATGCCAGCGCATATTGTGTTTTCTAATGTCGATGCTCAGACAGTGGGATTTTCAGGTTTTTGGTTGCAGGAAATATTACGTAAAGAGTTAGGTTTTCAGGGCCTTATTTTTAGCGATGATCTGTCCATGAAGGGTGCAGATGTGGCTGGAGGCTACCAGCGAAAAGCCGACCTGGCGCTGGCTGCCGGTTGCGATATGGTTTTGGTATGCAATAATCGCGGAGGCGCGCTCAGCGTTCTTGAATTCCTCGAAGCGAGGCGCGTACACGGTGATATCCCGCCATCAACCACAGACATCTTCTGTGGTATGAAGCCACGGCGTAGCTGGGCGTGGTCAGAGCTAGAGGGGAGTGCTCGTCGTCAGGGCATCATCGAATCCTTAAAATCAATTGTATGATCATAACTTACAGTTAACTTCTATTAACCGAGGAGCTTAGATGCTAGATACCTTTGAAAACTGGCTTGTCGAAATAACCGGAGCTTCCTCTGTTTGGTGGATTGAAATATTTGTTATTGTTTTTATTGCCTTGTTACTAGGCTATTCGGTCAACAAGGGTTTTGCTGTGCTGGAGCGTCACGCGCTAAAGACTCGGAGTGTTTGGGACGACGCTCTCGTGTCGGCAACTCGACAGCCCGCTGTGTGGCTGGTGTGGGTGATTGGCGTAAATTTTGCGGCGGGTATCGTTGCTCGAGTGATGGAGTCGCCCTGGTATGACTTTGTCGAGCCGATAAATCGGGTCGCGGTGTTGTTTCTCGGCGCGCTATTTTTAGTTAATTTCATCAAGCGAGCGGAAGAGAACCTGGTTGACCCGTCCTACCTGTCTGATCCTTACGATATTACGACAGTCAGAGCTGTGGGCAAACTGGCCAGAGTTTCAGTAATCATCACTGTGGTTTTGATCGCTATGCAAATGTTTGGCTATAGCGTCGGGGGTGTTCTGGCCTTCGGTGGTATCGGTGGTATTGCTGTCGGTTTTGCAGCCAAAGATTTATTGGCGAACTTTTTTGGTGGCTTAATGATTTATCTGGATCGACCTTTTTCAGAGGGTGACTGGGTAAGGTCTCCAGACAAGGAAATCGAAGGCACGGTGGAAGATATCGGTTGGCGCTTAACACGCATTCGCACTTTTGACCTGCGGCCTTTGTATATCCCCAATGCTATATTTAACAATATTTCGGTAGAAAACCCCTCCCGCATGCTGAATCGTCGAATCTACGAAACTATCGGCGTGCGTTACGAAGATATATCTGTCCTTAACAGTATTGTTAGTAAGGTAAAAGACCTTCTGGAAAACCACTCTGATATAGATACGACGCAGACATTGATGGTTAATTTCAATCAGTTTGCGGCGAGTTCGCTGAACTTTTTTATTTATACCTTTACAAAGACAACAAACTGGGTTGAGTATCACAAAATTAAACAGGATGTGTTGTTAAAGGTGGCAGGAATTATAGAGTCTGAGGGAGCTGAAATCGCCTACCCCACATCTACGCTGCATTTTGCTGATGCGCCTCAGGAGTCTGCACTGCAGCAAGCCGAATCATCTGGGTCTGGCGAGTGACGGATCTGTTCACCCTGCCAGCGATTATTGGTGGTAGTGGTTTACAGGAATTATCTGGATTCGAAATCAGCGAACGCCTTGAACTTGAAACACCCTGGGGTAAACCTTCAAGCTCAATCACTGTCGGTCAGCTGGAAGGGAAAAAGACGTTGTTTCTGGCTCGGCACAGCGACCAACATGGTATCCCACCGCACAAGGTTAACTATCGGGCCAACATCGCAGCACTTAAGGAGCTCGGTGCCACGTGTATAGTTGCCTTTAATGCGGTGGGAGGTATCAGCACAAATCTCAATGCAGGGCGGCTGGTGGTACCCCACCAGATTATTGATTACACCTGGGGCAGGGAGCATACCTATTCAGATAATGTTAATGTCCCGCTACATTATGTGGATTTCACACAGCCCTATGATGGAAGCCTTAGGAAAGCCTTACTCGAAACCGCAAAAAAATGTGGCTGTGACATCGCGGAGCAGGCTGTATACGGCGCGACACAGGGGCCACGTCTCGAAAGCGCCGCCGAGATCCTACGCATGGAGCGCGATGGCTGTGATATTGTCGGCATGACCGGTATGCCGGAAGCCGGGTTGGCTCGGGAGAAAAACCTGCCCTATGCCTGTCTGGCTCTGGTGGTTAATCCGGCCGCCGGGAAGACAGATCGTTTGATTAGCTTTGACGAAATTACCCAGGTGATGGCTGAACGCATACCATTGATCAATACCATTCTGGCTGAGGTCTGCAATTTGGCTCCGGCCGACCCGAAGCATTTCTAGTCGCGTGGAAGAAATTTCGCTCTGGGCGTTTTTTGATGTGTTATTAAGCCCTCAGGGCGGTTTGATAGGCCTCGGTATAAGCAGCTTCCTGTCGGCGACTATATTGCCGGGTAGCTCCGAAGTACTGTTCCTCCTGTTGATAGGTCAAAACCAGATAGACCTCGTTGCATTGGTAAGTGTTGCCAGTCTGGCCAACACCCTGGGAGGCATGTCTACTTTTTGTTTAGGGCGCTGGTCAGAACAGGCGCTTGTTAAGCGGGGCAAATATAAAGAGCCGTCATCATTAGCCCTGGCACGAGTGCGTCGTTGGGGTATCCCTGTCCTGCTGTTGTCCTGGGTGCCGCTGATTGGTGATGCTTTATGTCTTGCCGCTGGCTGGCTTAGACTACCCTGGTTACCCAGCCTGGTAGCAATGCTCGTTGGCAAAACTGCTCGTTACTGTGTGCTGATGTACGGGTTGCAGATTTTATCAAACTAGCTAATTTGAGTGGAAATATCCTGAGATTCTGGCTTTTCGTGGCTTTGACCACAGGAGGTGCTCTGTCGCTAAACTCGGATTGCCGAAGAGTCCTCGAATGAGAGTGTTTATCAACAAACAACGCTATGGTGTCGGCTGGACAGCTGTGCAGATGAGTTACGTGCTGATGTTGGCCATCGCTCTATCAGCGCTGTTGTATGTATATTTTAATTATAGTTACAGGGGTGAATACATTGAGGCTCAGACTTTTGCTTACCCGGATGTATACCCTGCTAACAAGGAATGCGTAGAACTTGGCGGTGGGGTGGCAAACGATGAAACTTTGCATTCAAAAAATCAGATACGATTTAGTGTTACGACGCCGGTTAATTATCGAAAGGATTTTCCCCATCCTTTGTTAGGAGTAGGGGCGCCCTCGGGTTTTAACGAAAAACTTTCGGAGCGATTTACCGGCTTGACGGGTCCGGCTACTTCTCACGGTTATATTGTCGTTCACACTGCCAGCGTGCCGTTGGGTATGGAAGCACTGGGTGAACTGGCGACAATTCCTGCTGAGGTCATGGCTAGATGGTGTATCGACCCGGATCAGATTTATTATACGGGTCATTCCGATGGTGGCACCGCATCGAATGCGCTTGCAGTGATAGAGGAGCGGCTCGCCATACCGGCTGGGATTGCGCCTAGTGCGATGGGTATGCAGGGTAAAGATATGTCAGCATTCGAATGTCCTGACCCCACCAATGTTATGTTGATGCACAACAAGAATGATAAGCATTTTCCCGGTTACGGTGTGGAGGTGGCCGCCTGGTGGGCCAACTGCAATCAGTGTGGTGAGACCCGTGTTTCGGAGGCGCACCCCGATTGCGTTGAATACCAGGGGTGTGCTGATGGGGTGCGGACACTATTTTGTCAGACCGAAGGTAATCATGCCCACTGGCCAGGTTTTCACCACGACGTGATAGGCTTTTTTGATGAGTTGAGGGGCTATCAGTTAGGCTCAAGCGCTAAGCGCCAGGCCCTCAGGTAGAAAAAGGGGCGACTTTATGCAGGACAAACTAGCTGAAACAACAATGACCGTGCTACCCGAATGGATGGATCATAATGGCCATATGAACCTCGCCTTCTATGTACTCGCCTTTGATAAGGCCACCGACAATTTTTATGACAGCCTTAATATCGGTCTCGATTACCGGGCAAAAATGAACAGCTCGATGTTTACCCTGGGAATCAATGTTGATTATATACGTGAAGTTTTCGAAGGCGATGCGTTGCGGATTACCACCCAGTTACTCGATTGTGACTATAAACGGATGCGTTATATCCATTACATGTACGAAGGAGAAGACAAACAGCCCGTAGCGATGAATGAGTGTTTTGCTGTGCATGTCGATATGGAGAAACGGAAAAGCGTGGCTTTTCCCGCGTTAACTCGACAACGTATTGATGCGGCTCAGAAAGCTCATAGCAACTTACCTGTGCCTAAGCATGCCGGACGTGTTCTCGGCGACAAGTTGGTTTAATCGTCTCTGCTGTATTGGACCTAGGGATACTTGAGTTTCCGGCGCATGTTGCTGCTGGGTAGGTTGCAGTGGGTTCGTTTGTAACGAGGGTGGAGAAGCAATTGCCGCAGCGTCGGGAGCTTCGGTCCGTACTACTTTAACCAGAATGCCCATCTTAGGGTGATCCAGGTAGTGGGTTTTGCCGAGTTGCAAACGCGCAGACTCGCGAAGAGTATGAATATGGCTGAGATCCATGGCAGGTCCTCTCGCCGATGTACTTAGGTCGTAGGCAGAACCGCCTCCGAAAACTCCCGGTGATTGACTACCCCTGGCACGCACCGGTGATATTGGCACATCGTCAGTGCTTGGGAGCTTTGATAGCCCTCCCTCACCTGAAGTGTTGATTGCCGGGCTCAGTAACCAAAGGTTAGTTTCCATGTGGAGGTAACTCGATAAATACAATCGGATACTGCCTTCTAGCTGCTGGTGATCGTCTAGCATTCTGCCACCACTGACGATTAGCCAGGGTGCTTTGCGTGAACTTATGCCCGGCTGTTGCCAGGCCTGATGGTAGAGCACTTTATAGGTGCCGGTGCTATTGAGTGTGTAGGCGTCGGGATTTAAATGCCTGGCAGTTTTATCGACTACTGTGAAGGTGTTATTGCTTCCGGCGGCACTGAGCTCCACCCAATTTAAAGGGTATTTTAGAGTTGCTCCGGGAAGGGAAGCCTCATCACCGAAGTTATCACTCTGGGTAAAGATAAGCACTTCTATCTGATACCACTTTTGTGCATAAACAACATTGGGTAACAGGAATAACATCGGTACCAGAACCGTGACTAGCAGATTTGTTCTGGCAGGAATGTATTTGAATAACGGCATTATGCAACCTGCTGTTGTTGGGGACTTAATTGATCGAGTATCTCTGAGACCACTTCGAGGCGATCTTCAGCGCTAAACATATCGTATTTAAATTTGAGTTCGGTTGCGCCCTGTAATCGATAAATATCTGGGTAGCTTTGCACCATCTCGACAATGGTTATAGGCTCTATGATCGTATGTTTGCGGAACTCTATTTTACCTCCCGCAGGACCAGCGTCCAGACGGCTAATACCCAGTTTATCTATCCGCTGTCTAAGTGCGGTCACCTGAAAAAGGTTTTTCACGTAATCCGGCAAGAGGCCAAAGCGGTCGATCATTTCTACCTGAAGCTCTCTTATCTGACCCACGCTGGTAGTACTACCAATGCGTTTGTACAGAACCAGTCGATTGTGAATATCGGGTACATAATCTTCGGGAATCAGCGCAGGGATATTTAGATTAACTTCAGCACTGGCACGCAAGTTTGCATCGACCTCGAGTGTTTCTCCGTTGCGAACAGCTTCGACAGCCCGTTCTAAAAGTTCCATATAGAGTGAAAAACCAATACTATGGATGTGGCCACTCTGACCGTCACCGAGCAATTCGCCAGCGCCGCGAATTTCAAGATCATGGGTGGCGAGTGTGAAGCCAGAGCCTAGATGGTCGGCAGCAGTTATCGCTTCGAGGCGCTTGTGGGCGTCGGCAGACATTTGTTTGGGTGGTGGGGTGAGTAAATAAGCATAGGCCTGGTGGTGGGAGCGTCCGACCCGACCGCGTAATTGGTGTAGCTGGGCGAGACCAAGTTTATCGGCACGGTTAATAATAATGGTATTGGCCGTGGGCACATCAATACCGGTTTCTATAATGGTCGAACAGACCAGGATATTACTGCGCTGATGGTAAAAATCGGCCATGACTTTTTCCAGATCACGCTCACGCATCTGACCATGGGCGATGGCGATCCGGGCATCGGGTACCAGCTCGGCAAGTTCTGCCCCAGCGCGATCAATACTTTTGACATCGTTATGCAAAAAATATACTTGCCCGCCGCGCAGTAGCTCGCGCAAAATCGCCTCATGCACGATGCGTTTGTCACTTTGGTTGACGAAGGTTTTCACCGATAAGCGCCGGGCTGGCGGTGTGGCGATAATGGACAGGTCTCGAAGGCTGCCCATAGCCATGTTCAGGGTGCGGGGGATAGGCGTGGCAGTAAGGGTCAGTATATCGACTTTGCTGCGCAGCGCTTTAAGCTTTTCTTTTTGATTAACGCCAAAACGATGTTCTTCATCGATGACTAATAAACCCAGGTTTGGGTAATCAATTTGTTGATTGAGAAGTTTATGGGTGCCGATCAGGATATCGATTTCCCCGCAATTAACCTTATCGATAACGCTGTTTTGCTCCTTGCCCGTTTTAAAACGGGAGATAACATCAATGTTAACGGGCCAGTTGGCAAAGCGATCCAGAAAGTTATCGTAGTGTTGTTGGGCTAGCAGGGTGGTAGGTACCAGGATAACCACCTGTCTGCTATTGGCTACTGCCAGAAAGGCAGCGCGCATGGCAACTTCGGTTTTACCAAAACCGACATCACCGCAGATGAGTCTGTCCATCGGCTGTTCACGGGCCATATCGCCACGTACAGCTGTAATAGCATCCATTTGGTCGGGAGTTTCTTCAAATGGGAATTCGGCACTAAACGCCCGATAATCTTCCAGGGCAACGTCGTATTTAAAGCCTTTGTTGGCGGCGCGCCTGGCGTAAATTCCCAGTAGCTCAGCGGCAGTATCACGAATTTGACGGGCGGCTTTGTCCCGGGCTTTTTGCCACTGTTCGCTACCGAGTCGGTGCAGAGGGGCGTGTTCATCGTTGCCGGTGCTGTAGCGGCTGATTAAATGCAGATTGGCGACTGGCACATAGAGTTTGGCATCGTCTGCGTAGACCAGCGTGAGAAATTCCTGAGGCTCATCGTCGACATCAATAATTTTGAGGCCTTGATAACGACCAACTCCGTGATCGATATGCACGACTGCTGCACCCAATTGCAATTCGGTGAGATTCTTG
Organism: uncultured Gammaproteobacteria bacterium; assembly: GCA_942492235.1. GTDB lineage: Bacteria > Pseudomonadota > Gammaproteobacteria > Pseudomonadales > Porticoccaceae > HB2-32-21. Next base: position 34,890 of record CALODO010000017.1, read on the forward strand.
ATGACCTGGTCATTGTTGTCCTGGGACCGATGTCGTCGCCGTCGCTGTAAAATCTGTTGACCAAAAAGCTCGGTTTCGGTGATCAGGCTCAGGGATGCCTGATCAATTTTGAGACCACGTTCGAGCGCGAATACGCAGATATAGACGCCTGGGTCGGCAGTCATAAATTCGGTCCAGGAAGCGACGGCTTTGGGCACTATTTTGATGGTCGCTAATAGTTCCAGTAAGACTTCACGGCGCCCGGCAGACTCAGCACAGAGCAGGACCTTACCCTGGTGTTGAGCCAGGTATTGTTCTATTTTGGCCAGTGGCTGTTCTGCTTTGGCATCGATACTGATGTCTGGCAGAGTAACGCTGGCAAAGCACTGAGCTTGTCTAGGGGATGGATTGGTGGGGGCGGCGGGGAGGGATTGTAGATCAGTGCGCGGGAATTTGCCGAGGGCGGAGAACCACTCTTCGACAGGGACAAAAACCTGGTGTGGTTTTAATAAGGGTCGGCTCGGGTCAACGCCGTACTCGGTATAGCGCTCGTTCGCTTCTCGCCAAAAGCTTTGTGCGGCTTCGTTAATACCCGCTTCCGCAAAGACCATTGTGTTACCCGGCAAGTAGTCAAACAAAGTCGCACAATGGTCAAAAAATAGTGGCAGATAATATTCGATACCATTGGGTAGCATGCCCGCTTTTATGTCCTGATAAATCTGGCAGCCACGTGGATCGACATCGAATTGATCATGCCAGTTGTCCAGAAAGCGTTTGATACCGTCAGTGTTGTGAGGGAATTCCCTGCCGGGAAGTAAATTAATGGAGGAAACTTTATCAGCGGTGCGTTGAGTTTCTGGGTCGAAGCTGCGCAGGGTTTCGATTTCATCGCCGAATAAATCGATGCGAATCGGTAACCTTGAACCCATGGGGAAAATATCTATCAAGGCGCCGCGTACGGCATATTCACCATGCTCGCTAACCGTGTCTACACTCCGGTAACCGCCTAATTCAAGCTGTTCGCGCATCGCGTTGATGTCGAGGTTGCCGCCCACCTGGTAGATAAAACTATTACCAGCTACAAACTCAGGTGGTGCCAGGCGGTGCATTGCGGTGGTGACAGGCACCACCAGTATGCCTTTAGTTAAATTGGGCAAACGATAGAGGGTTGCAAGACGTTCAGAGGTAATGTCCTGATGGGGAGAGAAGAGATCGTAGGGCAGAGTTTCCCAGTCGGGGAAGTGTAGAACGGGAAGATTGTTGGCGCTATCACATTCTTCCCCGGCGGATGTTGCGCTAAAAAAGTTAAATTCATTGTTCAGTGTTGCTGCGGACTTTGCCGATTTGGCCAGGATAATGCTTAAGCCGTCGTGGGCCTTAGCAGCTGTTATCATGGCCAGGGTCCCGGCCGCCCCATGGAGCTGATGCCACTGACGTCGATCACCGGGTTTGGTAGCAGGAATCAGAGGTAAATTCGCAAGAGCTGCAGAACTGGAAATTGTAGAGGACATGGAGGGCCTGGGCATTAAAAATGCGCTATTGTAACGGCCCAGAAAGACAAGGTCATAATGTTTAAGGCCCTAAGCTTCAAGTCTCTGGATAAGAGTTTAAAAAAATTGTCACTAACGAGTCCAATTCAAACGTGCAAGTAAATCGATCAGTTAATATTATAAAATTTATTGTCTTTACTGTGTTAGCAACGATCGCGGTTAGTTTGCTGAGCGCTTGTAGCACTGGTGGTTTTGGTGGGACTGGTTTTAGCGTTAAAAACCTGGCCAAAGGCGATATTGATTTTGTTGCCGACGCCCATTACCGGGAAACCCAGAGTTTACTCAAGAATTTGACTAAAAAACTCTATCGGCGCAATCCCTCAGAGCTATCAAAAGTTGCCGGCATGACTATAGCGCGGCGTCGCGAGCAGTTGTTTAGCCCGGTTGGGCGAGTCAGGTTTGCGGAGTTAGATTTTGCCGAGGGTACCAGGGCTCTTAGTCTGGCTCTGGACAGCCAGTTCCGTGGCGATCGGGTACTGGCCTTGATGGCGGGTCTGAACGGAATGATTCGAAATGCTTATGAATATCGTTCCGAGTCTTACATGTTCGATCAACTGAATGAACAGAAGCTGTATCAAAGCGCCCGCAACGTTGAAATTCTGGTCTGGCAATTAAGCCATCTACAGGACCAGACCTCGACACCACTATTAATCACGAATAGTCTTGGAGGGGAAGTCGATAACCTGAGCTTTGAACGTTTGTTCGGTAAACTTATTGCGTTGCAGGATATGATGGCAGTGATTGTTTCACAGCAAAATGACCGATTGATTAAGACCGTGACTCACAATGTCGCATCCATGGTCTTCTTTCCTCTTTAACGGGCATGCGGACATGAAGTCCGGTATGTGGCCGTGGGAAGTATTTGTTCCCACTTATTATTGCACTGGGCGGGATGAATCACGATAATAGCCGCCCCCGAAGCAGCCACCTTGTAACGACCAGCAGGTACCATCAGTGATACGACCTCAGCCCACGGATTTTTTTAAAGACTGGAAAGACCGGGAAGCCCTGGCAGAAGCCATGATTCCGATCATCGGCAAGTTGTACAGAGAAAAGAACGTATCTCTCTACATGTATGGCCGCAATATGGTCAACCTGGCGGTGACAGATCTGATGAAAGCACATCGCTTTGTTCGTCAGATTGAACAGAATGAGCTGTCTGAATTTGAAACCTTTCCGATGATTGAGGCTTTGGTAGATATGGATCTGGGTCCTGCTCATATCGATATCGGTAAATTGACGGTTCAGTATCAGGAGCTGGCCAACGGCCGCACAAGGGAAGCTTTTTTACAGGATCAGATCGGCGAGGATATTGGCAGTACCCGCAAGCCTTTACCTGAACCCCAGGATGTAGTGCTCTATGGATTCGGCCGCATCGGGCGACTGTTGGCGCGGTTGCTGATTGCTAAGACGGGGGGTGGCGATCAGTTGCGTCTACGGGCTATTGTGGTTCGTGGCGGTCGCAGTGATGACGATCTCAAGAAACGCGCCAGCCTGCTACGTAGAGATTCTGTCCATGGCCCGTTCAAAGGCACTATCAGAGTTATTGATGAGGAAAACAAATTAGTCTGTAACGGCAACGAAATTCAGGTCATTTACGCCGATGCGCCTGAGCAGGTCGATTACACGAAATACAACATTAACAACGCCATTGTGGTGGATAACACCGGGCTATGGCGAACAGAAGAGGGCCTTGGTCAGCATCTTAAGTGCCCCGGTGCCGAAAAAGTCATATTGACTGCGCCCGGTAAAGACAGTATTCCCAATGTGGTTTATGGCATTAACCACCACGAAATCACCACCGATAGCAAAATAGTATCGGCAGCTTCGTGTACGACTAATGCTATTGTGCCGGTGCTCAAAGCCCTGCTTGACGAATATGGCATCAAGAGCGGCCACGTTGAAACGGTTCATGCTTACACCAATGATCAGAACCTGATTGATAATTACCATAAAGGTGAGCGCCGTGGTCGCAGTGCGCCCTTAAATATGGTCCTGACCGAAACCGGTGCTGCCAAAGCGGTAGCCAAAGCGATCCCTGAGTTAGGCGGCAAATTGACGGGCAATGCGATACGGGTGCCAACACCAAATGTATCTATGGCGATATTGAATCTACAGCTGGATCGTGAGACTGATGTTGAAGAACTCAATGAGTTTATGCGTCGCAGTGCACTGCACTCGCCCTTACAGCAACAAATCGGTTACACCAAATCAAGCGAGGCTGTATCCAGCGATTTTGTTGGTGATCGTCATGCCTGTGTTTTTGACTCTAGAGCCACTATTGTCGATGGTAATAACTGTGTACTCTACTGCTGGTATGACAATGAATTTGGCTACAGTTGTCAGGTAGTGCGTTGTCTGGAACAAATGGCCGGGGTTAGCTGGCGAATGTTCCCGCTGGCGAAATAACTAATTAACAAGCTAGGTAAGATGGGGTGGTGAGTTGATCATCATTGGACATTTTTGCGAATAATTTCAATTGCATAAAGATGATAGCCAGTGCTTCCTAGTCAAGCGGCTCTGACCTCTATATAATTTCCGCCCGTTTGCACCAGCTGATGTAGCGTAGTTTGACTGGTGCCCTCCAAGGGTGGCCCAGGTCACCCTGAAGTAAGATGCCGAGCAGTAACCTTGCTCCAGTGCAGGCGAAAGTGTTGTCAATCTGTATTGCCAATAAAAACGCTGAACAGGTGCGGAATGATATCGGAATAACGTGGGAATGCTTTCTATGATAAAGATCCGCAAGGGATTGAATTTACCTATTTCAGGTGCCCCGGAACAGACCATTTACGATGGTCCGACACTTAAAGAAGTTGCAGTACTGGGTCCTGACTTTGTTGGCATGAAACCAACCATGGCGGTTAAGGAAGGTGACCGAGTTAAATTGGGTCAGATCCTGTTTACGGATAAACGAAACCCTGGCGTGAGCTTTACGGCTCCCGGTGCAGGAGTGGTTAAGGCAATAAATCGCGGTGACCGCCGCCGCTTACTCTCCGTCGTGATAACCCTCGAGGGCGACGAAGAAATCACCTTTGAATCTTTCCCCGAGGAGCAATTACAGAACATTGATCGTAGCAAGGTGATCGAAAATCTGGTGGCTTCTGGCTTATGGACTGGCTTGCGAACCCGGCCATATTCGAAAGTGCCAGCCATTGATGCGAAGCCCCAATCGATATTCGTTACGGCCATTGACACCAACCCACTGACCGTAAATCCGGCGGTAGTAATTGCCGAGCGCAGCGCCGATTTCCAGAACGGCTTGAAAGTTTTGACCTGTCTGACTGAAGGTGCAGTTAATCTCTGCACTGCACCTGACGCCGACCTGCCTGCTGTAACGGGAGTCAGTGTCCACGAATTTGACGGTCCTCATCCGGCTGGACTGGTGGGTACCCATATCCATTTTGTTGACCCCATTATTGGTGGAAAGCAGGTCTGGCATATCGGGTATCAGGACGTTGTTGCCTTTGGCCAGTTTTTTACTACGGGTAGAATACCTATCGAGAGGATAGTTGCTTTTGCCGGGCCTCAGGTTGAATCGCCCAGATTAGTACGAACACGCGTCGGTGCCGGTCTTGCCAGCATGCTTGCCGGGCAACTCAAAGGTAATGACTCACGAGTCATTTCTGGCTCTGTGTTGTCAGGCCGTAATGCCGGAGGTGCACTGGCGTACCTGGGCCGCTATGACAATCAGATCACCGTGATTAAAGAAGATACCAATCGTACGTTCATGGGCTATATGTCGCCAGGCGCAAACCGACACTCTTCGCTACCGATATATTTATCGAATCTGAATAAATCCAAAGCCTTCGATATGACCTCAAACACTAATGGCAGCGAGCGAGCCATGGTGCCGCTTGGTAATTACGAGCAGGTGATGCCGTTGGATATTCTCCCTACACAATTGCTGCGTGCGATTGTGGTTGGTGATACACAGATGGCCCAACGCCTGGGTTGTCTTGAACTTGATGAAGAAGACCTTGCCCTGTGTACATACGTCTGTGTAGGCAAGTATGAATACGGCCCGATTCTACGGGATAACCTGACACGAATCGAGAAAGAGGGATAGCGGTAATGGCTTTGAGAAAATTGCTCGATAGTATCGAGCCTCATTTCGAGAAAGGCGGTAAATACGAAAAGTGGTATGCGCTGTTCGAGGCCGTCGATACGATATTTTATTCACCGTCCAGTGTCACTAAAACCGGTTCTCATGTCCGTGACGGTATCGATCTGAAGCGGGTCATGATAACGGTCTGGCTGGCGGCATTTCCGGCCATGTTTTACGGCATGTACAACCTGGGGTTTCAGGCCAATAGTGCGATGGCTGCGGCGGGCATAGTTGATGTCGAAGGTTGGCGCGGGTACCTGATCAGCATGATGGCGGGGCATGATGCCAGTAGTGTCTGGGATTGCTTCTGGTATGGCGCAGTCTACTTTGTACCGATTTATGTGGTCACCTTTGTGGTGGGTGGTTTCTGGGAGGTGGTTTTTTCCACCGTTCGAGGCCACGAAATTAACGAAGGCTTTTTTGTCACTTCTATTCTTTACGCATTGATATGTCCACCCGACCTGCCTTTGTGGATGGTTGCCATGGGTATCAGTTTTGGTGTTGTCATCGGTAAAGAAATTTTTGGTGGTACCGGCAAGAATTTCCTTAACCCGGCACTTACCGGTCGGGCCTTTGTGTTTTTTGCCTATCCTGCGGAGATGTCCGGTGACGCTGTTTGGGTGGCCGTTGACGGTTTTACCGGGGCTTCAGCCCTGTCAGTCGTAGCCAGTGATGGTCTTGCAGCCTTGCAAAATCAAATGACCTGGATGGATGCTTTTATGGGTCGGATGGCTGGTTCAGTTGGTGAGGTGTCAACCCTGGCGATCTTTATCGGTGGTGCAGTATTGCTCTATACTCGCATTGCCTCCTGGCGGATTATTTGCGGTGTATTAATTGGCATGATTGCCTTATCGACTTTATTCAATGTTATTGGTTCGGATTCAAACCCCATGTTTGCCCTGCCCTGGCACTGGCATTTGGTGGTCGGTGGTTTCGCTTTTGGCATGATATTTATGGCCACAGACCCGGTGTCGGCATCGATGACTAACACGGGTAAATACTGGTTTGGCGCGTTAATCGGTGTCATGGTTGTACTAATTCGTGTGGTTAATCCGGCGTTTCCAGAAGGCATGATGCTGGCTATTTTGTTCGCTAATTTATTTGCGCCGTTAATCGATCATTTTGTGGTAGAAGCTAACGTTAAACGGAGGCTCGCTCGTGGCTAATAAGGAATCGTTAGGCAACACTGTAAAGGTTGCGTTTCTACTATGTATCGTTTGTTCGGTTTTTGTTTCCACCGCGGCAGTTATGCTGCGGCCGGCTCAGCAGGCAAACAAGGACCTTGACCGGAAAACGAATATTCTGGCCGCTGCCGGTTTGCTGAAACCGGGCCTGAGTATTGATGAGCAGTTTGCTTCAGTAACAGCCAAAGCTGTCGATCTTGATACCGGCAAATTCACGGATGAGGTGGATGCGACCGTTTACGACCAACGAAAAGCCAGTAAAGATACAACACTGTCCGACGAGCTGTCCGACGATGAAGATATTGCAAAAATTTCTCGTCGTGTTAAGTACGGTATGGTTTACCTGATCGAAAATGAACAGGGCGTAGAGAAAGTGATATTGCCGATTAAAGGTTCTGGCCTTTGGTCAACACTTTATGGTTTTCTGGCGCTTGATGAAGATTTCAATACCGTCGCGGGTATCGGCTTTTACGAACACGCCGAAACACCGGGGCTCGGGGGGGAAGTTGATAATCCGCTGTGGAAGGATAAGTGGATTGGCAAACGTGTGTACAGTGATGATAGTGGCGTTGCTCTCGGTGTTATCAAAGGCGAGGTGGACGCCAGTCGACCTGACAGTGTCTATCAGATTGATGGCCTGTCCGGTGCGACTTTGACCAGTAAGGGTGTCCATAATCTGATCAAGTTCTGGCTGGGTGAAAACGGCTATGCAACGTTTCTTACTAACCTGAAAAATGGCGAAGCCTAGTACAAGTAGAGGAAATCTCTGATATGACTGAAAAGACTAAAGACATATTATTCAAACCGGTATTGGAAAATAATCCCATTGCCCTGCAAATACTTGGCATATGTTCAGCGCTGGCGGTTACCTCACAAATGTCGGTGGCCTTTGTCATGTGTATCGCGCTGACGGTGGTGACAGGGTTTTCCAATTTTTTTGTGTCATTGGTTAGAAACCAGATTCCCAGCAGTATTCGAATTATTGTCCAGATGACAATTATTGCCTCACTGGTGATTGTGGTTGATCAGATACTGAGAGCAGTGGCATACGATATCAGCAAGCAGTTATCGGTATTTGTCGGCTTGATTATTACAAATTGTATTGTTATGGGCCGGGCTGAAGCCTACGCAATGAAGAACCCACCGGTGTCGAGCTTCATAGATGGCATCGGCAATGGCCTCGGATACAGTGCCATTTTGATGTCAGTGGCGGTCGTAAGGGAGCTATTCGGTTCTGGCAAGCTGTTTGGTTTTGAAGTCCTGTCTGTGGCCAGTACCGGTGGCTGGTACATCCCCAACGGTTTGTTGCTGTTACCACCCAGCGCCTTTTTCCTTATCGGTGGTTTTATCTGGGTGTTACGGACCTTTAAGAAAGATCAGGTTGAAGAGAAAGAATTTAAAATGGCGCCGAATACACAAACGGTGGAGGCGGTCTGATGGAATATTATCTGAGTCTTCTAGTCCGTAGTATTTTTATTGAAAACATGGCGCTAGCCTTTTTTCTCGGCATGTGCACTTTTTTGGCTATATCGAAAAAAATATCCGCTGCTATTGGCTTAGGTATTGCTGTAGTGGTGGTGCTCACTGTCACGGTTCCCGTTAATAACCTGCTATACAGTTATCTGTTGGCCGAGGGTGCTTTAGCCTGGACCGGTATTGAAGCGCTTAGTACCGTCGACCTCAGCTTTTTGGGTTTGTTGAGTTATATCGGTGTGATCGCGGCAATCGTGCAGATTATGGAAATGGTGCTTGATAAGTATGTCCCCGCGCTCTACAACACCCTTGGTGTATTCCTGCCATTGATTACGGTGAACTGCGCTATTCTTGGTGCCGCTTTGTTTATGGTCGAGCGGAGTTATAACTTTGGTGAAAGCGTGGTGTATGGTTTTGGTGCAGGATTGGGGTGGGCGATTGCTATTGTGGCCTTAGCTGGCATTCGTGAGAAGCTGAAATACAGTGACATGCCTGAGGGCTTACGTGGCCTTGGTGGCGTATTTATGATCGTCGGACTTATGTCTCTTGGCTTTATGTCCTTCGGTGGTATTGACCTGTAACTGTACTCTTAAATCGATCCAAAAAGGTTGCGACGATCTAAAAAAACGACCCGTCTAAGGCAAGAAGAAATCTTATGAGTATTGAAAATATAACCATTATCCTCGGCGTAACAATGTTTACCGGCATCGTCTTTGCGCTAGTTGCTTTTATCATGATGGCTCGCTCCCGTCTGGTGAGTAGTGGTGACGTGAGTATCGAGATCAATGGCGAAAAGACCGTTGCTGCGGCGGCAGGTGGTAAATTATTGCAAACCCTGTCGGGTAAGGATATTTTCCTGGCCTCAGCGTGCGGCGGCGGTGGGACCTGCGCCCAGTGTAAGTGTATTGTCAGTGATGGTGGCGGTTCGATATTGCCTACTGAAGAATCTCACTTTACGCCACGGGAAGTGAAAGAAGGATGGCGCTTATCCTGTCAGGTGCCGGTTAAACAGGATATGAAAATCGTGGTGCCGGAGGAGGTATTTGGCGTCAAGCAATGGGAGTGTACGGTCGAGGCTAACCCTAATGTAGCGACGTTTATTAAGGAGTTGACGCTAAGGTTGCCGGAAGGTGAAAACGTTGATTTTCGTGCCGGTGGTTATGTGCAGCTAGAGGCACCACCCTATCAGGTGAAGTTTAGTGAGTTTGATGTTGAAGAAGAGTATCGTGGTGACTGGCAGCACTTCGGTTTTTTTGATCTGGAATCGAAGGTTGATGAGCCGGTTATTCGTGCTTATTCGATGGCCAATTATCCTGAAGAAAAAGGCATCGTCAAATTTAATATTCGCATCGCTACGCCGCCACCGCGGACCGAAGGTTTACCACCCGGACAAATGTCCTCGTACGTATTCAAACTTAAGCCCGGCGATAAGATGAAAATTTATGGTCCTTTTGGAGAATTCTTCGCCAAGGATACCGATAAAGAGATGGTCTTTATTGGTGGTGGTGCCGGGATGGCTCCAATGCGATCACATATTTTTGATCAGCTAAAACGACTTAAAAGTGACCGAAAAATGTCCTTTTGGTATGGCGCGCGAAGCCTACGAGAGATGTTCTACGATGACGAGTACGACCAGTTAGCGGCTGAGAACGAAAATTTTGAATGGCATGTGGCGCTATCTGACCCGCAACCAGAGGACAACTGGGAGGGTTTAACTGGGTTTATTCATAATGTCCTATTCGAAGAATACCTTAAGGAACATGAAGCCCCCGAAGATTGTGAATACTATATGTGTGGGCCGCCTATGATGAACGCAGCCGTTATCCAGCTGTTACATAGTTTGGGTGTTGAAGACGAACATATCTTCCTTGACGACTTTGGTGGTTGATACACAAAGCCGAAGTGGACACAGATACGACAGGTAGCACAAGTGGCCAGCGAGATGCTTAACTACCGCTATAAACAACAAAAAACGAGGCCTCAGGTGGCCTCGTTTTTTGTTGTCTTACTGTTACTTGCAGGTTGTGAGGCTCCTGGTCGAGAAGTCCTTCTGCAAGGCCGGACTATGGGCACTACTTACAGTGTCAAGTATGTTGGTAATTCCAGTGTCGAAGAATCCCTGCTGGTAAATAAGGTCGCGCAATTACTCGAATACCTTGATAGTTCAATGAGTACCTATCAGACAGGATTCGAACTTAATGCACTTAACAATGCCGCAGTTGGCCAGGCTATTCCCGTTAGCGGTGAATTGTGGCAGGTATTGCTTATTGCCGAGAGAATATTTCAAATCACTGAGGGTGCTTTTGATCCGACGATATGCACCGTTAAGACCTGTGGGGCTTTGGCCCGTTAGATACTGATGATGATATTCCCACACAACTTGAAATCGATGTGCTTCGGTTGAATGTCGGCTTCGAGCACCTGAAGTTTTTGCCATCTCAGCAGAGCGTTGAAAAAACCGCCGAAATCCGTATCGACCTCTCGGCGATAGCGAAAGGTTTCGCTGCTGAACGTGTCGCGGAATTATTGCTAGAGTTAAAGGTAGCCAACTTCCTGGTCGAGGTGGGTGTGGGGAATTGCGTGGTGCTGGGTTGGAACTGAGGAACAGTTGGCCTTCCTCCAAAGATACCGGCTGCCACCTGGGCCAAGGGAATCATGCTGAGCCCAGTCCTGTCCCCTGACGACATGACCCAGTTCCTCCAAAAGACGCCTTCCCCCCCCGAATCCGACTAAAACTCTCAACCCTCCCTTTCTCTCCAATCCTGACTTAGCCCTCTCCCAGCCACAAACCCATTACAAAGAAAGTGGTTGATTTCTAACACCCTAAAACCCATGAAAAAATTGCAGAAACGGCGACTGGCATGTTAAATTTAAAAAGGATATCCCCATTCTTCAATATTAGCAAAAAGGACCATATTTAGTGGATGCCGCTTCCCTTGCAGGAATCATATTAGGGATCTCTCTAATCGTGGGTGCCATATTTCATCGATGGCCATCTGGATAATTTTTTTCAATTTACCAGGATTCATGATTGTCTTTGGGGGAACGATTGCTGCCACCTTAATCACTTTTCAACTGAAAGATGTGGTCTCCGCTTTTAAAGCGGCTTTTTTTGTTTTTTCAGAACAGTATCAAGACCCCAACGACATGGTGGAAACCATGATCGAGCTGTGTACCCTTTATCAGTCGTCGCCAGGGATTGATCACAAGGAGCCGTATGAATATCGAGGACGATTTACTGAGAAAAGCCTGCAACCTGCTTGCCGATGGATCCAAAGAAGATCTCAATCCGGAGACGCTTCACATTGAGATCGAATCCATGAAGCAAAGGCACTTTCGTTGTTCAGGACGTTTTCAGAAAAATGGCAATCTACGCACCTTCGTTCGGAATGATGGGAACTCTGATTGGACTCAATGTTCAAATGTTGACGCCAGCTCTCAAATCCTGAAACTATTGGTCCGTCCATGGCAGTGGCATTACTGACAACCTTTTATGGGATGGTTTTGTCAACTTTGTTTTTCTACCTATTGCCGGAAAGCTGAAAGACCGGACGTTGGTAGAAGTCATCAAGCTTGAGATCATATTTGAAGGGAGCTATATCCATTCTTGAAGACAACAATCCAATTTTCGTTTACGAAAAATTATCTTCTTATATTCCCGCGAGGAAGCGGAGGCCTCGCCGACCTCTCTTCGTAGAAAAGATATGCGACTAATCGAGTACAATTATGACAAACAGAGAAAGCCTGGAACTGGTCAAAGAACAGCTCCGCGTTAAAAATAGTCGAGTTGAAAAAAACCAATGCTGAAAAGAACCGGCAAGAGGTGAAAATCAAACATTTGCTGGCAGTAACCGGCAAGAAAATCAACAACCTGCAACAGCAGCTGAATGAAAAAAAAGAGCAAGTCCGCCTACAAAAATCTATTTCCTACCAGCGATCCTCTGTTACAACTCTGAGCGGCAATAGAAGTACTCCCTCCTCCATCTGCTTCCAAAGGACCCGACTCTGGAAGAGAGTTCTGAACTGCAGATGGCTGAGAAAATCAACCAATGCTGAAAGGAACTGCGTGACAAAAAACTCACCACTCCCAAAAAATTGAAGATGAGCGTAAAGCCAAAGAACGGCTGTCTGATGAAAAAGGAAGAATTGGCAGAGAAATCGGCGCCTTCAAAAAGATACCAAACCGGCCTCCTGCCCTGAAAACCAAAACAGAGCAAGTGGACAAACTGGATGACGAATCGCGGGAACGGTTCGAACAGTTGATTAAAGAAAAAGAAGACCTGATCAAAACCTATGAAAAACTCCTCGATGGTGATTTCGAGAATGAAGACGAATCTCAGTTCCCAGCGGAAATTGTCAAACAGGTACGCAAGGAATTAACTACACTACAAGCTGAAAAGGACGACCTGGAAAAAGAACTCATTCTACAAAAGAAAAAAATTCAAGTCCGAATTGGACTATGAGGTTAAAAGAGCAGAGGAAAGTGCCGGGAAAAAAACTGAAACGTTCTCGCTTCACCAGAAAAAAACTAGCCGAGTTCATGGATGAAGCGATGGACGACAAGTCCTCGCCCTTATGGATGACCACCTTTGCCGACATGGCCATTCTTCCTCTTGACGTTTTTCATCCTCTATTATTCATTATCCTCCATTGCGAACAACAAGTTCAAGGAGGCCATTCTGGGAACCGAATCCTGCCGAGCATCGGATTACTGGAGCTTTTAGACTCCGTGGAAGTCAAAAAGAAAAGAAACGATCGAAGTGCTGACCGGGGCTAAAATCCGACAACATACTATCGGACATTCAGCACGTCGCTGACCGGGAGTCCATGAATGAAATCAGTGGATATTTCCACGGATCAGCACTAAAATCGTCATTCGTATCCCCGGAGGATCGTTGTTCGAACCCGGAAATGCAAATCTTGACCTGAATAAAAGCAAGCCGGTTCTGGACGAAATCGTCCGGCTTTTGGATACCTATCCCCGTTATCGCATCAGCGTTCAAGGACATACTGACGACTCTCCCATTTCCACCGACCGTTTTCCATCCAACTGGGAATTGTCCTCAGCCCGAGCTACAGCAGTTTTGAGGTATTTCATCGATAAAAAAACCAACCCCAAACGGTTGACCGCCACCGGATATGCCGATATATTTCCTCGGTATCGCTTCTAATGATTCGGTTTTAGGAGCAAGCCACCAACAGGAGGGTCGAATTTGTTCTGGAAAAAGAAAAATAAACAGGAGAGATAAATTAAAACCACCGGAAGGAAAGCACGCCAGGCCCACCGAATCGCCCCCGATCCGGAAAACCCTCTAGTTCTTAACCTGGAAGGGACGTCACTGGAAATCGTGGAAATCAGTTCCGGTGGACTGGCATTCAAGAATCAGGGACTCAAGGCAGGCTCCGAGTATATGATCGATTTTGTTCTGCCCACGGGTGGCCTTATCATAACCCGGATACAAATTTTGCGCATCGATGACGAGGATATTTGCCGGTGTAACTTCATTAACCTGGATGTCCAAACCGAAGATTCTCTTCACCGCTACGTTCTGGTTCGTCAAAAAGAAGATCTCCGATCCCAACATCCCTGATCCTTTTTAAGGTCAGCTTCAGGCATCATGAAAACTAGCTGGGAAAACTCTACGCATTTGTCTCACGACGAATGGAATTTGATCAACGTTACGGAAATCTTCAGGCACAAACCTGCCATCTTGAAAAAGGTGGACAGTTATCTTGGGGAGTTGCGCTCTGCGCTGGCAGAAGAGTTAAAAGACCATCCAAAACCCTACCCGCCGGATACGGATCTGACCAAAGGCCAAATCGCCAGAGGAGAAAACCATAAAGGATTTCCTTTCTCGACATTCCCACAAAAAAATTCTCAAAAACGGAATTCTTCACTTATCGCACGCTCTTCTGGTGGGGACACTACCTGGTTTTTCACTCATACTGAAAGGCCCTGACTTAGGTGCGTACGTAAACCGGCTGAAAGAAAACCGACAGGATGCCGCTTGCGAACATATTTATCTTTCCAAACACACCAGCCCGTGGGAATGGGAGTTCAGTGAAACTCATTTCTCAAAAGTTTCCGAACTTTCTGAAAATGAAATTCAAGCCACCGCCGATCACCTCCAGTACCTGAAACTGATGAGAGTTATCCCGGTATCGGACAAATCCTTCCCAGAACTCAACTGGACGCAGGTGGGAGTTCAAACCTTTCGCAATCTGGTTCATTTGGTTCTGGAATAATCACCCGCCGATTATCTTTCAGGATGTTTTACCACGGTAATCAGAGGATGCATCCACACCACATCCCGCAAGGGAATCACCTTCAATGCTTCATCTTCATTTAAACCTTTGAGATAAATCATTTCGTGAGCGGAGTCAGGGATGGGCGACACCTGGCTTTCCGGAATGTGCAGAGGTGTCGGGGTCATGAAACTTTTCCTGCGATTCTTCACTCGGGAGGAAGCAATGGGTTGAGAAGGTTCCCCCATACAGGAAGAACCGGAATGCGCATCGTTTTTGATCACTTTACATACAAAAGGCTCCCGCCCTACAAGACCCAGAGCGTAAATATCATTCAGCCCCGCACCCTCCCTGCTAGTTCCAAATATTCCCAGAAAAAACTCCCCGGTTCTACAGATTCAATAACAATATCAGGTATTCCCAGAGCATAGCATCCCTCCTGGTATACCTGGGATATGGAGACCTCCACTTCAGAAATCTGCTTCAGGCCTTGCGGCAACCCCTCCGCTCGTCCTTCCATTTCCACCTTTCCCGAGTTTTCCACTAATGGCATTCGAATGGGTGTAGGTTGACTGGTCATATACTCCTTATCGAAGATGATAAATATTAAGCATTTACTCACACAAAGTGGAAATAAGAAAATATAACCCCCTTGTTAACGATCATCGAACGTCTCTTATTCACGGAAGCCATACAAAAACTCGGCACATCCAAGCAAACTGAAGACCTCCCTCATATGAACTATCAAGAATCCCTGGATTATCTCTACAGCCTGGCTCGGCTGGGAATCAAATTGGGGTTGAAAAACACAGCTCAGCTACTTGATTATTTTGGCAACCCCCAACTGAAAACGCCTACAGTTCATATTGCCGGCACCAACGGAAAGGGCTCCACGGCGGCGCGTTTGTAGAGTCCATTCTACGCGCCTCCGGTTATCGCGTTGGACTTTACACCTCACCCCATATTCTGATTTTCGAGAGCGCATTCAAATTGACAGGCAACTCATTGCGCCTGAAGAAATGATTCATTGGATCGCCACCGTGAAACAAGCATCAGAAAAATTAAAAATATCCCCCACATTTTTCGAATTGTTACAATCATCGCCTTCCTGTATTTTGACCGGCAGAAAACCGGACTGGAATGTTGTGGAAGTAGGTATGGGCGGTCGCCTCGACTCCACCAACCTGTGCCAAGGCCGTGTCTGCATTATAACCCCCATATCTCGTGACCACGAATCGAGCCTGGGGACCGAGCTTCAGCAAATTGCGTTGCGGAAAAGCCGCGATCATCAAGCATTCCTGCACAGTGGTCTGCGGATCGCAGGAAAAAGAGGTTGCACAAGTGATTCAGGACCAGAGCCGAAGCCACAAGGCCTCCCTACTTCAATTGGGACGGGACTTTCAAGTCGATATTCAATCTCACAGCTTGCAGAGTCAGGTTTTTGATTTTAAAGGTCCGAAAATTTGGTATAAAGGACTGGAAATTACTATGGCAGGCAGGCACCAGTCGGTCAATGCAGGGTTGGCGGTGTCCGCTTGTATGGCGTTAGCTGATCCTTTAGTCACCGAACAAACCATCAGGCAGGGTTTGAAGTCAACGGGCTGGCCCGGTCGCATGAACGCGTACTGCATAAATCCTTCTCTTATTTTAGATTGTGCCCATAATCTGGACAGCTTCAAAAAATTGACGCATCCCTTTTTGAATTGTTTCCGCACAAAGGAAAATCTGGGTTATCGGAATCATGAAGGATAAACCTTTGACAGAGATCACTGCTTTGATTTCAGAATATGCCGACTATATAGTAGCGACCCAGCCCAAAAACGATAGACACCTCCCTCCGGAAGAAATCCGGAATTCATTTACGCCTACCCGCCCATCGATCTGGCAGATAGAATCCCATTGGCTTTGGATCGCGCCTATCAAGTGGCTGACCCCGATGACCTGATCGTTGTCACAGGTTCACTATTCACGGCAGCTGAGGCTAAGCAGGTGATTGACAATCAAACCTATGATTCGTAAATTCTTTATTCTTTCCTTCCTTTTGCTCCCTTGGCAATCGGGGTGTTTTTTCTCGATTCCTGGGCTCAATCGATTCCCCCTCGCCCGCTGTCGAAAATAATGAACCGGTTAATTTAACAGCCGATCGAATGTTTCATCTGGTTGAAAAACTGGTCAAAGCGGAAGGAAATGTCGTGGTCACTTATGGTGCCCGCACCGTCAGCGCCGATGAAATCATCGTCAACACCGAGACCGGCAAAGGCCAAGCTAAAGGCAATGTGGTCATGACCGCGGAACAGGGGACAAAATTTCAACCAAAAAGGCACAGTTTAATGTGAAGGCTGAGAAGGGACGACTGTTCAACGTGACGGGGAAGTTGGGTGATCTGTATTACATCACCGGAGAAGAGGTATCCAAATTATCGGAGAATCATTACATCGCTCAGGATGCGACGCTCACCACCTGTACCGGAGAGATTCCCGATTGGCAAATCGACGTCTCCGAAGCCGATGTCATTCTCGACGATCGCGCCTGGTTTGCCGGTGGCGTGTTTCGAATTAAAAACATTCCCATCCTGTATATCCCCGTGGGCTATGTTCCAATACTGACCAACAGAAAGTCCGGGTTCCTAGCTCCAAAAATTTCGACCAGCAGTGTGGAAGGGGAAACGATAGCGATGACTCATTTTTGGGCCATCAATCAATGGGCCGATGCCACGATAGGTGCCGACTATATTGAAAAGCGAGGCATCCGTTCGCGGACAGAGTTCCGGTATGCGCCCAGCAAAACCACTAAAGGACAGGTCAACTCCATATTTCTGGACGATCACTTGACTCAAAGTAAGTTCTGGAAACTCGATGCCACTCACCACCAGCAACTGCCTCTGGGATTCAACCTGAATGCCAAGCTCGATCAAACGTCCAAGGCTAATTTCAATCAGACCTTTCGTAACCAGACTGAGTTGAGAACGCGACGGAGCTCAGACTCCTACGCAGTCTGTTTCGAAAGTGGGACAACCACACTTTCGATGTCCTGACCCGCTACCGCGAAAGCGAACAGTTCAACCTGGACGAAACATTTGGGATTCTTCCGACCGTCACCTACAAAACACAACCAGTAGATACCGGACTTTTAAATACATATTTTGACCAGGAAGCCAGTTACACAAATTTCTTATTTGATCTGGATACCAGTAATACCTCGGATGCCGTTGAAACCACCCAGCGGTTTGATTTTCACCTCAGCCTGGCCATGCCCATCAATATTGCCCCGTGGATGCAACTGACTCCGCGCGTGGGCTTCCGGGAAACCTTCTACAACAAAGAACTCCAAACCAGCCTTCCCCCTCCCCCCATTACCGTTACCGAGGAGGGTAGTTTTTCACGCGAATGATGTGAACGTTTTACTGGAAGGTCCCAAGTTCAACCGGATATTTTTCTCTGACGATCCGGAAAGTTCCAGCTTCAAGCATGTGATCGAACCTCGCCTTCAATATGATTATATACCGGACCTGGATCGCACCGACCGCGCCAAAGTACGCGTGGTAGATGCGATCGATGCGGTGGAAGACACCAATAAACTTGGCTTTTTCCTGGTCCAGCGTCTGCTCCGCAAAGGACCGGACAGCAATAAAGATACAGAAGTAAGACAAATTGCCCGGTTAGAACTCAGCCAGAGCTACAATCTGGACGAAGCCTCGCGGTCTCATTATTCCAGGAAGTGAACGCCGTCCCTTTTCGCCTATTCGATTTGATCTGGACAGCAATCTCTGACAACTTTTTCTTCAATACCGATTTCACTTACAATTTTTACACGGATGTCATGGAGACCTGGAATATTGACACCGGCATCAAGCTGAACTCATGGCTCATGCTGATATTTGAGCGCCGGGAAAGAGATGACCAGACGGCCAGCATACTGGGCACTCTGGACATCACCTTACCGAAAGGATGGAACGGGAAATACAGCCTCCGGTATGACGAGTTCAACGACACGTTGTTAGGAACACAACGCCCGCTTGACCTATAATGACAAATGCATGTGTTGGGGATTTGCCATCGACTATATCGACCGCAATATTATTACCGGAGCAACAAAAACCAATGAAACCCGCATTCTGTTCAGTATTTCGTTAAAAGGTTTGGGCGATTTGGACAACCAGAGGAGAGTCTTTATTCACCGCACTTTCTAGCGCAACCTTGAGAGGGTTCATCTGACATGAACGTTGCACAACAGCTGGCAAAAATCAGTCTCGAAATTGGGGCGATTAAAATCAACTCCCAAAAAACCATTTACTTGGCGTCGGGCTACCGGATGCCTTTATACAATGACAACCGAATGCTCTTGGGCAATGCCGATCACCGGAATCTGATCGCTGAGGGGTTAAAGGCCATCATCGAAAAACAAGATGTACGGGCTGATACAGTTGCCGGAGTTGCCACCGCAGGTATTCCACATGCCACCTCCCTGGCCAATCCGATCAAATTGCCCTTGATTTACGTCCGCTCCTCCCCAAAAGAACACGGGTTGAAAAATCAGGTCGAGGGAATACTGAAACCCGGACAGGCCGTGATTGTGGTGGAAGATCTGATTTCGACGGGCGGAAGCGCCTTAAAGGCAGTCGATACCATACGGGAAGCTGGCGGGGTAGTCGAACACTGCCTGGGAATCTTCGGCTACGGGTTTCCCGAAGCGAGGGAACGGTTTGAAAAGTCGCAATGCCAACTCCATACCCTCTTAAATCTGGACTCCCTCCTCCAATTGGCAGTCATAGAGGGATATATCACTTCCGAGGAAAAGCTAATGGTCGACACTTGGAGGGAAAATCCCTTTGAATGGGGAAAACTACAGGATTTTGATGACCACCACCTGAGCTTTCTCAGAATCCGCTACATTTACCCCATTAAGTTATTGACAGTTTTCGCTTTTGATAATACCATCGCATGTCTTACAGGTGAGAGATGTGTACCTGCCCATTTTCAGTGACTTTCTTCCTGATAAAGGTGTTAAAGGGCAAATTTAAAAATAGCTTAGCCCCCTTACGGGTTTATGTTAAATATTTGATTTTTGGAGGTTTATTAGAATGCCGAAATTAGAACTGGGTCCTGCGGGGTTTCTGCCCCCTTCAGCTGCATCGATGGGTATTTTCCAGCCCGATAAAGGGTCGAATATGGATTTGGTAGAAGGGGAACACGTCCCCACTGACAAAGTCATCGAAAAGGCTGCGCACGAACTACTGACCCGAAGGAACCCAACCCTGTTTCCTGGCCCAATGATCGTTTGGGGATGGAACGAGGAAACCCGGCATAAAGCGAAATTGATGTTGGATATGGCGAAAGAAATTCCTGGAGTGAATATCATTCCAATGCCGGATTATCGACCGATTTATCCCAAAATCGATCCGGAAGCCGTAATCAACCCCCGTCACCCGAATTTGACCATTCAGCACAACAAAATTCACGTATGCGCTTTAATTGGGGTTCATTGCCATTTTGCCAACATTACTCTGAAGATGATCCGGGCGAATACCAATCGCTACACCCAGGCCTGGTGTGCCTATGACGGGCATGAGGACGCCCTGTTGTCCATCCGGGATTTGGATTCTGAAAATTACTCCTAATTACCGCAGCGATTAAAAAAGCCAAGAAATCCATTACTCCCTGGGCTTTAACCCAGAGGGCAAGGAAGAACTGGAAGAAATCCGGATACCAAGGCAAGGCTCAAAGCACAGACCAAGGAAGATGCAACTCTGTTTATGGGTGAGCTTCACCAGGGCCTCGACGAGAATCAGGAATAATCAAAAAGGCCCGCCTTTGGCGGGCCTTTTTCATCACCTATCCTCAAATCATTTCTATAGACTTTCGACCCAAAATCGCACCCCCTCCTCCAAGCGGTCGTTTTTTTTTACCTAGAAAACAATAAATTATCATCGCCTACAACCCCATCGTAGTCTTTTCAATTGACAGCCTCTGGTTTACCCCTTAGCCTGAATTCAAACAACAGTTATTGTGATCTGTTAAACCTTGTTTTTGAAAGGTCTCTCCATTCACTCACAGATTACTCTAACAGGAGGAAACGGATGCGTGTTTTAGTAATTGACGATTTCAAACCCATACGCTCACTTATGGCTAAAATCCTTGCAGACGTAGGGTTTACAGTTGATGAGGCCGCCAATGGCTTAGAGGCTTTGGATTTGATCAAAAAAGAAAAGATTGGCTTGGCTCTGGTCGATTGGAACATGCCGGGAATGGACGGTTGTGAGTTTGTCCAAGAAGTACGTAAGGACAGTGCCTACAAAGAGATGCGAATGATGATGGTGACAGCAGAAACTGCCATGAACAAGATAGCGGAGGCTTTGGAGGCAGGAGCCGATGAATATATCATGAAGCCTTTTTCCAAAGAAATGATCGTCGAAAAGCTAGCTCTAATGGGCATTGATATTCCCAAAGTTTCAAAGTAAAAACTTATTGGCAGGATGAAAAAGATTACTGCGAGTCAATGATATCCATGCCCATGTAAAGGCCAGCATCCAGACAATCCCTATAATCTTGACAAGTGTCACTCTAGACTAAGTGCCTATCTCTAATAGCGATTTTAATTATATTCGGGACTTGGTTTTGGACACTCCGCCATTGTCCTTGAAGACGGGAAAGAATATTTGGTCGAGTCCAGACTCGGGCCCATAATTAAAACCGAAGGTTTTGATACAATCGAACAACTCGTCAAGGCCCTTATCAAGAATCCCAACAATGGCCTTCAATATAAAGTAACCGAAGTTTAACCACTAACGAAACATCTTTTTTCAGAGACCTCCACCCCTTTGAAACTCTGAAGACCAAGATCCTTCCCGAATTAATTAAAACCCGTCAAAGCACAAAAGAATTGAATATCTGGTGCGCCGCCAGCTCCAGCGGTCAAGAACCTTATTCAATAGCAATGTTTATCCAGGAAAATTTCCCGACACTATTCAATTGGAAAATAAACTTCATCGCAAGCGATATCTCAGAGAAAATGCTCAACAGGTGCCGATCAGGAACGCCTCAGCCAGATCGAGGTGAACCGCGGTCTTCCCGCCGCACTCTTGATCAAATACTTCGACAAAGTGGGCCTGTGTGGACCATCAAAAAAGAACTCCGAGATAAAATTAATTTTCAGCATATCAACCTCCGAGAAATTACCCTACCTCCCTGGAATGGACATAATTTTCCTACGCAATGTTTTGATTTATTTTGATATCGGAATGAAAAAGAAAATCCTAAAACAACTTAGATCTGTTCTTAAACCGGATGGCTATTTATTTTTAGGCGGTGTGAAACCACTCAACTTAGATAAATCATACGCACGCATGGGTGTTAAATATTCAGGTTGCTACCATTTATTAAGAGGGTAAAGAGTTATGGCGATGGAATGCGAAGCTGAGATCAGTCAATTTGTAACGGATACCTGGTCCTCACTTTTAGGTATGGAGGCTTCTCCTACCGACAAACCTTTTACGCCAAATGGTAAAGACAATACTCTGGCCGGATGCGTTCAAATCACAGGGGAATGGCAGGGAACCATAACACTTTACGCCTCTAGAGAAATTGGTAAGATGGTTGCCTCGGCTGTTTACGGTCTGGATGAAATTGAAGTCAGCGAACAACAGATTCAGGATGTCATAGGAGAAATTACAACAATTCTGGCGGCAATATCAAATCTCTTTTCCCTCCCCTTGCTCCCTATCACTGCCTTCCGTGACTGTAACCGATTACAACCTTCACCAGACAGAGAGTCAAACGTTAACATCTGTAAATTTTAATTGCGAGGGTCTGGCTTTTCTTGTGGTCATGCTTCAGGATAATGCTAAGTGATCAACCTCAGGAAGATTATTTCTTTTTCAAACCCAGGTGGTTTTTAAATTCCTCTCTACTTTTTCGTGTCGGCGGTATTTAACAGTACCAAGTTGTGGAGGTGCTCATAAGCCTCAAGATTGACCTCGGTAAACATCAGCGCTATTCCTTCATCCGTAATTCTCTGAACCCGACCCTTGACTTTAATGTCCACAGGTGGACTCTGGCCATCCAGAATCAAATGAATTTCATACTCTGCCCCCACGCCCCAATCGGTCTTGCCCTTAAGAAATAAACCCTTCATGCTGACATTGTGCGTACCGGTGAAAACCACCTCTTTACCCTTAGATTTCACTTTGGCAAGTAATTTGAGATCCACCCGGGAAAACTCTCTCTGATTTTTCAAAGTATTTTTATTCATAGCGCCTCTCTCAAGCTAAATTTATCTCAGAAATCATAGTTAACCCATTGTTTTTAAGGAATCTACCTGATTACCCCCTAAAAAACACCACCTTACTTAAAATATTTTAAGACCCCACAGCTTGACTCTGCCTCCATGGGGTTTTATTTAACCAAGTAACATCAAATAACCAGAAAACAGTAACCACTTTAGATATAAGACTTAATACTAATATCGCATACTTTGAAAGGATTTACACTCATGGGAAAGATCATTGGAATCGATTTGGGGACCACCAATTCCGTGGTCGCCGTGATGGAAGGGAGTGAGCCGAAAGTCATAGTCAATGAGGAAGGCAACCAGACTACTCCATCCGTTGTGGCGTTTACCAAAGAAGGAGAAATTTGGTGGGTCAAGTGGCCAAGCGCCAGGCCATTGCCAACCCTGAAAACACCATCTTTTCCGTGAAGCGGTTCATGGGACGAGGCTATGATGAAGTCAGCGAAGAAATGAAAATGGTTCCCTATAAAGTTGTGAAGGGTTCTAAGCATGACGTGAAAATCGAGATTCAGGGCAAGCAATACAGCCCTCCGGAAATTTCAGCCATGATTCTGCAAAAGCTGAAAAAATCCGCGGAAGCCATCGGGAGAAAAAGCGACCGAAGCGGTGATCACCGTTCCCGCTTATTTCAATGACGCTCAAAGACAAGCCACCAAGGATGCCGGGAAAATCGCGGGCCTGGACGTTAAACGAATTATCAACGAGCCCACAGCATCTGCCCTCGCCTACGGTTTGGATAAAAACAAAGATCATATGATCGCCGTTTATGACTTTGGCGGCGGCACGTTCGATGTCTCCATCCTGGAAGTGGTGACAACGTCGTCGAGGTAAAAGCCACCAACGGGGATACCCATCTCGGCGGTGACAACCTTGATCAACGTGTCATCGACTGGCTGGTAACTGAATTCA
>CALODO010000018.1:0-22593 GCA_942492235.1 uncultured Gammaproteobacteria bacterium
TACGACCCGTTTTGACTTCACGTCGCTGATGCTGGATCGCAGTACTGAAAGACCGCGCACGATTAAGACACCACCCACTAGAATCGATGCAGTAAATATCATGGAAGCGAAGCAGCCTTAACACAGTGCAAGCGTGATATTACTCAATGACATCGAATTGCTGCGCGGTGGGCGACATTTGCTTAATGGCGCCAACCTACGGGTTCACCCTGGCCAAAAGATGGGTTTGGTGGGCGCCAATGGCTCGGGTAAGTCCTCGTTATTTTTATTACTCCAACATGCTCTCCACACTGATCGTGGCGAGATGTCCTACCCTCAGGATTGGCGCATTGCCAGTGTCGAACAGGAAACCCCCAATCTCGACTCGTCAGTTCTCGAGCATACCATCGACGGTAATGCTGAATATCGCCAGCTTGAAGAAATAAGAGATAGCGTAGAACTGGAGGGTGGTGAGGCTCTGGCACATTGGCATCACGACTTTGAAGCCATTGATGGCTACAGTACCCCATCCCGCGCTGCTCGCTTGTTAGCCGGACTGGGTTTTGACGAGCAAGCTCAGGCTCGCCCCGTAGCCAGTTTCTCCGGGGGCTGGCGAATGCGTGTCAACCTCGCCAGAGCACTGTTGCAACCCTCTGAATTATTGCTGCTTGATGAGCCGACTAATCACCTCGATCTTGATGCCATCGTCTGGCTTGAACGATGGCTGAATCGCTATCAGGGCACGATGCTGGTGATTTCCCACGATCGAGAATTTCTTGATAACGTTGTAAGTGGTATTGCTCATATCGAGCGGCACGAAATCAATACTTATCAGGGCGATTACAGCAGCTTTGAACGCCAGCGTGGCGAGCAACTTATGCAGCAACAAAGTAATTACGAGAAGCAGCAGGTGCAGCGCGCCCATCTGCAGAAGTTTGTCGATCGCTTTCAATATAAGGCGACTAAGGCCCGGCAAGCTCAGAGTCGTATCAAAGCACTTGAAAAGCTTCAGGCAGTGGCCCCGGTCTACGCCAGTAATGGCTACAGTTTTGAGTTTTTTGAACCTGCCGCATTGAGCTCGCCACTAATCAGCTTTGATCGGGTCAAGGCAGGTTATGGCGATACACTGATTCTCGATCAGATTGCGCTTAACTTACAACCCGGCTCGCGGATCGGTCTCCTGGGTCGCAATGGTGCTGGTAAATCAACCCTGATCAAACTGCTTGCCGGTATTCTTGAGCCACTGTCGGGCAATATCCAACAGGGCCGCAATCTATGTGTAGGTTATTTTGATCAGCAACAATTAGAGGCGCTGGATTTACAGGCTAGTCCTTTGTTGCATATTCAACGGCTCGCGCCTAAGCATACAGAGCAGGCATTAAGAGATTTCCTTGGTCGCTTTGGTTTCGCGGGTGAACGAGCAAAAGCCCCCGTCGGTCCATTGTCTGGTGGTGAGAAAACTCGCCTGGCCCTGGCGTTACTGGTATGGCAGAAACCTAACTTACTGCTACTCGATGAGCCCACCAACCATCTGGATGTTGATATGCGCGAGGCACTGGTTATCGCTCTACAGGAGTTTAGTGGTGCCGTAGTGGTGGTGTCCCATGATCGACATTTGCTGCGTACGGTCGTTGATGAGTTATATCTTGTGCAAAATCGCAAGGTAGCGCCCTTTGCCGGTGACCTCGATGATTATCAACGTCTGCAGTTAGAGGGTTTCGCAGAAGATCAATTTTCGTCGCTGCCAGAAGCGAGGGAGCCGAGACAAACCGAGGGCGGTCGAGTAGATCGTCAAACCCGCAAACGTCTTGAGGCGGAGTTTCGGCAGCGCACCCGTAATCAGAGAAGGCAAATACAGGCGCTTGAACAGGCGATTGCTATTCAGCAGAACGAAGTCAATCAGCTTGCCGCCCGATTAACGGATCCGAGGCTCTATGAAAACCCCGGTGAAGGGGAAGTTAGTGCGCTGACAAAACGTCATGGCGAAGCAAAAGCAAAGCTCGATGAGCTTGAAATGCAGTGGCTGGAGCTAAGTGACGATCTGGATAAACAGAGTGCAGCGCTCGAGTTAGAGCTGCCCTGATACTGGTTATTCAGGTTGAAGTCAGCACATAGCTATATTGCTATTTTTAGATAGGCGTCTAGAGAGCTACCCCTCAGTCCGCGTTTTTGAGATTATCCGCTGGCCGTTTCCAGGATGTTCATGGCGGCCTGAGGTAATTCCAGGCGCATGGATTTTTCAATATCTGTCCACTGCGCGAGACTAGTGGCACTAACTATGGGTGCAGTTACGCTTGGTCGCGCAATTAACCAGGCTAAGGCAATTTGTGTCGGTGTCGCGCCGAGATCACTGGCGACCTGGTCCAGCGCGTTGAGGATATTCATGCCCCGGTCATCAAGTTTGTTTTTGACCATAGCGCCGCGTTGACTTGCTTCAAGGTCTGTTTTACGGCGGTATTTACCGGTCAGGAAACCGGCTGCCAGAGCAAAATAGGGGATAACGCCCAATTTCTTATCGACACAGATATTTTCAAGGGTTGATTCATAATCAGCGCGATCATAAAGGTTATATTCAGGCTGCACGCTTTCGTAGCGGGCAAGGCCTTTATCCTCTGAAACCTGTAAGGCCTCAGTCAAACGTTCTGCGCTATAATTTGATGCACCGATAGCGCGAATTTTTCCTTCTTTGATCAAGTCGGTATAGGTCGCCAGGGTTTCTTCCAGTGGCGTTTGCTGGTCATCCAGATGAGCCTGATATAGATCGATATAGTCGGTGCCAAGGCGCTTAAGTGAAGCATCCACCGAGCGGGTGATGTGAGCTCGTGACAGCCCTTTGGCATCCGGCCCCATTTCCATGCCGCATTTGGTGGCGATCAAGAGCTTGTCGCGCAGTCCACCGCGGGCCAGCCATTTGCCGATCAGGTGTTCAGATTCGCCGCCCTTATGACCGGGTACCCACGAAGAATAGACATCCGCGCTATCGACCATATTCAGGCCGGAGTCGATAAAGGCATCCAGTAAGCTCAGAGATGTCGCTTCGTCTGCTGTCCAGTTAAACACATTGCCGCCAAATACCAGCGGTCCGATCTTTAAGCCAGATTTGCCTAATTCTTTATGAGTTAGCATTTTAATATCCCTTTATGAGTAAGTTCTTGTTGGTGAGATTTTGTTAATAGACGTAGTGAGTTTAGCTTATATTGTGGGCGCTGAAAGGTAGAGTCCGGACGGCTGTGTTCAGAAAAGCTGATACTACTAAGATAATTCAATCAGGCGATAAAGCAAAAACGAAGCTGGTTAAAGATATAGCCCTGGGGTTAGTGCCAGGGAGTACTGCATCCGGTACTTGATATCGATAAGGCTGATGTTCTCCTCATAGGTATGAGAAACAGCATAGGTATGGCCGAAACCATAGGCATAAAGAACACCCCAGGTATGCAAAACAGCGTTACTATGACAGCGTAATCAGCACACAGGGGTGATCTATGATTAAAAAAATCGTGCTTGGTTTTATGGTGTTAGCATTTAATAACACCTGCGCAGGTGACGGTGAAGGCATCGACTGGCAAGACTGGTCAGCCACCACCTTTGCCAGGGCCAAAACCCAAAACCGCCTGATTCTGATTAATGTTGGCCATGAAGGTTGTACAGCCTGTCGCTTTATGGAAGTAAACACCTTCAGTAACCCCGAGGTAATCGCGCTGGTTAACTCAAATTTTGTCGCTATTCAGGTTGATAGTGAGGCACGGCCGGATATCGGTGAACGCTATTCAGACTGGGCCTGGCCCGCCAATGCGTTTATGCGCCCCGATGGTGTCCAGGTTCTGGCTTTTGCGGGCAGTCGTCGTCCAGATGCATATATGAAAGTGCTTCGTGAGCTTATTGATGGCCATGTGGCAGGTAGTCTAAGTGCAGATAAGCTCGCGCCCTATGACAGCGCTCAGGTTGCCCAGTCCGTTGAATTTACAGCGCTACGTGACGAGGCCTGCGCGTTGCAGGACCGGGTATTTAAAGATAAAAGCGGTGGTGTGTTTGAGAGCGCCGAACCTCTCCGGCATTTGCTGTTACGTAGCCACCTCTATGGCGACAGTAATGCGATGGCAATGGCTAAAGCGACTCTCGATGGCCTCCTTCAACAGCTGGACCCGGTATGGGGCGGCATGTTCTACGCGTCATCTGGTCGATGGGGCAACATTGCGCCGGAGAAACGCCTCGAAAGTCAGGCAGCCGCACTTCAGGCCTATGCCAATGCTTATCAAATGACTCGTGAACCTAAATACAAAGAGGCTATCAAAAATGTGGACCAATATTTAACGGCGTTTTTACGCGCTAAGCGAGGTCTCTTTTTTGCTAATCAGCAAGAAAACCTGGCAGGCGAAATAGATATGGATGACTATTACGCGCTGGGGGATAAAGCGCGTCGTCGTTACGGAATCCCAAGCATAGATCATGCGATCTATAGCGATGTTAATGCGCGGGTTATTCTAGGTTACGTACTAGCCTTTGAGGCCACCGGCGAGCAGCCCTACCTCGATAAGGCTGTTACCGCTGCCAGAGAACTCCTGGCCAGTCGCCAGACCAAAGAGGGCTGGATTATTCAGTTTAAAGCTGGTGATGAGCTGTCGAGCGATAAGCGTATTCATATCCTGACTGATAAAGCGCTTCCCTACCTACGTACACAGGGCCATACAGGTCTGGCGCTATTAAGCCTGTATACGGTGACAGGTGAGTCGACATGGCGACAGGCGGCAGTAGCGCTTGCCAGCGCGTTATTAAACACGCTGGAAGACTCCGATATCGGCGGTTTTTATGGTGGCCCGGATGATGGCACCCCGGGGCGTCGTAAACCGCTTGAAGATAATGCCGTTGCGGCACAATTCCTATACCTGCTGGGGGTGTTAGAAAAAGAAGACGAATTTAAAATCGCAGCAGAACGGGCCATCCGTGCGGCAGCTTCACCGACGGCGGTAAGACGGGAAGGTAAGATCACCGGTAGTCTGGCCATGGCGCTTGAAATTCTTACTGCAGGTTATGTGGAATTCTCGGTAGTTGGTCATGGGGCCGATTCACGCACACAGGGTTTGCTAAAAGCCGGTAGAAGTGTCTACGAACCACGCAAGCTGGTACATATTGAACCCAGTGGGCGCTACCCCGAACGTAAGGCGCCAGCCATGTATATCTGTAATGATGAGCGCTGTACTTTGCCGATTTTTGATCCGGCGAATGTGCCTGCGCAAGCCAGGCTATTTACCTATTTGACAGAGAATAACAAGCCAGCAGAGCGTACTAAGCGAGCGATAAGCGCCAATTAATAATTAGTCTAAGAAGTGCGTTTTAATCGCTGTTTCCCGATATTTCGCTGATGGTTTTCCAGGCATAGCCTGTATTTGGCTGGCCTTTACCTTTAGCCGAGTTGTCAGCTGCACCACGGTTATTGCTGTCCCTGCCTTCAGGTCGATATTTAAGCTGTAAACCATGGAGGAAATTCCGCAGCACCTGATCGAGACAGGGGCGATAATGCTTATGGCTAGGTTTACGGAAAAAAGCACTTAATTCATGTTTGCTAAGACTGAAGCCTGCAATAGCCATAATGGCTAATATGTCGTCTGATTTCAGGTTGAGTGCGATTTTTAATTTCGTCAAAATCAAATTATTTGTTAACCGTTTTTCAGGTGGCGGGGTGGTCCTGTCAGAACCCTCCTTTCTACCCCGCTTGAGAATGATCAGGCCATTAAGAAATGTCGCCAGCTGGAGGTCATTACAGGGTTGAAAGTCGGGATCATCGTCTTTTTTAAGCCAGTTACTTATTTGTTCTCGGCTGACCTGAAGCTCCGCGAGGCCAAATATCCTAATAATTTTTGCGTCGCCAAAATCAAAAATATAGCGAATACGCCGTAATATATCATTATTAATCAAGGCTGTGTTCCCCTGGGCTTGGTCGGTAATAAGTCATCAATTAGCGATCAGTCACTGTTTCTAATAGACGAATGCCGTCCTTTTGAATGTTGATAATACGTTGTTTGTAGAGACCACCGATGGTTTTTTTAAAGGCACTTTTACTCATGCCAAATTGTTCGGAGATAAGTGCCGGGTTAGATTTATCGTGAACTGCAGAAAAACCGTTTTGTGCTTTTAAGTGCTTTAAAATAATGTCCGCATATTTGTCGCGCGCTGCTTTGCCGCCCTGAAGGCTTAAGTCGATCTTGCCGTCTGGGCGAATATATTTGATATAACCTTTAATCGACTGACCAAAACTTAAGCGTTGGAAGACATCGTTTTTATAGAGCACCCCCCAGTGGCTGTGGTTAACGATAGCTTTATATCCCAGGTCAGTACTGTTAGCGATAATGAGATCGACCACTTGTTGTGACCTGAAATCATGGGGTTTCTCATCATTGAGAAAGCGATCAATTTTTGATGAGGCGACAACTCTGCCGTCAGATTTATCGAGGTAGAGATAGACTAAATAGGAGTGACCCACTTCCATAGGTCGATGTTGCTCAGCAAAGGGTACCAATACGTCTTTATCGAGCCCCCAGTCTAAGAATGCCCCAACTTGCGTGGTGTCGACGACCTGGAGGTAAGCAAATTCTCCGACGCTGGCTTTGGGTTTTTGAGTGGTAGCCAGGGGCCTGTCTTCCGAATCAAGATACAGAAAAACCTCGAGTTCATCACCGACAGATAAATTCCGGGGCGCATGTTTTCTGGGCAGGAGCACCTCACCCTGATCTTCTGCTTCGAGATAGAAACCAAAATCTACGGCTTTAGTCACTTCTAATTTACAGGTCCTGCCGATCTGGATCATTTTATATACTCGGGAGAAAGTTATTGAGATAAGGTCGGGGATTATACCGTTGATGGCATTTATCCCAATGCCCAATCAGCTCAGCGAGCTAAGGGCATACTAACAGTAAAAACGACACCATCCTCCGGCGGGATATTTTCAGCCACCAGATCGCCGCCATGGCGCTCACAAATGACCCTGGCAATATACAAACCCAGACCAAGGTGCTGGTCGTCACACTGTTGGCTTGATGGCTCGCTGGGCTGCGCAACGTGAGTATTGTCTCTACGGCTATGGAATAGCTGGAAGAGATTTTTAAACTCGGCTTCGGGTATTGGCGGGCCATGGTTTAAAATACGTAAAAAACTGTGGGTTTTAGATGTTGTTAGCGTAATCTCAACTGGCTTATCGGGCGGGCTGTAGTCGATGGCATTATCAAGTAGCTTATCGAGCAGCTGCTCAATATGCATATCGGAAGCCAGTACCGAGATTTGTTGAGCAGGTGTTTGCAGTTTAATCTCGTGCTTATGTTGCCGGCTTTGATTTCCGACATAGCTACTCAGCAAGTGGGTGAGATCGAGCTTCGTCAGGGCCTCTGAGCTCAGAGCTTCTTCGAGGCTGGCAGCTTCGGAAAGACTGTTAATAATGGCGGTAATTCGATGTAAGCCTCGTCGAGCGCTGTCCAGGTAGCTTGATTCTGATATCTCATCTTCGAGGTGTTCGAGGGAGGTGGTGACGGTATTCAGTGGGTTATTAATCTCGTGGCGCAGGGTTCGAGGTATTGCCATCAGAAATTGTTGGTAGCGTTCGAGACGGGTTAATAAATGCTCGATATGGCGGGTTAGTTCGCCGATTTCATCGGCGGCGTAGACGCCGCGAAACTCGGTTTTTAGCTGCATCCTGCCTTGTTCATCACTGGCTTTTTGAGTGTCCAGGCCGAGCCTTTTTATCCGCCAGGTCAGTCGGCTTGAAAACATTAACACCACAAGAATCACTGCTACCAGTGCAAGAAGTGAGTAGAGAGCGATGCGCTGGATAGAACGGCTTTGTAGATTAAGAATGGCGTCAGTGGTTTGCTCCAGTAAAACAAGACCCATCACAGTTTGCCTGTCAAGATCGTGGATTGGTTGTACCGCCGCGACAACAAGGTGATTGCCGTCCAGCGATGGCCGTCTGATCACCTGAGCCTCACCGGACAATGCGTGTCGCAAAAACTGCTCGTCACGGGAGTGGGTCTGGGCTGGTTTGAAATCGTTTAGAGGCGCGCTACTGGTTCCGCTTAACCAGTTTAATAGTAGGGTGCTGAGCGCTTTATCAGAAGCGTTTGAAGCGTTTTCATCGGATGCCTGTTGAGCGGCACTTGCTAATTTTCCAGCAGTGGCACGGACCCGTAATTGACTATCAAGGATCCATATTTCGGAATCTGTTTGCGCGAGGCCGGATAAAATACGTTCTGTTTCTGGAGAGCGGACAATCAGGCGGTTGTACTGGCCCTGGGTGATGCTGGGGAAGCTCCTGACGAGTGTATCGATGCTGCGCTCACCTTGATCAGTAACATCAGCTACAGCGATACCCAGATGATGGCTGGCGTCAAGAAAGTCGACGGGTAAAGCAAATTCCACTATGTAACCCTTACTGGTAATTCTCACCTGACCCTGGATGCTGTATTGAGGTGTGCCTGGGGTAGCCAGTTGCCAGGCTGCGTCCATTTTGTAGGCTGAAATGCGGCCATCTCCTTCAAACGTCAAAAGGTAGCGCTGTTCAATTGAATGATTATCCTTGAGATAGAGCCGAATGTGGTCGCTATGGTCAAGACGCAAATATCCTGGGTGGCGATAAATCGGTGTGTTGTCGGTGACTTCTATCAGACCGTAAAGAGTGTCGTCAATCTGTCCGAGCAGCAGTGAGAACTGAGTCGAGCCCTGAGAGTCAAAGCTCAGCTTATGCTCACCGAGGCTTTCCCAGTCTTCGCTATAAGCATCCAGGAGGATGCGTCCGCTTAAGGGGTAAAGCGGAATGCCGGCATAGCTATTTATATCGTCGTTTTGCTCATCAAACAGATCCTTACGCCCGTGCAAGAGTGTGGCGATACCGCGGGCACTGAGTAGTTGAGCCTGGGCCTGACCGTCGATGAGAAACTGCTGCATAGCATTGAGCGTTTGCAAGCCCAGCCAGGGAATAATCAGTAATGTTGTACCCGTCAGTAGCAGCTTTGGCGTCAACTTAAGACCAATGATTTTTCGACCGATCTTCATTTAGTCAGGCGCTCGCATTGAGTTACCTCTGACTCACAGGCTTGAATCGATCCATCGATAGCCAAAGCCATATTCGTTGCGGATACAAGTGAAATTCGGGTCGATAACCGTGAATTTACGGCGGATGTTACGCATGTGGGTGTTGATGGTGTTGTTGGTCACGTATTGCTGAATCGTCGCCTGCATCAACGTGTCGTAGGCTAGCGCGTGTCCAGGAGTACGCACCAGACGTGCCAACAGACGAAATTCGGTTACCGTCAGATCCAGTGCCTGGCCTTGCCAGCTAATATACATAGCGTCTTCCTGAACACTCAGGTTACCGAGTCGCTTTGATGGAGGTGTATCGAATTGCGCAGAGTTGAGTCTGACTTCTTTGAGGCGTAGGAGGGAGGCGACTCGTTCGGCCAGGTAGGCAAGGCTAATGGGTTTGGGCTGATAATCCCACGCGCCCAACCTGAGTCCGGAAATTTGATCAATTTCATCGATTCGCTCAGTTAAAAACAACACCGGTAAGTGCGGGTGAGCGGCCAGCAAATCTCGGCATAACTGAAACCCTGCATCAACTTCGTGACCGAGCATAATGTCGAGGATAACCAGGTCTGGCGTATGTACCGCCATGCCTTGCTGTGCTGACACACGATCCGCGTAGGTATTAACCACAAAGCCTTTGTTTTCCATGGCGGTGCAGTAGTTGCGCCGCTGATCAGCGTCATCCTCGACGATAGCAATGGTGTAGGTCATATACTTACACTGTTGGTGAGAAGGTTGAGGTCGTGGGCTAGGAGGTTCCGACTGGTGGCGATTGTGGGCATGATTTTTTGCAGCTATCTGGCATCCCTGAGGTTAGTGTCAGAGAAGTCGTTCTTAGCCAGGCTTTGTACCGACGGCCATCATTGCTGGCCACGGTAATTCATCACCAGCATCAATGACGTTAGTCGCTTGCTCAAGGATATATTGGTGAATGTTCTCTCGTGCAGTACCAGTTTGTAATTCAAATAACTTAGCGATTCTTATGGAGCTTTTATAAATCATGTCGAGTAGATCATTAGGAGACCTGGGTTTCCAGCTAAGGTCTATTTCGCTGACTGTGGTATTACTGAAACCATTGTCCTCCAGAATATTTTTACATTCATCGGGGTCGCTAAACCTGAAAAAAGGCGGTGCTTCAGGCAGTGCAACATCATTTGAACCGTGGGCGCTAAAAGCGCCAAGGACGATCCTGAAGAAGGCGTGGCGCTCTGGCGGTGCCCAAACAGTAAAGCCGTATTTGCCACCGGGTCTCAGTACACGAAAGACATTGGCGACGGCTTTTTCTGGAGCGCTCAGGTGTTGTAAACCAAAGGGGCAGGCGATGGCATCAAAAAAATCATTGGGGAAAATCAGTGACTCGGCATCACCTTCGTAAAACAGTGCGTCCGGGAAATTTCTTTGGGCCTGGGCGATCATAGAGCCCGAGAAGTCGATACCTGTGGCGATGGCTCCTCGTTGGTGTGCGCCACCAGCCAGGTAACCGGGGCCGGTAGCGACGTCGAGTACCTGCATGCCTGATTCGACAGCAATGGCATCAAGCAGGGGGTCGACGGCCTGG
The DNA here is from genome assembly GCA_942492235.1 of uncultured Gammaproteobacteria bacterium. GTDB lineage: Bacteria > Pseudomonadota > Gammaproteobacteria > Pseudomonadales > Porticoccaceae > HB2-32-21. The sequence goes on from CALODO010000018.1 coordinate 10,604, forward strand.
GGAGTGATTTTGCCTACGTAGAGGTCGTAGGCCGAGGCTTTTTCATTCCACCCGGCCAGTTCCATTTCTTTAAAGGTTTGGGCCATTTGCGGGTAACCTATTCAGCAGCGCGTTTGTTAAGGGATTTTTGATCAAGAATCATACTGAAGCCCTGTGTGTTAGCCGGTATCACCACGACACCACCTTCGTTTTCGGCAAAGGTTTTCAAGGCTTCATTGAGCTCATGCTGCAGATATTCTGGGGTCAATGAAGAATTTATTATTGCATTGGCCTCGGCAATACCCCGTGCCCGAGCGATTTCAATTTCTGCATCTTTACCGGCAATCTCCACTTCGACTTTTTTTGCTTCCAGTTGTTTTTGCGCCTGTACCGCTTTCTGAATCGCCGCTTCAATCGTTGGGTCCGTATTGAGCGCCCGTATGGCCACACGGGTGATGGTAAAGATAGCGTTGTCTTTTGCGTCTAGTTTGGCTTGCAGGTTTTCGGTAATACCATCCCTCAGGGCATCCCGATTACGGTGCAGCGACAGAGAATCGATTTTGGTGACTTCCTGATAAATTACGTCACGTCCCTCACGAAAGACGATGCCATAGGCGGGCAATAAAGCTTCCGGTCCTTCTGCGTAAGCGGCGGCGTACTTGATCATCATTTCGGCAATTTTTTCGGGGGCTACTTTATAGTAGACACTGATATCGAGATCTTTTAACCGAAGGTTATCTCTAGCATTAGGTGTTAAGTCATCAAAATCTATCACGATTTCCTTCGTGGAAAACTCGTAGGCGGTAGTAAGTATAGGTAGTTTCCAGTTTAACCCTGGGCTGATTTCAAGCATCTCTACCGTGCCCATAGTTTTTTCAACGGCGACATTGCCGCTGTCGACAATATAGAAGCTGCTGGCGCCGATGGTGATGGCTAAGATGAGCAATACGACAGGTATTATCTTCATTAAGTTTTCCCCGTGGAGTTTGAGTTTTAGAAACCTTGCTCTTCTGCTTTTGGTTCAAATACGTTGTTTATTTTTGATAAAGGGCTAACCTGGTGTGCTCAGGCCACCGTTGACGCTCAGGGTTTGTCCGGTAATGGCATCCGATGCGGGTCCGGCAAAAAAAGCTACCGTAGCGGCAATATCCTCTGTTGTCACATCGAAGAGCATTCGTTTACGCAGGTTTTCCAGCATGCCCTTACGTTTGCCTTCGGCATCTTCCTTTGATTCCAGTGCATCAGAGCTATTATGCCAGCGAGGTTCCGCATCAGAGATATAACTCATGGACACGACATTAATGCGAATTTGGTGGCGGCCTAATTCTCTGGCCAGGGCTCGACTCATTTGCATCATGCCTGCGGTCGAGCCGCCGATCATGGATTCGCCGACGGTGGCGACACGACCCGCGTCAGTGCCGATCAATACGACCTTGCCACCGCCAGCGGCTTTCAGGTGTTTGATGGCGGCCTGTACTGTATAGGCCCGGCTCAGCCAGTGGCTTTTAATATAGTAATCAATTTCACTGTGATCGAGTTCGTCGAAGAGGCGAAAGGGCAGGGAGTCGTGGCTGGCTCCTGCACCACTGGCCACCAGGATGTCTAACTTGCCAAAGTGAGCAGCGACATTGTCGACCATGGTGTTAACCTGTTTACCATCGGTAATGTCAGCTGGTGCGAATATGGCTACGCCACCTAGCGCTACGATCTCCGCCACAACTTTTTGTCCTGCCTGTTCATTTCTCCCATTGACAGCGATGCTGGCACCGAGACTGGCTAATTTAAGCGCGACAGCTCGACCAATGAATCCGGTGGCACCAGTAATCAGAGCGATCTTTCCAGCGAGGGGTAGAGCTTCAGGTTCAGCCCTGGATGAGTTTGTTAAAGACATCAGAATTAACCTTATCGACTTATTTGCTGACTGGCCGGTTTATCTCGGGGGTGTATTTTCCAGCGTGTGATCATACCGGCGGTTATGTGGTCGGCGACGTGGCAATGATATAGCCAGGTACCTGGATTATCTGCTTCCATGGTGACTGATGTCATGGTAGCGGGCATCAGATTGATCACATCTGTGCGCCGTCCTCCGTTTAGTACGGTTTCGCCATGCCAGTGGGCGGTATGTAAATCAACTTCTGAACCCATGCCGACAAGGTGCCACCTGATCCGGTCGTCCTCATTCGCCTCTATGCCCTGTAGGTTGCCGAAAATATAGCCGTTCATGGCATGCATCAGCCCGCCTTCTTCTCCGTCCTCTTCGTCAAAGACCATAAACAGGGTGGTAAAACTTTTGTCGACGTCTTTAGGGCGAGGATCCTGTGGAGATTTGGCCATACCTTTGGCGGTAACAACAATGGTGCCTATCAGACCAGCGTAAACCTCCTCGACCGGGTTCACGTGAGAGTGGTAGACCCAGACAATCGACGAAGGATCAGCAGGCCCTGGGCCGGCCTTTTCATCGAGCCGCCAGGTGTAGGTATAGCTTTCCCCGGGGGGGACAATCCCACCTGCACCGCGCAGGTCAGCGCCATCGTTATCTTCGTCATAACGCATGCCGTGCGGGTGCATAGACAGGGGTCGATCAGCGTTATTTTTAAAGTGGACTTTGAGCGTGTCGCCGACCTCACCGATTAGCTGGGGGCCAAGTATACCCATCCACCTGGCTTGTTCGATTCTGGTGGTGTAGGTGTCGTCTGTATAGGCGAAATATCGGTATTTGTTATACCTGCTGGTCTCGCCCCACGGACCAAGGCCATGTTTTGGGCGTATCAGGTTCTTACCACCGGGGGCGTAGTCCCAGATAACCTTTTCGGCGCCAACCCAATATTCTCTAACTGCACCAGCCCTGACCTCGTTGGCGTAGAAAGGACCTGTTAACAAGAATAAAGCGCTAAGAAGTCGCACAAAGAACATGGCAGGGGCTGCTCCAGTTGATAGTTAGACGGTGGGGCCGGTCGGCATTATTACATCGATATATATCAAACGCGAATGATAATTAGTTGTATTTAGGTCAAAGTATCAATATGATCGCGCCCAGATTTCATTGTGTACTCGTTTTAACCCTTATGAGTAAGCGCATAGCGTTTAGTAATTAACTGGAGTAATTATCTATGAAAAAGCCTTTATTCACCATGATCATTGGTGCGGTGCTTGTTTTGATTGCTGGCCTTTCGCAGGCTGCTGCCGAAGATGAAACGACGATGGCGGAGGTCATGGCCCTGCTAAAAGCCCAGCAGGCTGAGATCGAACAGTTAAAGCAGCAACTTGCCAATACCAATCAGAAAGTTGAAGCGACCGCAGGAGCAGTGGAAACTGTTGCATCGACAACGGAGAGTTATGCAAAAGTTGCCGACTGGGCGGATAAGACTCACCTCGGCGGTTACGGCGAGTTGCATTACAATAACAAGGAAAACGGTAACAGGGACGAAGTAGATAATCATCGCTTTGTACTCTTTGTTGAACATGAATTTACTGATGATGTGAGGTTTTTTTCCGAGGTGGAGCTGGAACACTCTCTTGCAGGTGATGGTAAGAATGGTGAAGTAGAAGTCGAGCAAGCCCTAATTGAGTGGGATTATGCAAAAAATCACAGCGCCACGTTTGGGCAATTTCTGCTACCGGTCGGTATAATCAACGAGACGCATGAGCCCGACACTTTTTATGGTGTCGAGCGCAACCCAGTGGAGAAAAATATTATTCCCGCGACCTGGTGGGAGGCCGGCGTAAAGCTCCATGGCGAATTAGCCAGAGCCCTAAGCTACGATCTGGCAATACATAGCGGGCTGAAAACCGATTTCGCCGGTGATGGGGCGTTTAATATTAGAAGTGGTCGAGAAAAGGTTAGTCAGGCCAGCGCTGAGGACTTCGCCTATACCGGTCGGATCAAATATACTGGTCTAAGCGGACTGGAATTAGCGCTGTCAGTGCAATATCAGGAAGATCTGGCCCAGGGCCTGGGAGCTGATCAGGCCAGCGCCCTGTTTTGGGAAAGTCACTTCGCCTATCAAGCTGGTGATTTTGCGCTACGAGGTTTGTATGCTAGCTGGGACATTGATGGCGACGAAGCAGAGTTTTTTGGCCGGGATGAGCAAACCGGCTGGTATCTTGAGCCGTCGTACAGATTGACGCCAAAACTGGGCTTGTTCGCGCGCTACAATGAATGGGATGTTGAGGCCGGTAATAGTGCCGATACCGAAGTTGAACAGATTGACCTGGGTTTTAATTATTGGCTGGTCGAGAATGTGGTTTTTAAGGTCGACTGGGCCGATCAACGTAACGGCAATGGTGATAGCTTTAATCTTGGCCTTGGCTGGAGTTTCTAGCATTATCGTGGCTTATTTGATCAGGTGCTTAATAAGCCCTGGTACTTTGAAAGGTGCGAAGTAATTGGCACAGAGTCTTTAAAAATGCACTGGATTCGCACCTTACTGGTAATCCTCGGGTTTGGACTTGTCACTGGTTTTGCGATGGCGAAGGGCGTATACCTGAGTCATGAAGAATTTTTACAGCAATCTCTGGGTTCATCTAGCCAGGCGAGTCAAGCACTATGGCTGGATGAAGCCGACAAGCAACGCGCCAAAGCGATATTCCGACGGGATTATGCCGGCTTCCGAGTGCGTTATTGGCAGGAGGGGCAGAAAACTGCCTGGATACTTGATGAAATTGGTAAGACTCGACCTATTACCTTCGGCATAGTGGTGAATGGCGATCAAATCGAGAGCGTTACCGTCCTGGAATTTAGGGAGAGTCGTGGCAGCGAGATTAGATATCCGTTTTTTACCAGGCAGTTTGTCGGGTTAAGACTAGCGGGAGAGGATGCTGAGCTCAGTGATTCGGTCGATGGTATTACCGGCGCAACTTTGTCGGTGAGAGCTGCAACCCGAGTCGCTCGATTCGCGCTTTATCTCAGTACGGAGGTTTCGGTTAATGCTCAGGCGAGGCTCGATGAGTAAAGTCCCGCCATCTGATCAACCCGCCGGGAAGTTGATCAGCAAAGAAGTTTCGGCATTGAAGGTGTGGCATCGACGACTTGGCCTGAGCGCGGCGACCTTCGTGCTGATCCTGGCGATTAGTGGGATTTTTCTCAATCACGCTAATGACTGGTCTCTCGATCAGCAGACCGTAAGCTCATCAATCTTATTAGATTGGTACGGTATCAAACAGCCCGTATCGTTAACGAGTTATACCCTGGGCGATAAATTGGTCACCCGAATTGGCGACGAAGTCTTCCTGGATACCCGTGAAATTGCACATTGCACTGGTCAGCTACAGGGAGCTGTAGCTTTACCTGATCAGGCTTTTGTTGTTATTGCCTGTGATAACGAGCTGTTTGTCCTGACCGAGCACTACGAGCTAGTCGAGAGGTTGGGTGCAGCTCACAGCATGCCTCGACCGCTGGATAAAATCGGACGGTATGAAAATGAACTTGTTCTCTCAACAGCGACGGGATTTTTCTTAGCCGATATAGATCGCTTGAGCTGGTCCTCTCTGGCCGATAGTAAAACTGCCACCAGGCAAACAACAATAAACTGGGCTGAGACAGTGCCGACACCCCGAGCATTGGGTGAAGCGCTAGGCAAACACTTTGTCGGTGAAGGTATAACGGTAGAGCGTCTGCTGCTGGATATTCACAGTGGTCGGATAATCGGGCCGTGGGGTGTTTACCTGGTAGATGTGATGGCGATCCTGTTCGTTATTCTTGCCGTGACCGGTTTTATAATGTGGTGGAGAGAGGTGCCTAGACGTAAATGAGGCGGTAATTCTTTCAATCCAATATAGAAGTCCAGTCGTCGAGTACTCGTTCAAAGGCTATCTATTGCAGGCGGGTTTTCTGGATATGGTATTTACCGTCATAAAAACCACTAAACATATCCTCGCAGGCCGGATGCTTGATCGCCTCAGGCTGAAGTTCAGCTAGTAAATTTTGCTGGGCAACGTAAGTGCTATGCACACCGTTATCCACTAATACGTGATACCAGGGCTCGTCTTTTGGGGGCCTTGATTTAGCCATTTGCTCGTACCATTCGGCCGACAGCATAAACTCTGGATCAATTTCGAAAATCACACCACGGTAGTTAAAAAGCCTGTGCTTGACGATCTGGCCAACATAGAACTTTGCGTGTTTAGGCACCGGGGGACGCCTCGTTTCCTTCGGTAAAAATATCAGACCTCATTTTCATCTCTGGCAAGAATTTGAATGTCACCGCTGCTATCGACACTAACATCGATTTCTATAGGCCGGCAACAGACAAAACAATCTTCAATATAACTTTGTTCAGACATTGAACAATCAATGATCACTTCTATCAGCTCGCCGCAGTAGGGACATGAAATTTGCCTCGATTCAAGTAAGCTCAAGAGTATCCCCTTAGTGTTGATGTTTGTCTGGTATCGAATAAAAATAAAGTTTATCCATCGTTACAGTTAGTTGTCTATTTGTCTGGTAATTCAATCAGGAAACTGAGCCGTTTAGGGGAAGTTATAACGCTAGTTTAGTTGATCAGCTTTAAGTAAAAGTTTTATTTCTCCGGACCTCTAGGAGATATGCAAAATAAGTTTGGGCTTAGGTAACGATTGCCGGAAATTAGGACTATGGGCAGGTCACACCCGATGCAAGCCGACCATTCTCCAACCAGTTGGCTAAATCGGGCTCTAGCCGTTCCGACATTACCTTGTGGTATAGCGCTAACTCTCCCTCACCGAGAATATCTCGCCACTGCCCGCTGGTACCCTTATTGAAAAACTGCCCGGCATCTTTCCAGACATTGCTGGTTACCTGGGGCGCAAGATGGTCCGCCCTGCTTTTCATGTTTTTAAAAGACGCGGCGGCTACAAGCTCTGGCCATAGGTGGTCGGGTACTTCGATATTCAGGAAATTTGCAATGCGTTTCATTTCACCGTCGAGATCAGCTTTTAGATCGCTATAGTGAAGCATTAGAATATTCGGCAGGTGTTTGAACTGCCAAAATGTATTGATGTAGTTCAGCACATCGGCGTGACCTGCATGATCTGGTGAGGTGCTACAGCTCGAATCTATCCAGGCGCGGAACCATTCGCTCAGGTCTTTAGGAGAAGGTTGGGGTGGCTTCCATTTACCCGTCGCATTTTGCTGGCAAACTTCCAGCGCTTCTGGTTTCATGTTTTCCAGATGATTCTTTAATGATAAAAAAGCGTCCCGTGGGTCGCGACCAACACAGATATATTTTGCCTTTTTGTAGTAGGGTAACCCATCCAATGGCGTATGGGTTTTAATGAAGCGTCGGTGGCTTTGTTGATTTAACTGCCTGTGAACCTGTTCCACAGGGGCCAGCAGAACGTCCATCCAGGGCGAGTATTCGGTGAGTGGCTTTTCAAAATCAGTTTTTTGAAAAATTAACAGGGCACAAATCATTTGAGTCCAGGTGGTGCCGCATTTTGCCGGTGTACAAATAAGGATGTCATCTTCGCGGCTTTGAAAATTATCCCAGCGGCTGCTTTCCATTAGAAATTCGTTATAGATACGGTTTCGACAGGGTAGTTGAGACTGGTTCATCGATTTTTTCCTTACGATAATTTTTAATTTAAAGTACTCTGCTCTGAGACGAGCGTAGCTGATGTTAAATAAAAGCTCTGGGGGCATTAATCCCCAACATAATCCGCATAGCTATTTTGCTTGTGTCGTATATGAGACCACGATAAACCGACAGCGAGAATGAAACACAAGATAATCTGATGTAATACAAAGTCACCACATTGGTGTTGTCGGCGGAAACACTGGTCAATAATAGTAAGACTATAGGCGGGTATTATAAGTAGCAAATACTAAAACGAGTGCTGCAATTGGGCGAAACTCAAAACTTTGGATTAAGAAATGTGTGGGAGACACGTGGGTTCCTGCTTATGGTGGAGCGCAAGAGAGGTGGCAGGCATTATTTTACTACATTGAGAATTGACATAGATACCACTGCGATTATACGTGAATAGAGTAGCTATAATTTCGGCAATGAACAGTATGCTCTAATACAACTTTGCACCATCTAAGAGAGCTCACAATGGATACTGTCTTTGCTGCGATACTTGTTTTTACAGGTGCTTTTGTCCAGAGCACAATTGGTTTCGGCCTGGCGATCGTCGCCGCACCATTGTTATTTTTAATATCGTCAGATTACGTGCCTGGCCCGATCACGGCTACGGCTTTAATTTTGTCAATGACCAACGCTTATCGATATCGCTCTAGTATTTCCTTACAGGGTTTAGGCGCGGCAGTTGCTGGGCGCGTCCCCGGTTCTTTAGCTGGTGGTGGCTTGTTGTTGTGGGCCGACGCTCGTCTCCTGTCGCTTTGCCTCGGGATTACTGTTGTGATGGCTGTTTTGGTCAGTTTGCTACCGTTTAGAATTACTCCAACACCTCAGCGCATGGCGGTCGCTGGGTTTCTTTCTGGCTTTATGGGCACGAGCACGGCGATCGGGGGGCCGCCAATGGCTTTGCTATTGCAGCATGAAAGAGCGAGTCTGATTCGAGCTAACCTATCGGCGTTTTTTATTGTGAGTTGTATTCTGTCTCTCGCGGTACAGATTCCGGCGGGGTTTATGACCTGGCATCACTTAACGCTGACTTTGCCGTTGATTCCAGCAGCGCTATTGGGTTTTTACTTTGCGATGCGCTGGGCGGATCGCATATCTGGCCAATATCTTCGTATAGCTTCACTGTCGTTATGTTCGCTATCTGGTCTAGTAACCATAGGGCTATATTGGTGGCGCAGTTGACCCTTCGTAGAAGATGTAATCGATAATGCTACAAAGCGCTAACTACTTCAGGAGGGTCATCGATCCTTAGTGGCTTAGTAGTCATTTTGCTGTGAGGTTCTGTATCCACTATCCGGACAACCCAGGCAGCGAACGAAAGTTGACATGACTGGCCCCGCTACGAGTTTCCTGGCGGAATCTTTGACATTGCCACCGGCTGCATTGAAGGGTAGTCCAACGAGAAAGACTGCTGTTCCGGCGAGGGATATAATAACCCCGGTAGGTCGTCCGATGATTAAATCGGTAGCCATTTCAATGCCCGAAGGTGGTGTTTCTGGTGGTTCGTAGGCAAACGGTGACTGGCACATCAACAGGGCGGCGATTAGAGCGAGGGCACGGAGTGTGGGCATACGTTTGAATTTTTCTAAGATCATTGGGATATTCCTCCTGAATAAAAGGCGCTGTTTTAATTTCAGCTAAGGTTTTTGGCTTGAAATCAGATAGTTGATATCACTAACAGGAAGCCATTTACGCGCCGGTTCATGAAGTATAGCGCTTAATCTACTGAAACCAAACGGATTATTTGTCTGCGCTTTAGGCAATACGTGACGTGGTATATACAATTGGCAGGTGTTGAAAGTTTAAGAGACTAAATATCGGAATAAAAAAGCACCGCCACCGCTTATATCGGTTGATGGCGCTTTTCCAAACCTGAGTGCGCATAAATATGCGCCCAATACAGGTTAATTTGCTAACCAGAAGCCTTCGTAGCCATTAGCCATTACTTCCGGCACTTTTGGTCGTATTTATCAACACCGCTCAGATAAGGCATAAACATGCGTTTTTTTGCCTTCGATGTTTGAACCGAGGTACCAGGAATTACAGGTTGGTGCAATGTACATGGTTGCCTGGACCGCATTATTCACGCGGATTGCCCATTCATCTGCTGCTGATCTGGAAACCAGGATAGGATGTCTCCCTATCAGCCCATTTACCCTTGATCGATTCGCGGCCTTTACCGCGAATATCGATGACAGTCATGCCCCCGGTCTTCACATCAAAACCAGTGGTCTGGACCAGAATACCGAATTCGTATTGAGCATTTGCGGTGAGTAGAGCCGTAGATGTTAATTCTTCTATATTGCCTTCGTGTAACTCGACAAAACTTATGGATCTTTGTTAAAGGCCTCATAATAATTGGCATCAATAACCGGCCGCTTACAGTGCAAGGGATAATACTTGGGCCGCGGGGCACCGGCGTTTTTGATATCCGGGCAATTGGGTATGGTTAAGCAAGCTGTGGCCATAACACAGTAACTTGTGTCGTACCAGTCGCCCTGGTCGGTTTTTACTGCCCAGTGGCGATTCCATTGTCTTCATTGTATACGTCGGCAGGGACACGCGTACTAAATTTAATCTCTTTACGCAGATCAAAACGATCGGTAGCTTGGTTGAGGTATTTCTCGAACTCTGGGCGGCCTGCCATCGACTCGGCCCAGTCCCACTTCTGTTGCAGTCCGTCAGAGAATGAGTAGGAGTATTCAATACTCGATACGTCACAGCGGCAACCGGGATACCGGTTCCAGTATTATGCTCCGCCGGCACCGGTGCATCCAGGGATTTGGTTTCGGAGTTTGTCATAGGTTTTCTGAGGCCCTTAGATTTTGGGTGGTAAGAAAAATTACGCCAGGAAGTTGCTTATTTGCGGGCAGGCATCCTGAACCTGTGAAATTTCTCGCATGTCTGGCCCCATGGCCTGGAACTGGATTTCTAACTGGCTACTGAACTAGATTGATGCAGAGCAGGTGGAGAGATTTACCACACCGCAGATTTAAAGATTGGTCTGCGTTCGGTTGTAGCGCCAGATTAGCTAATGTCTAGAAGTGATATGTGACATACCCTTACTAAATTTCACCAGAATCCGGGTTACATTTTGTTCAGATAAAGCCCGTGATAACGAGACATAACCCGCTTGATGTAGTCTTCGGTTTCGCTAAAGGGGGGCACGCCGCCATATTTCTCGACGTTACCTTCACCTGCATTATAAGCAGCCAGGGCAAGCTCAATTTGATTGTACCGATCAAGCAAATATTTTAAATGCTCCGTACCCGCACGGACATTTTGAGCCGGGTCGAAAGGGTCCAATACCTTGTAGCGTTTGGCAGTCGCAGGCATCAATTGCATCAAGCCCTGCGCACCAGGTTTGGACAGTGCTTTTGGGTTAAACCCGGATTCGGTGTGGATAACGGCTTTAACGAGGCCTCGTTCGACCTTGTACCGGTCAGCTTCTAGTTTAATCAGGGGATCGAAGGCATCGCGTAACTTACTATAACTAGGTAGCACGGCTGACTCGTCGCCACCCCAGTTGCTGTAGTTGTGAACATTGGTGTCGGGAAACCAGGTGATAAGTTCGAGGGTGTTAAATTTAGCCAGATTGGCGCCAGCGGGTTTTTTGTGAGCGTTTACAACATTGGTAAAGAGTACATTTCCGTTACCGTCGCTAAACTTATAGACATTGCCTCCAAAAGTTGATGGAGAAGTAACTATCAAAGTCGCAATAGTGATCAATAAAATATGGCGAAAATAATTGGGTCGCATAGTAAGTGAGCGATCTATTGATTGCTGATCGAGGCTTGTCGTATTTATTTTAGTCCATAATATTATATTTATTTTAATAAGCATAATGCTGGTTCAGGTTACTTATGACTAATTTGAGTTGGCAGTAGATGATAGCAGGGTTTATCCACTTGACTTAGGCTAATGGCTGAGGAGTTTACGCTACTGAGGCAGACCCACGATTCTGCTTTTCTTCCGACTGTAATCATTCGACACCTAACTGTTTTCGACCGAACCCAGAGCTTGCATAATCACTTTGCGGGTGTCTGCGGGATCGATCACCGCGTCGATTTCCAGGTAAGTGGCAGCTGTTGTAGCTTTGCCGCGTTCGTACATAGCATTAAGCAGGTTGTCAAACAATTTGTCTTTTTCTTCTGGGCTTGTCACCGCTTCAAGTTCTTTTTTAAAACCGAGATGTACAGCACCTTCGAGCCCCATCGCGCCAAACTCTCCACTTGGCCACGAGGCGCTATAAACAGGCCGGCCAAAGCTGCCGCCGGTCATGGCAATGGCTCCCAGACCATAGCCTTTACGCAGGAATATAGCGACCATCGGTGATTTCAATCGTGCACCGGCAATCATTAGATCAGACATTTTTCGTACTGAGCCCTCGGCTTCACTTTCTGGCCCGACCATAAATCCAGGCGTGTCGACGAGGCACAGTACGGGTAA
>CALODO010000019.1:0-28315 GCA_942492235.1 uncultured Gammaproteobacteria bacterium
ACATGCACGATTACTGGATTTCGGCGCTAGATCATTATGAGATGGATGGCACTCACTTTGCGGATAAGAAGGTTTACAAGTTCTATGCACAAAGTGCTGAGATTATGCGTGATCGCGGTCGAGAATCGGTGACGGAGTTGTTTACCAATAACCAGGTTCACGGTACGCCGCAACAGATCCTCGATAAAATTCACTGGATTCGTCAACAGGCCGGGCCGATGAATCTTAATGTGTCATTCAGTTTTGGCGGGATGCCTTTTGACGACGCAGAAAAAAGCATGCGTCTGTTTGCCAGAAAAGTTTTACCAGAGTTGCATGAGTGGTCCTGCGAACCGGAGGCGGAAAAGGTTAGTGCCTGATGACAGTTTTAGCGCGTTTTCATCTATTTAAAGACCTGTTTCAGATCATCACACTGCCTTAATCCAGTGAGGTCAGGTGATTGCCACTTACCAGGCTTTGTAGCAAACTACTGCGTTGAGGATCGAGTAAAGTTCGTTTAACCGCACAGCTAAACAGATGTCGAGGCAGATGAAATGGCAAGTATCCGTAGCAAATTACTGGCGTCCACAATGCGTGTCACCATGAAGAAAATGTTAGGCAGAAGTGGTGATGTGGAGAAAGAACGGCGCTTTCTTGACAAGATGTCCGGTATGACAGCTAGTCGGAAACCGGGGCAGTCTACAGAATTGGGCGGTGTGCCTGGCGAGTGGCAGTACTGTGCCAGTGGTGAGCCGCAGCGTACCATTCTTTATCTTCATGGTGGTGGGTATGCCCTGGGTGGCCCAGACAGCCACCGGGATATGGTGGGGGCTATTGTTGATGCCGCGCAGGCTAAAGCGCTAATTCTTGATTATCGCCTCGGGCCAGAGACTCCATTCCCCGGTGCTGTAGACGATGCTGTGGCAGCGTATAAAGCTTTGCTCGATGAAGGCGAGTCAGCCGAAAAAATCTTTCTGGCTGGTGATTCAGCTGGTGGTGGTTTGACGGCGGCAAGTTTGGTAGCAATTAAGGAGGCCGGTTTAACGATGCCAGCGGGCGGCGTTTGTATTTCCCCCTGGGCAGATTTAACCTTTTCTGGGCGATCCATGCATACCAAGGCTCTCTCTGACGCTATGCTCGGTAAAGAAACACTATCCTGGATGGCTGATCTCTATCTTGCTGGGCAGGATCCCAGCCATCCTCTGGCGTCACCTATATTTGCTGATCTATCGGGCTTGCCACCACTGCTAATTCAGGTCGGCAGTGACGAGGTCTTGCTGGACGATGCCCTACGTCTACACGAGGCAGCTAAAGCAGCCGGGGTAGATTCTACCCTGGAAGTTTGGGATGACATGATGCATGTCTGGCACCTGATGTCGAAGTTTATCCCAGAAGGTAAAATAGCGATTAGATCAATGGCTGAATTTATGACTCAACACACGTCCTGATATTTGCTCAAGCCACGGGGTATATTAACCCCTCGTGGCTTCCATGCTTCTTTATTTCCCGACTCACCTAAGGCGCTGCTTTAACGCTGGAGCAGCAAGAACCTTTTGCGTGTATAGATTAGTGCTGCTGAGGATGGATGTCGCCATCTCGATCAAGAGAAAACCACCCTAATAGCACTGGCACACACCAACCGCCCCTTAAATGTTTCCGTAATACTGGCGACTGTCATTAGTCGTTCGCCGGGCAATGAGCTCGGCTGACCAGGGGATGCAAAAGTAGACAAATTATCAGGAATAATGTGCGGCCAGTCTCCCCGGTAATGGAGGCGACAAGTCAGAGATTATTGGCAAGACTTACGGCGGCGTCGACGCTGGCTAATAAAATGCCACTGTGGGAGGCTCAGTGTTCCTGATGCTGCTATGTGAACCTGGTCCGTTTTTGCTGGACTTGTTGGCCGCCAGCAAGTGTGGAATGGTCATATAAATAGAAATTGAAAGCGGTTAATATTTGTGCTCGATCTAAGAGGCCGGATATTCCGTCGATGGGGATGGAAGATTAGCCGATTTATCAGGTGCCCTCTCAATTATTCGAGATCAAATTTGACCAACAGGAACTGATGATGGACTTTACGCTTTCCGACGAACACCAGATGTTGCTTGATACCGTAGATAAAATCGCGCGGGACTTTCCCCGTGATTACTATGTAGAGTGCGCTAAAACTCAAACTTTCCCTCAGGAGCAATGGGATGCCCTGGCCCACGCTGGCATTCTAGGGGTCAACACGCCTGAGGAGTTTGGTGGTTCCGGCATGGGTATGCTGGCCCTGGTGCTGGTACAGGAACGGCTGGCCGAACACGGTGTGGCGCCCCTGTTTTTTGTAGTCAATCAGGGTATCGCGGTGCCGAGTATTTCCCGTCATGGCACAGACGAGCAAAAGCTGCGCTGGTTACCCGCAATTGCATCAGGAGAAAAACGCTGCTGTTTCGCGATTACCGAACCTAACGCAGGTACCAACACATTTAAGATTCAAACCATTGGTCGCGAAGAGGATGATCATTTTGTCCTCAACGGCAACAAATTGTTTATCAGCGGTATCAACGATGCGCATCAGGTGTTGGTGGTGGCTCGAACTGATGATATGGCGACTGGCGAAAAAGCCAGGCTTACCTTGTTTGTAGTTGATACGGACTCAGCGGGACTGACCTGGGATCGAATGGATACCATGTTGATGAACGCTGAAGGCCAGTTTTTTGTCTATTTTGATGACGTCAAAGTGCCTAAAGAAAATGTCCTGGGGCAGGTTGGGGGTGGTGTCAACGTGCTGTTTGACGCACTGAACCCCGAGCGTATGATCGTCGCTGCCAGTTCAATCGGTGGTGGTCGACATGTGTTGAATCGCGGGACCGAATACGCCAATGAGCGGGAGATATTCAATGGTCCCATCGGCGCCTACCAGGGTTTACAGCACCCCATGGCTGAAGCTAAGGCCCTGCTCGAGTGCGCGTCTTTGATGGTAAAAAAGGCAGCATGTTTACACGACGATGGTCATCACGCCAAGGTCGTCGGCGACATCGCTAATATGGGGAAACTGGTCGGAACTGATGCGTCTTTTAAGGCCGCTGATGCTGCCATTCAATGTTTTGGCGGATACGGATTTTGTGAAAGTTATGACATGGTTAGCCACTTTATTGGAGCGCGCCTCGGTAAGGTGGCCCCCATCAATCGCGAAATGACCTTAAACTACATTGGTGAGTTTATTTTGGGTTTGCCAAAAAGCTATTAACTATTATCGTATTTCAAAGATATCCCTAATACATTGAATTGTAGTTAATTTTAGCCAGAAAAATGTTTTAAAAATGTAGGCGCTGCCTGTTTTCAGGCGGTGCCTTTTTTGTGACTCAAAAAAGGCAAGTGACGTCGCGCGAGCCAGGCGCTAAGATCGGTGCTCAATTTACACTCACCAAATATAAACCCCACCCATTACAAATGGGTCCAGAGAAGAAGAGATCAGATGCCCAGAACAATCACCGGCAAGCAATTTACCGAATTGCTGAAGCCGGACCAAACTGTCTATATCCAGAGCGGCTGCACACAGCCTGTCGCCCTTGTTGACGCCCTGAAAGAGCATCCCCACTGTGCCGAGCAAGTTAAATTCATCAGCATGGTGAACCGGCTTAATCCCAACAATTTCACTACGCTACATGATACTGCCGAGCAGGAGACTTTCTTTATGTCGGGCTTCCTGCGTAAGGGTTATGATCCTGCACGGTTGCATATTCTGCCGTTTCATCTGAGTGAGATATACCGCTACCTGGCTGATGTAGCTGACATTGATATTGCCTGCATTCAGGTGGCACCACCTGATAAAAAGGGGCAATGTAGCTTCGCCATGGTCGGTGATTACGTACCAGCAGTGACCCATCGGGCAAAAGTAGTGGTGGCTCAGGTTAATGGAGCTTTACCCGTTTGCGCTGGTGCGCCGACGATTAAGGCAGATGAGATTGATTACTTTGTTGACACAGATGCCGATATCCTGCTTTGGACCTCACGGCCGCCTAAGGACGAACTGGCGGCGCTGGGTAACAATGTCGCCAGCCTGGTTCGTGATGGCGATACCATCCAAATGGGCGTCGGTACTGCCTCGGACGCGGTGCTCGCGGCGTTAACCAGTCATCGGGACTTGGGTATTCATACTGGACTGGTGCCAGATAATCTTGTCGATATGGTCGAAGCTGGTGCAATAAGTGGCGCTAAAAAAACCATTGATAAGGGGCGTATTATCACCGGGTCGGCGATGGGAACTGAGCGACTTTACGATTTTATTGCCAATAGCGGTATCGTGGATTTTAAGCCGGTCAGTTACACCCATGATGTGACAGTGTTGAGTCAGATAGAAAATTTGCGCGTAGTCAATTCGGCGGTTGAGGTAGATCTGTTTTGTCAGGTAAATTGCGAATACATGGGTGGTCAGCAAATTGCCGGGATTGGTGGGCAGCTGGACTTCGTTCGTGGTGCCAAGCGTGCAAAAGATGGGGTGTCGATCCTGGCTTTGCAGGCGAGTACGGCTAAAGGCGAAATATCGCGTATTGTATCGAGAATCCCGTCTGATGCACTCGTGTCAGTGCCCAGAAGTGATGCCGATTTTATTGTTACCGAGTACGGTATTGCCGATCTGCGTTTCGCTTCGGTGCAGCAACGGGCGGAGAGGCTTATATCGATTGCTGCGCCGCGGTTTCGAGATCAACTGGCTAATGACTGGGATCGCATGTGTCGGGTGAGTGCGGGTATACAGTAGCTTATCTGCCCGATATTTTTGGATAGAAGCCGCATAAATCTTAAAGGTATTAATTACAAGGGGTAGTGAGAAGACAGTGTTAAGGATTACTATCACAAGGACTATTATCTTTGTACCTGACTCGAGCCTGGGCTGGGAATCAAGGGCCTTTCAACGAAGCGGATATACAAAAAATGATGGAGCAGGCAAACCAGATGCAGGCTTGCACGGAGAATATCGATCAGGGGCAGTTACAGGGCCTGGAGACGAAAGGCCGTCAAATAGAAGCTGAGGTAAGGGCATTGTGCAAAAGTGGTCAACGCGACAAGGCCCAAAGTACAGCGATTGCGTTTGCAATGACTGTGTCGAACGAGCCGGTATTGAAAGAGATGCGAAAATGCATGGAAATGATGCCCGAGATGATGTCGGGCATCATCAGCAAAATTCCCTATGAAGATCTGGCTAATAATACGCAGCAAAAACATATTTGCGATTAACTAGAAAGCTACTTATCGAGTCTAGGGCTTCGCATCTGTGGAAGCCCGAAACTCGTTAGACCTTATCAGGTTAGCTCTCTAGGCAGATTTTGCCGGTGTAATGACTGGCGTTGGCAGGGTTTGCAATCTCGGCATTACCTCTTTGGCAAAGAGTCGCATACTGGCCTCCGCCATTTCAGGAGGGATGCCACCAAAAGAAAACATGCCGTTAAATTTGTCATTGCCGACGAAATTGCGAATATTTATTATTTTTTCGTAGCATTGTTCCGGAGTACCCCAGACATGCAGGTCGACGAAAAACTGCCGGGCTGCCTCTGAACCATCCATATTAATGTGGTTAGAAGCATTGGCGTACCACTCGTAACCCTTAATTTCCTTAAAATGAGAGCCGTCCATTTCATAATGTTCTACCATGGAGTGCCAGTAAGCGCCGAGATGCTTGTTGGCAATTTCCTCGGCCCTATCGGCGTTTTCATCGCAGTAGGTGAAACTGGCGACAAACGGCGGCGGTGCCTGTTCCTGATGTGCCCTGAAATATAGATTGCGATAATCCGCTAATTCTTCGGCAACAGTGCCCCAGGGTTTTTGCGGAATGACTAGAATACCTAAACCGAGCTCGGCCATAATCGATAAGGATTCTGGCGATACTGCCGCACCATAGCGACGACCGACAAAAGATTTGTAAGGCTCTGGACGGATATCTCGGCGCGCCTGCTTGATGACTTCACCGTCCATTTCGCAATAGCCGTTTTCCAGACCATCGAGAATCATCTTGGCTGATTCTTTAAAGCGGGGCCTGGCTTCTTCCATGGGCATACCAAACCCTTCAAACTCGACGCGCCCGAGGCCTCTGCCCATGCCCAGAATAACCCGACCTTTAGATATGTTATCGACCACACTAATCTGTTCGGCGACCCGAATTGGATCATTGTGCCAGGGCAGAATAACCGCCATGGAGCCGAGCTTAACCCGCTCAGTGCGACCAGCCATGTAGGCCAGGAATTGCATGACATCAGGCATCATCGTGTAGTCAGTAAAGTGATGCTCAATGCCCCAAACCGAATCAAAGCCCAGGGGTTCAGCCAGATTGGCAAGTTTCAGGTCATTTTGATAAATTTCGAAGTCGCTTTTTTCGCGGCCCGGATTTTGAAATACCAGAGTTGCACCTATTTCCATTGTGAGATCCTCTTTTTATGTATTGGTGTATTGGTGTATTGGTGTATTGGTGTGCTTAACGAACGTCAAAATAAAGTTGCTTACCTCTTCGCAGAATAGAATACGTCGTATAGGGTTTGACGCCAAGCCTTTTGGCTAAGTGGATTGAACCTCATACAACCTACGAGGGCAGGGCAAGTATTCAAAAAACTGGCTATACGAAGCCTGATATATCCACCATGGCCTCAATCAGAGCACGTGGAAGTGATTATTCCGAAAACTAAGGCTAAGATGTAAAAATAAATAGTCCGTAGTGCACTCCAGTTGCGGAGCCATCTTCATCTATCCAGATGGGTGCAAGGAAAACCGGCGGAATGATAGAATAAAGGCATTATCGACCTTATGACGGTTCTTAAAAAAGCCCCGACCTCCGCCAACGAGCATTCCAACAAGACGTTAGATTTTAAGGCTGTACTTTATGATCGTGTTGATATGTCTGTAAACGTAGACTTATTAGAAGCTGTTCCAGCTAACGCTATTTTTATTTGGGTGCCAAAAAATGCAGGCACCAGTATGTATGACGCCCTGCGGCGGGGTGCTTCATTTAATCGATTTAAGCGTATCAAGGATTTGCGTAAAGGTTTTCATCAGACGGGGCGGGTGACCTTTGGTCATATGGATTATCGCGCATTGATACGCAGTGGTCACGTCGATCCTGGCTATTTTGATGGTGCATTCAAATTTGGCTTTGTCCGGGACCCCTATACGAGAGCTGTGTCTTTATTCCTTTATCTGAAGAAAGAAGGGCGAGTAAAACCAGCAACAAATTTTCTGGCATTTTGTGAATCGTTGATGGCTGGATGTGTCGAAACGATTGGCTTATACAACTCTAAAGGTTTAAGCCAATGTAACCCTCAGGTTACCTGGTTGAGTGGTATAGAGCTGGATTATGTCGGGCGTTATGAAGATCTGGCAAGCAGCTTTAAGACGATAGCCACTAAATTTCAAATGCCGTTTGATAGCCTGCCCCATCTGAATAGCTCAGATAAAGCAGATTACCGAGAGTTTTATTGCCCATATTCATGGGAAATTGTCGAAACTTATTACGCCGAAGATTTCGAACGATTTGGCTACGAGTATCGCAAATTATAGCTGACCCGATTTGTCTGGTAAGTTGCAGCGTTAGCATTAAATAGCTGACCTATCCAGGCATTGGGGTTCTTCATAAATCACAGTATACGCTCGGAGCCTCGCACAGTTCGATGTTGAACTCATCATGGCCTGGGGAATCCCCCGCAGTCATGACTTTGTACCGATAGTTTCTCCTGGGCTGATAAAAGATAATTCCTTTTCAGTAGGCGTTCAAAATAGCGCCGTGGTTCTAACCAATAATTCCGGCCATCAGTTCCAGACCTTCTTTGGTCGTGTCTGCACCCAGTAGCATGGTCGATACGTGACCGGCTTTGCCAGCGTCTATCCACCGTTGTGCGTGGTCACGAATACGATCAACCGGGCCGACCAGGTTGCAGGCATCGACCAGCTCGTTGGGCACCAGAGCGGCAGCTTCAGCTTTTTTACCATCCAGGTACAGATCCTGAATTTTGATAGCTTGCTCTTCAAAGCCCAGGCGTTTGGCATAGTCGTTATAAAAGTTTTTACTGCGCGCACCCATACCACCAATATAAAGCGCCAGATTGTCTTTGATGGGTTGTCGGCATTTGTCGAGGTCGTCTCCTATGATGACGCGCACAAAGGGTGCGATCTGGAAGTCATCTAATGTTTTATTGCCAGCTGCTAAAAAACCCTCTTTAACAGGTCCATCAAAAACATGGAATTTTCCGGGGTCCATCCATACTGGAAAAAATCCGTCCGCAACTTCAGCAGCAGCTCTCACGCCAGCGGGGGTAATGGTGGCTGCAAAGATTGGGATTTCTTCATTGCAGTGCAAAATACTTTTTAGCGGTTTGCCCATGCCGGTGGCACCTTCCCCGGTATAGGGTAACTGGTACTGCTTGCCATCGAAGGTGGCGGGCGCCTCTCGAGCAAATATTTGTTTCATTATGGCGATATATTCTTTTAGGCGGGTGACGGGCTTGCCGTAAGGGACACCGTGCCAGCCTTCTACTACCTGTGGTCCTGATGCGCCGAGGCCGACAATAAACCGATTACCCGACAGATGGCTTAATGACATCGCGGTCATCGCTGCCATAGCTGGGGAACGCGCAGGCATTTGCATGATCGCGGTACCAACTTTAATGCGCGATGTATTGGCCAGAATCCACGTCGCGGTGGTCACGGCATCGGCGCCATAGGCTTCAGCGGTCCACACGGAGTCGTAACCGAGGCTTTCTGCATGTTTAATGGTATCGAGGGGTATTCTCAGTGTGCTGCCAGAGTAGCCGGTCATAAGGCCGAGTTTCATAGGGTTTTCCTCATTAACAGATCAGTTCAAAGGTTTTCGAGGTCATTGCTGTTAGTATGATAGCACCACTTTGCAGTACTACTTGCCGCGATTTCTACTGGGTTTTTTTGGCGCGGAAATTTATTTGCCTTTGCTCACTAGATTGACTGGAATTCTACTTTAGAGTCGGGGATAGCTTGTCACCTTGGACTTAAAGGGAGCGACTCCAGGCAATATTCAGCGCGTTAACATAGGGTTTTACAGATTCTCTGGCACCGGGAAATAGCGCCGAGGGGCCACCGTAATTCTCACCGGTCATTCGCGCATAAGCCATATGAAGCTTGTTGCCGGCGGTGGTTTCCAGACTGAATCCTATGCTGGCGGCACGCAGGGGGTTAGACGCTACCACGCCAAACGTTACCGAATCCAGCTCGTTGTCGTGTGCCCGTTTACCGTAGGTATAGCCCGCCCTCAAGGTCAGTTTTTCGGAGGCATGGTAGATCAGCCCCAGTTTGTAATTGGTTTGGTTGCGTTGCCAGCCAAAGCCGCTTCCAGATGCGCTACCCAGTGGATTCGCTACCGGATCCTCTAGCGAGGGCAGGATACTATTACCGAGGGCTTTAACCTCACTAAAATCTATCCGTTGTACATCGAGGGCCACCAGCCACATATCGTTGGGTTTGATGGCAGCGCCAACGCTATAGTTGGCTGGAATATCAAAGCTGCCCTCAGCAAACAGGCCTCGATATTTGCGAAATTCCTGCATGTAAATTTTTGTCGAGTAGGCTGCACCAAGGCTTAACCAGGGTTTTATTTCTCCGTACCAGCCGACTCGTAATCCGGCACCTAGAGCATGGTCGTAGCCTTTATTGGAAACGTTATTCGGGTATTTGGAGTTTAGTGCAAATGCCTGCAATCCGTAGGCATTAAAGCGCTGGAGCACCAGCAGTGGTGCAATGCCAATGCTTTGAGAGGGAGTGAATCGCCAGGCGACGGTTGGGGCGATAATAAATTGAGCGAGGTCGAAACCGAGTTCACTGCAACCTAAAAGAAAGTTTCCGGGCCTGTCTCCACAGGCATCTGGATTGGCATTTGTGCCTGGCACCCCGGTAGTGCCGTGAAATTCACCATTCAATCCGCCGTTCGCATAGGAAGCAATACCGATGGCCAGTTCGTCATTTATTTGACGAGCGTAGGCAAATTCAGGGATAAAAAATATTGAATTGGCGCTAGTTGTAGCGAAATTATGAATTGCATCTTCGCCTGTGGCGCCCTTGCGCTCGATAGTACGATTTGGGTTCAGCAGGGTTAGACTCAAATCAAGCTGATTGCCAGCTGCAGTAAGTTTGGCTGGATTGGAAGCGCCAGCGAAAGCGTCCTGGGCCACCGCAGTCACTGCGCCGGACGTTTGCCAGGCAACAGGCCCATAACCCAATACAAAGTAACCGCCCCCAGCATCTGCCGGGCCTGAAAGAATGAGGCTGAGGAATACTGTAATAATTAAATTGGGGACCAGGACCTTCAGTTTCGCTGAATGTGGTGACATGTTTGTACCTTATGGGAGTTGTTAACAATAGCTGCTGTACAAGGTTTTTCTGCCTGCTCAAAGCAAAAAGTACCCATTGGTTCATGGACATATCAGGTTTTAAGCTTACGCACTCCTTCTTGTGACGGTGATTATCATCGCAGTTGTTGAGAATAGACACCTTTTAATTTGACTATTTGGTCAAATTAAAAAAGGGGCAAATATTCTGGGTGATCCTGGGATTGTCGCGTACGGCAGTTTTAGAGCCTCGGTATCACCTGTTCACCGAACAGGGCGATATCATCCAGTGCCTGTTCTTGACTTGGGCCACCGGGGTGTCGCATGCGAATAATCAGGTAGTCAGGCTTGATGGCGTCATTAAAGTGGCCGAGTTGTTCGAGTATCAACTCGGCATCGCCATGAATGATTCGATCCCTGGCGGCGGTTTCAAAGGTCAGCTCGTTGACATTGCTGATATTCGCGAGGTGCCTGTCCGGTACAAAGGCCCCATGTTCAAAATACCAGCGGTGGGTTTCCATGGTCGGCTCCGCTAATAGTTTGGTGGCTGAAAGCGAGTTGCTAATCACTGCATCGCGCATCAGGCAGACAAAGGGTTTGCGTCCACTTTTGGCGCATTCTTCCCGGTACAGATCCGCCTGTGCTTTTACTACGTCGATGGATTGGATCGGATCAACAATCCATCCATCGGCAATACGGGCTGCCCGTTTTACACCTGGCTCGCTCCAGGCGGCTAACCAGATATCAGGTGTCTGCTGGTAAGGAGTCGGGGTTACTGCAACATCTTTGAACTGATAATCCTCAGACAGAGCGCTGACTTTATTGCCCGCCCAGGCGTCACGCAAGATGCTAAACGTTTCTTCCGTTCGTCGTGCCCGCTGTTTTGCTTCGATACCAAAGGCGTCAAAGTCAATATCCTGATAACCGATACCCAAGGCCAAACGGAAGCGTCCCCTGGTAGCCTGGTCGATCACAGCACAATCTTCAGCCAGACGGATTGGATGATAGAGCGGAGCCAGAGCGATACAGGTACCCACGTTGATACGGCTCGTGCGAGCGCCAACCAGGCCGGCCATTAGCACCGGGTTGGGCAGATAACCATCGGTCTGCTGGTGGTGTTCGGTAAAGTAAAAGCCGTCGTAATTACTTTATTCGCAGCGTTCGGCCTGAACCATAATTTCATTGATCATGCGGTCGACATTCTTGCCATCTGGAGCATCCTGGGTGCAGGGGTAGTAGCCTACTGGAATCATATTATTGCCTTCTTTTTGTCGTGATTTTAGTTGCTCTGGCCTGTGCGCGGTGTTGTGTTTTATTCGAGGTAAATGCTGGTGATTACCATTCTGCCGGCATTGTAATAATGTTGTTAGCAGTTTAAGTTATCCAGCGAATAACGACGAATTAAAAACAATCAGGTGAACCGAGGGATACTGCTATGCTCGATATCGGTATTATTTTTATGTTTCGCAACCCACCCTTCAATCGCTCCCGTTGGACAGATATTTATCAGCAGGAACTAGATCATGCTGTGGTAGCAGAGGAGTTGGGTTATGACCATATCTGGCTAACCGAGCATCATTTTGTAGAAGATGGTTATTCGCCATCACTGATGCCCATTGCAGCAGCAATAGCAGCCCGCACCTCGCGAATCCGTATTGGTAGCTACGTGATGTTACTGCCCCTCCATAATCCCATTCGGGTCGCCGAGGATGTGGCGACCGTAGATGTGATATCGAAGGGACGTTTTGATCTGGGTGTCGGCCTCGGCTACCGTCCTGGGGAGTTTACTGGTATGGGCATTCCCTCCAGCGAACGTGCGGCACGGTTTGCTGAAGGTCTGCCAGTCGTGCAGTCACTGTTAGCAGGCGAGAAAGTCACCCTCGATGGTAAGTTTAATCAGTACACC
This sequence comes from uncultured Gammaproteobacteria bacterium, assembly GCA_942492235.1. GTDB lineage: Bacteria > Pseudomonadota > Gammaproteobacteria > Pseudomonadales > Porticoccaceae > HB2-32-21. Next base: position 12,205 of record CALODO010000019.1, read on the forward strand.
GATGCGCAGATTGTGCCACCGCCAGTACAGGACCCATTGCCTATCTGGGTGGGTGCCCGTGGCGATAAGGCCCTGGATCGCGCTGCGCGTTTGGGTTGTCATCTGGCGGCTATCGGTGCAGTAGAACACCGGCTCAAATATATTGAGGCCCTGAAGCGCCACGGACGGGATCCCAAAGATTTTAATATTGGCCACCTGTTGATGTGCTATGTGGCAGAAACCAAAGACAGAGCCTGGGATGATTGTGCCGAGCCGCTACATCACATTATGAGTCAGTATCAGGCCTGGGCTGAGGAGTCTGGTGATGTCACTGGCGATGGTATTGCTGAAGCTAAGGTACCATCTCCCGATGAGCTTAAAGCCAGTCAACATTGTGAAAGCTTCGGCCGAAACGCTATCATTGGCGACCCCGAAAGTGTGCTGGAACAACTGGTTGCTGCCCAGGAGGAATCACCAGGTACACACTTGTCATTGATGATGTCGATGCCGGGGGCTGATCCAGAGCGCACCAGAAATAGTATCGAGTTATTCGCCAAAGAGGTGATGCCCGAGTTAAGAGCGCGCTGCAAATAGGTTTATTTCAAATCAACACAGGTCAGGGCGGTATCGGCCTGTTAATAGTATTCAAGGAATCCGGTAATGAGTGAACGTGTAAACAAACCCGTTATAGCCGTATTAGGAGCCAGCGGGGACTTGGGGGGTGGCCTTGCCTTACGTTGGGCAGTGGCGGGCTATGAAGTTATTATAGGCTCCCGTACCCAGGAAAAAGCTGAGACAGCGGCAGCAGAGCTCAACAAACGAAAGCCTGCCCATACGGTGAGGGGCATGAGTAATGACGATGCCGCCGTCGCTGGAGAGGTGGTGGTAATGACCGTGCCTTTTGCTAATCACCAAAGCACCCTCGAATCCGTCAAGGATACGGTTCAGGGGAAAATATTTATTGATGTCACCGTACCCCTTGTGCCACCCAAAGTTGGCACCGTGCAATTGCCTGAAGGAGGTAGTGCCAGTGCCATGGCCCAGGCTTACCTCGGTGAAGACGTGCGGGTAGTCTCGGCCTACCAAAATGTGGCAGCTGATCATCTCAACGATCTAAGCCATGATCCTGATTGTGATGTGCTGGTGTGTGGCAACGATAAAGATGCCTGTGCGCTGGTCGTCGAGCTCACCGATGCCGCCGGTATGAAGGGCTGGCATGCCGGGCCCATCGCCAACGCGGTGGTGGCAGAGGCTATGACTTCAGTGCTGATTACGCTGAATCGGCGTTATAAAATACCCGGTTCCGGTTTTAAAATTACAGGCACGCCGAAGGTTTAACAGGCATAGTTTTAGGGCGATTTTCGAGCGCAAGCGTCGAACAATTCCACATAATCTGTACTTTCCTCATGAGGCTGACTGCCCGATGGCCGTTGATCAACTGCAATTATTGGCGTTAAAAAATTTCCCCCTGGTTAAGCCCGGGGACAATTTGATTAATTTAATTATCCAGAGCCTGGGCGAGGAACAACTGTTGCTTGGGCCGGGTGATGTGCTCGTGGTAGCTCAGAAGGTGGTGTCAAAAGCCGAAGATCGTTACGTGCTCCTGGCCGATGTGGAGCCGTCCGAGCGAGCTCAAAAGTTGGGCATCGAGGTTGATAAAGACCCGCGTCTGGTAGAGTTGATACTCCGCGAATCCAGGAGTGTTGTGCGACATTGCCCCGGTGTATTGATCGTCGAACATAAGCTTGGTTACGTGATGGCCAATGCCGGTATCGATGCGTCAAATATTGAGCATGAGGCCCCCGGTTTGACAGAGCGGGTTTTGTTGTTACCCGAATCACCCGATGGCTTTGCACAACAATTACGAGGCAAAATCGCTCGATTGTTTGGAGTAAATATTGCTGTGGTAGTTAACGACAGCGTCGGCCGGGCCTGGCGCCATGGCACCGTGGGTATGGCTCTGGGCGCTGCGGGCTTACCTGCGTTGCGAGACCGACGGGGAGAAAAGGACTTATTTGGTAGAACACTTGAAGTCACCGAAGTGGCATTGGCGGACGAACTGGCCAGTGCGGCGTCGATCCTTCAGGGTGAGGGTGACGAAGGCAGGCCAGTCGTTTTGGTAAGAGGCCTGGATATCGCCAGTATGGGCCAGGCTTCGTTTAATAATGGAGCAGCTTTGTTACGGCCTAAAGAGCGGGATCTGTTTCGATGACATGCATAAAGGTAACAGGCTTAGAAACGGAAGCCGGAGTGCAGTGTAGGGGGGAGCGTCAATAGTGGCGGACCCAAAGAAAATCCTGGCTTTGTGTGGCGGGGTAGGTGGTGCCAAATTAGTGCTGGGCTTGAGCCATATTCTCGATGGTGACGAGTTGACCATCGCGGTAAATACCGGTGACGATTTTGATCATCTTGGTCTGCGCATTTGTCCCGATATCGATACAGTGACCTATACTCTGGCTGGCATTGTTAACCCCGATACCGGCTGGGGCAGGGCGGAAGAAACCGGTAATTTTATGGCTTCTTTAGCGACTTTGGGTGGCGAAGGCTGGTTTTATCTGGGTGATAAAGACCTGGCCCTTCACGTAGAGCGAACTCGTCGTCTGGCGGCAGGGGAGTCTTTAAGTCAGGTAACCGCAGATATTGCCAGAGCTTTGGGTATAGCACCGCGTATTCTGCCCATGAGTGATGATTCGGTCGCCACGATGGTCGAAACCACATCAGGAACCCTGGCTTTTCAGCATTACTTCGTTCGAGAGCGCTGCGAGCCACCGGTCAGCGGGTTTTACTTTGATGGTATTGATAGAGCCACGCCGCACCCCGATTTGATGGGGCTGCTCGCTGATCAATCCCTCGATGTCGTCATTATTTGCCCGTCAAACCCCTTTGTAAGTATCGACCCGATTCTGAGTTTGCCCGGTATCCGCCAGGCGCTAAGCGATTGCTCTGCACCCGTGATTGCTGTGTCACCTATCGTCGGTAGTAAGGCGGTTAAAGGGCCAACGACGAAGATGATGGCTGAACTGAACCTCGCGCCCACCTCGGTTGAAGTGCTAAAGCGCTATCAGGATATTGTCGATGGTTTTGTGCTGGACCAGCGTGATATAAGTGAACTCGAACAGCTAAAGACCATGGTTGCCCACCTGGAAGTCACTGATACACTGATGCTGACCCTGGAACACAAAGTTGCCCTGGCCAGGACTATCCTTGATTTTTCTGTGAGGTGTCAGTAAGACTGATCAGGGTGCTATGATAAACAACAAAGGTAAAATCAAAGCCAGGTAAACCAAAGCGCATCAAAGATAAAGTAAAGCGGAAACTCCATATTTACAGCCCATGCGCCAATAGCCCAATCCTTAACAGCCAGATTATTAATGAAAGCGATTGTCCCTATAAAAGGCCTTACTCAAGCCAAGCAAAGACTGGCTCCGCTTTTGTCGGGATCAGAACGTCGGGCACTAATGACGCATATGATCGACGACGTACTGTCTGTCGTTTGCCAGACTGAGGGGATCAGTGGGCTGGTGGTTATCACTGATGACCAGGACGTGCGCGCTCAGGCCCGCTTTTACAATGCTCATATTATGGCTGAGCCAGTTTTTGAAGGTTTAAATATCTTAGCACCTCAAAATCAGGCGCTTGAAGCGAATAGGAGTGATACAGAAACAGTTGGTGTTGAGCGTCTCAATCAGGTGTTTGCCATGGCGATGAGGCAACTTGCAGAAGAAGGTGAAGAGAGTGTGCTATTACTGCCGGCTGATGTGCCTTTAATGACAGTTCAGAACCTTAAACATATGCTGGCTCATCACAGCCACCCTGGTGTCACCATCGTACCGGCCAGGGCCGATGGCGGGACAAATGCCATGATGGTGTCGCCGCCAGAATTGATTATGCCTGGGTACGGTCATCGTAGTTGCCAGCGCCACAGTAAATTTGCTCTTGCCGCAGGTATTGAGCCTCAGGTGCTAGAATCACCGGGCATAGAGACTGGCACGGTAGAACTGGGGCTAGATGTTGATACAGTCGATGATTTACGAGAATTAATGACTGCACCGATAAAGAGTAAAACCCAGAGATTTTTGCTCGATAGCGATATCATGAAGCGTATTGAATGTCTGGATCAATCAGGTTCGGGTCAACAAAGTTTGAATAAAAAAGGTTCGGATCAAGGGCCTGCAAACACAAAAAATGCAGTATCGGATGGGAGAATAACCGCTTGAATAGCGTAATTACACCGCTCACCGTACAACGATTAAGTGCTGAATCCGCGCTCGCGCTGGCTGATGACGAGGTCACAACGCTAAAATTAGATAGTGGCGATTCCGCATTGGCGGACTTGATGAGTCGCGCAGCAGCCATGCGTGATCAGGCTGATGACGGCTTGATCACTTACTCGCGGAAAATATTTATTCCACTGACCCAGTTGTGTCGTAATGTTTGCCATTACTGCACTTTCGCCCAGCCGCCCCGCACACTGGACCAGCCATTTATGTCCCCTGAGCAGGTACTGGATATCGCCCGGCAAGGTGCCGCCGCTGGTTGTAACGAAGCACTATTTACTCTGGGTGATAAGCCTGAGCTCCGGTATCGCGCTGCCCGAGAAGCATTAGCAGAGTTGGGCTATGAGACTACCGCCGACTACCTGATCGCCATGGCTCGCCTCGTGTTCGAAGAAACCGGCTTATTGCCCCACCTGAACCCGGGCGTGATGAACGAAGCCGAACTTCAGGCCTGTCGAGAAGTATCGGTCTCTCAGGGCATGATGCTGGAATCCGTGTCCGAACGCCTTTGTGAGAAGGGTGAGGCCCATTACGGCTCGCCGGATAAAAAGCCTGCCGTGCGCCTGGAGACCCTGCGCCTGGCCGGGAAGCTGAATATCCCTTATACCAGCGGTATTCTGATTGGCATCGGTGAAACCCGCCGTGAACGTATTGAATCTTTGCTGGCTCTCCGTGATATTCAGGATGAATATGGTCATATTCAGGAAATCATTATTCAGAATTTCTGTGCCAAGCCCGGTACCTTAATGGCGGACAAGCCCGACGCGCCCTTTGAAGAATTACTCTGGACGATTGCTGTGGCACGCCTGATATTCGGCCCGGATATGCCCGTTCAAACACCGCCGAATTTAAATGAGGGTATCCTCGAAAAGCTCATTGCTGCGGGGATCAGCGACTGGGGCGGCGTTTCACCAGTCACCCCAGATTTTGTTAACCCCGAAAAGCCCTGGCCAGGCCTCGAGAAACTCGCCCAGCAGTCAGCGGATGCCGGCAAAATATTGGTCGAGCGCCTGCCTATTTATCCTGTTCATGCCTTCAAATTAGATAAATGGATTGACCCAGGCCTGCATAAAACCCTGCTGCAAGGTATGGACAGCGATGGCCTGGCGCGCCGTGATCAATGGAATCCCGGCTCAGATATCGAGCCGCCGAATAACACCCGTTATGAAGGGTGGCAGGCCGAACCACCCAAAGTGTCAGCAGACGTGCGGGCTATCATTGAGCGCGCCCGGGCTGGTGAGCGTCTTGACGAGTCCGCCATTACCCGGCTCTTTAGAGCCAGGGGTAATGATTTTCAGGCGATTTGTGACGCCGCTGATCGCTTGCGCAGTGAACTCAATAGCGACACCGTGACCTATGCCATTAATCGCAACATTAACTACACCAATATCTGTACCTATACCTGCAAGTTCTGTGCTTTTTCCAAGGGTAAAACCACCGAGAATTTACGGGGCAAACCCTATGTGCTAGATACCAAAGAAGTGGTGGAGCGCTCGGAGGAAGCCTGGCGCAAAGGTGCCACCGAGGTGTGTCTCCAGGGTGGCATTCATCCTGATTACACCGGGGATACCTACCACGAGATCTGTAATGCCATTCATGAAGCCTTACCCGATATGCATATCCATGCTTTCTCACCTCTGGAAATTAGTCAGGGTGCGGCGACACTGAGTTTAAGCCTCGAGCAATATCTCACGCGCATGAAAGAAGCGGGCCTTAATAGCCTGCCGGGTACTGCCGCGGAAATTCTCGACGATGAAGTACGGGATATTATTTGCCCCGACAAACTCAAAACCGATGAATGGCTGGAGGTCATTGAGACCGCGCATAAAGTTGGTATTCGTACCACGTCTACCATCATGTTTGGCCATGTTGATCGTCCTGAGCATTGGGCACGGCACCTGCTGCGCCTGCGGGATTTACAGGCTCGCAGCGGGGGTATTACCGAATTTGTACCCCTGCCGTTTGTCCCTATGGAAGCGCCTATTTATCGGCGCGGTAAATCCCGGCGCGGCCCAACCTTCCGCGAATCAGTATTGATGCATGCGGTGTCCCGACTGGCCCTGTATCCCCATATCACTAATATACAGGCCTCCTGGGTGAAACTGGGTGAGGCAGGGGTAAGAGTCTGTCTACAGGCCGGCGCTAACGATATGGGCGGCACCTTGATGAATGAAAGTATTTCCCGCGCCGCTGGTGCCAGTCATGGTCAGGAAATGACACCGGATAGAATGGCAGCGGTGATCGAGAGTCTGGGCCGCAACGCCAGGCAGCGTACGACTTTTTATGGTGACCCAGTTCAGCGAGCTGCGTATATTAGTCTCGATAACAGCATTGAGCCCGGGGCCTAAAGGGCCACGCTAATATTTGGGCTGGTATACGATTCTAAGTCTTAAATTTTTCTGGATGACGATCAGGTCTATTTATCACCATCACGCCCTCGAAAAGGCCATGTTTCTGTTTCAACAATAAAAGTTGTTGCTGTGTTGGTGTCTGGTATCCGATATAGATATTTGATTTCGGATAGAAGGGTTCGTCAAATTGATTTTTACAAAGTCAGTACCGTAACTAACAAACCGTAACTAACAAACCGTAACTTACAAGCGGAACTAACACAAGGGCGGTTTCAACGGGGTTCTATTTTTGCCCATCGGGGTTCGGCTACGTAGCGGTTGACCATCGCACCGCCAATAATTAGAAATACCACAGAACAGATAAACACCGCTTCATAACCTAGCATTGCTGCCACGACCCCGCCCAGTAAAGGCCCTAAAGTACCAGCGAGTTCGGAGCTCGAGTTGGCAATAGCGATTCGCAGCGGTACATCATCCCTATGGCCAAACTCCAGCGTTAAATTGATAGCGCTAAGCTGAAAGCCTTGAACAGCTGCACCTATACCCGCAAACACCAGTGTGCTGAGCAGCAGACCCTCGCTAAATATAAGCAACATGGTCGAGGCCACCCACAGGCCGATGGAAACCAGAAAGGCCAGCCGGAATCCACGACGGTCACCGAGCCAGCCCCAGAAAAGATTCGATATCGTCCCAGATAGCGTGAAGGCGACAGTCAAGGTCGCCAGGACGGCCCCATTTAGGCCCAGGGATTGCCCGGCATAAAGAATGTAGAACGGCATTGCCATACGACCCATTGTTGCCATGGATCGAGCGAGAAAATAGTGAGTGAACGCAGAGTCATCACGGAGCAGGGCAGGTATTTGGGCCAGGCGAGATTTAAGACTTAAATTTGGGGCAACAGTGGGTGGTTCAGGCTCTCGTACGAACAGCAATAAAGCCAGACCAATACTGGTAAGCGCAAACGCCAGCAGGAAAGTCATCGAATAGCCTAAAGGGTCCGGGTTGTCACCAATCAGGTAATGCCCACCCAGAAAAGCCACCACCGCTGAGCTAATACCGGCAAGAAAATTTCTCAGGCCGGTCAGCCTTCCTCGCCGGGATACGGGTATGACTTTACTCATCAGCACATTGAAGATCACCCCTTGCATGCCCTGAAACAGACCCAGTAGGCCGAGCAGTATAAAAATTGCCAACAAAGCCGAAGAAGGCGATAACAAAATGCCAGATAGCGCAATGCACAACACCATCGCACGCATTCCCCCGCCCATCAGAAAGCCAGTCGGTAAAACGCGTGTTTTATGCTCAATTAGATTGGCGCCCAAAAGTGGCGTGATCGCCATGCCCAGCGACTGCATGGCCAGCGCTAGCCCGACGGCAAGATCAGAACCGTTCGATAGCAGCAGGATATAAGCAGGTAGGAAAGTAGGGGCATTCAACAGCCGAAACCCTGTCTGGCCAAGGAGCCCATGCCCAAGATGGGCCGCAAAATTCCGGTTTAGATTACGCCTGACCTGAACCTGATAACTGCGCTCAGCTCTGTATTTTGAAGTGTATTGTGCCACCGGCTAAGTTTACTTGGTTCATGGATTTGTGGCGCGGGTAAGTGGCAGGAGACTCTCTGTTCTGACATAGGCAAAGCCATCCCCAAAATTCATTAAGTCGTCTGGGAACCAGGTGTACCAGTTTGTTTAGGACAAAATGCGAGAGTCGAATCAGCCCTGTTCAGGCAAGCCGATTACCTTATGTGTGTTGCTCTATTTCCCTGGATCAGGAGCTACTGGCTCCATATCACAGGAAAATAATTCCTAAGCCCTTGATTTTTAAAGATACTCGAATATGATAAGCGGCCAAAGGAAAAACATAAACACAGCAAAGGATGGCTCTATATGTCAGCTCATCAGACGTCTAAAAACTACCAAGCTGTTGTTTTTAAAAGTAATAAAATTAAGAGCTTTGCTACATGCCCTGGGAACAGATGCCAAAGTGATATAGAGCCAGTGGCTCTATAATTCACTGTTATAGCTATCGCTGAAATATCCAGGAGTAGTCTTGAAATCAACAAAATATCAAGTTTTCTTAAGTTCAACTTACTCAGATTTAGCAGATGAACGGGAAAGTATCATCAAGGCTATCTTGGAGATGTACCATATACCCATCGGCATGGAGATGTTCAGTGCTGAAGATGAGGATCAGTGGGAAATAATTAGAAGAACCATAGAGGTGAGCGATTACTACGTTCTTGTTTTAGGTTTGAGGTATGGGTCAAAAACATCTGAAGGAATTAGTTTTACTCAAAAGGAATATGAGTATGCGCTAGAGAAAAATATACCGATCCTTGCATTTGTGATGAAAGACACCGTGTCCTTGTCAAAAGACAAGCGCGATGATGATCTCTCAGAAATAAATAAATTTCGAGAATTAGTTTTAACAAACTCTAAAATGGCCCAGTTTTGGGAAACAAAAGATCAGCTTATAAAAAGTGTTTCTATTTCATTGATGAAACAGATCATGCAAAAGCCTGGCATAGGGTGGATTAGAGGAGATAAGGCTCTTGCTGAGGAAGCTCTTTCTAAGGAACTGACGGTCCTTAGCAAGGAGAATAGAGAGCTAAGAGAAAGAGTGATAGATCTTGAGTCAAAGATATCATCAAAGCTTCCAGTTATTGGCATTGATATAGTACCTCCAGCTATTGATGAGCACTTCAATTCCTATAGAAAGGCTGAAATGCCAGAATCATTGGGATTGGAGGGCGTTGAGGAGCATCTGCTAGAGTTTGTTTCAGAGCAAGACGTTGAAAAATACAACAACTCGATCCCTAGTCAGCAGGATTTAGATAATTACAACAAGGAGTGCGAAAGGTTCTATAAGATTAAAAATTATTCATCTGCGCTAGTCATAGAGGTTGCTAATAACGGCTCTGCTAAAGCAAACAATATCTATGTAGATATCGATTTTCCAGAAGGGGTTCTTATCTACGAAATAGGTGATAAACATAGTGAACCGAAAAGCCCTATCCCAATTAATCCAATAAAACGCGCTCAAACTAAATACGCAGAGAAATTGAAGGAGGAAGCTACTGCGTTATCAGGTTTACATTCTCGGTTTGGCCTAGGAAATGAATTGATGGGGCTTTCAAGTATAGTTCGGCCCGATTTTGATTTGCCGAATTTCCGCCCTATTAATCAACGATGGTGGACAAGTTTGGAAGGAAGAAAGATTACAATAAAGATCGATAACCTGCTCCATACAAGACGCATGACGTTCGATGAAGAGTATATGGTAGTCCCTCTGATAGAGGGCAAGATTGCTATTGAAATTCGTGTAATCTGTGAAGAGTACGATGACATAGTAAACACGGTTGTTGAGCTAAATATCTGAGAAAAAAGCTATAAGAAAGCGCTGCTTGCGGACAAATTTTCCGCTCTGATCCAAATTTGCCGCAGAGCGCGGCGTTAACTGTCTTCAAAGGAGAAACTGTGCAAGACATTATAGTATGGCTGTGACCTATCCCCCAGAAATCAGGCCATGACAACGGTGAAAAATCTCCTAGAATTGTTTGATAGGAGGTTTGAATATGAAGGGCAAGCGTTATACGGAAGAACAGATCATCGCTACGCTCAACCAGCACGAGTCAGGCGTGAGCGTGGAGAGTATATGCCGCGATATGGGCATCGCCCAGGGCACCTTTTACCGCTGGAAATCCAAGTATGGTGGCATGGACGTTTCTGATGCAAAGCGGCTTCGGGAGTTGGAGTTAGAGAATGGCAAGCTCAAGAAGCTGCTGGCGGAGGCCGCACTGGATAATGCTGCACTCAAGGAGGTCGTATCAAAAAAGTGGTGACGCCAGCCGCACGACATGCAGCGGTAAGGCATTTAGTGGAGAGCGAACTGGCTAGCGAGCGAGGAGCCTGTAGATTGATTGGTGTCAGCCGGTCGGGTTATCAATATCAACCCAAAGGCCATCAGGACGGGCTGCTACGGGCCCGATTGAGGGAGTTGAGCACGGAGTACTCACGGTACGGTTACCTAATGCTCCATGGCTTGCTCAAGGCCGAGGGCCTGGTGATAAACAAAAAGCGCACCTACCGCATCTATAGAGAGGAAGGTTTGCAAGTCAGAACTAAGAAACGGAAGAAGCTTATTCCGATTCCAGAGTACCGATGTCGGTGCCCACCAAAGCCAATGAGCGCTGGTCTTTGGATTTTGTTAGTGATCAGTTGGCAACAGGCCGGCGCTTCAGAGTGCTTAATATTGTCGACGACTTCACCCGAGGGTGTGTCGGTCAACTGGTAGACGTATCGATCTCGGGAGTTCGTATGACCCGGCACCTGGAAGAGGTATGCAGCCAGCGCGGTCAGCCAGCAACCATTGTTTGTGACAATGGTCCCTGAACTAACCAGCAAAGCCATGTTCTTTTGGACACAAGGCCGTTGTATCAAGTTGCAGTTTATACAGCCGGGCAAGCCCACTCAAAATGCTTTTGTGGAAAGCTTTAATGGAAAGTTCGGGATAACTGCCTCAACCGGTTCTGGTTCACGAACCTGGAAGACGCAAGATCGAAGATCAATGACTGGCGAGAGCACTACAACGAAGTGCGTCCTCACAGCTCATTGTGTTATGTACCACCTGCTGAGTACGCTCGGAAGGTGGCCTAAATTGGGGATTTTTTACCAGGGAAGTGGCCCAAAACTGGGGGAAAGGTCAAAGGCAAAATCATGTGTATAGTATTATTCAACACATACCCTAACAATACGGCAACATTTTGATCGCCATAGTTGGATAAAAGGGCTTTTATTCGGTTTTAGTTATTAGGTGCGTTATGACTGAAAAGGAATTCGGTGCTTACTCGCTTTCCCAAATCAAAAGTGCCTATGCCACTCTGCATCAAGCTAATTTGGATAGCGATGAGCTAGATGCTCTCGCAGAAGGGATCGAAAAACCGTCAAACCACATCGAACCGTGGGCCGATCTGTATGAACTCTCATTTGACACGTTGTTAAGTGTTTTTTTCGGTTTCAGGATTGGCGAATGTCCTCGAAGCCTCCCTAAGCAAATTTTAAAGAAATATTCCCTGAATTTTTGATGCTACTCCAGGTGGTGTGAGGTTGCCTCAGTGCAGCTAAGCAGTATTACGTTACGCGGAGCGGTGGATCGCCTTAATGGCACAATTCTGGCACAGTCAGAATCGAGGCAGCATTTAAAGTTGATTGTAAGGAATGGATTTTATTGGTGCCCGGGGGCGGAATCGAACCACCGACACGAGGATTTTCAATTAGGTAGTTAAATTTAAATAATATTTAATATCAACTAGTTACGGCGCTTACCTCTTTGTTTTTGCTCTATAAAGTAGTTGAAATATAGCCTGGCATGACCTGAGTTTGGCACAATTTTGTCACACACCCTCTGTGCAGGCGGTTGTTAGGTATGTAAGGCCATTAAGTAAGTGGAAATACGATTTCGATTTGACGTCGGTTCCCCTCTGTAATTTTTTTGACATCTAGCTCACGAAGTTAATTGGCACTGAATATCTTCTCTTTAAAGAGACAATTTCCTCGTGTTTGTTGCTCTGTTACCCTGGATGAGGGGCCACTGGCGTTATAACACAGAAAAATAAAAGTTAAGCCTTTGATATTTAAAGATACTCGAATATGATAATAGGCCAAAAGAAAAACATAAACACAGCAAAGGATGGCTCTATATGTCAGCTGATCAGACATCAAAAAAAATACCAACCTGTTGTTTTAAAAGCAATAAATTCAAGCGCTTTGCTACGTGCCCTGGGAATAGGTGCCAAAGTGATATAGAGCCAGTGGCTCTATAATTCACTGTTAGGCTTCATGGTCATCTCCAGCGAACTAGAACATGCGCGGTCGCGGGCACTGGAGAAGATCGGCCGAAACGTTGTCAACTTCCAGAGAATGGAGGCGATGCTGAGGTTCCTGGCGACGCATACAAATGTATCGGGACATCTAGATAAACTGGAGCAAATACAGAAGCAGAATATTCAGGCGATGCGCAAGCGGCCTATGGGCGTCCTAGCCGAATCGTTCGTTCAGTCAGTCTATGAGAAAACGGGTGCTGTACCTGCTAACGTCGAAGTCGAAACAGGAATTTCAGTATCATTCTCGTTTTCGGTAGTTCTAGATAAGGATGACCTGAAAGAGCGCAGGGCTGCATTGGGCGCGGTTGTTGCGGCTCGGAACGATTTGATCCATAACTGGCTTGCTAATCTTGATATGAGTTCTGCTGAGAGCTGTAATCAACTCAGTAGGAAACTCGATTCGCAACAAGAGGAAATCCGAAGGGAATACGAGGCTCTGCGCTCAGTGGTTATGCTGTTCAGGGAATCTTTAGCTGAACTTGGAAATTACTTGGCATCCAGTGAGTTCGAGGCAGACTTTGAGGAAGCCGCAAATGAAGCCTAATAATGCGCTGCACTCGTCACTTGACTCAGCCCGCCTTGTGCTGTCGCTCCAGGCGAACTGCGTCAAGTGCGGGTGAGCTTAGACGTTAAGCAGAGAGGAGAAATTATTACGCTATGGATAGGCACCACGTGGAAAGGGCTATTGAGTCTCTAGATGTTCTTCTGCAATGTACTAATATAACTGAATCCGCCTTTCAGGAGTGGTTTGAGAGTAACCCTGTCGCATTCTATGTGCTGGGCTTTCAGGATCATATACCGCACCCGAGAATCGAAGCGCCAAGCGGTGATATATATATTCCTGATTTCATGGCCAGGCGACCTAACAGCTCATGGGAGTTTATTGAGCTTAAGACTTCTGCGACAGAAATATTGCGTAACAAAGATAGGCGTGAGGCATTTTATGCATCGTTTGAAGGTTATTTGTCTCAATGTCACGAGTATTCCGAGGCTCTAGATGATGCTTCAGCAAGAAGAAAGTTTGAAGAACAATACGGAATAGCTTTGATTCAAAAGAGACCATCTTCGATTTTGATTGCGGGAAGTGGGGAGCTACTAGACGTTGGTCGACTTTTGCGACTTTGTTCCCGAAGGACGCCACCAATAACTGTCTACACCTATGACGATTTACGGTCTGCTCTTTTATCGTATAGGACATTCAATTTCGGGGAATATGATTCGGCTAATGGAATATGTGTGCACAGTGTCATCTATGTTCACAAGCCTTCTGGGGCTCCTTCAGTCAATCATATTCTTGATATAGGGGTGCAAGAAGATAGAGATCGTGTATCGATTTATATTGATGAGCAAGGAGTAGTTTGCCTGAGAGTGTTTGACTCTGATGGTGTGGAACATAAAGCGCATTCAAGTAGACCGCTAGAAGACCACTTCTATGATATGCCACACTGGTTTTTGTTTGAAGTTGGGGTGTCTGACCGGTTTGGTTTTATTAGTATCCAGATAGATGGACGATACTACGCTGACATACGAATCAATGAGTTTCCATTCGATGTTTCTCATGAATATGTCATTGGTTCTGATTGGGAAGCCAAGGCGCCAAGCTGGATTTCATTTGTTGAGTTGGCGGTATTGAATCGCGCTTTGTCATTCGAAGAAAAAGTGAAAATGCGAAAGCACTCCGTCAGTGCCGGGAAAAATTTCTCTGCAGAGTTAATGGGGCTTAACTGGAGTGCATATTACTCTGCAGGGCTTGCGGGGCGTCTAGTATTTAAAGGGCATAAATGGATGCACACAGCGCGCCATCCTGCTGGCAATGCTTAACAAGGCCAAGCACGCGACAAGCGCGTGTTGGCTGCGTTAATCTATTTGAATTTCCATCACTATGATATAGATCAATGGTTATCAGTGACTTGAATGTCGTGGTAACGTAAAGCCTTGCAGATAACATTTTCCAACACATACCCTAACAATGCGGCGATATTTTGATCGTCACAGTTGGATAAAAGGGGCTTTTCTCGGTTTTAGTTTTTCGGTGTGTTATGACTGAAAAGGAATTTGGCGGTTACTCGCTTTCCCAAATTAAAAGAGCCTACGCTGCTCTGCATCAAGCTAATTTGGATAGCGATAAACTAGATGTTCTCGCAGAAGGTACCGAAAAACTGTCAAAACACATCGAACCGTGGGCCGATCTGTATGAACTCTCATTTGACACGTTGCTGAGTACTTATTTCACTGTTCTAGGGTTGGGCGATTTAATCGAAGGTACCGGCAAAGCTAGCGATCCTCACGAGTATTGGCTTAATTTTCTCGAATCTGGGGCAGAGAGTCTGGCTTCCCCCGAAAATCTCGAAGCAATATTCCCGGAATTTTTGATGCTCTTTCAGGCGGTGAGAGGTTCCCTCAGTGCAGCTAAGCAGTATCACGTTACGATGGACGTATTATTGGAGCAAGCCGAGGCTGGCGATGATGAAGCTTTGTTCAATGCCGTTACCGTTGACCGTAGTGTGTTGGCTAATTCTGTTGTTGCGAAGCGTATTGCTCGCGCCGAAGTCGCGAGTGATGAGAAGTTCATGGATAAACTTTCAAAAGCTGTTAAGCGATCTAGACCCAGGCGTCCAAATCAAGAATACGATGATCTGCGATACATGATGAAAATTTTGTTAGAGGGGGCAGGAGATAAGGGACTGACCAGCACAAAGCTTCATAAAGTATTAGTGAATGACCTGGAGCTCCATCCTAACGGCAATGAGGAGGCTTTAGATTCAATTCGTAAAATGATTCAGAAACGTAATTTAACTACTAGGAAGTGAAACAGCGTTTTCAGTTCCTACCACGCAAGAACTAATGTTCATGACTATAGCGCCCGTATTTCATTCATTACGGAGCTATAAACATGCGCGATTCAACCCATCCAAAGAACGAAACCGCCTTAACGAGGGGACGGGCTCAGGCGAGCAATGCCGCTGAACCGTCCTCGCGTTTAGGTGGTGACCCCTCTTCAACTGGTGCGTCACCTAGTAACACAGCACCTGCAAAATACCTCGATACTCAAAACGTACCTCGTATTCTTCGCTACGGAGTGGATAGCCTTTATTTAAGCTACAGGGGTTCGTTAGACGTAGAAACAGATTTTCACCTTGATCAACTAAAAAATCTGGCTCAGAGCGATGACCCTGCCGACAAAGTTCAGGCTGTCTACGAAGTCGGGAACCATTGTTTTGAATTAAAGGGTCGTGGCAGAGGACGGTTCCCCTACGTGCTGGCGGATAACTGGTTTGATGTGCAGCTTTCCCGTGCCAGTTCTACCAGCTTGCCACTGGCTATGGTTCAGGTGTCAAGCGAATTGTTGACCCTGGGCAGTTTGTCCTCTGCTGTCTCCGATGCCTCTGCTGTTGTCCAATCCTTCGGGTCGCCCGGCGACAGCATTGGCGTAAGCCGCGTCGATCTGTGTGTGGATTTTGAACCGGGGTTCGATCTTGAAGTAATTCCCAGGATTGCATGGGTTACTCGAGCTAAATCCTTTCAGAATTACTGGGACCAAAATCAGTATTCGGGTTGTTCGATTGGTCAGGGTGGAAGTTTATCTTGTCGCTTATACAACAAGTCCCTGGAGCTTAAGAAAA
>CALODO010000020.1:0-148359 GCA_942492235.1 uncultured Gammaproteobacteria bacterium
GGCTACCTCACGAGCACGTTGCAGGGTTCGACGGAAACGACCTTCTACGTGCTCGCCGTGTACTTCGGCGCGGCGCGTATCAGCCAGGGGCGTCACACCCTGCCCGCCTGCCTCGCCGGCGACCTCGCGGGCTTCTGCGGCGCCGTGGTCGCATGCCATCTGTTCTTCGGATAGCGAAGGCGATGATGGACGACGCCTTGCGCGAAGCCTTCGCCCGTTGGATCGAAGAGCACTGGGGCGCGCGCCTCGACGACGTCGTTTCGATTGCGCCAGGTCTGGGGACACGTCGCTTCTATCGGCTCCACGTTTCTGGCGGTGAGACTCCCGCTTCGACCCTGATCGCCCGGGTCGACGCGGAGGAAGATCCGGCCAAGCGCGCCAGTGGGGTCGCCCCCGAACCGGAGCTCGAACCGATTCGTCGCTTCCTCGACGATCACGGTGTCCCCGTCCCAAAGCGATACGCCTCGATTCCCGCGCTGCGAAGCGAACTGCTCGAGGACATCGGCGACACGAGTCTCGAAAAAGTGGCCACCGATCCGACGACCGGCGCGGAGCGCCGCCAGCGCCTCTACCGCGGGGCCGGTGAGATCATCGTTCGCCTGCAGCGCATCGAGGAGCGGGCCCTCGATGTTGCGGCTTTCGACCGGCACCTCGATCGGGCGCTCTTCGAAAGCAAGGCCGATCGCGTCATTCGCTGGGCGCTGCCGTATTGGCTTCCGCGCCAGGTCCGCGAGGCGGATGAGCGCGCGGTGCACGGGCTCTACCAGCATGTCGCGGCTGTCTGCGAAGCGGCACCCGAACGTCTCTCCCATCGCGATTTCAAGGCGGCCAATGTGCATGTCACTCCAGAAGACCAGCTCGTCTTGATCGACCTGCAGGGTGCCTTCCTCGCGCCGCCCGAGTACGACCTCGTTTGTCTGCTGCGTGATTCGCACGTCGAGTTGCCGCGCGCAGAAGTCGACCAACACCTCGACGCGATCCGTCCCCAACTACCGGATCACGTCGACGCCGAGATCTTCGCGCAGCGCTTCACACTGCTGACGCTCACCCGTGTCGCCAAGGATGCCGCGCACTACATCCACGCCTATACGAGCGCGGGCGATACGCGCTATCTCGGCTTCCTCGGCACCGCGCGTCGCACACTCATCGACGCAGCAGCGCGGGCCGTCGCATTCGATCCCGTGCACGCGGCTTTCGCCGAACTCATCGGGGAGCTTCGAGAACCGATGACGCGCGCGATGATTCTCGCAGCCGGTCTCGGGACCCGCCTTCGCCCCCTCACCGAACTCTGCGCCAAGCCGGCGCTTCCGGTGCGAGGCGTTTCGGTGATCCGCAACGCTCCTCACGTTCCTCGCACATCACGGCTTATACGCGACGTGGTGATCAATCTGCATCACCTGCCGCAGAGCATTCGCGATGCGGTCGCTCGCTGGGCGCCGGCCGAAATACGCGTGCAATACAGCGAGGAAAGCGAGCCGCTCGGCACGGGCGGAGGCATCCGCCAGGCGCGCTCGTTTCTGCTGGAAGGAGAAACCAGCGTTCGTGCTCGCGGGCGACATGCTCCTCGACTTCGATCTTTCTGATGTGATTTCCCGGCATACCGCGCGACAGGACCTCGCTACGCTCGTGCTCCTCGAAGATTCAAGGGCCGATCGATTCGGTTCGATAGGGATCGGGAAAGGAGGCGCTGTGCGCCGCATCGCAAGCAGCCTCGATCTGGGCGGCGAAACTGCCGCAGGCCTCTTTACCGGCGTACGCGTCTTTTCGCGCGAGGCGCTCGAGCGATTTCCCGAAGTGAATGTCTTCGAGGACGTTCGCGACTGGATGCTCCCCGAACTCACAGAGGGCAACGATCGTATCCGCGGCGAGATCTATTCGGGTGCCACTTGCACCTGGGAACCAGTCGGCACCCTCGACGAGTACCTGCACGCGAACATGGAGGCGCCGCCGCGCTGTATCTCGACCTCGATGGGTACGCCGAGCAAGGCGGTGTCCGCTTCGATGGGAGCAACATCCTGGGGCGCGGTAGCCGGGTCGAGCCAGGCGCGAAGCTCGATCAGTGCGTCATCTTCGAAGACGAACGCGTTCCCGCCGACATCCAAGCCAGCCGTGCTGCGTTTGCGGGCGGACGTATTCATTCATTAGTGGGCCGCAAGTGATCGAACTCCACTTCATCGGGACGAGCGACGCGTTCGGCGCCGGCGGGCGACGGCAGTCGGCCTTCTTGATTCGCGAACCGAACGGGAGCGTCCTGGTCGACTGCGGTGTCACGACCAATACGGGCTTGAACGCCGAGGGCGTCCGCCGAGACGAGATCGACGCCATCGTGATCAGCCACTTCCACGCGGATCACTTCGGGGGCTTACCGCTCTTTCTACTCGCGGCACAGTAATGCGAGGATCATCGACGAGGCCCGCTGCAAATCGCCGGCCCGCCCGGCATCGAAGCCCGCGTGGTCGAGCACCTCCAGAGCCATATAAGGAAAGGTGTCGTTATGCCGACGAGCACGTGCGTCGTAAAGAAGCCAAGAAGAAGTAGCAGGTTTAGTTTATGAAAGACAAAAAGCAGTCCCGCGCTTGCGAAGAGCGCGAAAGGCGCGTGGTAAAATCCGTGAGTTAGAAGTGTCCAGGTTATGTGTATTCAGAACCCCTCGGCACATTTATGCCCAAGTTATAAAGCCGACCGCGGGTGGTGATAGCGTACTAGCGAGTGCGTCATCGCTGGATAGTAGTATCCGCGGCAAGGTAAGCACTGGTAATCGTTCAGCCGCTGAAACCGTCGGTACTCTCCTCGCTGAGCGGGCCAGGCAGGCCGGTGTCACAAAGGTGGCATTTGATCGCAGTGGGTTTAAGTATCACGGTCGAGTCAAAGCGCTCGCTGATGCGGCACGCGCAGGTGGACTCGAACTCTAGGCAGACTGGAATACAAGGGTAGAACAATGGCTAAGCAAAACCCGCGAGATGTCGATCCTAACGAAGGGCTGATGGAGAAGCTGGTTCAGGTTAATCGTGTCGCCAAAACAGTGAAAGGTGGTCGCATCTTCGGCTTTACTGCGCTGACCGTGGTCGGTGATGGTAATGGCCGAGTGGGCTTTGGGCGTGGTAAGGCCCGTGAAGTGCCTCTGGCCATTCAGAAAGCAATGGAGGCCGCCCGTAGAAATATGATTCAGGTTGACCTTGAGTGACAATACGTTACAGTACGCAATTAAGTCTAGTCACGGTGCTTCTAGAGTCTATATGCAGCCCGCTTCTGAGGGTACCGGGGTTATCGCCGGCGGCGCGATGCGCGCAGTACTAGAGCTGGCGGGTGTGCAAAACGTGCTGGCTAAATGCTACGGTTCTACTAATCCGGTGAACGTGGTTCGTGCGACGTTGCAGGCTTTAAGGGATGCGGGCACCTGAGGAAATAGCCGCAAAACGAGGTAAAACGGTCGAAGAGATACGCGGTTAGTACCTGGTTCTTGACGATACGGGATGAATTGAATCATGACGAGTGCGAGAAATGTTAACGATTACCCAGATACGCAGCGAGATTGGCCGTTTGCCAGATCATAGGGCCTGTTTGACAGGATTGGGCTTACGGCGTATTGGCCATAGTGTGGTGGTTGAAGATACCCCATCAGTGCGCGGCATGATCAACAAAATCAGCTACATGTTAAAAATAGAGGATAACTGAGATGCGTCTGAATACCATGAGTCCCGCTGCGGGTAGTCGACCAAGCGCAAAACGCGTTGGTCGCGGCATCGGCAGTGGTCTTGGCAAGACCTGTGGCCGGGGGCATAAGGGTCAAAAGTCTCGCTCTGGCGGTAGTGTGAAGCCGGGTTTTGAAGGCGGGCAAATGCCTTTGCAGAAGCGCCTGCCGAAATTCGGTTTTACCTCACGTATGTCCCGGGTCTGCACAGATTCGCCTGGCAGAGCTAAATCGTGTCGATGTTGAGGTGATAGATTTGGAAGCCCTCCGAGCAGCTGGGTTGATCAGCAGCACGACACGTGCGAGTAAAAGTTTTCTTGTCTGGTGAATTAGCCAAGCCGGTTAAAATTCAGGGCCTCTCGATTACTGCCGGTGCGAGAGCGGCACTTGAATCAGCCGGTGGGCAGGTCGTCGAGGCATAAGGGGTCTAGGAACCAATTGGTGTCGGGACTGGATAGAAATGGCAAAACCAGCGAAACAGCCTTCGGGCAGAGAAAGGATTGGGCGAGCTGTGGGCTCGCCTTCGCTTTTTACTGTTGGCCATTGTTATCTATCGTATCGGTACACATATACCGGTTCCAGGTATTGATCCTGACCGTGTTGCAGCGCTATTTACGCAGAACCAGGGAACTATTCTGGGTCTGTTTAACATGTTTTCCGGTGGTGCACTGGAACGTATGAGTATTTTGGCACTGGGTATCATGCCCTATATATCAGCGTCGATCATTATGCAGTTGTTGACTGCAGTGACACTGTCACTGGAGCAAATTAAAGAAGGAAGGTGATGCCGGTCGTCGAAAAATTACCCAGATTACACGTTACGCAACAGTCGGTCTCGCACTTGTCCAAGGTACGGGTATGGCTTACGGACTCGCCGGACAGGGTTTGGCATATTACCCAGGATCTACTTTCTTCCTGATTGCTATCACCTCATTGGTTACCGGTGCCGTTGTTCATGATGTGGTTAGGCGAGCAAATTACTGAACGCGGAGTTGGTAACGGTATTTCCATGCTTATTTTTGCTGGTATTGTGGCTGGCTTACCCAGGGCTTTTGGTCAGGCTTTTGAATCTGCCCGACAGGGTGACCTAAATATTATCGTACTATTGATCATTGCTATTCTGGCAATAGCAGTTATTTATTTCGTGGTATTTATCGAACGCGGACAACGCCGGATAACTGTTAATTATGCCCAGCGCCAGCAGGGTCGTGGCGCTTATAACCAGCAGAGTAGTCATCTGCCATTGAAAGTAAATATGGCTGGTGTCATCCCGGCGATTTTTGCCAGTAGTATTTTGCTGTTCCCATCAACACTGGCGGCGATGTTTGGGCAGGGTACTGGGGCGCCGGACTGGCTTCAGGATGTGTCATTATTTTTGGGGCCGGGCCAACCGCTGCATATACTGTTGTTTGCGAGCTTGATTATCTTTTTCTGTTTTTTTTATACCGCGTTGACCTTCAACCCTAGAGAGGTTGCTGATAACCTGAAAAAGAGTGGGGCTTACTTACCCGGCATCCGTCCAGGTGATCAAACAGCAAACTATATCGATAATGTCGTCACACGGCTGACGATGGTCGGGGGAATCTATATTGCTGGAGTGTGCCTGTTACCCCAGTTTTTGAACGTGTATTTTAATGTGCCCTTTTATCTGGGTGGGACATCTTTGTTGATTGCGGTAGTGGTTACTATGGATTTCATGTCCCAGGTTCAGTCTCATTTGATGTCTCATCAATATGATTCGGTGCTTAAAAAGGCCAACATGAAAGGCTATGGTAGCGGCGGTCGCTAAGCGTATTGAGGTTATAAATATGAAAGTCAGGGCATCGGTAAAAAAACTCTGTCGGAACTGCAAGGTGGTGAAACGCAAGGGCGTCCTGCGCGTTATCTGTAGCGCTGAGCCTCGCCATAAGCAGCGCCAGGGTTAGACGGCGAAAGCTATTAAATAGATTGATTTAGGCGGTGTTAGGCGATATCCTGTTGCGCCTTTTTGAACGGCTACCAGTCAGGTGAAGACGTGGAAGGTACGGTCAAACACCAAAACATAGACATTATTGGATACTTGGAGTAAATCGGATGGCCCGTATTGCCGGCGTCAATATCCCTGATCATAAACATACCGTGGTTTCGCTCACATACGTTTATGGGGTAGGCCGCACAACCGCACAAAAACTGTGTTCTGAATCTGGCATTGAAGAGTCAGCCAAAGTCTCAGATTTGACAGAAGCACAGCTAGACGTATTACGTAATGCGGTTTCCCTGCACGTGGTCGAAGGTGATTTACGTCGGGAAATTAGTATGAATATCAAGCGATTGATGGATCTCGGTTGTTACCGAGGTATTCGCCATCGTCGCAGCTTGCCCCTACGTGGTCAACGTACCAAAACCAATGCGCGTACTCGCAAAGGTCCGCGTAAGCCGATTAAGCGCTAGTAGTAAGCGCTCGAACTGAACTAGCTGCATGTTGAATAAGTGTTTTCTGGAACTGGACTGATATGGCAAAGACTCCCGCAAAAGCAACGCGAAAAAGATTACCCGTACAGTAGTAGACGGTATTGCGCATATCCATGCGTCTTTTAACAATACCATTATCACCATCACTGATCGCCAGGGTAATGCGCTGAGCTGGGCGACGTCGGGAGGATCCGGTTTCAGAGGATCTCGTAAAAGTACGCCCTTTGCGGCCCAGGTTGCATCTGAGCGTGCCGCCACTGCAGCGCAGGAATATGGGCTACAAAATGTAGATGTTGAAGTTAAGGGTCCAGGCCCTGGCGCGAGTCCGCTGTCCGAGCATTAAATAACGCCGGCCTGAAAATCACTAATATTACAGACGTGACGCCGATCCCCCACAATGGTTGTCGGCCACCTAAAAAGCGTCGCGTTTAAGAGGAATAATACTGATGGCAAGATATCTCGGACCGACCTGTAAACTAAGTCGACGTGAGGGCACGGACCTGCTGTTAAAAAGCGGTATTCGGCCGCTTGAATCCAAGTGCCGAGCAGACAGTATCCCGGGTCAGCACGGTGCGAGGCGAAGCCGGCTATCTGATTACGGTGTGCAATTGCGAGAAAAGCAAAAAGTGCGTCGTTTCTACGGTGTGCTTGAGAAACAATTTCGCAGCTACTACAAAAAAGCTGCAAGTACGCGAGGTAACACCGGGGAAAATCTACTGAGTCTTCTCGAAAGTAGACTCGATAACGTCGTTTATCGGATGGGTTTCGGCTCAACTCGTGCGGAAGCGAGACAGCTTGTTTCCCACAACAGCGTGCTGGTAAATGGTCGGCGAGCAAATATCGCGTCCTTCCAGGTCATGGAAAACGATGTAATCAGTATTCGCGAGCGAGCAAAAACCCAATTGCGTATCCAATCGGCGTTGCAACTCGCCGGTCAGCGGGGCGTGGTTGAGTGGGTAGAAGTCGATACCAGCAAAATGGAAGGGATCTTCAAGCGCTTGCCAGACCGTAGCGATCTGCCCAGCGAAATTAATGAAAATCTTATTGTCGAACTGTACTCGAAGTAACAGCATACACACCCGATCAATCTCAGGATAAACTTGTCTATGCAACACACATCAACTGAGTTACTTACCCCGCGTACCATTGCAGTCACCGAATATGACAGCACCAATGCGAGGGTAGTCTTAGAGCCTCTGGAACGTGGTTTTGGCCATACACTGGGTAATGCACTGCGCCGTATTTTGTTGTCATCTATGGTTGGTAGCGCCATCGTTGAGGTCGAGATTGATGGTGTGTTGCACGAATATAGCGCCATAGAAGGTGTTCAGGAAGATGTTATTGAGATTTTACTTAATCTCAAAAACGTTGCCATCGTGCTTCACGACAAAGAAGAGGCTGAACTTACTCTGACGAAATCTGGAGTGGGTTCAGTAACGGCTGGTGATATTAAAGCTGATGCTAATGTTGAGATCAAAAACCCTGATCATGTCATTGCTCATATCTCCGGTAACACCAATTTGAATATGCGTCTTCGGGTGTCTAAAGGCCGCGGTTACCAACCCGCCGATGCCAGAGAAACCGACGAAGAGGAAACTCGCGCTATCGGACGCCTGTGCCTGGATGCATCATATAGCCCGGTGCGACGGGTTTCTTATTCAGTCGAAAACGCTCGTGTAGAACAGCGTACCGATCTTGATAAGCTGATTTTAGATATTGAGACCAATGGCACTATTGATCCCGAAGAAGTAATCCGAAGAGCAGCGACCATTCTACAGCAACAATTGGCTGTGTTTGTTGATTTGGAAAGTGAGAGCCAGGCGGAGCCAGAGGAGAGCGAAGAGCAAATAGATCCGGTACTGGTGCGGCCAGTAGATGATCTTGAGCTCACCGTTCGCTCCGCAAACTGCCTGAAAGCAGAAAGCATTTACTACATTGGTGATCTGATTCAGCGTACTGAAGTTGAGTTGCTGAAGACGCCTAACCTGGGTAAAAAGTCACTGACAGAAATAAAAGACGTTCTGGCGTCCAGAGGATTATCTCTGGGTATGCGTCTGGAGAATTGGCCACCCGCCAGCCTCCGTCAGGAAAGTGAAAATTCTTAGACGTTTGGCGTTTTTAAGCGTTTAATTTGAAAATTGATCGGGCGACTCACTTACTAGTGGTCTACCGCGGATAGACAGGAATATAGATTATGCGTCATCGTCAAAGTGGCCGCCAGCTAAACAGGAATAGTTCACATCGAAAAGCGATGTTTCGTAATATGACGACCTCCCTGGTCGAGCACGAAGTTATCAGAACGACCCTTCCTAAAGCAAAGGAATTACGCCGCTATGCGGAGCCTTTGATAACCCTGTCAAAAGTAGATAGTGTCGCTAATCGACGCCTAGCATTTAATCGCTTGAGAGATAAAGCTGCTGTTGGCAAGTTGTTTAGTGACCTTGGGCCTCGGTATGAAGAGCGTCCAGGCGGTTATACGCGCATATTAAAATGCGGTTATCGTACTGGAGATAAAGCGCCGATGGCTTATATTGAACTGGTGGGTCGGGTCATGGCTGAACCGGAAGAAGAGTTCGAAGAAGTTGACGGATAAATCTTAAGCGGGGGTATAAGACTGTCGCTGTAGTAGACAGAAGATATAAAAAGCCGGGCTTGAACCCGGCTTTTTATTGAATCCGAAAAGTGGTGTAGTTGCTAATTAATAGCGCAACCTATGCTTGATTATTTTGGGCACTGATAGTGGTGATATGTCTTGTCCTTCAGGTTCAAGACCCGTAGGCGTTTGCCCCACACACAGCCTGTATCCAGAGGAAACAGGTGATCACCACAATCTCGTCCATCCAGTGCTGCCCAATGACCAAAAATAATGTTTTCGCGAAGGGTTAGGCGTTCTGGATGGGAATACCAGGGACGGTAACCTACTGGCGCGTTTTCGGGGCCGTGCTTACAGTAGAGCTCGAGCTTGCCCTCTGGGTCGCAAAACCGCATGCGGGTAAAGTAATTAGTAATGGCCCTCCAACGTTCAGTGTCGCGCAGGTCATCGTGCCATTGAGCGGGCGCATTGCCATACATACCTTGAAAAAACACATCTGCTTTGTCGCTGCGTAAGACACTTTCAACTTCGCTGGCTCTTTGTTTTGCAATATCGAGTGACCATTGGGGCGGTAG
Organism: uncultured Gammaproteobacteria bacterium; assembly: GCA_942492235.1. Classification (GTDB taxonomy): domain Bacteria; phylum Pseudomonadota; class Gammaproteobacteria; order Pseudomonadales; family Porticoccaceae; genus HB2-32-21. The sequence goes on from CALODO010000020.1 coordinate 9,311, forward strand.
CCCAGCATGAGTCATTATATAGCCCTGATCGTGGATGAGAAGTGGCTGGGCCTGAAGCCAATCCAGCAGTTGGTCGGCATCTGGCGCACGATAGATATCGTCGAGAGTATCTTTGGGCGTGGGTGAGCGATGACCTCTGGCTGTAGCGAGCAGGTGCAGGTCATGATTGCCGAGTACCATTCTAAAGGCAGGCCCCAGGCTTTTTAAAAATCGCAAGGTGTCAAGGGAAGCAGGGCCGCGATTGACAATATCTCCAGCAGCCCAAAGCTCGTCTTTGTCGGGTGAAAATGATATTTTGTCGAGCAGTCGCAGCAGCGGTTCAAGACAACCCTGAATGTCACCGACTGCGTAACTTGTCATCAGGCTACATCTTTAATGGATAGCGTTCGGGATGGCGAGCAGGAACGTCGGGATCGGGGCATCGAAGACCTCCCCTGATGTACTTCGCATTTGATAGCTGCCGCTCATCGTGCCAATTTCCGTTTCGAGGATAACGCCGCTACTGTATCGGTAGACCTCTCCGGGGCTGATTACTGGTTGCGCTCCGACGACGCCCTGGCCCTGCACTTCCTGGCACGATTCCTTACCGTCGGTAATAATCCAGTGGCGACTGATTAACTGTGCATTTTCATCGCCCTGGTTAGTAATGGATATATGATAAGCGAAGGCGTATTGCTGATTGTGAGGTTCAGACTGTTGAGGCAGATATTCGGTCCTTACGCTGACCTGGATTGGGCATGAGTTCATGGTAGTTTTGGCTCAAGTAGTGGAGTTTAGTTGAAAGGGTTTACATAGCTTTGCTAAGTCTATTAGAGAGCGAGACAAACTCGGCCACAGAGAGGGTCTCAGGCCGAGCATTTAGATCGACGTCTGAACCAGGTAAATCAATCGTACCATCAGAGAATACTTTTAGACTATTACGCAAGGTTTTCCGCCGTTGTTGAAAACAGCTTTTGACCAGGCGTTCGAATAAATTCATATCCACGGCTTTGTGGGGAGGGTTGACGTGGGGGACTAGGTGGACTACTGCTGATGTTACCCTGGGGGCGGGGTTGAAGGCTGCCGGTGGCACCGTAAACAAAGCTTGAATTTGACAGTGATATTGCATCATCACACTGAGCCGACCGTAATTTTTGTTGTTTGGTTGTGCAGCGAGTCGATCAACGACCTCCTTTTGTAGCATGAAATACATGTCGCTAATTGATGTTCGATATTTCAGCAGGTGAAACAGCAATGGCGTGGAAATATTGTAGGGTCAATTGCCGACACTACGTATGGCCTGTGCCGAGGTGATTTTCGCAAAGTCAGTTTTCAAAGCGTCACCACGGCGCAGGCTGAAATGCTGTTCGTTAGCATAGCGATGGTCGAGCCGCTCAGCCAGATCTTTGTCTATCTCTATGACGCTTAGGTGGCCAGCTAATTTGATCATGGCATCGGTTAAAGCACCTAGTCCAGGCCCTATCTCTACGACATGATCGTCTGGTTTAACATCTATTGCCGCGATGATATTGTTAATAACGTGATGATCGACGAGAAAATTTTGACCGAAACGCTTGCGTGCCCGGTGCCCGCTCTGGGCAGGCGTGGGGGTTTTCACTAGTCTATCTCGGTCCTGGTAGTCATTGTCGAGGCCATAGCTGCAGCACTATCGATGGCGGCGAGCAGGCTGCCAGTATCACCCTGCCCGGTGCCAGCCAAATCCAGAGCAGTGCCGTGATCGACTGAGGTGCGCACAAATGGGAGTCCCAGAGTAATATTCACGGCGTTACCGAAGCCTTTATATTTCAGCACCGGTAGACCTTGATCGTGGTACATGGCAACAACCACATCGGCTCTGTCGAGATGTTTTGGTGTGAATACAGTATCGGCGGGGAGGGGGCCAGTAATATCCAAGCCCAGACCATTGAGTTTATTTATGACGGGGGAGATAACCGATATTTCTTCATTACCAAGATGTCCACCTTCACCGGCATGAGGGTTAAGGCCGCAGACCAGGAGGACGGGATGAGTAATCGCAAACTTGTCCTGCAGGTCTCGGTTAACGATTATCAGCACTTCTTCGAGCAAGCTTTGAGTTAGCGTATCGGCGACTTCGGCCAGGGGGAGGTGAGTGGTCACGAGGGCGACGCGTAACCCGGGTGTGGTAAGCATCATGACGACGCGAGGTGTGTTGCTTAGTTCCGCCAGGTACTCAGTGTGGCCGCTAAAACGGATCCCGGCATCGTTAATGATGCCTTTATGGACAGGCCCGGTTACCAGGGCGGAAAACTCGCGTTCCATGCAACCCTGAGTAGCTTTCTTTAGCGTCGTAAGCACCGTTGTGGCGTTATTGACGTCAAGGCTCCCCGGTGTCGTAGGTGTTGGAAAGCTGACAGGGTCAATGGCTAGTTCGCCGGGGTTAAGCGCTGAGCCAGAAGGCCGACGGAGGTGTAATGGTAAGCCCAGTAATCGGGCCCGCTGACCTAATAGCAATGGATCGCTTATCGCTATCAATTCGTGGGGGCTGCCTTGCTGTACCAGTTTGATGAGCAGGTCCGGACCGATGCCGGCTGGTTCCCCAGGGGTGACGGCGAGGCGCAGGGTCATGATTTTATATCGATGAACGCCTCAGCACGAATTTCTTCCATCCAGACCTGTAATTCTTCAGCGTACTTTCGTTGGCGTAGTTGATTGATAGCCTGGTTGCGTAGAATTTCCGCGCTGAAATCCTGTTTGCGCTGGCCTGTCACCTCAATGATATGCCAACCAAACTGAGTATGAATGGGTTCGCTGATGGTGCCAGGCTTGAGCTCACTGATAGCTTTTTCAAACTCTGGAACAAATTGTCCAGGCATAGACCAGCCGAGATTACCACCCTTTAGGGCTGAACCGGTATCGTCGGAGTATTGTCGTGCCAGATCGGCAAAATTATCATTCGCCAGGGCTTGCTCTCGCAGGCTGGCGATTAGTTTTCGGGTGTCTTCTTCACTACGTATCTCGTTGGCCTTAAGAAGTATATGACGTACCTCCGTCTGTTCGATCAGTTGTTCGCCACCGCCGCGACGGTCATAGAGTTTCAGTATGTGAATACCAGCATCGCTCTGCAAGATTTCGCTCACCTGGCCGGGTTCAAGCTGCTCAAGAGCCTGCGCAAACAATGCCGGCAATTGCGCGGTCTTACGCCAGTCGAGGTCGCCACCTTTAAGGGCATTAGGACCTGCGGAATTCACCATAGCGAGTTGCCTGAAGTCTTCCCCTTCAGCCAGACGGCGTTGCAACGCTTCTGCTTTTGCAAAGATTTCAGCTTTAACTTGTTCAGTAGCAGAGCTGGGCAGGCGGATCAAAATGTGTCCGACATTAACGTCGGGAGAGGACATAAACTTACCTTCCTCAGACCTAAGGAAATTGTCGATTTCCTGCTCGGAAATTTCGATTCTGCGGTTGACCATAGCCTGCTGAACACGTGCCACTGTCATGTCTTTCTTAAATTGCTGGCGAAGTTTGCTGAGGGTAAGACCATCCTGGTGCGCGTAGCTGACGAACTGATCGAGTGTCAGACCCTGTTTTTCTGCAGTATCGGTGAGTGCTTGATTAACTTCAGCATCACTAATCTGTACCCCGGCTCGTTTGCCAATATCGAGTTGCAGGCGATCCTGAATTAATTTATCCAGCATCTGCGATTCTATGGCAGCCCGCGCTGGTATTTGTTGTTGGGCGCGTTGCATCTGTTTAATCAGAGCGCTCACCTGCTCCTCAAGTTCACTAGACATCACCACATCTTCGTTGACAATAGCGACGACGCGGTCGAGTGCTTCGAGCTCTGCAAACGCAGGAGAAATACCTGGCGACCCGAAAGCTAACACGGAGGCTATCACCAAATAGCGATATCCCCTGCGTTTACCCGGGTTGTTATTACTAAGGTTCTTGGGGTTCATAACCATAAATGCCATCGTTCAATATACTCTCTACACTGGTGCCAGTGCCCGCTAGACCTTTGAGCTGAATCTGGAAGAAAATGCCATCATCATATTCGAGTTGTTCTTCAGGGATAATCAGGTTGTCATCTCGATCAAGCCAGTGGCGGAGGATGATGCTAGCTCGCCAGCAGCAGCTGTTGTATTCGAGACCCCCAAACACTTCGAGTTCCCTGCTATTGGTCAAATCCTGATTCCAGCGGCCAATAAGACTCCAGCTACGGGTGACGGGCAACAAGGCTGAAATATCGGCCTGTTCGATGTCAGCATCGTAGGTTTCACCGTTAAACATACGGGGGGGTTTTCTGGTGTATCGGTAAGAGGTGTTGAAAATCGCATTGTGGTCGTTATTGTAGCGTAAGCTAAAGCTCCCCTTGTCCACTTTGTCGCTGTCGTTATCAAAAAGAATATCTGACTGAAAGCGCCAATGCTGGCTCAGATAAGCGGCAAATTCACCGGCCATATTTGAATCATCGCTGAGCAGGTCTGCGGCCAGATTACGCTGACTGATATTGCTCAAGGATGAGGGGTCATCGAGATTTTTGAGAATCGCTTTGGTCAGTGCTGGGTCCAGAGAAACATAACGATCTTTTAGGTAAAAAATCTGGCCGATACTGCCGCGAAGTCTTTCAATACCGGTATTAGCATCAATTAGGCGGCTGGTCAGGCCGACGGTAATTTGTTCGGTATCGCCAATGCGATCACTGCCGGAGAAGCGGTCGTCGCGAAATAACTGCTGATAGCTAAAAGTCAGTTCTGAGGTGTCAAAATCGGGATGGCTACTCTGTTCGTCATAGTCAGAATTAAGATAGTAAAGACGCGGCTCAAAAGTCTGTATGGCATTTTTAAAGAAGCTGGTGTTACGCTCGAAAACTAGCCCCGCATCGACAATGCCGACCGGCACGGTAGCCGAGGGACTGTCATCGCCACCCGGGATGATCGGGTCATCAAGGTCGTAGGTAAGGTGTTTAACCATGACTGTCGGCCGAATGTAACCCCATATCCATTGGTGATCGAGGGTCAGAGCGTAGTCAGCTCTGGCACGGCTACCGGTGACGACTGGATTGCCGTTGACATCAACACTGTCCTCGTGATCAAACTGGGTATACTGATTTTTCAGATTAAGCTCTAAATCCAGACCCCACGGAGAAAAGCGGTAGTTGCCGTTAGCATCGACTCTGGGTAACTGTTGGTACTGGCGTCGCGTGTTGTTAATTAAGGTTTGATATTCAACCGCTTGTACACCCAGGGACCAATGGCCAAGTCGATAACCAGCGGCGCCCATTTGTCTGAGATGGGTTTCGCTGCTCGCCTGTAGGGTGACGTTACCGAGATCACGGAAATAATCTGCATCACTGACCTTGGTGTAGTCAATTTTGGTGCTCCAGGGTCGGCCCATACCGCCACTGTGATCGACACTAGCCAGCCAGCGATCCTCGCCTATAAAGGTTTGCTTGCCCGGGTAGTCTTCATCACTATCATCGCCGCCATCGTCATTGGCCAGATAGGCTCCACCAAGGGATAGTTCGGTGAGTTTCGATAGATGTCGTACTTCCAGTTCGAGCATTTCACCTCGTTCCTGTATGTAACGAGGTGTGATCGTGGCATCGTAATTTGGCGCGAGATTTAAATAAATCGGCTGAGCATAGTCGAGGCCATTCTCATCGCTGACAGTTAGTTCGGGGAATAATAGTCCAGTGGCACGTCGGCCATCGATGGGGTAGCGGAGCCACGGCGTATAGAATACGGGAATGCCCTTTACTTCGATGCGCGCGTGACGAACTGTGGCGATACCTTCATCAGAGTCGATATCAACGGCCGGCGCCACCAGGCGCCAGGTGTTATTACCTGGTTCACAGGTCGTATAGGTGGCATTGTTAATATAGATATGGTCGTTGACGTCTCTGTTGAGTAAATCGGCGCTGCCTCGAATGCCTGGTTCATGCATGATGTAGGTTGCATTTTCGATTTCCAGTTCCTGGGTGTCGAGATTGACCAGAGCGCGGTCTCCGAGCATGAGCAGGCCGGGTTCGCGGAGCTGTAGTCCGCCTTTGAGTTCGACGGTGCGATTATTCTGGTTGACGACAGCCGCATCGCTGCGCACCTGGCGATAGCCCTGTGAAATCTGCACATCACCGGCCATGGTCGCAATGTTATCCTGCGCCTCTGTAGTGGTGGCACTGGCGCGCATTGACGATTGTTCGGGGTCGAAATCCGCGTCGGGGTAGTCTCGTGGCGGTTCGATATAGTCACCGCAGCAGCCTGGTTTTGCAGCTTCGCGTTGCTCAGCTGTTAGCGCGCTTTCATCAACCCAGTCGAGATTACGGGCGACTTTTATTCGAGGTTCGTCAGCCGGTGGGGCTGCTACGGCCCGAGCCGGTGCACGGCGCGGTGGTTTAGCATAGGGGCGGCCAGGAACAGTGAGTTCAGCGCATTGCCAGTTGCCATCGGCACCGGTTTTGCAGATCCACTCCTGATGTGTGTTGGCGGCGATTTGGGTGTCGGTTTCTAGCTCAGTGCTTTCGGCCTCAGCCAGGGAATTGAGTGAGTGTGAGCTGACAAAAAGTAGTATCGCCAGGCTTCGTATAATTGAACCAGGGAAAGGCAGTTTGTTGTATTTGCTCGAAGGCATATTTTTGTCCACTGTAAAGATCGGTGCCAGGCATTGCCAGTGTTATATCTTCAGCGCGACATTCTACCTGAACTTGAGCTGGGAAGGAGAGTTAGGAGTAGGAATCAGATAAAATACCGCCTCCTTCGACGACAGGGTGTGCCGGATAAGGGCGTTAGATAAAATATGTTAGATAAAGCCGCGCTGAAAGATTGGATAGAAAGATATTCCCCTGCGCAACTGCTGAGTAGCAAGATCGACTTGGTGTCGATATCCGGAGATGCTGGTTTTCGAGAATACTTTCGCATCAATTGCGAGCCTCCGATGCTGGTGGCCTATGCGCCGCCGGAGCACGAAAACAATATCGGTTTTGTTGCTATTAACTGCGCGCTCGGTCAAGCCGGAGTGCGCACGCCACGGGTTTTTGCGGTCGATTATCACCAGGGTTATATTTTGCAGGAAGATCTGGGTCAGCAGCTTTACCAAGACTTACTCAGTGATGAAACAATCGAAACATTATATGGATACGCTGAAACCAGCTTGCTGAAAATCCAGGATACAGCGGCAGATCGTACCGTGTTCCCAAACTATGATGCCGAGCGACTAATCGAAGAGATGTCTTTATTCCCAGATTGGTTCGTTATGGCGCTGCTCGGTGAGCGTTTATCTCTAGCCGACCAGCTCGTGCTCGACAACCTGTTTGATGTGCTAGTTAACAATGCCCTCGAACAACCCCAGGTGGTTGTGCATCGTGATTTTCATAGTCGCAACCTGCTGCTCCTACCCGACCAGGAGGTGGGGGTGATTGATTTTCAGGATGCTGTGGTGGGCCCCTGTACCTATGACCTCGTATCCTTACTCAGGGATTGTTATGTGCGATGGCCAGAATCTGTGGTTAAAGGTCGGGTCTCCGGGTTTTTACGTCGTGCGACGGCCGCTGGTTCACTCCCACAAGGCATTACAGGCGAGCAATACCAGCGTTGGTTTGATTTGATGGGGCTACAGCGACATATCAAAGTATTGGGGGTTTTTGCACGCTTGTCTTTGCGCGATGGCAAGTCCACTTACCTGGGGGATCTGCCCCTGGTGATTCGCTATAGCCTGGAGGTGGCTCAAGGTTATCCCGAAACCAGACCTTATTATGAATGGTTTTGCACCAGATTTTCAGATGTGCTGATGGCACAGAACTGGTATCAGGATTGGCGTAAGGCTGGTGAATTGTGAAGGCCATGATTCTGGCTGCGGGCTACGGGCGTCGTCTCCGACCCTTAACTGACCAAACACCGAAGCCGCTGCTGCTCGTACGTGGTAAACCCTTGATTCAATATCATCTGGAACGCCTTGCCGCGGTGGGAGTTAGAGATGTTGTTATTAATCACGCCTGGCTGGGGGAGCAACTTGAAAACACGCTGGGTGATGGTTCTGCATTCGGTGTGCGTATTCGTTGGTCTCCAGAGCAAATTCCGCTTGAGACCGGGGGCGGTATCAAACGAGCTTTGCCATTGCTGATGGGGAAGCCCGGACAAGACCTTGATCAGGCTTTCTTGTTAGTAAGTGGGGATGTCTGGACTGATTACCCGTTTCAGTTATTGGAACAAATTGCTACCAACGATGTGCTTGCACATCTGGTACTTACGCCAAACCCGAAACATAATCTCGGCGGAGATTTCCAACTCAATGCGCAGGGTAAAGTTGCTGTGAAGCAGGCTTCCAGCCATTCATTAACGTATACCGGTATCGCGCTTATCCGCCCAACCCTGTTTGCCGATTTTACTCCAGCTGGTGAGGCATTCCCTCTCCGCGAAGTGTTGCTGCCTGCCATTGTCGCAGGCAGAGTTAGTGGTGAACTGTTTTCCGGCATCTGGTCCGATGTTGGGACCGTTGATCGATTAAAAGCTTTGAATCAATAGCGATGTTTTTAGCGGTGGAGAGACAAAAAATACCAGTGAAATTGGTTTTAGTATCGAAAAGCCTCTCACCGGAGCTGCTTTGACGTTACAATAAGCGGCTTTCCGGCGTATTACGGAAATTCAACGTATTTACTGCAGTTTTTCAGAGGCACCTATGTTTGAGTCGCTCAAGGCCCTGTCCCCAGATCCTATTTTGGGTTTGATTGCGGATTTTAGTAGAGATACAAACCCCGACAAGATTGATCTGGGTGTTGGCATATACAAGGACGAAACCGGGGTGACGCCGATCATGGCGGCGGTAAAAAAGGCTGAGCAAATATGTCATCAGACAGAACAAACAAAAGCCTATATTGGCCCGGCTGGCGTCCCGGAATTTAATGACAGTATTCGACGCCTGATTTTTGGCGACGGTCACCCGGTCTTAAATGATCAGCGGGTAAGTACGGTGCTTACGCCAGGAGGTTGTGGGGCGCTTCGCGTCGGTGCGGAATTTTTGCTGCATTGCGCCGAGACCGTGACGGTTTGGGTTAGTGATCCTACCTGGGCAAATCACATTCCCTTACTGGGCAACGCAGGTCTCAAGTTAGTGCGATTCCCCTACTACGATCAGCAAAGCAGTCAACTGCGATTTGACGAAATGCTATCAGCACTGGCCGATGCAAAGTCTGGTGATGTTGTGCTGCTTCACGGTTGTTGCCATAACCCCTGTGGGGCTGACCTTAACGAGGAGCAATGGCAGGCGATTACCGCCCTGGCCGAAAAAAACGGTTTTCTGCCTTTTATTGATCTGGCTTATCAGGGTTTCGGGCGCGGTCTTGACGCGGATGCCTACGGCGTTAGGCTGATGGCGGAAAAATTGCCTGAACTGATGGTTGCCAGTTCATGTTCGAAAAATTTTGGCCTTTATCGCGAGCGGGTAGGTAGCCTGTCAATCATCGGCCAGCAACGTCATCACGGTGATGCGGCGATTACCCATATTAACAATGTTGTCAGAGGTAATTATTCGATGCCTCCATCTCATGGTGGGGCCATTGTCGGCACGATCCTTCAGGACCCAGGTTTGAGGAAAAGCTGGGTGAGCGAGCTGGAGATGATGCGTAATCGTATCAATGCCCAGAGGCGCTTACTGGTCGAAAAATTACATGCTGGTGGAACCAGCCGCGATTTTTCTTTCATCGGGGAGCAATACGGTATGTTTTCTTTTTCTGGGTATTAGCCCTGAGCAGGTGAAACACCTCCGTGAGGGCTACGGTATTTATATGGTTGACTCTAGCCGTATCAACGTCGCTGGTGTCAGCCAGGCCAATGTCGATTATTTGACTAAGGCGATTGTAGAAACAACCAGGGTCTAGCCAGGTAGAAAATAGAGCAATAAAAAAGGGCATATAGCCCTTTTTTATTGCTGATGCAGTTTGATAACCAGCTTGTTTATTGCGCCGCAACAGTAATGCCGCCATGGGACTTGCGTAATTCAGTTTTTAGAATCTTGCCGGCACCTGATTTTGGTAGCTCATCAAGGAAATAAACTGCTTTTGGCACTTTGAAGCGTGCCAGACATCCATTACAGAATTCGATTAGCTCGTTTTCTGTCACGCTTGCACCCTCTTTCAGAACTACGCAGGCAGCAGGAACTTCCTGCCACTTGTCATGAGGAATACCAATCACGGCTACTTCAGCGATCGCATCATGTCCATACATGGCCTGTTCGAGCTCGGCCGGATAAACATTTTCGCCGCCGCTAATGATCATGTCTTTTTTGCGGTCGACAATGTAGAGGAAACCTTCTTCATCCAGATAACCCAGGTCGCCAGAATGATACCAGCCGCCGCGGATAGCGTCGGCGGTAGCCTCAGGCTTGTTCCAGTAGCCTTTGAGCATATTGGGGCCGCGGCAGATTACTTCCCCGACTTCGTTAGGGGCAACGTCGTTGCCCTCTTCGTCAATGGTGCGAATGTCCACAAAGAATGACGGGTAGCCGACGGAGCCATTTTTGCGTTCGCAGTCCCACTTATCGAGAATAGTAACCAGAGGCGCCATTTCGGTCATTCCAAAACCTTCGTAGATGTCCAGGCCGCGCTCTTTAAAATAGGCCAGGATTTTTAGCGGCGTTGGAGCAGCTCCGGTCATCAGGAACTCAATAGAACTCAGGTCATAATCTTTTTTGTCGAGCTCTTCAACAATCATCTGCCACATTGAGGGCACACAGAAAAGGCCGGTGAGGCGTTCTTTTTCTGTGACTTCTAATACTTTAACCGCATCAAACTCGGGGAGTGTAACGACGGTTCCACCCTGGAACAGGGTTGGAAGAACGGTAACGCTGGTGCCGCCGATATGGAACATCGGCGCAACGCCAAGGGCGATAGTTTCAGCATGAATAGGTAGGCGCTGGGTGGTGTGATAGACATTCGCGGCGTGGGCCGCGTGGGTGAGCATGGCACCTTTAGGCCGGCCCGTGGTGCCAGAGGTGTACATTAGTAGCGCGACATCATCGGCGCTGATGGTGGCATTGATCTCGCTGTCCGCACCCGCCATAAGGAAAGCTTCATAGTCAGCCTCATCATCGCAGGCGCGAGCATTACCACAGTATACCGTCGTGTCAAAATTGACCAGTTCTGCAACGCCTTCTGCTAAATGTCTGAACTCGTCATGGAAAAACATCGTGCGAGCGCCAGAATCCTGAACAATATATTCAATTTCTGGGACAGTAAGGCGAAAATTGATCGGCAAAAAGATTGCCCCAAGTTTGGCGACAGCAAAAATTAATTCGAGTTGTTCGTGGCCGTTCATCAGCAGCGAGCTAACTCGATCGCCCGGTCGTACACCGCTATCGCGCAGAGCGTTAGCTAAACGGTTGCAACGCCGATTCATTTCTTTGTAGGTGAAGCGCTTGTGACGGTTGATCACAGCCGTTCGATTGCCGGAAATCAACTCCCGTTTAGTTAGCCAATACCCTAGACCCTGATCCATAAGTACTTCCCTCGTTCTGTTTTGGGGGTGTTAATAGTTGATGCGGCGACGTTTTTTTTGTCGACGGAGTGTACATAAGGAAGCGTAAGCCTAGCAAGTCCTTTTTCCTCCGGTAACAGGCTTCGTGTGTGAAGCCTTATTTATGGTCTGTCTGTAGGCGTACAATGTCTTGTCAAATCCTCCCTAAAAGTTACCTATAATGCTGCGTTTCGATAATCGGTTAAGGAAAATAGTTGAATAATACACGCCCGCTTTGGCGAGTGGTTTTGGTACTGGCCTTATCGATGGTTAGCTACGCATCTCTGGCTCCGTGGCCAGGGGATGCGGTGCTTCTCGGGGTGGATAAACTGACCCACTGTGTTACTTACGCCTTTCTTTATGTGCTGGCGTGGCTGGCCTTTACTGGTCCGGTGTTTCGCTGGTGTATCCATGTAGCATTATTTGGTTTTGGTGTGGGTCTTGAACTATTGCAGGCCCAGACTGGGTATCGGCTTATGGAAGTTGCTGATGTATTGGCCAACATTACGGGTACTGGTTTTGGCAACCTAATGCTGTCTTTCTTTTATACCCGTGCATCTGAACAGCTAAATGCATTATCTACAACAGCGGAGAGTGTTAAGTGAGGATAGATTGGGCGATAACGGTGGCTGCAATTTGGCGACCTAAGCAGGCGAGTTTAAGGGCGGTTAAACGTATAGACACGATTGACTTTGATGACTTACTGGGTATCGACCGGCAGAAGGCTGAATTTAAGGCTAACCTGGCGCTGTTTTTGAGTGGTGCCCCAGCCAACAACATCCTTCTGTGGGGGAGCCGGGGTACTGGTAAGTCGTCCCTGGTAAAGGCGGCGCTAAATCATTATCAGGAAGAAGGCCTGCGGGTAGTGGAAATAGATAAAGATGATCTCGCCGACTTACCCGAGATTGTCGATGATCTACGCGAATTGCCTCAGCGGTTTTTGATTTTCTGTGACGACCTGTCCTTCGATGAAGGCGAAACTGCCTATAAACATTTAAAAAGTATTCTGGATGGTTCCATCGAATTACCCCCGGAAAATGTACTGGTTTGTGCGACATCGAACCGACGTCATTTGATCAGTGAGCAAAAAACAGACAATGCCGGGATAGAAATTGTTGAAGGCGAACTGCATTACGGCGATCGGGTAGAAGAAAAACTATCCCTGTCCGACCGCTTTGGTTTGTGGTTGTCTTTTTACCCCAACTCCCAGACCGAGTATCTGCTCATTGTTGACGAACTCTTTAAGGATCGGCTAGCCACAGCAGAGATCGATCGCGAAGAACTACATGGGGCCGCTAAGCGTTTTGCGTTGACTCGGGCCTCAAGAAGTGGTCGCACAGCAAAACAGTTTTGTATCCAGTATCAGCGTGATGCTGCTAAACGTGTCTAATGCCCTGGCCTAATAGAGCCTTTTCTCGCCTGCTGGCCGGGTTTTGAAACGTTTGTGTAACCAGAAGTAGTTTTCTGGGTGTTCGCGAATTTTGCTTTCCAGCCAGTCGCTCCATCGTAGCGTATCAGCCACATCGTCCCCTGATGGATAGTTGTCCAGTATGGGGTCTACTTGCACCACATAACGGCCATCGGCTTCACGATAGTTGGATACAAACAAAACATTGGCATTAGCGTGTTTGGCGTACTGAGGAACAGCCGTAACGGTCGCCGTTTGAATGCCAAAAAAGGGAATAAACGTACTCCGTTTAGGCCCAAAATCCTGGTCGGGTAAAATTGCTACGATACCTTTATCAGTCAGTTTATTGAGCATATGCCTGACTTCTTTGCGATGAATCGCCTGGATCGGATATTTGTTCATAGCCCGTTGATAGAGTTGCTGTTCCATCACCGGGTCATCCATGCGTCGGTACAGGGCAGAATAGCCTGTGATTTCTGATAATTTGGCGAGCCCCAGCAGAAATGAAGTGGTATGACCGGAGACTATGATTAACGGTTTGTCGGCGGCCAGCGCTGCATGAAAATGTTGTTCTCCGATGATTCGCCCGCGGTTTTGAACGCTGGACTTTGAATTCCAGATCATATTGACCAGGTCAAAGAGCATTAACACAGTTGAGTAGATGTTTTCATTTAGCAACGTTTCGAGTGCTACAGGCTCCAGGTCTGGAAAACACAGCTCAATATTGCGACGTATGGTTTTGGCCCTGGATGATCGGGTTTTAATAACCAGATTGCTCAGGCCCTTCGAAAGACTATGCTGGATCCGGCTCGGCAATTTAGCCAGTAACCATGTGACACCGACCGCGAGCCACGAAAACCAGAAGCGCGGCGCATAGTGGCCTAGCCGACCAATCTTATTTCGATCTGTCCTTTTGCCCACGGTAGGTATATTGTCCTGTAGTTAGGTGAGTCTAATTGAATGGCGGATGTGGCGGATCGTCAGAATCTGCACACTGCCCGTTTACAAGCGGGTTTGTTCGCGCAGATTAAGACGCAAATTGTTGGGATGAATAGGGTTATTGCCACTGATGCTTAAAATCATGGTGGTGAGTTCCTGCCAGGGTGAGGCCTGGCTCATGCCTTTAATGGCGCGGTCAACGCTTGCAGCCTGTCGTAATAACATAGATAACTGCCCTCCTTTTAAGCGCCTTAAAGCGTTACGCATCAGGGTTTTCCGCTGCTTCCATACACCCATATCCTGTAAGGCACGGTCTGCATTCTTCCCTCTGGCCACTTGTTCTGAAGCCTTCGCGAGTGCTCGAAGTTCACGATTTAACGCCCACAATACAGCGCCGGGTTCGGTGCCCTCATTGCGCAAACCGTAAAGCGTGCGTGCAGCAGCCTCACTGTCTCCTTCGAGCGCTCGGTCAACAAGATTGAACACACTGAAGCGGGCGCTGTCGGCGACCACTGCCGACATGGTTTCAGCATCGATGACGCCGTCGCCTTCGATCAGTAGCTTAAGTTTTTCAATTTCCTGGCTGGCGGCCAGCAGGTTGCCTTCGACTCGATCTGCCAGCACTTCTACAGCTTGTGAGTTAGCCTTTATGTTGGCCCGTAATAAACGTTTGTTGATCCAGTTGGGCATTTGTGCGGCAGTGACTGGCCAGACTTGAAGAGACGCTCCGTGAGAGTCGAGGGTGCGAAACCATTTACTGTTGGTCGCTGATCGATCCAGCTTGGGGAAGATCACCAGGAGCAGGTTGTCGGGGCAAATGTTCTGGCAGTACTCCTGAAAAAAGTTACTGCCATTCTTGCCCGGTTTACCGGAGGGAATACGCAGTTCGAGAATTTTTTTATCGGCGAACAGTGACAGACTATTGGCTTCGTTAAGCACCTGCTGCCAATCGAAATACTGGTTGGTTTCAAACAATTCCCGTCCGGTGAAGCCCCTGGCTCGTGCAGTACTGCGAATGTTATCGCAGGCTTCCAGAATCAGCAGTGGTTCATCACCTGAAACTACGTAAACGGGTGCGAGATCGCCGTTTAAATGGTTTTGTAGTTGCTCAGGCTGGAGGCGCATCGACTGCCTTGTTCGGGGATTTTAGATGGCGCAGACGATTGTATATTTGTCGAGCCAGTTCACTGCGCATTTCTCGTTTTAACATCTGAGCTTCGTCGTTAGTGGCGAGGACATTGTTTTCATTGTATTCGAACACTCGCTCGACGGTGACTTTGGTCAGAGGAATAACCGAACCACCCTCGCGATTTAGCACTAGAAACTCAGCCCATTCAGTCAGGGAGCGTTCAGAAACTCTGGCGCTGGCACTGACTGTAGCGGTGCGACGTTCGCTGTCTTCCTTGACGATAACAAGACTGTACGTTGAGTCTGTCGCACTCTCGACAATTTCGACGTCGCTGGCTTCAAGCTGCCGCTGCAACTGCCTGACCAGATCGCTGTGTAGGTTGGGTGCACTGATATGCATGCGCTTGAAGCTGACCGTGTTGCCAGCAGTTCCGCGGAGGTGCCAGCCGCAAGCTGTGGTGGCAAGTAACAAAATTGCAACAAGGGAAAGGGAAATTGCGTTTTTGCTCATGGATAAATCCTGTGGTTAGGGGTGTGACACGAGTCGCTGGTCAGGTATTAAGCCTAAAGGCAGTTATATTGCTAATTTGCGGTTTAAGTCAGCCGACCACAATGTTTACCAACCTTTTCGGTACGACGATCACTTTACGGATGCTCTTGCCTTCAGTAAAGCGAATGACTTTGGCGTCTGCAACGGCCTGCTGCTCAATATCTTCCGGCTTTGCATCGGCGGCCACTTCAATCTGTGCTCGCACTTTGCCGTTGACCTGTACGGCCATAGTCATACTGCTGCGCACCAGGGCGGCCTTGTCAGCGCTGGGCCAGGGCGCATCGATAATAGCTTCGTCGTGCCCGAGCGCTGCCCAGGCACTGTGGCATAAGTGGGGGGTGATCGGAGCTAATAGGAGTATCGCTGTTTCGAGGGCTTCACGGGTGATTGCCGGGGCCTGAGTGGCGCTGTCGTTAAGCGTATTGAGTTCGTTGAGTAACTCCATCACCGCTGCAATCGCAGTGTTGAAGGTTTGCCGACGGCCGTAGTCGTCACTGACCTTGGCAATGGTTTCATGGGTTTTGCGGCGAACATCTCGCTCAAGAGTGCTGAGGCTGTCTACATCAATAGGCTTTATTTCTCTGTGACCGCTGACATTTTCAATATGTTTGTGCAGGGTTTTCCACAGCCTGCGCAGGAAGCGAGAAGCGCCAGCGACGCCTTCATCAGACCACTCCAGAGATTGCTCGGGAGGTGCTGCAAACATGGTAAATAGCCGAACCGTGTCAGCACCGTATTTATCAATCAAACCCTGAGGGTCGACGGTATTGCCCTTGGATTTGGACATTTTGCTGCCATCTTTGAGTACCATGCCCTGACAGAGCAGTTTGGTGAAGGGCTCATCGGAATCGAGCAGACCTTCATCGCGCATCAGCTTATGGAAGAAGCGGGCATAGAGAAGATGCAGTATGGCGTGCTCAATTCCACCGACGTATTGATCGACGGGCAACCAGTAATTGGCACGTTTTGAGTCGAGCATAGCGTCGTTGGCGTCTGGACAGGTAAAGCGCGCGTAATACCAGGATGATTCCATAAAGGTGTCAAAAGTGTCGGTTTCTCTTTCTAGCTGCTGGCCCCCAAGGCTGTATTTTTTCCATTCGAGGTCGGCCTTGATGGGAGATTGCACGCCATCCATTTCAACATCTTCCGGCAGCAGCACTGGGAGTTTGTCGGAGGGTACCGGGATTTCAATGCCATCAGATGTGTACAGCATGGGGATGGGCGAACCCCAGTAACGTTGCCGGGATACGCCCCAGTCTCGCAGGCGATAATTGATGGTAATACGACCTCTGTTCAGCTCTGCCAGGGCGCTGGCAATAGCCTCAAACGCCTCATCAAAACCTAAACCGTTAAATTGTTTAGAGTTAATCAACAGGCCTTTGGCAGTGAAGGCTTCTTTGCTGATGTCACAGGGAATGTCGTCATTGGGGGAGGAGGGGGCAATAACCTGCTCAATAGGTAAATCGTAATTTTTGGCAAACTCCCAATCTCGTTGATCGTGAGCGGGTACTGCCATCACAGCGCCAGAGCCATAATCCATTAACACATAATTGGCGATCCAGACCGGGATTGCGGCACCAGTGAGGGGGTGGATGGCCTTGATGCCGGTATCCATACCCAGTTTATCCATGGTCGCCATATCAGCTTCAGCGAGGGATTGCGTTTTACAGGTGCTTATAAATTCTGCTAACTCAGGATTATTGGCCGCCAGCGCCAAACTAATGGGGTGCTCTGCGGCCAGGCTTAAATAGGTGACACCCATGACAGTGTCCGGGCGGGTCGTATAAACCTCAAAGTGTTTGTAGCCTGCGATAGCAGTACTGAGCGCAAAGCTCATAGTCACGCCTCGGCTCTTGCCAATCCAGTTGCGCTGCATGGTGCGCACCTGATCTGGCCAGTCGTCGAGTTTATCGAGATCGTCCAGTAGCTCTTCCGCATAGTCAGTAATGCGAATAAACCACTGGGGAATTTCCTTGCGTTCTACTGGCGTATCACAGCGCCAGCAGCAGCTGTCTATCACCTGCTCATTGGCAAGGACGGTTTCATCGTTGGGACACCAGTTCACAGCACTGGTTTTTTTATAAACCAGTTTCTTTTCGTAGAGACGGGTGAAAAACCACTGTTCCCATTTGTAGTAATCCGGCTGGCAGGTAGCCAACTCGCGATCCCAGTCATAGGCAAAGCCGAGGGTGCTGAGTTGATCCTTCATGTAGCGGATGTTTTCGTAGGTCCACGGCGCGGGGGATGTGTTGTTCTTAATGGCAGCATTTTCTGCGGGCAGGCCAAAAGCATCCCAACCCATGGGTTGGAGAACATTTTTACCTAGCATCCGCTGGTAGCGGCTAATGACATCGGCGATGGTGTAGTTGCGTACATGACCCATGTGCAGTTGCCCGCTAGGATAAGGGAACATGGCCAGACAGTAATATTTTTCTCGCTGACTATTGGCTTCTACTTTAAATGACTGGTTTTCCCGCCAGTACCGTTGAGCGTCCTGCTCAATGTCTCTCGGGTGATATTGTTCCTGCATGGGCTCTCATCTTGAAAAGTCGCCGGGCCGGTTAGTTGCGAGGCGTGGCGCAAGGGCGAAATTATAGGCGAAAGCGGAGATTAGACCTAGCGCGCTATGCTCCGGATGGTCGCGAACCTGTATTTTTTACCTGGTTCAGCTGTTTGTATCAGTCGAGGCATCAGACAGCGAACGGTTTAAAACTATTGCCGCTAACAGAACCAGTAAACATAGGGTTATGACGGGTATCTGACCCCAGCGGTTATAAGGCGTCGTGCCTTCACGGGGCTGAACTTGTCCCTCTAGAACACCGGAGGAAAAACGGGGCAGCTGCTTCACTAGATGACCACGGTTATTGATAAACGCTGTGATCCCATCATTGGTCGCGCGCAATAGGGGCTTGCCAGTTTCCAGTGCGCGTATGCGGGCAATTTGCTGATGTTGGTGCGGCCCAAAAGAGTCACCAAACCAGGTGTCGTTGCTGACCGTTAAGAGCAGGTTTGCCTGGCGCGCATCTTTTGCGAGCGGCGCGGAATAGGCGATCTCGTAGCAAATAGCGGTAGCCAGCTGGTAGGGGCCAATGGCGATGAGTGCCTGTTCATCAGCCCCGACACTAAAGGTTGACATGGGTAAATCAAAAAAATTGATCAAACCTCTTAACCAATACTCTAGGGGTACATATTCGCCAAAGGGTACCAGGCGACGTTTTTGATAGTCACCGCGGGCGGTGCCAAGCCCTATCACGGAATTAAAATACTGGCCGTCAGAATAATGGGGAATGCCCATGATCAGGGCGGTGTTTTGGTTTTTAGCGCTAAGATCTAATGTCTTGATGAAATCCTGAACATTGTTTTGCAGGGTAGGGATCGCAGATTCGGGCCAGATAATGAGATCGCTATCGGCAAAGGTCAGGACTTTTTCGCGGATATCCGAGAGGATTAACGGTAGCGCCTCGTCATCCCACTTACTCAATACCGGGTTGTCAGGTTGTACCAATATCACGTTTAACGGAGCAGCAGTTATAGCTGTGGTCCAGCTTTGCTTTTGGAGTAAGTCTCCACCCAGCCACAGGGTTGCCATCAGCAATGTCGAGCAGCTTGTCATCCACACCCGATTTTTGCTGTTTGGTTTACTAGCGGACATCCTGTCTGGCCCTCTACTCAACGCTTTCTGTAGTACCTCGCCTAAGGATTCACTTAAGAGAGCACTGCTAAAAGCGACTATGCCACTCATGGCTAACACACCGCCGATGGGTGCCCAGCCAGCCAGCCAGGTATCGATAAAGCCGTAGCCAAGATAGAGCCAGGGGAAGCCGGTTAAAAACCAGCCACGAAACCATTCTCCCAATACCCAGAGTGCTGCGAATGTTAGCGCTCTCAACAGAGGGTTGTCTGGTTTTATCCGTCCGTAAAGGACGATGGGCAGGGTAAAGATAGCTCCCAGCCCAAAAGCAAATAGCCCTGTGAGAAAGGTGGCAAGAGCGACAGAAGCCTGGCCATATTGATGAATGCTGACGTAGATCCATGATGCTCCAGTGGCGTAGAGACCGAAACCGAATAGGAAGCAGACGATAAATGCCTGCCGCAATGAGGTGTGTCTCAACGTAAAATTTAGAACAGCACAACCAAGCAGGGCTGCTGGCCACCAGGATATAGGCGCAAAGCTCAGGGGCAGTAGCGCACCGGATAATAGTGCCACTACATATCGGGTGAAAATAAGCATAGTCGAGGAGGGCATGGAGCTGCTTGCGGTAGCTAACAGAGATAGCTAAGCGGGGTCTGGACTGAGTACGCGCATTTCCAGTAGGTGTATTTGCCGTTCGTCACCTTCAAGGACTTCTATGCGGTAATTTTCGAGCTGGGTAGATTCCCCCACTTTCGGGAGGTGGCCAAAGGCTCGAGTGACCAGGCCGCCGATGGTGTCGAATTCGTCCTCGCTCAGGCCGGAACCGAAATATTCGTTAAAGTCCTCGATGGGTGTCAGAGCCGCGAGTTGATAATTGCCATCTTCCTGGCGCTTGATATGCTGTTGATATTCCCGGTCAGTCTCATCTTCGATATCGCCGACAATTTCTTCGAGAATATCCTCAATGGTTACCAGTCCGGCGACACTGGCGTATTCGTCCATAATTATCGCCATGTGGTAACGTTGCTCACGAAACTCCTTAAGTAAAACATTCAAACGCTTACTTTCCGGGACAATGGTGGCGGGTCGGATCACCTGGGCGAGGTTGAAGTTTTCATTACCGGTCAAAGCTAGCGGTAATAAATCTTTTGCCAGCAGAATGCCTTTGATGTCTTCTATAGACTCGCCAGTCACCGGGAATCGTGAGTGTTTTGATTCGGTGACCAAAGCCAGAACCTGTGCGATATCTGCCTCTTCCGGGATCACTATCATCTGTGAGCGCGGCACCATAATTTCTCTTACCTGCTGATCGGCCACGGAGAGGGCGCCCTCCATGATCTCCAGCGCTTCGTGATCGAGGATATTGTTGTCGTGAGCGTCACGCAATAATTCGGCGACCTCATCCCGTGTAGAGGGTTTGGAAGAAATTAGTCTCGTCAGTCGGGTGAAAAATGACTGCTTAGTGTCGGTGCTTTTATCCTTTTTCACAGGTCTCGATTCTCGTTGCGATTACTTGAACTAGTAGGCTGATTTGAATGGGCGGCGTAGGGCGCGGGGTAGTTTAGTGAGCCCAGAATGCTTGTTTCAAGGGCTTCCATCTGCGCGGCATCAGTTTCATTAATATGGTCATAGCCCAACAAGTGCAGGGTGCCGTGGATGATCAAATGAGCCCAATGTGCCTGGGCAGACTTGCCCTGTTCTCGGGCTTCTTTGAGTATCAGGGGTGCGCAAAGAACAATATCGCCAAGAAGGGGCAAAGGTATGACATCGGGTAAATCTGCGGGAAAAGATAAGACGTTGGTCGGGCCTTGTTTGCCTCGATATTGCGTGTTCAATTCAGCAGCTTCATCTGTGCCAACAATGCGAATACTCAGTTCAGCCTCGTCCATACGGTTAGCGATGGCGGCCTCAACCCAGCACTGTATCGAGTGAGGTTCGGGTGCCTCGTCGTCGCTGCAATTATCGATTATAACCGTCGTCGTCATGCCGGACGCCAATTACTTAGCCAGAGTAAAAGTTTAGTTGTCAGCGTCATCACTGGTTTCTTGCTTGTTTTCATTTTTGTTTTCAAATATATCGTAGGCATCGACGATTTTTTGTACCAGAGGGTGGCGAACCACATCTTTTGACTGGAAGTGGGTAAAGGAAATACCCTCGACGCCATCTAAGACATTGAAGCCATGGATCAAGCCAGATCGCGTGCCCCGGGGTAGGTCGATCTGGGTGATATCACCCGTAATAACCGCAGTAGAGCCAAAGCCGATACGGGTGAGAAACATCTTCATCTGTTCTCGAGTGGTGTTCTGGCTTTCATCGAGAATGATGTAGGCGTTGTTTAAGGTGCGCCCGCGCATATAGGCCAATGGCGCGACTTCGATAACACCGCGTTCGATAAGTTTGCCAACAGTTTCAGTGCCCATCATTTCGTAGAGTGCATCGTAGAGGGGACGCAGATAAGGATCGACTTTTTGTGATAAATCCCCGGGCAAAAAACCGAGTTTTTCACCCGCTTCAACCGCTGGTCTGACCAACAGGATACGTTCTACTTCATGACGAAGAAAAGACTCCACCGCGCAGGCAACGGCGAGATAGGTCTTGCCCGTTCCGGCTGGGCCGATCCCGAAGTTAATGTCATGAGTCTGGATAGCCTGCACATAATGCAGCTGGTTGGCTCCTCGCGGGGTGACATTGCCTTTTTTGGTGCGAATAACAGAAAAGCTTTGCACGACTTTGCTTTCTACTTCAGAGACGCCTGCGTCCTTATTTTGGGAGCCAACTTCGAGAGCGGATGTTTCCATATAACGTTCCATATCAGCTTGCTGTAAACATAAATGCACCTGGCCAGGACTCAGTCCATTGGCAGAGCTGGTTTCGTCGTAGAGGTGTTGAAGCAGGTTAGCGGTAGCCAGGGCGTATTCAGGGTTGCCGTAGAGTGCAAAAACGTTACCCCGGTTTTTGATCTCAATATTGAGGCGCTGTTCGATCTGGTGGAGATGTTCGTCAAACTGGCCACAGAGCTGGGCAAGCCGGTGGGTGTCATTGGGTTCGAGCGTGACGGTATGCGCTGCAGAGCGAGTGTTCAAATGTCTGTCTTGGAGCCATTATTTAATTGATGAATAGTGGAGGATAGCCGCTTTAATCAGGGAATAAAACTATAACGTCTGGGGCTTTTATATCGATAGGCTACTGTAAAGGGCCTTGTTCAAGCCAAAGTTGATTAAAGCAAAGGGTTATTGTGCTGTCCAGAGCGGGTTGTTTGTCCGGTGATAGCTCTCTGCTCGCATAGGCGACCGCGCAGGGAGTTGGGCAGTGCCTCGTAGACATCGACATCGACAAACTGGCCGATTAGGTCATGATCGGTACTGGCAAAATTAACCACCCGGTTATTTTCTGTGCGGCCCTGAAGTTGTCCAGGGTCACGTCTGGCGATACCTGTGACTAGCACGCGCTCGGTATTGCCGACCATTTTTCGGCTGATTGCCATACTTTGTTGACTAATCCGGGTTTGTAAAATTTTCAGTCGCTGCTTGTGAACCTCCGGTGGTGTATCGTCTCGCAAGTCGGCAGCTGGTGTGCCTGGTCGGGCGCTATAGATAAAACTAAAGGAGTGGTCAAAGCCGACATCTTCGATTAATTTCATAGTGGCGGCAAAATCTGCCTCTGTTTCACCAGGAAATCCAACAATAAAATCTGACGACAGAGAAATATCTGGTCGCACTTTTCTGAGTTTACGAATCGTTGATTTGTATTCGAGGGCTGTATGGCCCCGTTTCATGGCAGCCAGAATCCGATCCGATCCGCTCTGAACAGGCAGATGTAGGTGGCTGACCAGCTCCGGGACTTCCCCGTAAACCGCGATCAGAGCGTCGTTGAACTCGATGGGGTGTGAGGTGGTGAAGCGAATACGATCGATACCATCGATTTCGGCGACATAGCTGATCAGTTCTGCCAGACCGCAGAGGGCGGGTTTAGAATCCGTAGTCTCTGGTAGTGAACCGCGATAGGCATTGACGTTCTGGCCTAGCAGATTCACCTCTCTAACCCCTTGTTGGGCCAGGTGGGCGACTTCCGTTAATATATCGGCAAGGGGGCGGCTCACCTCTTCCCCGCGTGTGTAAGGTACTACGCAAAAGCTGCAATATTTTGAACAGCCTTCCATGACGGAAACAAAGGCAGTAACGCCATCAGCCTCGGGCATGGGCAGGCGGTCAAACTTTTCGATTTCAGGGAAGCTGACATCGACCACGGCGCTTTTGCCCTGGCGACGCTCAGCGATCATTTCTGGCAGGCGATGCAGAGTCTGTGGTCCAAAAATTAAATCTACATATGGCGCACGCTGAGCAATGGCTTCGCCTTCCTGACTGGCGACGCAGCCACCGACGCCAATGATCATATCCGGGTTAGTTTCTTTAAGTTTTCGCCAGCGACCAAGCTGATGAAAGACTTTTTCCTGGGCTTTTTCACGAATAGAGCAGGTGTTGAGCAACAAGACATCCGCCTCGGCAGGGTCTTCTGTGCTGACAATTTGATCGCTATCCCCAAGTAAGTCCTTCATGCGCGCCGAGTCGTATTCATTCATCTGGCAGCCATGGGTGACGATATGTAATTTTCTAATCTGCTTTTCGGTCATCCTGTGCTTTTCTGCGCCTACTTATTATGGTGTGTTTGTGACAAGTACTGTCATGAGGTAGGTAGTAAGTCCTGAGGTAAATGTTGAGCTGTACAAAAATCGCATCCTGGCAGGGAGTTGATCTAACAACTCAAGCGCCGATTAACAGCGGTTGCCGATTATAGTTGTTCATAGCGCCGAAACCTAGTTTTGATCTGCCTTGATTTGACTCAACTATGGTATTATACCGGGCTATCAATTAATCAGTGAAGTTAGTGTAAGCCATGACGAATGATCCGATTTACAAAGTAATCTTTTTTAATCAGGGACAGGTTTACGAGCTTTATGCCCGTAACGTTTATCAAAGTGATTTGATGGGGTTTCTTGAGGTCGAAGAGTTTATCTTCGGTGAGCGAAGTCAGGTGATCGTCGACCCAGCTGAAGAAAAATTAAAGAACGAATTTGACGCCATCAAACGGAGTTTTATTCCTATTCATTCGGTGGTTCGGATCGATGAAGTCGAAAAAGAAGGGGCCTGTAAAATTACCGAGGTCAAAGGCGGTAATGTTACCCATCTACCTTTTCCTTCTATCGCGCCGGGTACAAAAAAACCGACATCCTGAACTTGGAAGTTGAACTCCGTCACGGATCGCGTGCCAGAAAATCTGGTCGGCAATCACAGTAATATGTGAACCTGGCAGTTCTATGGGATCGTATGATCGAAGCGGGTATTCTGACGTATTCAGGTTGCAGCGTTTTGATACCAGGAGGCAGCAGGATGAAGTTTACTTTAATCGCGACAGCTTTAGTGATCGTTTACCTCTTCTTTCCCATCTATGATCTTTACATCATCAAAGATCCATTTTCTGATGATTACACCCTTGAGAAGCAGGGGATATACCTCGAAAATAATTGTCTTGAGCACGCTCAGGTTCTCGATAAAGCAAGCCCTGGCACTCTGCGCTACCGATGCAGAAAAACCAGTAAGTGGGCTGGGATGCGCGATAATTACACACGATATAACCCTGAAATAAGAGATGCTCAGGATCATGTCCAGGACGAATGAAAAGAGTGGCTAAATAACGCGCTTACTTCTTAAGTCAGCAATTTCTGCTTTGTCATAGCCCAGCTCACCAAGAATATCATTGGTATGTTCACCAAGGGTCGGGGGCCGATGCCTGATGGTCGCAGGGGTTTCCGAAAGTACTACCACTGGTCCCGCTACCGGAGCGGATTGGGGTAAACCTGGATAGTCAACCGGGTTTAACACGCCCATAGCCTGAACATGAGGATCGTCGTAAGCCTGTTGTGAAGTTAGCACTGGGCCGGCCGGCAAACGTGCGGCTTCGAGTTCCGTCAGGGCTTGCTTCGTGCTGCGCTCGGCACACCAGGCTGCCGTGCGTTCACTGAGAATCTCACCGTTTTTACCGCGCAGGGCGTCGGTTTCAAAGCGGGGATCATCCAGCCATTCTTCCGCACCGACCAGCTCGGCCCAGCGTTCGAACAGTGGCTGCCCAATAACCTGGATGATAATCGCACCATCTTTGGTGTTAAATATATTGCTCGGCCCGGCATTTTGCGCCTGGTTACCGGTACCGGTGCGATTAAGATTAAGCAGTACCTGCTCGATCATTATTGCATTTGAATAACACAGGGCAGTGCGTAATAAAGCCCCTTCAACCATCTGGCCCTTGCCGGTTTGCTGGCGAGCCATGATCGCTGCAAAGGTGCCGAGAGCTGCCGAAGTGGCCGTGCCAAAATCGGCATAGGGGGCATTGGATTTAATTGGTTGCCCGGGAAACCCGCCCATGTGAACGGCGCCTGACATCGCCTGGCCAATACCATCGAAACCAAGGCGGTCACTGTAAGGTCCCTCCGAACCAAAGGTCGACATAGTAGTGAAGATAATATCTTCCTTAATGGCTTTGAGAGATTCGTAATCAATGCCCATTTGCACAAGCGAGGGTGCGGGTAGATTGGCGAGTACCACATCGGCCGTGGCGACCAGTTTTTTCACTATCTCGCGCCCTTCAGGTTTGGTTGGGTTTAAGGTCATACCCCGCTTGTTGCAATTCATTTGCATAAACAAAGCGCCCTGACCATCATCGGTCACCGGTGTGGTGTAACGATCCTCACTGCCCGCCAGCTTCTCGATGCGAATTACATCCGCCCCAAATTGCGATAATAGCTGTCCGCAAAAAGGCCCTGCGATATAGCGGCCAAAATCGAGTACCCGTATACCTTCTAGTACACCGCTCATGATCTACTCCGTTTTATGGTTTCGTTGATTAGTAATGCTGATAATTAATGGGTTTCGACGTATATACCCCTGCCGATTCCTGCACAGGCAGACACCGCTATTGCAATTATTGATCGAACTCGTGGCGCACCGGGAACTTATCACGGTCCAGGTTTGGGCGTTTGGTTCTGCGATAGTTAACGGCAGTGAGTGTAGGCGGCTCGGGGCCTCGAACCTGGCCTCAGCGGCAGAAACTCAGTTTTTATGGGCGCCATCACAAAGTGGTGCGTTAGCCGTGGCTTTACAACCGCAGAAGAACAGTCTGGCAGATTTCCCTGCTTCATATTTTAGAGGCATAAACGCGGTGCCTTTATGAGAGCTATCACAAAATGGCTGCTTTTGACTTTTTCCACAGGAACACCAGTAGTAGGTTTTACCTTCCTCAACATCAACGGCATAGGGAGTATCTGAAGCCCGGACAGGATTGTTCATTATTGGTATCTCCGATAAGTGATTGGACGGGTAATTATATATGTTGTTCAGTCCAGTGTAGTAGAAAATCCCCAGGAGTCGAATTTAAGGCGGTTAGAAATAAAAAGGCATGAGCTTGTTGGTGCTGCCCAACTCATTTATTTAGATGGTAACTATGGGAGGACTTGCCAATGCCCTGCGGGTAAGCCGCTGACCCCAGCATTATGAATTAGAGGTTGTAATTTTAGCTCTTTGTTTTAATTGAATTTTTTTGTTATCGCCTACAGCGATTGCCATCACTATCGTAAAAGAGATAAATCGTTGAAAATAATAAAATGTTGGAGAAATAATTCCAGGGGCCCTTCCAGCACATTATTGGACAGGTGGATCTGACCTTTCCCCCAGTTTTGGGCCCTTTCCCTGGTAAAAAATCCCCAATTTAGGGCACCTTCCGAGCGTACTCATCAGGTGGTACATAACACAATGAGCTGTGAGGACGCACTTCGTTGTAGTGCTCCCGCCAGCCATTGATATTCGATTTTGCGTTTTCCAGGTTCTTAAACAATGTGTCTGGCAATTTGCTCTGGCGAAACTTGAGTATGAGCAAGCCTGGTCAGAAGCGGATAACAAACATTACTTATATTTTAGTGGAGAACCAATGGTTGTATCTTGCTACGGTAATGGATTGCACTTCCGTAGTGTTGTGTGCTGATCTTTGGGTGAGTCAATAACAGAGCAGTAGGCGACTAATACGCTCAGTATGGCTTTTGCCGAAAGTGATATTTAACCTGGTCTGATTATCCATTCAGATCGAGGCACGCCGTAGGTTCTCAGAAGTACATTGACTATATGACAGCGAAAGGCTGTAAGCCAGGCATGAGCCTCAAGGGTTATTGCTGGTACAGTGCCAATAGAGTCATTCTTTAGTCGGCTTAAAGTTGAGATGATTTATGCCGAGTAATATGCTTCGATAAGCGAAGCTGAGCCCAGTCTCTTTGAATACATTGAAGTGTTTTATAATCGCTTAAGGAGGCCTCGGCTAATGACCATTTAAGCCCCGTTGAGTTTGAGAGAATGACGGCTAAAGCCGCATAGTTGGAGTGTCTACTTTTTTCGAAGTACACCAGCTCCGTGAATATTTTATAAAGAATGTGATGGAAAAGGACAGATTATGCAAAAAATGTTTGGCGTTATTCTGACTTCAATCCATTTGATCGCGGCCCTGGCTCTTATAGGTATGGCGATGATGATAATGGGGTGGGCGGTGTATGAGGTTGTTTCTAACATTCCGGCAAAGGGCGGCGAGTTTATCCCGTTAATGCTTCACTCCGTGGGAGCAATAATAATATCAGCAGCCATTATTGACGTTGCACAGTATATGATTGAAGAAGAAGTTTTCATGAACAAGGAACTTCGTGAACCTGAAGAAGCGAGAAAGACAATTACTAAAATCATAGTGATTATTACAATTGCAGTTAGTATAGAGGGACTAGTTTATATATTTAAAGCCGGAACAAAGGATCTTTCACTATTGATCTATCCAGCTTTACTCATTCTTGTCTCTTCTTTTATGATTATAAGTCTTGGTTTGTATCAAAAATTTAGCAAAACAGTAGAACATAATAAGTAAAATAAGGTCGCATCAAAGCTATTCATCGTGACTTTCACCGTGCTTATGGGGGCCGCACGTTTACATAGGGAGTTGGTGGCGAAAGGCCACTCCCTGTAGTCGTAGACGGTTAACCGGTTGATGAAAGCAATAAATATTTAAAGCTTCAACGGCAGGCTTATATGCCTGGCGGCGTGGGATGAATGAGTTCTACTTATCCACAGGCAATCAACTAAAACAGGCCGGGCCTGCTACCAAGGTCGGATGTTAATGAGCGGGTGACTTTACCTACATTAAACCGAAATTAGTTGGCTCTATCACGCGGCGGTTCTCGATTTGTTTAGTCGAAAGGTGTGAGGTGGTTATTTAGTCGGCAACGTAACAGTGATCTGACAAAAAGTGCTTTGCTGATGGCCCTTTCTCGTTTCAAATGAACGCCTGGAAGCATTGTTCATTCTGATCAAGGTATTGAATATCCGGCACACAGTTATCGTAATGTTTTCACCGCTGCTGGAGTCGAAAGAAGTATGAGTCAGAAAGGTAATCCGCTCGAAAATGCGGCAGTCGAATCGTTCTTCGATGCCCCGAAAGCTGAATTCGGTTGACCTATCCCCCAGAAATCAGGCCATGACAACGGTGAAAAATCTCCTAGAATTGTTTGATAGGAGGTTTGAATATGAAGGGCAAGCGTTATACGGAAGAACAGATCATCGCTACGCTCAACCAGCACGAGTCAGGCGTGAGCGTGGAGAGTATATGCCGCGATATGGGCATCGCCCAGGGCACCTTTTACCGCTGGAAATCCAAGTATGGTGGCATGGACGTTTCTGATGCAAAGCGGCTTCGGGAGTTGGAGTTAGAGAATGGCAAGCTCAAGAAGCTGCTGGCGGAGGCCGCACTGGATAATGCTGCACTCAAGGAGGTCGTATCAAAAAAGTGGTGACGCCAGCCGCACGACATGCAGCGGTAAGGCATTTAGTGGAGAGCGAACTGGCTAGCGAGCGAGGAGCCTGTAGATTGATTGGTGTCAGCCGGTCGGGTTATCAATATCAACCCAAAGGCCATCAGGACGAGCTGCTACGGGCCCGCTTGAGGGAGTTGAGCACGGAGTACTCACGGTACGGTTACCTAATGCTCCATGGCTTGCTCAAGGCCGAGGGCCTGGTGATAAACAAAAAAGCGCACCTACCGCATCTATAGAGAGGAAGGTTTGCAAGTCAGAACTAAGAAACGGAAGAAGCTTATTCGGTCCAGAGTACCGATGTCGGTGCCCACCAAAGCCAATGAGCGCTGGTCTTTGGATTTTGTTAGTGATCAGTTGGCAACAGGCCGGCGCTTCAGAGTGCTTAATATTGTCGACGACTTCACCCGAGAGTGTGTCGGTCAACTGGTAGACGTATCGATCTCGGGAGTTCGTATGACCCGGCACCTGGAAGAGGTATGCAGCCAGCGCGGTCAGCCAGCAACCATTGTTTGTGACAATGGTCCTGAACTAACCAGCAAAGCCATGTTCTTTTGGACACAAGGCCGTTGTATCAAGTTGCAGTTTATACAGCCGGGCAAGCCCACTCAAAATGCTTTTGTGGAAAGCTTTAATGGAAAGTTCCGGGATAACTGCCTCAACCAGTTCTGGTTCACGAACCTGGAAGACGCAAGATCGAAGATCAATGACTGGCGAGAGCACTACAACGAAGTGCGTCCTCACAGCTCATTGTGTTATGTACCACCTGCTGAGTACGCTCGGAAGGTGGCCTAAATTGGGGATTTTTTACCAGGGAAGTGGCCCAAAACTGGGGGAAAGGTCACGGTGATCACTGAAAGTTTGACATTGAAATCAAGGCGGTGGTCCATATCATTGAATATATTGAGTTCTACAATTGGGATAGACGCTACTCAACATTGGGCTACCAATCACCTGAAAGATATGAAAAGCTGTGCACGTGAACCACAACAATGTGTCGACTAAAGTGGTGCTTGTTAAGCGCGTCCTTTATGTAAATGTTATGTACTTGAATAAGGGGTGACAGGAGTGCGTGTTTTTCTCTCTTTAGTTTTGTTTCTCCCTCTGCCTACCTGGGCAAAGCAAACTGTTCTAATTTACGAAAGTAAGGGCGAAAAGCAGTGTCAGGGTGGCGGTGTTACTCTTTCAGAAAGCAGGCAAAAACTAACAAATGCTGGCGTGGAAGTCATTGAGTCGAACTGTGGCTACCGAACCGGGGTTGCGGTCATAGCTGTATGTGGTGCTCCAACACTTAAGATTCTCCTACACCAGATTAAAGCTTCGGACCTGGAGAAGGCTAAGGATATCGGAATGGAGAGAGTTGGTATGTTGGTTAGCAACGACGACGGTAATGGCTTTGAATTCAGGCGCTGTCCTAACCCATAACAATCCGGTCAACCGGACTTCAAGATCGTGTCGCTTTTGGTCCCTTTACCTAGAAAAAACCTCGAAGGCCTCTGAAAAAAAGTATGATCCCGTACGGTATTTGATAGGTTGTCTGGATGATAAGCAGACCCTTGACGACCACACATTAGACGAGGAGTGCGATATCTTTATAAATGAGCTGGGTGTTTATCTTCATGGCAGTCTTGACCGTAATGAGGGCTTGAAGAAATTTATCCAAAAGATCCGCTCACCCAAAAAGAGGAGAAATCGCCATTTCGAGTTCTTAGTGAATCCTGGAATTAACCGTACTCCTGCTTAAGTCGCAAAGATCCGAATGCTTTTGAACAGGATCTAGCTTATGAGTCACTATCCAACGAAGGGCCAATCAATGGTTCCACGAGTTATTTGTTTGCCAGGTTCGCGCAACTACCTGAGTATAGAGCGAAATCGCTTCGATCGAGAAGTACGTCTTGAACTTGCAGAGATTTTGGTCGGTAAATAGGGCAAGGGTTTTGATCGACCTGTTATCTGATTCATCGATTGGAGGAGATACGTAAAGCTGATGTCTATGGGATTCGGCCTGAGCGGTCTTTTCGGCAGGCGGCCACCAAGTTTTTGTTGGATAACCAGCATAAACGCAGTATTGACCGTTACGCTCAATCGTTGAAACTCATGGATCCGATAATTGGCGACTTGCCATTAAAACAAATTCACCAGGGGACGTTGGACAAGTACGTCCAATACCGTCAAAAACAGGGCGTGAAGTCCAGTACGGTGAATCGGGATTTGGCAGTGGTCAGAAGGATTCTGAACCTGGCGTCGCGGCTGTGGCGTGACGAGCACGGTTTGACCTGGCTCGAAACCGCGCCGCTGCTCCAGTTTGTCGATTGGAACGATGCTCGTAAGCCATACCCCTTATCGTGGGAAGAGCAGGCACGCTTGTTCGCGAGACTGCCTGGCCACTTACGGGATATGGCGTTGTTTAAGGTAAACACCGGAACACGGGAACAAGAGGTGAGCTGTTTGCGCTGGGAATGGGAAACTTCAATGCCCGAGCTTAAATCCAGCTTATTTGTGATTCCGGGCGATGGTGTGAAGAGCGGTGGGGCAAGCCGCTGAAGGACATTAAAAAATCATGGTACAAAGTGTTAGACATTGCCCGTATCACTGACTTCCGTTGGCACGATCTCCAGCATCACTTTGCCAGTCATCTGACGATGCTCGGTATTGACCTCAACACCATTCGAGAACTATTGGGCCACAGTGACCTGAGTGTCACTGTACGTTATGCGCATTTATCCCCCGACCACAAAGCAAAGGCCGTGGCCAAACTGGGTCAAGTTACCCAGACGGACACCAACAGAGAGCCTATCTCATCCCAATCGGATCCTTTGTTGACGGTCAAAGAGGCTGCAGACTAACTTAAGCTCGCTCGTAACACCCTGGACAAGCATCGCACGAATGGCACGGGCCCAGAGTATGAGCAGATAGGCCCTCGCTCCATCCGATATCGTAAATCTGCGTTCGATAGGTGGGGTCGCGAGCGCTAATGAGGTTAGATAAATAGCGAGATAAGGTTTACAAAAATAGAAAATCACCGTTTTTTGTTAAGCAAGCGATTAATGGGTTCAGCGTCCTATATAAATCACACTCCGACATCCAGGTTGTCCCACCCAATTTCTTCTACCAATTGCCTTAATCGTAGTGGGCGATAGCTACTATCGCTAAGGTAGCGAGTTTTAACACTGGGATGAACCTTAGTGGGCTTGCTATCGATAATCAGTGGTCGTTGGAGGGGGTTTTTAAATCGGTACGCATGTTTTCGGGATTTGTGAAGCTTTCCTTTTGCGCCTTCTGTCAGGGAGTTTCTTATATGAGGCTCGATTTTCAAGCCTCCATTTGTTGCTTCATCTAGCATCCATGCGAGAGGAGTATCTGACGCTCTGATCGCTGTTTTCTTGTCAGGTGGGTATGAGCCACCAACATCGGCATGAACGCCAGAAAACCAGACTTGTTTCAGATCCACGCCGAGTCGGGGTGTCCAAATCGTCGGTTCGAAGTCTTCTCGTTTTTCATCAATTGCTAATGCATGACGTGCGATTGACACGTTTGAACCCATTTTGGTGTCGTAAAACTCGTCGTGGCTGTCGAGTAGACCCATTAAGCTAAAAGGAATGCCCAGTGCGCCAACCGTGTCCCAGACTCCTATGAAATGCACTTTCCTGGAAGAATGGCAGTGGGTGTCTCGAAACAGCTTGGCTGTCTCTCCACCTGGGTGGTTTTCCTGTAATGGGCTCTTGTAGATTTCCCAGGCTTCCGAAATAAGGCTGGCATCAGGTCTCTTTAAAATGCCACAGTTGTTAATAAAGCCGCTCAAAGCCCTTACCGTATAGGCCCCTCGGCTAAAACCAAACAGGTAAATCTTGTCATTACTGGAATAGTTCTGAACGATATAGCGGTACCCGTCAACGATATTTTTATGAATACCACGGCCTGTAGCGCCAGCGCTGAAACTGTTATGGTACGAACCTAGTCCCCAGTCATAAAACACATGCTGCTTGACACCGTTGGCAGAAGGCTTAATAGATCGGGCAAGTTTCAATACATTGGTCGGAAAATCTTTTTCAATATCTTCTTCCGGGCGGTTCCATGTACCATCTGCGCAGATCACTATATTTGCCATTGTTTTATTCCCTTATGTCCAATTTGGTCTAATTACGACTACCTAACTTTCGGATTAAAAATCAGTTAGCGCTGGGCCTGCCGGCAAAATAAAGTAGCGCGAAGCGCGCCGCTTTTTGCGCGTCCGAGCGACCACCGAGAGCGAATTCGACCCGCTTGTTATGCATTTGCATTACCTTTATTTAGTGGTTCACGCGTTTTAAGCGCCCATAATGCCTGGCCATCCTCTGAAGCACGAGCACCTGTCTCAAGTAACAACCTTTTAGTCGTTTCTTCATCGGAGCCTATTACATGCATCAAGGTTTCAAGTTTTCTCCATGTATGCTCTTTATGGTTCAGCATTTCCTTTAATAG
Source organism: uncultured Gammaproteobacteria bacterium (assembly GCA_942492235.1). Lineage (GTDB taxonomy): Bacteria > Pseudomonadota > Gammaproteobacteria > Pseudomonadales > Porticoccaceae > HB2-32-21. The sequence continues at coordinate 42,779 of CALODO010000020.1, forward strand.
TTCGCGCGCAGGCTCCTCTTTTTTTGCTTGCGACCTTTCTTTCAGCCAATGCATTAGAAAGTTTCCGGCTAATGTGGCTATTGAACCAATTACTGCACCGGCAACACCGATAAGAGCGATTGTGATTGGTTCAGTCATATTTTTCCTTTTTATGCATAACGCCCGCATAAAAGGCGGAGCGTTAGCGACGTCCGGCCCGTAGGGCGATTTTTGATGCGCTTGTTAGAGCTGCTTGCTATAAATAGAAACATTTTCTCCACCATATACTACGGTTTCTTTTTTGTGCCAGCCAGCACGTAGTAACAACCCATGAGCTCTGGCAGTGCCGGAATATAGCTTTGTAAAATGCATATCATTGGCCAATTTTTCAATGCCAGATAAGAGAATCGAGCCTATGCCTTGATTGCGAGATTCAGGGGCAACAAAGCCTGCGGCAACCCATGGCCCTAGATGCGAATGCGTGGATATTGACTCAGCCTTCAGAGCCATAAGGCCGCAGGGGAGACTGCCTCTGTAAGCAACTAGACCGATTGGCAGCGATGATTCGTTTGCGTAGCTTTCAATATCTATTCGAGCATTTCCGGGCCCACGCTCTCCATAGTGACTCGGCCACTCTTGGATAAAGAAATTTACTAAGATTGGAATTTCTTTAGTGCATTCTCTAAGCGGTTTGATCAGGGTTCCATTCTTCATGATGTTAGAGCGCAACGCCTCTCCCCTTAGACTGCATATCTTCTCCCCTTTGCTCTGGATGAAACTGATTCTTACTAGCGAAGGCAAAACTTCTGAATCGCTACCCTAGTCAAACTACCTTTCGACAAGTTCAACCCGCCTGTTCTTTACTTGGCCGGCATCACTATTATTTGAGAAAGTCGGCACAAGTGGGCCGACGCCATGCGGCTCCAGCCGGTCAGATGTAATGCCATAGTCCTTCTTCAGGACATCGACGACAGCCAACGCCCGATCAGAAGACAATTTTTTATTGTAAGTGAAGTTTCCCTTCGAATCGGTGTGGCCAACCACATAAAAGCTTTTCTTCGGATTGTCGTTCAGATATCCAGCAATCGCATCAAGCGTGGCCATTGACTGTGGCTTGAGTGTGGCCTTGTCAAAGTCGAATACGATACCGTCTAGCACGACACGACCATATTCTTCTATATCGGAGCCCAAGGCTTCTGCATCAACGACAACGAGCCCTGTTTCAGCAGCTTCGACCTCAACGATATCTACCAAGGTGCCAATATAGTTTTTCGAGTGCTGTTCGACATAAACAATGACATAAGCGGTTCCCGCCACGCGTTCCTTCTTGGCGACGATGGCACCTGCACCACCGGATGAAGATGTGCCCGAAAACATCGTCCCCACTGCACCGGGCTTGGTTGCCGGATTGGCACGGAAAGTAACTTCCATCCATTGACGAGAGCCGATAGCCGAGCCTTTTCGATCGGCAAACATGCCTTCACCGAGAAGCTCAAAACCTTCAGCCTCCAGAGCGTCAAGATAGTTTTTGTAGACCTCAGAATAGGTTCGGTCGACGCCTTCATATTTGTAAAATGTGCGAGTCACCCGACCTTCCGTCTCAATCCAATCAGCGATTGCCCGATAACCAGTAACCGGCCCTACAGCAACTTTGTACGGCTGGTGGTTTTCAATATGTTGCCAAGCAATGACTTGGCCTGGATAGCGTTTGATCATCGGGTGTTCGACGATGCCTTCGATATCTTCTGCAGACGCCATACTGTACGAAAATGCAAAGAAAAGGGCCGCAACCGCCCTCAGAGTGTGCTTTAACATTCGTGCTTCCCCTATCAGTCGTTAGGTTGAGGTGTCCGTTCTAACGGGTGAAGTTCACAGTCCCGCACGACCCACTTGTTAGAAACGCTCACTTACCTCGCACCATTGCGATTAATTTAGCCGCATCAGACAGTGACACATTTTTATTTGTACAAAGAATTGAACCAAGAATAGCTAGCATGAACGATGCTACTAAGAAATATATAGTATTTGGCTTACCCTCCCAGCTAAGGAATAAAGCAAAAACAAGGCTAACTAAACTGAAAAAGAAAACAGTGAAAATTGAGAAAGAAAGGTGGTCCTTAAGAATCACGGCTGCCCCCATACTGACAGATTGCCGTCCTCCATGACGCCCGAGTACACCATCATAGTGTGTGATAAATTGATTTACTTTTAGGATAGTAGCCACTCAACTTACGCCCGTCAATTCCTTTAGCTTCTAGCGCTTGAGTTGCGCCTCAAACGTCCGCTGCAACGATTGGTTAGGCGTCATGGCTTCAACAATTCAGGCCTTGCCCGGCTGGGCGAGTACAACTAGATTGCCATCAAGGTCGTGAAGACGCACAAGGCTGGTCGACGTGGATGGCTCAATAACGCCTGGGGCAAGTCCAGCCTTTTCGAGACGAGCATGTTCGTCTCGCAAACCATCAACGATAAGCGTAATTGTGCCGAAGCCGGAAGCTTTAGCGTTTTCAAAAAGCTGCAGGCCTGCGGAATCGTGATGATGCCATTCCACCAGCCCTTCCATCGGTTGTGCGTTTGGTGCGCGACCAAACAACTTTTCGTACCATTCCACGCTTGCTGATAAATCTGTGCAGCTCAGTTGTGCATAGATTTTGTCGATAGCCATAGATCAGTCTCCTTCACGCTTGGCAAAAGGTTTACCTCGTAGTGACGCCTAACGCCGCAAGCAGCCGCGCCGCTTTTTGGCGTCGGCCTGCCTTGCCTTGTTATGGGTGTTTTGGCAGAATATACCAATATTTGGTATAGGAGACACCTCATGGCGAGAAACACCAGCATTACACTTGGCCCCCACTTTGACGATTTTATAGCCGCGCAAGTTGACAATGGCCGTTACGGTTCGGCGAGCGAGGTTGTGCGTGCTGGGTTGCGCCTGCTTGAAGAAACCGAGAGCAAGCTTGAAAGGCTCCGGCGCCTCTTGGATGAAGGCGAACAAAGTGGGATAGCGGACTACTCCCTTGAAAGCGTTATTGCTGAGCTGGATAACGAAGCTCACTAATGCGTCCATACCTACTCACCATCGCTGCTCGAAAAGATCTTATAGATATTGGCCACTTTACCACTGAAAAATGGGGAAAGCGGCAACGTGACAAGTACCTCAAGCAGCTTGATGATGCCTTCAAGCTGCTTGCTCGCCAGCCTGAGATAGGCCGCGATGCGGATAAAATAAAACATGCGTACAAAAAATTCAGCCAGGGCAGCCATATCATCTTTTACCGAACTGGCACGGAATCCAAGATCGTTGTTATCCGAATCCTCCACAACAGTATGGATGTGGAGCAGCACCTCTAAAACCCATAACAGAGGGTATGGACCCATTTGTCCAATAATATGTTATAGGGATTTCGAGGGTATTTCCCTGATAGTTTATTATTCTCAATAGCTTAGCCGCGCTTCCTTGGTTTGGCAGCAATATCATAAGTGTCCACTTTGCTGTTTTCAATAACACATGTTGGTTATTCGGGGCTAAGTGCCGTTATCGAGTGCTGTCCTATAGGATATCCAATAGTTACTTTATGGTTAACCAATGGTTGGGATATGATCGATTGTGGTTGGGTAATGGTCTTCTAGTGGTGATATTGGCATCTGAACATTTGCGTGTCAGAGGATCGGCGGGTTCTATAGCGTTGATCAACCAAGCCGTTTAAAGCTGCGTAGGGTGAAACTCGAAATAAATGGTTATAGCCAGTATCAGAGCTTCTCTTTAAAGGACAAAGAGATATTACAACCCGTTTTCTGAAACAGGGCCGTTAGCACATTATTTTGGACATAATATGGACTTAAATGAAATAAGTGCTGTTTATGGAAAGGATGAATATTATCCTAACTCATTGATTTATATGGTAGCTACGGGCGGACTTGAACCGCCGACCCCAGCATTATGAATGCTGTGCTCTAACCAGCTGAGCTACGTAGCCACAGAGTGTTGATCTGAGAGGGGCGCGAATTCTGGCGATTTTCGGGCTTTTTGTCAAGGTGATTGGCATTGCGGGCGCTGAGTATCTAGGGAAATTGGCAACCAAATCTTAGCTAACCTCATTATGATCAACAGTCGATTTTGTTACCACTGTCACTCCCTTACGTTCTCTTTTTAGCGCTACCATCAAGGCGCCGGAGACCACCACAACTGCCCCGATCAATGTGGTAGCAGACATCGGCTCAGCAACAATATTGAACCAGGGGAAGAAACTCAGGCCCCACATAAACACCAGAGTGAATATTGGTAGGGTGGTCATCATGGCGCTGATTTTTGATGCTTCGAGATGAGCCAATGCTTCGGCGAAGCTGCCCGCACCTAGCAGAGTGCTGGTGCCGCAAAAGATCAGTAGGCCAATATTGACCGAACTTAAAGATGTAATGTCTCCGGGGCTGGAGAGTGGCAGGAAGGCAAGGATCCCGAGTAGGTAGACTACTATCATGACCTGGGAGGAACTGAAATGTATAAGCAATTGTTTTTGTAGTATTGCGTAGCTGGTCCATGTGATAGCGGCCAGCGTGATCAGACCCATGCCCAGGGTATAGGTGTTGAAGCCATCGACCATGGCGACAATTCTTGGGTAGAAAAATATCACCAGGCCGCACAAAAATACGGCGCAGCCGAGCCATTGTGTGCGGGTAAAGGCTTCGCCAAATAAAAATACACTGGAGACGAGTAGCAGGACGGTGGCCAGTTGAATAATTACTTGAGTAGCTTCCGGAGTGATATGTCCGACGCCGAAGGTATAGAACAAGTAGTTACCGATCAATAGACAGCCGCAGGCCAATAAGACCAGACGCAATCGGGTGTTGCCAATTTGATAGATACCTTTTAGTTGCCTGCGTGAATAAAGGAACGGCAGTAGAACAGCACTGGCGAATAGAAAGCGGTAGAAACTGACGGTATAGGGGTCGAGCTCGACGAGGACACTTTTGACGGCGATGGGAAAGAGCCCCCAGAGTGTGCAGGCGAGGAGAGTCAGGAAAAAGCCATAGCCTCGACGGCCGGATATGACGTGGAGATTGTTTGCTGAGGTTGCATCACTCATTTGTTTTGTTCACCGCTCATCCAGATTGATTGGTGTAGTTGATCTAGACGTTGAAGCGAAAGTGCATAACGTCACCATCGGCAACAATGTAGTCTTTGCCTTCTAGTCGCCATTTGCCGGCATCTTTGGCTCCAGCTTCACCGTTGCAGACGACAAAGTCTTCATAGCTGATCACTTCGGCGCGAATAAAACCCTTTTCAAAGTCAGTGTGGATTTTGCCCGCTGCCTGGGGAGCGGTGGCACCAACAGGAATAGTCCAGGCACGGACTTCCTTTACGCCTGCGGTAAAGTAAGTATGCAGGTTTAGCAGGCTGTAACCAGCCCAGATCACACGGTTGAGGCCGGGTTGATCCATATCCATATCGGCCAGGAATTCGGCTTTGTCTGCATCGTCCAGCTCGGCGATCTCGGCTTCGAGCTTGTTGCAGATAGGCACGACCTGGTCGCCTTCTGCAGCGGCCAGTTCTTCAATGGCAGTAAGGTAGGGGTTATCGTAAAAGCCGTCTTCGGCGACATTGGCGATATAAAGCGTCGGTTTTAGGGTGAGCAGACTGAGTTCGCTTAACCGACCGATTTCGTCTTTGTTGAGGTTTAGTGAGCGTACTGGTTTGGCTTCGTTGAGGTGGGGCAGAATTTTATCGAGCAGGGCGATCAGCGCGATCGCGGTTTTATCGTTCCCTTTTGCGGCACGGGCGGCTTTCTGATGAGCTTTTTCGACAGTCTCAAGGTCCGCCAGAGCAAGCTCTGTATTGATGATTTCAATATCGGCAAGGGGGTCAATCTGATTGGCGACATGGATGACGTTTTCGTCTTCAAAACAACGCACCACATGGGCGATGGCATCGGTTTCTCTGATATTGGCCAGAAACTGGTTACCCAGGCCTTCACCTTTGGATGCCCCTGCCACGAGGCCGGCGATATCCACAAACTCTATGGTGGTGGCAATAACTTTTTCAGGCTGGACAATGTCGGCAAGGGCCTCCTGGCGAGGGTCGGGTACTGGCACCACACCAGTATTGGGTTCGATGGTGCAGAAGGGAAAGTTTTCCGCGTCGATACCGGCTTTGGTGAGCGCATTGAAAAGCGTTGATTTACCGACATTAGGCAGGCCGACAATACCGCATTTAAAACCCATTATGTTCTCGATTGTTGGTTGACTGTTTACCCGGTGTCGTAGGGGACAATTGGAGTTAGTTGACGCAGGGCAAGGCCAGGTTGCTTTTGGTGCTTAGCGCAACATTAGCGGCTGTGAAGCGTTTTCATGGCATCGTTCCAGCGACCGATGACAGCCATAGGCAGGACTGTGAGTGCGACATCGATGCTTTCCTGAATCAAGGCTTGCTGATCTTGCGGCGCGCGGCGCAGTACGTAATCAACCACATCACCTGCGTGACCGGGGTGGCCAATGCCAATACGCAGCCGGGCAAAATCCCGACTATTGGCCAGGGCCTTGATAGTATCCTTAAGCCCATTGTGACCACCGTGACCACCACCTTTTTTCAGGCGGCTAATGCCAGGCTCAAGATCAAGCTCGTCGTGGGCAACCAGTATTTCTTCTGGATCGATATTGTAAAAGCCCGCCATTGCGCCCACCGCCTGACCGCTGAGGTTCATGTAGGTGCCAGGGATTAATAGCCGGGTATCATGGCTGCCAATGGATATACGTGCGGTGGCCCCGAAAAATTTGTCCTGAACCTGCAAAGTAGCGTTATATTTTCGCGCCACTTCGGTTACAAAGTCAGCACCAGCATTATGTCGGCTGTGCTCATATTTGGGGCCAGGATTACCTAGCCCCACAATGAGTTTTACCGCGGTGTCCAATCAAGTAGCCTCTGGGCTTAACGGAGGGAAACTAGTCCTCATCACCGGTGTTGTCATCTGCATCCTGTGCATCTGAACTTGCATCATCTGCTTCTGTATCAGCATCAGCATCAATTTCTGCGGTATCGACGTCCTCTTCGACTTCTTCCTTCCTTTTGTTGACGGTGACGACAGACAGATCATGATCTTCACCATATTGCAATGCCACGCTTTCGACACCAGCAGGAATCGGCAGGTCGGAGATGTGAATAATGTCGCCGATATCAATGTTTTCCATATCGACTTCGATATATTCAGGGAGATCTCCAGGCAAACACTCAATTTCGAGATCGGTCATGCTACGCGCGATAATACCGCCTCCGATCTTGATGCCGACACAGGTTTCTTCATTAATAAAATGCAGCGGCACACGAGTAGTCAGCTTTTGAGCTTTATCAACCCGTAGAAAATCGACATGAAGAATAATTGGCCTGGCGGGGTGGCGCTGCACATCTTTTAAAATTACATCTTCATTTTTGTCATCGATATTGAGGGTCAGAATGTGTGAATAAAAAGCCTCATTATTCAACGCAAGGGATATTTCTTTATGCATTAGCGAGATTTTTTGAGGTGCGTTTTTCCCCCCATAAACGATAGCCGGGACTTCCTGGGCGAGACGACGTAGGCGGCGGCTCGCACCTTTCCCTACCTCGTTTCGATCTTTGGCATTGAGTACGAAATCGACCATTGCCTTTGCTCCTTTGTTTTAAAAAGAATGTTGAAACCGCGATAACTTTTGCGACCAAATTAGGGCGGTTTTAATGTTTAGTCAGGGCCTTGTGCCGTGACAGTTTATCCGTGCGCTGTTTGTTTAATAAAGGCTAATCAAACATCGCACTGATGGATTCTTCATTGCTCACTCTGCGGATAGTTTCAGCGAGCATTTGACCCAGTGACAAGCTCCGAATCTTGCCACTCGCGTTAGCCGCGTCGCTAAGCGGAATGCTGTTAGTGACCACCAGAGTATCCAGCTGGGAATTCGTGAGGTTGTCTAAGGCAGCGCCAGACAGGACCGGGTGCGTGCAATAGGCAACGACCTTTTCTGCGCCCTGCTCTTTTAGCGCATCGGCAGCTTTGCACAATGTGCCTGCGGTATCGACGATATCATCGACCAGAAGGCAGGTGCGACCGGTGACATCACCGATGATATTCATCACCTGAGCCTGGTTGGCCTCAGGGCGGCGTTTGTCAATAATAGCCAGATCAGTATTCAACTGTTTGGCCACTGCTCTGGCTCGCACCACACCACCAATGTCAGGAGAAACGACGATTAAGTCCTGATAATTTTGTTTTTCAATATCATTGAGTAAGACTGGTGCGCCGTATACGTTTTCTACTGCGCAATCAAAGAAGCCCTGAATTTGTTCTGAGTGGAGATCAACCGTGACAACTCGTGTCACCCCGACATTATTAATCATGTCAGCGACAACTTTGGCGCTAATCGGTACTCGAATTGACCGGACGCGTCTGTCCTGACGAGCATAGCCAAAATAAGGCACAACTGCAGTGATGCGACCGGCTGAGGCGCGGCGCAGGGCGTCGATCATCAGTACCAGTTCCATCAGGTTTTTGTTGGTCGGCGCGCAGGTTGACTGGATGATAAAGACATCTCGACCGCGCACATTGTCGTGGATTTCGACGTTTATTTCGCCGTCCGAAAATTCTGAGACCACTGAGTCGCCAACTTTTAGTCCCAGTGAGCGAGCAATTTCAGAAGCCAAATCTGGATTCGAATTGCCGCTAAAGAGCATAAGGTTGGCCATGGACGTGTCCTGGGATTGAATGCGTTGGAATTGGGAGTGCTAGATTTGAATAAAACGTTATATGTGATGATTCATAGAAGAGAGCAATAATGGCTGGGGCGGGAGGATTCGAACCTCCGAGTGACGGGATCAAAACCCGTTGCCTTAACCACTTGGCCACGCCCCATTTGTTTGTTTTACAGTGTATTACATCTGCGACTGATATGTTTTCACTGGCGGTGTGCCGGTGATTTATTAAGCCCCTGGGCTATGAAGCCTTGCCAATGCTCCGGTTTTTCAGCCAGCACCGTTACGGCCTGTGCCTGATTAGCAAAGCTTGCAAACACACAGGCCCCTGTGCCAGTCATTTGTGCCGGGGCGTATTGATTTAACCAGAGCCTGGCAGTTTTGACCTCAGGGTAGCGGTTTTCTGCCACATCCTGGCAGTCATTTCCGGCACCGTGATCGCGAAAGGCGCGTATTGTGATCGGCGATGCGGTCCTTGTCAATTGCTCGTCGTTGAATATATCAACGGTTGATATTGAGCAGCGGGGTATTATCACTACGTACCACAAGGGCGGCATTTCCACTGGACTAATATGCTCACCGATGCCCTCGGCCCAGGCGGTGCGCCCATGGATAAACACCGGTACATCCGCACCCAGTTTTAGTCCGATTTGAGCTAGATGATCGAGACTGTAATTAAGATTCCAGAGCTTATTCAGGGCGATCAAGGTTGTTGCTGCGTCGCTACTCCCGCCGCCCAGACCACCACCGATAGGTAAGCGCTTAGTGAGTTGAATATCTGCACCCAAAGGACAGGACGCGTGTTGCTGCAAGCTGAGAGCTGCTCGGGTAACCAGATTGTTGTGTGCGTTATTTTTTAGATGAGCCTGTAGTTCGTCCTGTAAGCCGGGCTGCTTAGTGGCTGGGAAGTCGGTGCCCGAGATATCGCTGTGAATGGTGAGACTAAGGGTTTTATCGCTGCGCAGTGCAAAGCTGAGGTCGTCACCATAATCGAGCAATTGAAACAATGTTTGCAATTCGTGGTAGCCATCATGGCGTCGCCCAGTAATGCGTAAAAATAGATTGAGTTTCGCCGGAGCGAGGATTTGTAGCATCACAAAGCCTTTGCTTTGAGGTCGCTATGCCTGGTTTTTAAACCCAGGTTTTGTGCCAGAGGACCTGGAGAAAGATTGTCAGTGCTCGGAAAAAGATGTTCTTTAATGATTAATTTAAAGTGAGTTTCACCCCGCGTAGCGGTGATTTTTCCGGGGAACACCCCTGCTTCGGTGTGGCGGTAGTTTGAAAAGACTAATTGCCAGCCGTGCTGATGCAGATTGACCAGAAGGTTTTGTTGGTTGAAACCTTGCTCGCTGGCTGGCGTGTCGGGCGCGGGAATACCACGTATCCAATAAGATAATTCGTCGATGGGCAGTTCCCAACCGAGGAGACGGCGGGCGAGTGCTTTTGCTGACACAGCTGAGATGTCAGAGGCTTTCGCCTGGCGCAGAGTGACAAAATTGTCGTCGCCAAATATCTGTACCGTCCCAGCGCCAAAAGGGCCGCCTAACAGCAGATTGAACCTGTTGACCCGTTGGCGCCAGTCGACCCAGGCGCTGCCGCTTTCGGCGGCGGTTTCATAACCGATCTTGCCCTTAATATGCCAGTTCGATATACCAAGCATCTGTTCATGATGACGAGGCCACTGGGGTGGCGGCTGAACCTGAGTGTTAGTGCTCTCGATTTGATGGCTGCAGGCACTCAACAGTATCTGTCCTGCTATCAGGCTCGGCAATAGATACCATGTGTGGTGTCGCTGAGAGGTGCCGGGATTAGAGATCATGCTTTTTTTGTGGTTTAGAGTGGTATCTGGAGGCGATTCAGGGTTTCAAGCAGGTGCTTGCTGTCGGGGGCGCTTTCCAGTGCTTTACGCCAGATATTGAGGGCTTCGTCCTTTTTGCCGCTAACCCAGAGTACCTCGCCTAAATGCGCAGCAACCTCTGGGTCAGGTACTTTGGCCATTGCCGTCCGCAGATGGGATACAGCTTCCTCATGCTTACCCAGACGATACAGAACCCAGCCCAGACTATCGACAATGGCAGCATCGTCAGGACTAATCTTATGGGCCTGACGAATTAACATCAGGGCTTCCTGGTAGCGGTCGGTGTGATTTGCCAGAGAGTATCCGAGGGCGTTCAGGGCAGAGGCGTTGTTGGAGTCGAGCTCTAATATCGCCCGTAAATCCTGTTCAACCCTGACGATGTCGTTGAGCTTCTCGCTCACCAGTGAGCGCGTGTAAAGAAGGTCGAAATTTTCCGGGTGTTCGGCCAGGCCTTCAGTTAATAAAGTATAAGCGCTGTCGTAGCGTTCCTGTTTCATCAAAAGCTCTGACTCAAGACGGTAAAGTGGAACAATCAGGTTCGGGCGCTCCAGGCGTAGTTGGTGTAGATAAAGTCTGGCTTTAGTGGTTTGTCCGTCTTCACTCATTAACTGGGTCATGCGAGCGATGGCCGGTAATAAGTTGTTGCCTTCTTTTACCTGAGCGTAATGGATCTGAGCCTCATTGCTGCGATGATCCTGGTCAGCCATTATCGCTAACTGGAAGTGGGCGTCGGCCACACGTCGATTATGGGTAATAAGCTTTTCGAAAGCCTGACGCGCTTCGTCGTGCAGACCTAACTGTCTGTCCAACAGACCCAGAGAAAACAACAGATCAAAATCGTCGGCGTGGGTTGCTACCAGGTTGACCATCTTTTGCCGAGCGCTATGTAGATCAACTTCTGCGATAAAACGGATCAACTGTAACTGCAGTGTCTTACTCTCGGAATTACGTTCGATGCCCTGGTTAAGTATGGCGATGGCCTTTTTGGCTTCGCCATGGTTATGTAGCAGCTGAGCAATCGCCAGACGAGCATCTTCATTATCAGGTTCGAGTTTAAGCAGGGTCTTGCTGGTTTTTAGAGCTTGTTCAATCTTATCCTGTTGAGCTTCGAGACGGATTTTCCCTAATAAGATACTGTGGTCAAGGACGTGTGTCTGGAGCAGTTGCTCATAGCGGTCCAGTAACCGCTCCCGCTTGTTGGGGTCCAGGGTTTCGGTGAAGCTGGGCAATGAGATTATAGGTTCGCCATCGCCTCGTTCGAGCAGAAGTTGGGCATGGTAAAATGCCTTATCGATCTCACCATCGCGAGCCACAAAGAAGAAGGCCAGTTTGTGTGCCTCGCTATTGTCTGGGTCGATTTCCACCCACAAGCGACTCAGTTGTTCGAGTGCTGCCCTGTCCCTCGAAAAGGAAGCCGTGCGCACGGCTCTTTCGGTAACATTAGGATCGCGGGTGATTTTAGCTTGCTCTACATAACTATTGACTGCGAGCTGGGTGTCGCCGCGAGCACCGGCAAACTCTGCGACCAACAGGGCGTAAAAGGTTTGAGTTGGGAAGGCTCTAACGGGATAATCTGGCGCAGTATCCGTGACCCCAGTGTCAGTAGCGACTTTGCTGGGGTCGCCAGATGTGGCCGTCGCCAGCGCCGCCATTTGCTGCGTTCCACAGGCGGTCAGAGGTAACAGCCATGCTGCTATTAGACTGACTGCTAGTAGTCTGGAACGCCGGATTTGCATGTCCATGTTAAAGTGCTCTCATAACAGGATCGATTACTTATAGCTTCAATGCTCAAAGGGTCAATTGGTTTATTTACGCGTTCTATTGATTTAATACTAAGCTCATTGTAGCAAGTATGCATAGGACAGTTTTGAGCCGTTCAGTTCTTTTAACGGATCTTTTTGATACTTAATAACAGCGAATATCGATTACTTATGACGCTTATAGCTTTGGGAATCAATCACCGCACCGCCGCGCTGGAAACGCGCGAGCGGGTGGCCTTTGCCCCGGAGTCAATGATGACCAGCCTCCAGGAGGGCCTGGCCCGCATTGGTGGCGAAGAGTTTGCGATTTTGTCGACCTGTAACCGAACCGAGCTGTATGGCAGTGGGGATGACGATGTAAGTAAAGCCATGCTGACCTGGCTGGCCAACGAACGTGGCCTGGATGAGACTGAGCTTGCGGCTAGTTGCTACCTTCATCAAGGGGACGCAGCTGTTCAACACATTATGAAGGTGGCCTGCGGACTTGACTCCATGGTGCTCGGCGAGCCGCAAATATTAGGACAGATGAAATCTGCCTTTGCAGTAGCGGAGAAGGCTGGGACCATCAGCGGTTCACTCCATCAAGTTTTTCAGCAAGTCTTTGCGACGGCCAAGCGGGTACGTACCGAAACGGCTATTGGCGAAAACCCGGTGTCCGTGGCCTATGCGGCGGTCAGTCTGGCCCAGCAGATTTTCTCTCGGATGCAAGATGTTCATGCACTATTGATCGGTGCGGGAGAAACAGTAGAGTTGCTGGCCCGTCATCTGCGGGAGCAGGGTGTGCAGCGGATTACCGTTGCCAATAGGACCTTGTCTCGTGCTCAGGAAATGGCCGAGAAGTTCTCCGCCGATGCGATCTTGCTATCCGACATTCACGACCGCCTCCAGGAAGTTGATGTGGTGATCTCATCGACCGCCAGCCAGTTGCCGGTGCTCGGCAAGGGAGCGGTGGAATCAGCCCTGAAAAAGCGAAAGCACAAACCCATCTTTATGGTGGATATCGCGGTGCCCAGAGATATCGAGCCAGAAGTCGGGCAGCTTGATGATATTTATCTGTATACGGTTGATGACCTCAAGTCAGTTATTGAGGTTAATCTGCGCCAGCGCGAAGATGCTGCAGATCAGGCCGCGGTCATTATCGATGAGGGTGTCGCCAGCTGGCAAAAGCAATTGCGGGGCCAGGGTGTAGCGAGTACGATTCGCGCTTTTCGCGAAAGCCTTGGTGTGGTGCGTGATGCTGAGTTAGAGAAAGCGCTGGTAGCCTTAAATCAGGGCCAATCCTCAGAGCAGGTACTCCGGCAACTTGCTCATGGCCTGACCAATAAAATTTTGCATACTCCCACGATGCAATTGAAAAAAGCCAGCGAGCTGGGTAATCAGGCCCATATTTACTGGGCTCAGGAATTATTTGGGCTCCTTGAACCGAGCCGCGACGATCTTACCGGTGGTTTTGGCAAGCTTGACGATAATGATACCCCGGCATTAGGCGGGCATGACGATAACTCCCCCAACGATAGTGATAAGCGAGATGGTCAATGAAAGCCTCGTTATTAGAAAAACTTGATGGCCTTGCTGAGCGCTACGATGAAGTTGGTCATTTGCTCAGCGACGCTGAAGTTATTGCCGAACAGACGCACTTTCGAACCCTGTCAATGGAATATGCAGAACTTGAGCCGGTGGTAAAAGTTTACCAGCAGTTTGTGCAGGCTAGTGTCGATGTTGCAGAAGCCAAAACCATGCTCAGGGATGATGATGCTGACATCCGCGATATGGCCAGTCAGGAAATCAGAGATGGCGAAGGACGGCTGGCGGAGCTTGAGCAATCGTTACAGATGTTACTGTTGCCCAAAGATCCCAACGACAACAGTAATGTGTTCCTCGAAATTCGCGCCGGTACCGGTGGCGACGAAGCGGCGATATTTTCTGGTGATTTATTCCGCATGTACTCTCGCTATGCGGAATCACAGGGCTGGAAAGTAGAAATTATCAGTCAGCGTCTGGGTGAGCACGGCGGCTATAAAGAAATTATCGCTCGTATTGCCGGTAAGCAGGTCTACTCCCAACTTAAGTTTGAGTCCGGTGCTCATCGAGTTCAGCGGGTGCCCGAAACTGAATCCCAGGGTCGAGTGCATACCTCTGCCTGTACGGTAGCGGTTTTACCGGAAGCCGACGACGTTGAAGCGATCGATATCAACAAAGCCGATTTGCGTGTTGACACCTACAGGGCTTCCGGTGCTGGCGGGCAACACGTCAATAAAACCGATTCAGCAGTGCGCCTCACCCACTTGCCCACAGGCATCGTGGTCGAATGTCAGGATGAACGCTCTCAGCACAAAAATAGAGCCAGAGCGATGTCCCTGTTACAGGCGCGTATTCTCGATGGCATGCAGGAGCAACAATCTCAGGAGCAATCTAATCTACGCAAAAGTTTGGTCGGCAGCGGCGATCGCTCCGAGCGTATTCGCACGTATAACTACCCTCAAGGTCGAATCACTGATCACCGAATCAACCTGACTTTGTATAAGATTGATGAAATCACTGAGGGCGATCTCAATCAGGTCATTGAGCCCCTGATTAATGAATATCAAACAGAGCAATTGGCGGCGCTGGCTGATTAAGCGCGCTCAGGTGGATGTCTAAGCAGGGCATGACCATTGCAGATTTACTCAAACTAGCGTTGAGGCTGGCGTCGGTTAGCGAGAGTCCTCGTCTGGATGCAGAAGTGTTGCTCGGTTACGTCCTCGGAAAACCCCGTAGTTATCTTTATACCTGGCCAGAAAAACAACTTGAACCTGACATCAGTCAGAAATTCGAGAATCTATTGCAGCGCCGACAGACGGGCACGCCGATCGCCCACCTGATTGGGAAAAAAGAGTTCTGGTCTTTGGAGCTAGAGGTCAATGCCAGTACTTTAATTCCTCGTCCAGACACTGAGTTGCTGGTTGAAACCGCTTTGCAGTTAATCGATAAACCCAGGATTAGAGTGCTTGATCTGGGTACCGGAACTGGTGCGATAGCCCTGGCTCTGGCAAGCGAACGTCCAGACTGGCAAATTCTGGCTGTCGATGTAATGCCTGAAGCAGTTTTACTCGCTGAAAAAAACTGTAGACGACTCGGTTTTAACAATGTCACCGTCAGGGCGAGCGACTGGTTCGTTAACCTCGTCGGTATGACCTTTGATCTTATCCTCGCCAACCCCTATATTGCTATGCATGATATGCATCTGGCCCAGGGTGATGTGCGTTTCGAGCCGGCATCGGCTCTGGTGTCTGCTCGGCGCGGCCTGGCAGATATTGACACCATTATCGCTAGTGCGGGGGCATATCTTGGGCAGCAGGGCTGGTTATTGCTTGAACATGGTTATAAACAGGCGGGTCAGGTAAGAGAGCTCTTGTCCAGGGCAGACTTTGTAGGTATCAATACCCGCTCAGACTTGTCGGGACATGAACGACTTACCTATGGACACTGGCGGGTTTAATGTCCAAAAGGCATCATAATATGAAAATTGATTCGTTAGCCTTAATCGTCCCAGCTGATACCGTATGCCCAGTACGCACTGAACTGGGCTTAGTGGGGCATTCACCGTAGTCAATTAATAATGGTGGGCAATAGGGATATTTCCGATGGATCGACAAATACGTAAGGGTAGAGCACCTTGGCAATGGTTGTTCACACCACTTTTCATCTTGTTTTTCTGTATAAGCACGACAGCTGCACCAGATGACAAAAAGCTATTGGTTCTGGTAAGCCCGCTCCCAGCAGGGAGCTGGTATGTGCAATGGGTCACCGAGGTATACGAAAAGGCTTTGGGTAAGTTGGGATTTACCCTGGCGGTGCGGCCGTGCCAGCCACGCCTTTGTACCGAGCTGGCCAGGGAAGGTGAAGTCGACGGCGAATTAATGCGGGCCGCCATCTACCAGAGTTTGGTTCCCGATCTATTAAGGCTCGAAGAATCCTGGGTGCCCATCACCTGGTCCGCGTTGAGTAATGATAAAAACCTTAAACTGACAAGCTGGTCCCAGGTACGCAATAGCGGTTTGCGGATAGAGTATCTGGACGGTTTGCCCTATTTAGACAGCCACCTGGCACCAACGAGCCCGGCGACGCAAGTGGCGAAAGTTGGACATTGGACAATTGGTCTCAAGCGCCTGGTCAGGGGTGAAGTCGATGTTTACATCGGGTCTGATGAGATTCTTGGTGCTTATCTGGATCACCCAGACTATAAGGGGCTATACCGAGCAGGTGTTATCGAGAGGCTACAGCTCTATGTTTACCTTAATAAAAAGCATGAAAAACTAGCTGGAGATTTGTCTAGCGTATTGACAGAAATGCAGGCCGATGGCGTGATAGCCAGAATATCTAGCGCTGTGTTAAAGCGAGAATATCTCGAACAGTAATTCGTGTGCTGCTTCGTCTAAAGAGTTTCCCTGCTGTTTGTATTGACAGGGGCGTGCGCGATTTTTCGGACAGTATTGTTTATGGGATTTGAGCGTTTTATTGGCATTGACTATTCTGGCGCGCAGGGGCCGGAAAGCCGCCTGTCAGGCTTGCAGGTCTATCAAGCTAAAAAAGATGGTGAGCCCCAGCGTATGTCGCCACCGGTACGGGGCGTTAAGAACTGGTCGCGACGTGAAGTCACCCAGTTTTGCCAGGATGCCCTGCAGGCAGACCAGCCGGTCATCATCGGTATCGATCACAATTTCTCGTTCCCGCAAAGCTATATGGCACGCTATGGTCTGCATAGCTGGGATGTATTTCTACACGATTTTATGCGCCACTGGCCGACCCACGAAGATTACACGCGGGTTGAATGTCTTCGTGAAAATAACCTGCGTACTGGAAACTCTTCGGAATTTAGGCTCTGTGAAAAATGGACTGCTACAGCAAAAAGCACGTTCCAGTTTGACATGCAGGGCTCGGTGGCTAAATCAACACATGCAGGACTGCCATGGCTTTTGTGGTTGAGACAGGTAAGCCCAGCGCGCGTACATTTTTGGCCCTTCGACGGCTTCGATGTCCCCGCGGGTTGCTCGGTGATTGCGGAGGTCTACCCGGCGCTTTATAAAAGGCGTTATGAACAAGGGGAACGTTCTGCCGATGAGCATGATGCCTGGTCGGTCGCTGCCTGGCTGAGAGATGCTGATCAGCGTGGCATTCTGGATAAGTACCTGTTTCCACCACTGACTGTGTCCGAGCAAAAGCTGGCGCGTTTAGAAGGTTGGATATTGGGTGTATGTTAGGATTTATCGGGTATTTTTGACCATTGAAAAACAAGAGAGGATGCTGAGTGAAAATAGATAGCAGTTTTAGTTTTGGCGATCAGCTTGACGATATCGATGATATTAAGCGCCGTTATGTGGAATTTGAAAATCAGGGCTTTGACGGTGTGGTGACCGCGGAAATTCAGAATGACCCTTTTTTGGTGGTCGGCATGGGGGCCGACGCTACTAATGAGGTGGAATTACGTACTGGCATTGCCGTCGCATTTGCTCGCAATCCGATGACCACCGCCTATACCGCCCACGACTTGAACGCGTTTTCTAAAGGTCGGTTTACACTGGGGCTGGGTTCTCAGATACAGGCCCACATTACCAAGCGGTTTTCTATGCCCTGGCATGGCCCAGCGAAGCAAATGGGAGAGTTTATCCGAGCACTCCACGCGATTTGGGATTGTTGGTATGAAGGTGAGCCGCTCAATTTTCGAGGCGACAGCTACAAACACACTTTAATGATCCCAGATTTCAGCCCCAAAAATATTGAGTATGGGCGACCTCAGGTTGTTATGGCTGCGGTCGGGCCACGGATGATAAAAACAGCAGCTGAGGTCGCAGACGGTATAATTATTCATACTTTTGGCACCCAAAAGTACATTGAGGAAAAGATTTTGCCAGGTATAAAGAGCACGCTTGAAGAAAATGGCAGAGCCCTGGAAGATTTTGATGTGTCGTTTCCACCCTTTGTGGTTACCGGTCAAAATGAAGAAGAATTCGAGGCGGCGAAAGCCCAGGTGCGTTACCGGATTTCGTTTTATGCGTCCACGCCTGCATATAGACCGGTACTGGAATGTCATGACTGGCACGATTTACAACCAAAGTTGAATCATTTATCGAAGAATAATGGCTGGGACAAAATGCCTGGACTAATAACCGATGAAATGCTCGAAACCTTTGCCGTGGTGGGAGAGCCTTTACAGGTGGCCGAGCGGATTAACCAGCGGTACGGCAAGTTGGTTGATCGGATAACACTCGAGAACAATTTGCCGACGGCGCTGTTACAGAAGCAAATGGCGATTATAAGGGGCTAGCGTCAGTTACTCGAAATGTTAGCAATAAAAAAGCCGGCATTGGAGCCGGCTTTTTTATTGTTTAGCTATTACATGATAATCAAACGGTGTCAGGCAATGCCGTGACGGAGTAATTTTCCTGAATAGTTATGCGTTTCCTCATCGTGGTCGATGGTCACCTCACCGTTGACGAGAATGTAGTCATAACCTTTGGCGCGCTGGATGCGACGCCATTCGTTGGCTGGCATATCGTGAACGATTTCGCCATCGAGGATTTCCAGGTTTTCGTAATCATAAACAACGATATCGGCTGGAGCGCCTTCGACAAGTGTACCGCGGGCTTTAAAGCCTGCTAATGAGGCAGGTAAAGCACTTAAACGCCAATGAACTTCTTCCAGCGTCAGCATGTTGTGCTCACGGACATATTTGGCGATAGCCTCAGTGGGGAAGCGCCCGGCTGTCAGGAAACGAGTATGCGCACCACCGTCGGAAACACCGAAGGTAACGAAGGGATCGTCAATAATCTCTTTCATATACTCGAGGTTACCGGCGTTGGGTAGCATGGCAAAAAACTCAGCCTTGAGATTGGTGCCGACCGCGATATCGAGCATTGCATCAATAGGATCGACACCCATTTTTTCTGCGATCAGACTGATTTTGTGGTCTTTGTATTCGCTAAAGTTATCCGAATTTGGGCGTACCATCACGACTTCTTCAATGGGACCAGTGGCTGAGATACCCGGGGGATCATTTTTCATTCGCT
Organism: uncultured Gammaproteobacteria bacterium; assembly: GCA_942492235.1. Lineage (GTDB taxonomy): Bacteria > Pseudomonadota > Gammaproteobacteria > Pseudomonadales > Porticoccaceae > HB2-32-21. Next base: position 62,132 of record CALODO010000020.1, read on the forward strand.
CACGCAATTCCGGATCAGCCATCTTGCGCATTTTGTCTTCGTGGCTACCGGTGGTGGCTTCACGCCAGGCATCCGAGTCGTCCCACAGATTCCATTCGTCGAGAGCAAAGGTAAAGCCACAGTCGGTGGTCAGGCCCTGGCCATACACTTTATTGCCACGGGCATGAACCTCACTTAACCACTTGAGTGTTTCTCGATGAACGGAGGGGTCATTGGCAACGGCCTGGACAACGTTATAGAGCAAGGGTCTGCCACTTACTTGAGACAGCTCCTCCATGTGGGCGCGATCTTTCTCAGGATCATTACCGCTGAGCATAGTGACTTGCATAAAGCCTTCATTACGCTTGGCAAGTACCTCTGCCAGAGCGATACAAGTCTCATCATGCATCACGTCAGTGGGCATGGGTGTGCCATCAAAGTCACGCTGGACATCGGCTCCGCAGCCAGGAGCGAGGCGCTGTGCCGACCAGCCACAGCCGCCAGCGTCCATGGATTCTTCGAGCATGTCGCATAATTGTTGCGTTTCTTCCGGCGTTGGTTTGGCACCTGCTTTGGCGCGTTCAAAACCGAGTACAGTAATCAGCATGGGAACCAAAGGTACATAGGGCAAAATATTCATCGCCAGCGGTGTGCGGTCAATGCTGTCGAGATACTCAGGGAAGGTTTCCCAGTCCCAGGGCATACCTTCTTTCATGGAGTCGTAGGGGATCGCTTCAATACGGGTCATAGACAGCATTGAGCGTTCGCGCAGCTCGGGTGCCACGGGGGCAAAGCCAAAACCGCAGTTACCAATTACGACCGAAGTAATCCCGTGCCAGCTCGATAGCGAACAGTAGGGATCCCAGAATAATTGGGCGTCGTAGTGGGTGTGTAGATCGATAAAGCCCGGGCAAACATGCTTGCCCTCTGCATCGATAATCTTGTCGCCATCTGCGGCGTCGAGACGACCGATTTTTGCGATATGACCGTCTTTAATACCGATATCACCTTTGAAGCGCGGAATGCGCGTACCATCGAAAATGGTACCGTTTTTAATAATCGTGTCGTAGGTCGCCATAAGTTTTTCTCCTGTATCTGATGGGGTAGTAATTAATGAAGCTGTTTGCCGTCTTATTGCGGTGTTAACCTTGCCTGGTTGCTTGACTGGCTACTTCGTCACTGAGCTGGAGCAAATAAGTTAGCCAGAAATTTGTGAAAGTGCTTGTGTAAATAATACACCTATAGTTGAGCGCTAATCCTATTAGGATGCCAAAGGTACTGCTTTGTATTCGTTCCTGCAAGTGCTTATTTTTACTAGTTAAAATGCAGGGTCTTGACATAAATTGCGCACAAAAGCCAAAAGCCCGGGCGGTGACCAGGGTATCGGTAGGATTATTCTTGAGACCCAGAGGCCTTGCTGGGTTGTCCAGTATTTTGAGACGTTCTCCAAAGGTGTCAGTGATGGCTTCCCGCCCGGTTTCTGAATCATTCCGCGTGCTCGACTTACTTCGGGGTAGAACTTACGTTACTTAACCTCTGCAGGCCTTCGTGGTAGATAGAAGAGCCGACAGCGACGGCTTGCTCTATGTTGTTATGTATCGACTAATCGCTGATTCCAGCCAATTCTTTATTTAAGGTCGGCGCAATTATCGGTAGTGTATTTGCGGCTCATAAAAGTGACCTGCATAACAGCTCAATGATATCGATCTCGATAATTGTCTCGTAAGTTGCCAGAGCTCTTCTCCTGTTTATGTTTCCCTCTGGGACAGAACTGGACGGATGGTATAACTAACGTTGCTCTCAATTACTGAATTTTGAAGTACTCAGATTCTAGTTGTGTTTCTGAGATGCTGTTGATGGCTTGCGCGGACCTGAAAGTCACACTTTGAACGGTTCGATACAGATATCGCATGTTACTTTATGGAGGCAAATTTTTTGCTGGGCAGACAGCATCAAACGGCACAATGCAAGCTGGTAACGCAGATATTATTCTAATTCGGTTAGAAAAATATAGCCGGGAGCAGGGTATTGAGGTGGTGGTGCGACAGTTACCGTTGTGGGTATTAGTGGGGTGAGTATGAGGGCTTAAAAAGCTTTGATGCTTCCAGCGTTGAGGCCCTGCAAAGGCCCGAGCGGGTTTTTGCGGATTTTCTCACCGCTGACCAGCGGTTCGCCACTCCAGACCTTATAGACCACAATGCCATCATTGATAACGATGAGTGCATAAAAAGACCAGCCTGACCGGAGTGTACGCCGTTTAAAGGTCATCATGTCGAGCGCTACGTTACCCACGCGTTTGCTCTTGGATTTTTGCGGTTGGGCTTCATAAGCAATGCATTTGCTCCGGGACCGTATGCAAAAACTTACCGCGTCGTCGAGATCATCAAGCTTGATCGACTGATTAGGCATAAAGCGCTGGATAATATCCAGGTAGGACAATATATGGATATTGGGTTGCGTATAGGGATCAAAACCCAGTGCCTGTAGCTCGCGTTGTGTCGTGACGTAAGGTTCGATTTTCTCGTAATCTACCATCGCTTCTTCAAAACTATTCCAGCGCGAACCGACGTTATCTTCCTCTCTGGGTAGAGCGTTGCTACAACCTGTCATAGAGAAGATATTGATACTGAATAAAAGCAATAGGGTGGCTAACAAAAAAGGTTTTTTTATATTCCGCTTTGCAAAACATTTCATAAGCTTTTTACTTGTGATCACAAGGCCCCTGCCTGCGGAACAATGCAAGTTAGTTAGCGCGCTAAAACCCAGACGCGATTCCCAGTCATTTGGTAGTTGTTACCCAGTGATTTGAGTCGAAATTACATCTTATAAACGTGCTTACAATGAATAAAAAGCTATAGATGTAATTAAGCGGCAACACCATAAGCTGTGGCGGACTGGAGCAAGGCTAAACGGTCTTTCGGTGCGATAGCGAGAATTTCAAAGCCCATACTTTGTTGTTTGGGTTTATGTGCGTCGCGAGCCTGCCATGCCACTCGGGCACCCACCTGTACACTCAACTGACCTCGGGTAGGGTGCGGGAAATCAAGAGAAAAGATACGTTTCGCCTGATGAGGTAGTGTTTGATTGGCAAACAGCATAAAACCCCTGGTGGAGATATTGCCGATGTAGCCAATATTTGTATTGCTGGCCAGGTCGTAAGCCTTGGCCAAAGCCAGGTAGGTGTTTCGTGGGGTGCGTTTAATATGAGTCAAGTTAGTCAGACAATACTGTAGTTATTTGCAAAGATCATAACCAAATGCTTTGATTTTGCCAAGTTTATTCACTGCCAAAGCCGGGTACTAATAAGGCAAGAGCCCAGCGGCGTCGACGAATCGAAATACTCAATGATCCCTGTCATAAAGGTCAGTGGTATGAAGCACCCGCAAGGTGGTCAGAGACGATGTCAGAATCAGGGCAAGTACCATACCGATCCAGAATCCTTCGACACCCATTGGGTGTCCCCATAGACCGGTGAGAGCCAGTGAGTAAGATAATGGGAAGCCAATTAACCAGTAGCCACCCATCGCCAGAACCAGAGTTATCCGGGTATCCTTGTAAGCTCTCAACGCACCGTTACCGCCAACGTTGACAGCGTCAAATACCCGAAACGCTGCGGCATAAACTAATAACACTGCAGCCAGCTCCTGGACGGCGGGATCGGGAGAAAATAAGCTGGCAATCTGGTGCCGAAAGACGATTACGAAGGTTGCCTGAACAAGCGCAGTCACAGTGGTTAACGCAAGGCCAGAGAAGCAAATCTGTCGAGCCAACGCAGTATTATGTCGGCCTAGTTGGTGGGCAGCGAGGACGGCAATCGCCTGGGAAATACCCATAGGCACCATAAACATGGCCCAGTCAAAATAAATTGCGATAGCATGCCCGCTTAACACTACTGCACCCAGGTGGGCAATAAACAAGGGGATAATTAGGAAGAAACTACCCTCCGCCAAAATCGCGCCCCCCAGTGGTAAACCTACTCGCAGGGTTTCTTTGATACGTTCAAGATCCCACTTAACTATTGTTGTTAGCAAGCGGTAACGCCGTAAGGGACTGGCAAAGCGCGCGTACCAGGTTTCCCCGGCAACGATAAACATTGATACGAACAAAGTAGCCCAGCCGCATCCAGCTCCACCCAGAGTGGGTAAACCCCATTTGCCGAATACCAGGGCGTAATCCAGGGGCAAATTAATGAGTAAGCCAAGCAGATTGAAAATCATCGCTGGGCGGGCATGGCCCATGCTCTCGAAGGTGGTTCGATAAGCCATCATAAAGGGTAGGAAAAAAGCTGTTCCAGCCATAGGCCAGAGGTAGTCGAGAGCGATTGCCAATACCTCAGGCGATGTGTCGATAAGAGGTAAGGCAAGCATGCCCAGGGCAACCAGCCCGGCGCAGAACAGACCCAGGGGCAGACAGAGGTACAGGCAGCCTTGGAACTGGCTGCGCATAGAATTGAAATTGCCTGCCCCAAAAAATTGGCCAATGATCGGGCCATTGCCAAGTACGATACCTATTGTCAACATAATGGACAGATTAAAGATCGTGCTGGCCAGTGACACGCCAGCGAGGTCATCGGTACTAAATTTTCCGGAAATCACTATGTCGGTAATACTCATACCAACAATTGCTAACTGGCCCACTGTCACTGGCACAGCCAGGCGCACAAGGTTCGTAATGGTTTGGCGTCGAGTTAGGCGTACCGTGATCTGCTGATCTGTGGATGTAGGCGCGGGGTGTCCCGATGGTTTTTGGGCAGGTTTTTGCAAAGACAGGAGTGATTACCAATGGCGAGGGGCGTCATTTTCAATTATTTTGACGGTAACCACTAGCCAAATTCGAAAAATTGCTGAGGTGAAAAGATGGCGGAAATGAGTATGACGATTTTTAGCTTCCTGTCGAAGCTGTTGATATGGCTGGTGGTGGTGTTAGTCGTATTCGGTGCGATCTGTGCGATTTACATGTATGTCGCCGATACCCGACAATCGCAACACACTATTCGCCGGAACTATCCCCTGATCGGTCGTTTTCGCTACTTGTTCGAACATCTGGGCCAGTTCTTTCGCCAGTATTTTTTTGCCATGGATCGTGAAGAGATGCCATTTAATCGCGCTCAGCGGTCGTGGGTTTATCGTGCGGCGAAAAATGTTGATAGCACCCTGGCATTTGGTTCGACAGTAAATACACATCAACCGTGCACGGTATTATTTGTCGCCCACCCTTTTCCAACTTTACAGGAAGATTATGTGCAACCCAGTGTGTTGACCATCGGTCCCTTTTGTCGAGAACCCTATGCCACCAGCGCTTTCTTTAATATATCGGCGATGAGTTTTGGTGCTATCTCTCGCCCGGCTGTGCAGGCCTTATCTAATGGTGCAGCGAAAGCAGGGTGCTGGCTGAATACTGGTGAAGGGGGGTTGTCGACGTACCATCTCGAAGGCGGGTGCGATATCGTTTTTCAGATCGGTACGGCGAAATACGGGGTGCGTGATGACAAAGGCCAGCTTGATGATGACAAGCTACGCGCCCTGGCTGCCCTCCCGCAAGTCAAAATGATTGAAATAAAATTAAGTCAGGGGGCGAAACCTGGCAAAGGTGGAATATTACCTGGCGTTAAAGTGACCGATGAAATTGCTCGCGCCAGGGGTATTCCGGCTTACAAAGATTCGATTAGCCCCAACAGACACCTCGATATCAGAAATGTTAATGATCTGCTAGATCGAATTGTTCATATTCGGGAGGTTACCGGCAAGCCAGTAGGTTTCAAGCTGGTGGTTGGTGGTCCCGGTTTTTTTGACGATCTGTGCGCTGCGATCCTCCGCCGTGGCATTGCTGAATCGGCACCTGACTTTATCACTCTTGATAGTGGAGACGGCGGTACCGGGGCTGCGCCACAGAGTTTGATGGATCATGCTGGACTTAATATTCGAGAAACGTTGCCTCTGGTGATCGATAAATTGAAAAAACAGGGTTTGAAGGAAAGAATTGCTGTTATTGCCAGTGGTAAGCTGGTTACCCCCGTTGATGTGGCCTGGGCAATGTGCGCCGGCGCCGATTTTGTCGTTTCAGCGCGTGGCCATATGTTTGCACTGGGTTGTATTCAGGCCATGCAATGCAATAAAAATACCTGTCCGACAGGTGTTACGACTCATGATCCCAAATTACAAAGAGGTCTTGACCCCACAGACAAAGCTGAACGTGTCGCAAACTACGTGATAAATATGCAAAAGGAAGTGGGGACGATCGCCCATTCCTGCGGCGTTCGAAACCCCAGAGAGCTAAATCGTAGCCATGCTCGTATCGTCACTGAGTTGGGGGGTTCTGTGCCCATGGAGGTATTTTACGCTGCTGCGGTGAGCCAAACCGCCGTTTTTCCTGAGCCTGGCAATGAAAATGCTGATGGTTCGTAGCGCTGACTTAGAAGCCCGCATTAAACCTAGATTACCCCCTCATTGATGGAATTTTTTCACGCTGCTTATCTCTAAATGAGCAGTATTATTTTTTGATCAGCCTGAACCGGCGACCTGGAGGTGGCTTAGACCCGCCAGCTAGCTGATGTCGATTATGCTACTTGCGTTTATTCTACCCTGGGAGAGAATCCTTCGATGAACAGGATTATAACACTTTACATTACCGCTCACCGCGCTCTATTTTCACGCCTGCAATACTTTGATGGCCTGGCACCTCTGTTACTGAGGCTTTTTCTGGCGCCTGTGATGATTGCTGCCGGTTGGCATAAGTTTCAGAATTATGCCGATATGGTGGCCTGGTTTGGTAATGAAGACTGGGGACTCGGTTTGCCTGCGCCCGCTATTATGGTTTTTCTTGCTGCTTTTGCAGAATTTGTCGGTGGTCTGGCATTGTTGATTGGTCTGGCAGTCCGCTGGTTTACTATACCCTTGATGATATCGATGCTGGTTGCCGCGTTCTCGGTTCACTGGGAAAACGGGTGGTTTGCAATCGCGCCGGGTAACCCAGAGACCAGCACGGCCAAAGTGCTAGCTGATATCGGTATACCTGCCGCGCAACGAAGCCTCGAAAATAGCGTCGGCGTCGGTGAGCGAGTAAACGCAGCTAAATCGATTCTTCGGGAGCACGGCAACTACGACTGGCTCACTGAAAAAGGTTCCTTTGTAGTGCTCAATAATGGTATCGAGTTCGCAGCCACTTATTTCATTATGCTGCTTAGTTTGCTGTTCTTTGGTGGCGGGCGATATGTCAGCGTTGACTATTGGCTCAGACGCGCCTTTTGGAGGGGCGCGGATTGACGTGCTCGATGGTTTTTTGCCGGTGTCTACGGTATGTCTTGTCGAATGTCTGTAGCCCAATCGCTCTGCGAAGGCGCTGTTGGGAGACTTCCTCCTTTCCAGATTCTGTCGTCGTAGGCCTGCTGTGCTATACTCCGCGGCTTTTGATTTTCAGGTAAACGATCGATTAACTAGCCGGGCTGGTCCGGGAAAACTAAAGGGCTTGGGAAAGGGTCCAGAAATTTCAGGACTAGTCGTTCTCGAGCCAGTGATTCTGAATTCAGCAATGATGGGCCAGTTACTTTCCGATTAGGCCCTGTCGGGTAATCAGGAACCGAGTTTATATGAGTGAAGGACAGCAGGAAAATACATCGCAAGCAGTAGACGACAAAAGATCTGGACCCAGGCGCGGTCGGCGAGGAGGCCGTGGTCGCAGAGGCGGTAGCAGGGGAGGTGGTCGTAGCACTTCATGGTCTCTTGAGCAATTTCAGGTTGAACCCGAGGTAGGCAAGCTCCGCTTTCACGACCTGGACTTGCCGGATACCTTAATGCACGGTATCGCTGACCTTGGTTTTAAATATTGCTCGCCGATTCAGGCTCAATCCCTGCCTTACACTCTGCGCGGTAATGATGTAGTGGGCAAAGCCCAGACGGGAACCGGCAAAACCGCAGCATTCTTAGTTACCATAATTGATGACTTGCTCAAGCACCCTATTGAACATGAGCGCTATGCTGGTGAAGCCCGGGCTCTTGTCATCGCACCCACCCGCGAGCTGGTGATGCAGATTGCCGACGATGCCCGTGCTCTGACCAAATATACCAGCCTTAATGTCCACACCCTGGTGGGGGGTATGGATTACGACAAACAGCGCCGGCACCTGGACGAAAAACTTTGCGATATTCTGGTTGCCACGCCTGGCCGCCTGATCGATTTCTGCGGCAGCAAAGATGTTTATCTCGACAGAGTTGAAGTCATGGTTATTGACGAAGCTGACCGTATGCTCGATATGGGTTTTATCCCCCAGGTACGTCGGATTGTTCGCTTAACTCCGAAAAAAGAAGAGCGCCAGACTTTGTTGTTTTCCGCAACATTCACACCTGAAGTCGTCAGCCTTGTCGAGCAGTGGACCCAGGATTCAACGACAATTGAAATCGAGCCAGATCGAATTGCCACTGATTCAGTCAACCAGAAAATTTATATTACCCAAACCCGAAAGAAGCGCGACCTGCTCGCCAATATTTTGCGCAGTGAAGAAGTAGAAAGCGTCATTGTCTTTGCCAATCGTCGTGACCAGTGCCGTAACCTGCAGGAATTTCTCGGCAAGGCCGGTTTTAGCGTCGGCTTACTGTCAGGTGAGGTAGCGCAGAATAAACGTGTGCGAACACTGGACGATTTTAAGTCAGGAAAAATTAAAGTTCTGGTCGCCACCGACGTGGCCGGGCGCGGCATACATATTGATGGGATTAGTCATGTCGTCAATTTTACCCTGCCCGAAGAACCAGAAGACTACGTACATCGAATTGGCCGCACCGGACGTGCTGGAAAAACCGGCACTTCTATCAGCTTCGCCTGTGAAGATGACGCCTTTTTGCTGGAACCCATTGGTGAGTTGCTGGGTGAAAAAGTCGAGTGCGAGCAACCCCCTGAAGAGTTATTGGCCGAATATCGGCCCAGTTAACTGGCTTATGCTAATGGCGGGGCTTTTTCAAACGGAACTGTTATATTTGATAAGTTACTGATCGCTTTTGATTAAAGATTTACCTGACAAAGCGATGACAGCAATGCTCCAGACGATGACAGCGCCACTTGGCAAGTCGAATAATGAGGATAGTAGTAAGCCAAAGCCATAGCCAGTGGCGCCAATAGTGAAACCTGTCAATACTGGTCTGTTATGCCCCAGACTTCCAAGGGCAGGAATAATCAGGCTGGCAAATACCAGGTAGACGCCAACGAGCTGCACGGAACTGGTAACTGCTAGAGCAAACAGAACATAAAATCCAAGACCACCGAGTTTCTGCCGTAAGGAAAAAAACAGCCCCAGGATTAAACCTGTTACCAGAGCAATGGGTAACAGTTGAGCCCAGGTAATCCAGAGTATTTGCCCCACGAGCAGATCTTTAAGTGAGTCACCACCGTGTGGATTATTGGCCAAGAGCAAAATACTGGCGGTTGCCGCCAGTATAAAAGTAATGCCAATCAGGGCTTCCTGATATTGCCCCCAGTGTTTTTCCATCCAGCTTAGAACCAATGCGCCGACCAGGGCAGCACTCAAGGCAGCCAGTTGCACTTCCCAGCCGTGCGCCTCCCAGCCAAAGCGCCAGGCCAGAATCACCCCTAACCCGGCGATTTGGGCAATGGCCAGATCAATAAAAATAATCCCCCGTTTGAGTACCTCCTGCCCGAGCGGTACATGGGTTGCCAAGATCAGTAAACCGGCAATAAATGCCGGACCGAGTATGGATAATTCCAGCCCTTCGAGACTCATCAAATCACGCTCAGCAATTGATTGATCAATCGATCAAACCACTCAAACAGGCTTTCATCTCTGGATGGGCTCAAGGGCAATTCAACCGTAGCAATAGAGGTTTTCTGGGTTAACCATCGTGCTGATTTATCGCTTTGGTAACTGGCATACAGCACCATATCAGCGGGGCTCTGATTGAGGTTGGTAAGTACTTTACTCAAATGGGTGCTACTAGCGGGAATGCCAGGTTTTGGCTCCAGCGTCGCAACCTTTACCAGGCCCAGCCACGGTTCGAGGTAAACCCAGCTGTTATGGCTTACCACAATGCGCTTACCACGTAAGGGCTGACTACGCTGCTGCCATTGCTGAATCGCCTGTTGCCACCGTTCGGTAAAGGTCGCCAGATTCTTCTGATAATCTGCATGGTTGGCTGGGTCAACCTTTTTCAGAGTATCTGCAAGTGCTATGGAAACCTGCAGCATGCGCTCCGGGTCAAGATGAAAATGCGGATTTCCGGCTGCGTGTATGTCACCGAGACTTCGATCAAGTGCGATGGGTTTTTCCAGCAGATCAACATAATCTGCTGCCATAAAGTAACCGGTTTGACCAGGTTGAACGGTGTTATTTCCGGATTTGCGTAACAATAAGGGCAGCCAGCCAACCTCAAGGTCAGCGCCTGTGCAGACGAGCAGGTTGGCGCGACGCATCTTCGCGATCAGGCTAGGCCGAGCCTGTATCTGGTGCGGATCCTGCAGGGCGGTGGTTGCGCTGGTCACTTTGACATTGTCAGCGCCCAAAGCCCGGGTCAGCGCTGCCCATTCCGGTTCACAGGCCATGACGTGGATTTGGGCATGGACGTGGTAGGTATAGAACGGCAAGAGCAGAGCCAATAAAAGAACAGATATTTTTATCTTCGAGTGAATCATGGAAATCTCCAGCATATGAGACTCGCACCAGCCTTGCATGGCTGGTGCGAGGAGCGATCAAAATTGGTGGGCGCCGTGGCTGCCAAGGCTGGTGGTGTACTGCAGGATGACCTGATCATCTGATTCCTCATAAGACTGATCATGGGTGTATTGCAGCCTCACTCGAGAAAATTCACTCGGTACCCATTCGATCATCGCGCTGGTGCGTTTGGGGGTATGACCCTCATCGTCCAGCCCCGCTTCGCCCAATACATCATCGTCGAGGCCTTTGTTATTGCTGTCCAGGCGGTCATAGCGCAAACCTGCTCGCCATTGAGGCAGGAATTGATAAACCGCTTGTGCATACCAACCTGACTGATCACCGTCGTAATCGCTGGTCTCTAACGGAGGACCGCTGTTAAGCATGGTGATTACGCCATCATCCTCGCGATCAAAGTATTCAAACTGGAATTTGAGGTTTTGATTTGCTGGGTTGCCGTTCGGTGCCCATTTATAGACAAAATCCAGCGCGCTGATTTTACTGTCACCATCAAAAGATGGAGTTTCTGCCGTTGTACTTGCGCCGTGGGTGTGGCCACCGCTGGTGCGTCCTTCAATATTGTTGGCCTGCCAGTGACTTAAGCCGAGTTGCCAGCTGTGGGCAACACCAATATCGCCACCGATATTGGCAAATACCGTTGCGGCACCAACATCATTTTGCTCACCTCCGGCAGGAAAATTACTACCACTCGATAGCTCAACACCCAACTGCAAAAAGGTATCAGTCGGCGCAACATAGGTCAGCTGGAGGCCGTCGTCCCTGAGCTGATCACCAAAGAGGCCGCGATAAATTAGCGGTGCATCGGCAAAGTCCCAGGCGTGGGCATGTTGCTCGTTCATATAACCTATGGCGGAGAAAAAGCGACCAGCTTTCAATGTGAAGCCATTACCCAGGCCTAAGGTTTGAATATAAGCTTCCTCCATATCAACCTCGGTGGATCCATCTTCGTCATGAAAACCAATGGTTGCCTTGCCATAAAACTTATCGTCAATATTGGCACTGAGGACTAACTCACTTTCACCCAGTGAGAGACCTTTAGAGCCTAAGCCAGATTCACCACCCAGCGCATAGCCAGGCAACTCATAATCGTCTGGGTCATTGTCAAAATTGGCGTAACGCCCGTCAAGAATAAGACTAATCGCCGGGTTGAATGTGTTTTGGGCTACCGAATTTGCACGGACCGGTTTGGCTGCGATCTGTTTGATTTTTAAACTGTCTTTCTGTGCCTTTTCTTCGGTTTTCAGTAATCGGGCTTCCAGCGCAGCAATGCGTTGTTCGTAGTCCTTTTTGAGTGAGTCCAATTGTTGCTTTACTAGTTCTACTTCTGTTGCAGACATGACAGGGTCTGACATTAACAATGCGGCTGTTAGCACCGCCATAAGATATGCTTTTGGCATAAGAGAATCTCCCGTAACCATAAAAGATAAAGGTATAGATGCAATCAATCAGTTGATTGCATAGAGGTAACAATAAGTGGGTTTACAGGAAAGAAAGGGGCGGAGCGCGGGCGAAGTAGCTTGCTGTTAGAGAGGATAATAAACGCGCCGATACACGATCAATGAGAAGAGCAGAAATCGGTACAACGAGTAATGGTAGGTCTTGAGAAATCAGACCACTGCCTGATTTCTCGCACTGTAAAAAAGCGGAGCAGGAATGCTTGGATTGATGAAATGGGTGTTCTACCGAATGGACAAGCGCAGCCATCTGGCTCATAAGCATAATGCTTACAAGTGCTATCGATACCAGAATGGACTTTCGATTTATCATCTATCGAGCTTGCTTAATAGTTACTATTGTAAGACCCAAACAACTTATTTAGAACAACAAATCTCGCTGTCACCGCCGGACGATGATAGCTTAACTGTATCGTCCTGATTCGAGCGTGGAGCCACCACGAGCCTCTAACGAACATCGCTTACTGTGTTCTGGTCTTATCATAAATGTCGAAGTAATCTAACTCAATCTCTTAGAGCGCATAAAATTGATCACGAGAAGACAGTTGTCGATCCTGGGTTGAATATCTTGTTGCTGGCAGGGTTCGGTAAGCTGGGTGCGACGGCAAATTATGCGAGCATTAATTCCTTAACGCTACCCATCTCCTGCCTTGATAACCTCCGAACCGTTTTGCGTTGAGCCATGCTCCGCATTATTGGTTATTGCCGTACTACTAAACTCCTTTAGCCAGAGTGAGGTGGCGCCCGTTACCGCCGCGGGAAGCACCAGTAAGTTGAGCAACGGCACCGATGTTCCGAGTAAGATTAATGCCCCGAAACCGGTCACTAAACGTTTTTTAGATTTCACCTGTTGGCGGAGTTCATCAAAGGTTACCTGATTGATATCCGCAGGGTAGTCGAGGTATTGCAGGGACATGGACCAGGCTCCCCACAAAAACACAATAAATGGCGTCGCCAAATTCAGCAGAGGGACTAATGAAAGAATTACCGAGAGGACTAAAATGCCGAGAATACGCGGCAGAAAATACATAAGCTTCCGTACCTCTCGGACAAATGCACGCCAGGCAATCGCTTTGATGCTTACCCACGTAAGGGCTTCTACTTCGGTTAGTTGATCCAGATATTGTTGCGTGCGTTCGGCCAGCACGCCGTAAAACGGCGAGGCGATCAGATTAGCGAATACTGTAAAGGTATAGCCATAGATAAATAACAAGGTCAGGCCAAACAATCCCCAGATAAGCCAGGCGATAAAGCCAAGCCAGCTGGGAAGCCAGTCAGTAAGGTTGCCTAGCAAGGCGGCGAAGTAATCAATCGCCAGCGCAGTGATGCCAACAAACAAGGCGATATTGATCAGCAGCGGTAGAACAACCCAGAGCCGGATGCCTGGTTTGCCCAGTAGGCGGAAACCCAGTAAAAAATGATCTAAGGCCATAATGTCTGAAGCTCCTCGAGGGTTCTAGTATTACGGGTGACAGCCGAGATTGGGAATGCCAGAATGGCCGCCTCTTAAATTTCAAGTGACGTATTAGCTTATGAACAAGGCACTCGCCGGATTACGCATTCTCGACCTTACTCATATCTTGTCTGGACCCTTTGGCACCATGACTCTGGCAGATTTGGGGGCCGAAGTCATTAAGGTTGAACCGCTAGAAGGGGAGCGTACCCGAGGTTTACTCGCCAACGATCCTAAGCATTCCATCGATGGCATGGGTGCTTACTTTATTAATCTGAACCGCAATAAAAAAAGCGTGGCGCTGGATCTGAAAAGTGACGAGGGCCGCGAGTTGTTTTATCGCCTGGTTAAAACCGCTGACATTGTCTTTGATAATTTCAGTGTCGGTGTCACCCAAAAGCTGGCCATAGACTACCCGCGATTAAGTGAGATTAATCCACGCATTATTACCTGTTCGGTTACAGGTTTTGGCTCCGAAGGCCCCGGTATGCATCGCACGGCCTTTGATCAGGTGGTGCAGGCCTATGGCGGTAATATGTCCATTACCGGTGATGACCCCAGCCATCCAATGCGTTCCGGTGTGCCCATTGCCGACCTCGGCGGCAGCTTGTACGGCATGGTCGGCGTGTTGACCGCCCTCTATGAACGGGAGCGTAGTGGCAAAGGTCAGCATGTGGATATCTCCATGCTCGATGGCCAGGTTTCCATGCTCAGTTATATGGCGACCATGTACTTTTTGTCCGGTGAGGACCCTCAGCCCATCGGCAACTCTCATTTTGTTCATGTTCCCTACAACAGCTTTAATACCCAGGATGGCTCCATCGTCATCGCCATTATTTTTGATAACTTCTGGACTGGTCTGCTCGACGTGCTCGAATGTGACGATCTGCGTAAACCTGAATATGATCACCAGCCTGGTCGTCTGGCCAATAAAACCCTTATTGAAACCAAGGTTGCGGAGATATTTGTTACCAATACCTCGGCCTACTGGCTGGAAAAACTTGAGGCAGAGAGGATTCCCTGTGCGCCAGTGAATACCTTTAGTCAGGCCTTGAGTGATTCTCAGGTCTTACACCGCAATATGGTGGTGGATATCAGCCACCCCAATGGCGAGACGACCAAAGCGCCGGGTAATCCGGTGAAGCTGTCGCGTAGTAATCAGGAGGATTTCACTCCGGCACCCTTGCTGGGGCAGCATACCGATGCGATTCTCGGTGAGTTACTCGACTTGAACGAGGACGAGTTAGCGGCTATGCGTGCTAGAAATATTATTCGCTAAGGAGTTCGGGCACATTTGTCAGTTGCGAGGATGCTGGACGTGGATGTGGCCGACTGTTTGCCTTTCGTGAATAGAGCAACTAGCATCGGCTGTGTTATTGCAAATAGATTGCCTATGTCTGAAAGTTGATGGTGAAAAAGGCAAAGAGGAACTGGAGATGCCTAAAATTGCAAACTGCCCAGACGAATCCGATTTTATAGGACAGTGATTGCAGGAATAGTTACTGGATGAAAATTTTAATAAAAGCTGGGCTGGTATGAGTGCTACGAGGTCCAATTAAATTTATAAGGGGTTAACAATGATTGTGCGTGACAAGTTTTACATAAACGGTGAATGGATAGCGCCGGTTGGCGATGGCGTCCTTGAAGTTGTCGATGCTTCCACCGAGGAAGTTATGGGCACGGTGCCCGCAGGTGTTGAAGAAGATGCTAATCGCGCCATCCAAGCGGCGGCTGCAGCCTTTGAAACCTGGGGTATGACCACCCCGAAAGAGCGGCAGGCTTATTTGGAAAAATTACATGCTGCCATGAAGGCACGTCAGGACGAGCTAGGCGAAGTCATGGCAGGCGAAGTCGGTATGCCTGTGGGCATGGCCAAGGCGATTCAGGCAGGCTTACCCCTCCAGGGTGTGGCTAATTTTATCAAGATTCTTGATGACTATGCATTTTCCGACAAGCTGGGTAATTCCGAAATCATCAAGGAGCCAGTCGGCGTAGTTGCCTGTATTACGCCCTGGAATTATCCTCTGCACCAGATTATGGCCAAGGTTTGTCCGGCGCTTGCGGCGGGCTGTACGGTGGTCGTCAAGCCCAGTGAAGTGGCGCCCCTCACTGCCTTTATGCTGGCTGAAATGGTCGAAGAAGCGGGTTTTCCGTCGGGTGTTGTCAATGTTATAACCGGCCTCGGCCCTGTGGTTGGTGAGGCGATGGCTAGTCATCCTCTGGTCGATATGGTGTCTTTTACCGGCTCGACTCGTGCCGGTAAGCGAGTGTCTGAGCTGGCATCACAAACCGTTAAACGCGTCGTAGTTGAGCTAGGGGGCAAGTCGGCTTCAGTTATTCTGGATGATGCCGATCTGGACGCCGCCGTTCGCGGCACAGTCAATGATTGCTACTTTAACAGTGGTCAGACCTGTGCGGCGCACACGCGTATGCTGGTGCCCGAGGCTGAATATGAGCGAGCTGCAAAAAAAGCCGTTGAGGTGGCAGAGAGTCTCACTATAGGCCAATCTCAGGATCCTAAAGCCAAGCTCGGCCCGGTGATTACCAAAGCCCAGCAGGAGCGGGTGCGCAGCTACATCAGAAAAGGCGTCGAAGAAGGCGCTGAGCTGCTTTGCGGAGGTGCCGAGCAGCCCGAAGACTTGCCGACGGGTTTCTTTATCAAGCCCACCGTATTCGGCAAGGTCACCCAGGATATGACGATAGCTCAGGAGGAAATCTTCGGGCCGGTGCTCACCATTCTCACCTATAAAGATGAAGAGGATGCCATTCGTATAGCCAATGATACAGTTTATGGTTTATCCAGTGGCGTCTGGTCGACCGATAACGATCACGCTAAAAAAGTCGCCCGGCGCCTGCGCAGTGGCAATGTCATCATCAATGGTGGGGGGTTTAACATGATGGCGCCCTTTGGCGGTTATAAACAATCTGGTAATGGTCGTGAGCACGGGCCGTATGCGCTCGATGATTATCTGGAAGTAAAAGCCCTGCAAATGTAGCGTTACGGATGAATAGTCAACTCGGGTGGACTGGTTTTAATCTCCGGTAAATGTAATTTTTTGGGTTAAATATCAAAAATAAAAATAGAGAGAATATCTTGAATACAAAAACTCAGTTGTTTTGTGCCTGGTGTGGAATCGGCTTTGTTGTTTTATTTACATTGGGCTGGTGGATTATTGCCAGTTATGTCCCGCCCATGTCTCCGATGTTGACTGATGAGGAGGTTAGTTCGTTTTATCAGGGCAATACTGGTGCGATACGTTTTGGTCTAATGCTAACTATGATCAGTGCAGGGCTTACCGCTCCCTGGGTGGCGGTAATAGCCGCACAAATGAAACGCATAGAAGGCGATATTCCGGTATTAACCTATGCACAACTTGTGGCTGGTGCAGTCGGCATTGTTATTTTGCTGCTACCACCGGTGATCTGGACAGTAGCTGCGTTTCGTCCTGATCGCGATGTCGAACTGATACGTCTGCTTAATGATCTGGCCTGGTTGATGTTTATCATGACTTTTTCTCCGGCATTTATACAAAATCTGGTAATAGGACTCGCGATTTTTTCTGATAAAAACAAAACCCCGATATTTCCGCGTTGGCTGGGATATTTTAATATCTGGGTCGCGATTCTGTTTATTCCAGGTGGATTGATCACGTTTTTCAAGGCTGGCCCTTTTGCCTGGAATGGTCTGTTGGCTTTCTGGGTACCGCTGCTAATATTTTTTGCCTGGTTTTTTGTAATGTTTCTGGCGTTGTTGAAGACTATTAAACAGCAGCGCGAAGCGTCGCTGGCATAACAATATTTCACCTGACAGAATTGTTCGAAATGAAGCGCTAGTATGTCGAAGATAAAAAACCACGTCCCTGGTGAGGTAGGGATATGGGTCTTTATTCTGGGCGATATGCTCGTCTTCGGCTTGTTCTTTCTGGTCTTTGTTTATTATCGAGGCCTTGATGTCGAACTTTATCGTCAATCCCAGGCCGCGCTAAACCAGCATTACGGCGCTTTTAACACCTTGTTACTACTGGCAAGTTCATGGTTTGTCGTTATGGCGGTAGAAAACGCGCGGGCTGCTAGCGGTAAACAGGCGGCTGGTTTGTTTTCTCTTGCGTTGCTTTGTGGTGTTGGGTTTGGTGCAGTTAAGTTTATTGAATACCGCGAAAAATTGGCCGCTGGTATCACCATTACTAGTAATGATTTTTTTATGTACTACTATATTTTTACCGGTCTGCACTTGTTGCACGTCGTTATCGGCATGGGCGTACTGATTTTCCTGATTAAAAAAACCCGCTCTCCGCTGTTTCAGACCTCGGATATGATGTTGGTAGAAAGCGGGGCTAGTTTCTGGCATCTGGTCGATCTGTTGTGGATTGTGTTATTTCCGCTGCTTTATCTAATGAAGTAGTTTGATGAAATAGCTCAGTAAATATATCAACCAAACTTACAAGGTGTATGAATCAGGTGAATCGATGAATACGGAACTGATCAAGCATCCCGCCACCCTGGTTTGGGCCTTGCTAATGGCTGCCACCGCGCTGTCCTGGTGGCTGGGAGCCGATGGTGTTGCAGTAAAATCAGCAAGTATTCCGACGCTGACCGTGGCGCTGATGGTCATCGCTTTTGTGAAAATCCGCTTCGTGATCCACTATTTCATGGAAATACGGTATGCCCCCCTGGTGTTGCGTCTGGTGTGTGATGCCTGGGTGGTTGGTGTTTGTGCCGCGATTCTGGGTCTGTACTTGTTTACGCCCTCCTCTTGAACCAGTTCTTCTACCCCAAATAGTAACCACTCGGTCAGGGATAATTCGATGTCGGATTTAAAAGCCTTACTCAGCGCTATCAAAATTGGCAGTAAAACCAGTCCACGCAAAGGCGAATATAAAGTGCGGGCGCTGATCTTCGATACCTATGGCACGGTGTGCGACTTCTATGGGCCGATGACGCGCCAGTTTCAACGCTTTGCTCGGGAGCGTGGTGTTGAATGTGACGCCCGAGCCATGACTGTCGCCTGGCGCACCGCTTACGCAATGACCTGCTTTGAACAGGCGGCGACAGAGTCGGAATTTCGGCCGCTTCGCGCCATCCAGCGAGACAACCTGGAAGCGGTAATGAAAGAACACTTTCGCGGCGCGGTGACAGACCAGGAACTGGACGAACTCACCACCGTGTGGGATCGGCTCGACCCCTGGCCAGATGTGGTTGAGGGCTTATATCGACTCAAGGGTTTGGCCATTATCGCGCCGGTATCTAACGGTAACTATGTCGATATGGTTAACCTGGCACGTTTTGCGGGCCTGCCCTGGGATATTATTCTCGGCGCATCTGTCGCCCGGTTATACAAGCCGCATCCCGATACCTACCTCAAATCCGTTGCAGCGCTGGGTGTGCGACCTGAAGAGGTATGTATGGTGGCGGCTCACCAGGCGGAGTTACCCTATGCTGCTGGGCATGGCATGCAGACCGTGTTCGTCAGGCGACCCGACGAATTTGGGGGTATCGTTAAACCTAAAAACCCTGAACTAGGGATGAGTTATCTCGACGCGGCAGAAATCTACCCGGAAGGGGACTGGACCTATATCACGGATAGCTTTATCGATCTGGCTGAGCAGATTCGGCAATCATAAAAAGACTAGCGGAACTACGTGTCCCCGATGCTGACTCTAGTCAAGTAACTGCTGACGATTCTTTTCCATAATGGTTTTAAACAAAGGGCTATTAACTCTTTCATCAAGCCAGGTTTGTAAACCCTTTAATGGACTCATCTGAAACCAGTCGAAGTCAACATTGGCAAACTGACGGACGAAGGGGAAGATTGCAATATCAGCATAACCCACGGTTTCACCGAACAGGTAGGGTTGAGCAGTAAGCCTGGTATTCAAAGTGGTTAAAAATGCCAGGCCATCGTTACGAGCGTTGGAGCAATCTTCATTGGGGTAGCGCTGGGGGTATTTGTATCGATCCAGTGCCCGTTTAAAAGTACTGTCGTTTTCTGCGACCAGCTCGTGGCAAAGTGTTGCTTTTGCCCCGGAGCCAGCTTTGTTTGGTAGCCAATGATCGGGGTCATGTTGGTGCAAGGCCCAGGTCATAATTTCCAGACTTTCATCCAGTACACGATCATCCATAAGCTGCAAAACCGGTACGGTGCCCTTGGCAGACAGGGATAGCATCTCGGCGGGTTTTTCTTTTAAAGCGACCTCGACAATATCGACCTGTATGCCTGCATAGTAGAGTGCCATTCTTGCTCGCATGGCGTAGGGGCAACGTCGGAAGCTGTAGAGAAGAGGGTGACGATTTGGCATTCGATAAGGTGGATAATGTTTAAACCGGCAGATCAAATGGGAGACGTTTGATCTGCCGGTTACTCACTTTAAAGGCGTCAGGTATACAGAGTCTAAAGTTTACAGATCATAAAATCCTTTGCCTTCTTTGGCTAGCTTTTCAAGCAACGGTGCGGGCTGCCAGTAGTGTTCGCCAAATTTATCGGCATATTTCAGGTAGGCTTCATAAATAGTTTTCAGACCAATCTGATCCGCCCAGAACATGGGGCCACCTTTGTAGGCGGGAAAACCGTAGCCATTAATCCAGATAATGTCGATATCCAGAGGTCTGGCGGCAATACCTTCTTCAAGAATAAGCGCGCCTTCGTTGATCATGGGGTACATGCAGCGTTCCAGAATTTCCTGGTCACTTATTTGGCGTTGTTCGATACCGGCATCTTTGGCGCACTGGGCTATCAGGTCTTTGACGACAGGATCTGGGATGGGTGTGCGTCCATCTTCATAGAGATAAATGCCAGCGTTTGTTTTTTGTCCATGGCGGCCCATCTCGACGATTTTATCGATCCAGACGGAGTCGCGTTTTTCGATCTTGCCAGCTTTGCGGCGTTCTTCACGGACTTTATAGCCGACATCGAGCCCGGCCATATCGGCCATGGTGAAAGGCCCCATGGGGAAACCGTAGTCGAATAAAACTTTGTCGATTTGTTCCGGGGTTGCGCCTTCTTCGACCAGAAAAGCCGACTCGCGGGTGCGGGTGTGGAGCATTCGATTGCCGACAAAGCCATCGCAAACACCCACCAGGGCACCGATTTTACCGATCCGTTTGGAGAGGCCCATAACGGTGGCGATCACGTCGTCAGCGGTCTTTTCGCCGCGCACGTTTTCCAGTAACCGCATTACATTGGCGGGGCTAAAGAAATGCATGCCGATCACATCCTGGGGACGTGCAGTGACGCTGGCGATTTCGTCAACGTCCAGTGTCGAGGTGTTGGTGGCGAGGATGGCACCTTGCTTACAAACGCTATCGAGGGTTTTGAACACTTCCTTCTTGACGTCCATATTTTCAAACACCGCTTCAATAACGATATCCACATCTTTGATGTCGTCATAGGAGGTGGTAGGTTCGATCAATGCCATGCGGTTTTCTACATCAGCTTGAGTGATACGACCCTTCTTTGCGGTTTTTTCGTAGTTGCCACGAATTGTGGCGAGACCCTTATCGAGAAATTCCTGCTTTAACTCAAGTAGTTTCACCGGGATCCCCGCGTTGGCAAAGTTCATGGCGATGCCGCCACCCATGGTGCCTGCACCGATGATGGCAGCGGTTCTGATATCCCGTTTGGCGGTATCCCTGGGTAGACCAGGCACCTTGGCGACTTCCCGTTCGGCAAAAAAGATGTGGCGCTGGGCGGCTGATTCGGAAGAAGCCATCAGCTCATTAAACAGTTCCTGCTCCCTGGCCATGCCTTCATCGAAGGGCAATTCAAAAGCGGCGCGGATACATTTGATGATATGAAAGGGCGCTAAAAACCCGCGCTGCTTGCGGGCGATACCCGCTTCATAATTATCGAAAATGGCTGAGTCAACAGTTTCGGGGGTGATGTCTCTAATGGCACGCGGACCCTTACCATCGGCCATTAGTTTTTCGGCATAAGCAATAGCGGCTTCGAGGAGGTCACCTTCGACAATTTCGTCGATGATGCCCAGCGCTTTGGCCTGGGCAGCGGGTACATGGCCACCACCAACAATCAGCTCTAACGCCGCTTCGGCCCCAACCAGACGGGGTAAGCGCTGGGTACCACCAGCACCCGGGAGCAAGCCCAAATTTACTTCGGGCAGACCGACTAAAGCGGTCGGCACGGCGACGCGGTAATGGCAACCTAGAGCAACTTCAAGCCCGCCACCCAGGGCAGTGCCGTGAATAGCTGCAACGATGGGCTTGGCGGCGGTTTCCATGGTGCCGATCACGGGGACCAGGCCGGGTTCACCCATGCCGGTGGCGAATTCGTTGATGTCGGCACCGGCAATAAAAGTGCGGCCTTCGCAACTCAGGACGATGGCTTTAACACTGTCATCTGCCAGTAAGCTTTCTACCGATTCTTTAAGTCCGGCGCGGACGGATTGGCAAAGAGCATTGACCGGGGGGTTGTTAACTTTGATCAGGCCAATAGCACCTTGTTTGGAGTAGCTGACGGTGTCGGACATGGTGATTCCTCTGTTTTAATCGATTTGAAAGTGGCTGTAATTATTTAAAGGCCGGGCGTAACGTTAACGTGGACAGCGCTTAGACAAGTGCCTTGAAAGCGTTTACATAGTCACGGGCACGTTGGTGCTTTGACATGATGTCGAGCAGAGTTTGACCCTGTGGGTTTCTCGCATGGGGGTTGCGTCCAGTTTCAAGGAAAAAGCTGAGGAATGTTGCGAAATTCTCTGCTTTCATGCCCCGATAAGCTTTTTCCAGCACATGAAAATCCGGGTCAACCCCCTCGGGCGCCTGAAAATTAAGGAAAGTGCGGATGCGTTCGTCGTCGAATACTTCACCCAGCACCTTTTTTTTGTCTTTGCGTAAGGCCATCTAGGTTCCTCTCTATAAAGCGCTATAACTTAAGTCCTACAATAATTCTTTGAGTTTACTCAGCAGTATTTCATTAACCTGCTGGGGGTTGGCCTGGCCTTTCGAGGCCTTCATGATTTGCCCGACAAAATAACCGAGCATTTTTGGCCGTTTTGATTCATCAGCGCTGCGATAGTTGTCAAGTTGTTTGGCGCTGTTGGCAATCACTTCATCGACCAGGGCTTCAATAGCGCCGCTATCGGAAACCTGCTTAAGACCGCGGGCTTCAATAATATCATCGGGGCTGCCCTCGCCCTGCCACATGGCCTCAAAGACATCCCTGGCCATTTTATTGGACACAGTTTTGTCACTAATGCGAATGATCAGGGCCGCGAGCTGTTCGGGGCGAACCGGGCTTTGCTGAATGCTTATATCTTCGCTATTAAGTTTGGCGGCCAGCTCGCCGCTCACCCAGTTGGCGGCCAGTTTTGCATCACCGCACTGTTCTGCAGTGATTTCAAAATATTGCGCGGTAGCGGCGTCGTCGCCGAGCACCCCAGCGTCGTAACTGGATAATTGGTACTGGTCCATAAAACGTTGATGGCGGGCATCGGGTAATTCCGGCAGCGAGGCTTTCACTTCGTTGATATAGGCCTGGTCAATTTCGATGGGCAATAAATCCGGGCAGGGAAAGTAACGGTAGTCGTTGGCTTCCTCTTTGCTGCGCATGGAGCGGGCGGTGTCAGTGTCACCATCGTACAGGCGGGTTTCCTGCAGTACCGTGCCGCCGTCTTCGATCAAATCAATCTGCCGCTCGACTTCCTTTTTAATGGCCTTTTCCATAAACCGGAAGGAGTTGAGGTTCTTGGTTTCGGTGCGGGTGCCAAGCTCGTCACCCTTTTGGCGCACAGACACATTGACATCAAAGCGCATGGAGCCGTGGGCCATGATGCCATCGCAAATCCCCAGGGAGGTGACGATGGCGTGGAGCTTTTTGGCAAAGGCCACGGCTTCGTCGGCATTGCTCATATCCGGTTCGGAGACGATTTCGATCAGCGGTGTGCCCGCACGGTTGAGGTCAATGCCGGACATGCCGTGAAAGTCTTCGTGCAGGGATTTACCCGCATCCTCTTCGAGATGAGCATGGTGAATGCGGATGGTTTTAGTGCTGCCGTCGGCCAGCTGAATATCTACATGGCCACCCAGGACAATGGGTTTTTCGAGCTGAGTGGTTTGATAGCCTTTGGGCAGGTCGGGGTAAAAATAGTTTTTCCGTTCGAAGGCGGAAATCTTGCCAATGTCGGCATCCGTTGCCAGGCCAAACATCACTGCCATACGCAGGGCTTCTTTGTTGAGCACAGGCAGAGTGCCGGGCATGGCCAGATCAATGGCACAGGCCTGGGTGTTGGGTTCGGCACCAAACTCGGTGCTGGCACCGGAAAATATTTTGGTCCTGGTGGCCAGCTGGGTGTGAACTTCCAGACCGATTACGGTTTCCCACGTCATGTTGTCAGTCCTCCTTAGCCGTCGCCCAGTGTATTGATGGCTCAGGTGCGCGTTGATGCCAGTCGGTCGCCTGCTGGTAACGGTGAGCGACGTTGAGCATACGCTCCTCGGCAAAGTAAGCACCGATTAGCTGCAGGCCGACAGGCTTGCTATCAACCAGACCACAGGGCAATGACATGGCTGGCAAGCCTGCCAGGTTGGCGGCGATGGTATAAATATCTTCAAGATACATCTCCACTGGGTTATCACCCTTGGCGCCAAACTCAAAGGCCGGGTTAGGACAGGTCGGGCCGGCGATAATATCGACCTCTTTGAAGGCGCTATCGAAATCGTTTTTGATCAGTCGGCGCACCTGCATAGCTTTATTATAGTAAGCATCGTAATAACCGGCAGATAGGCAATAGGCACCAACCAGAATACGTCGTTTGACTTCGTCGCCAAAGCCCTCGGCGCGGCTGCGCATATACATATCATGGAGATCTACAGGGTCTTTACAACGGTAACCATAGCGAGCGCCATCGAAGCGGGACAGGTTCGCAGAGGCCTCAGCCGGCGCGATAACGTAATAAGCCGGCACGGATAAATGAGAATGAGGCAGGCTGATTCCCTTGAGTTTGGCGCCCTGCTTTTCAAGCTCGGCAAGGGCATTACGCACTACCTGTTCAGTGGCTGGGTTTAAGCCCTCATCAAAATATTCCTCGGGAATGCCAATCGTTAATCCCCTGATATCCTGATTCAAGGTGGCGGTGTAATCCGGCACGTCGCGATCTACGGAGGTGGAGTCTTTGACATCAAAGCCGGCCATAACATTCAACAGCATGGCCGCATCTTCAGCGTTACGGGCCATGGGGCCGCCCTGATCGAGACTTGAGGCAAAGGCGATCATACCCCAGCGTGAAACGCGTCCGTAGGTGGGTTTTAAACCGGTGATACCACATAGCGCAGCGGGCTGGCGAATTGATCCGCCGGTATCGGTCGCAGTGGCAACTGGGGTAAGGCGCGCAGCAATCGCAGCAGCTGAGCCACCCGATGAACCTCCCGGCACACAGTCGGTATGCCAGGGGTTTTTGACTGGGCCGTAATAACTGGTTTCATTTGATGAACCCATAGCGAACTCATCCATATTGGTTTTACCCAGCACCACCATGCCGGCTGCGGCGATATTTTCGACCACAGTGGCGTTGTAGGGCGGGACAAAATCATGGAGCATACGCGAGCCGCAACTAGTGCGAATCCCCGCAGTACAGAAGATGTCTTTGTGAGCAAGGGGCAGACCACACAGTGCTGGAGGGTTGTGTGAAGCCAGGGTCTTATCGGCTAGTTTGGCCTGATCCAGCGCTGAGTCTTCAGTCACGCTGATAAAGCTATTGTAATTGTTATCGAGCGCTTTTATGCGATCGACAAAGTGGGCGGTTAATTCGACACTGGAAAACTCGCCGGTATTTAGGCCGATTTTTAACTCAGTCAGGGTTTTGTTGTGCATGGGTGATTCCTGAAAAATGCCGGGGCTTGATTGGGATTATTGGTACCCTGATAGCAATTATTG
Organism: uncultured Gammaproteobacteria bacterium; assembly: GCA_942492235.1. GTDB lineage: Bacteria > Pseudomonadota > Gammaproteobacteria > Pseudomonadales > Porticoccaceae > HB2-32-21. Next base: position 87,571 of record CALODO010000020.1, read on the forward strand.
GTGTTTCAGCAATTAAGTAACACTGATGATCAGGGATTAAGTGATAGTGAATTCGCTAGCTGTTTAATCAATGACCCTGGGTACCAGATAAAGACCGTTCTCCGCGGCGGGGGCAAGTGCCTGGTAATCATCGCGGTGGTTGGATTCTGAAACGTCATCGCTTCGCAGTCGCTGAGTGGCGTCGAGGGCATTGGCCAGAGGTTGAACATTTTCGGTGTTAGCGGATTGCAGTTGATCCACCAGCGCCAGTACTTCGTTGATGCTACGCGTTGTCGCTTCGATATTTTCTTCCGTGATGGCAATGCGGGCTAATTCACCCAGTTTTTCAATATCAGCCCGGTTGATTGACATGGTATAGTTGAGCCTGTTCTCAATGTCTTTAAAGGCGGCGTAAGGTACCACATTTGAACCTTGCTCTAAATACCTGTGGTTGTTAAAGTTCAGGGCTTACAGCCCACGATTGAAGCTTATAGCAAAGTCTGCAATTTAAGAGTAAATAATTATCTGAAAAGTAAAACTTTTGGAGTTCAGTGGGCAGGGCGTTTTTAGAAGGAAAATAGCACCAGTATGTTAAAACGCTTACGCGGGATGTTCTCCAATGACCTGTCCATTGATCTGGGCACGGCTAACACACTTATATATGTACACGACAAAGGTATTGTGCTCAATGAACCTTCAGTCGTGGCCATTCGGCACCATCATGGCCAGAAAACGGTTGAGGCTGTTGGTGTGGAGGCCAAGCGGATGCTTGGGCGAACGCCGGGTAATATCAGTGCCATTCGGCCCTTAAAAGACGGCGTAATTGCGGACTTTAATGTTACTGAAAAAATGCTTCAGCATTTTATTAAAAAAGTGCATTCCCACAGCCTGATTCCGCCCAGCCCTCGCGTACTGGTGTGTGTGCCCTGCCTGGCCACAGAAGTTGAAAAACGAGCTATTCGCGAATCCACCGAAGGTGCCGGTGCGCGGGTGGTTTATCTGATCGAAGAGCCAATGGCCGCCGCGATTGGTTCAGGACTACCGGTCGAAGAAGCCTGTGGTTCCATGGTAGTTGATATCGGTGGTGGCACGACGGAAATTGCTATTTTATCGCTCAATGGTGTGGTGTTTTCAGACTCTATTCGTATGGGCGGCGACCGCTTTGATGAGGCCATTACCAATTATGTACGTCGTCGCTATGGGTCGGTAATTGGTGAGTCCACCGCAGAGCGTATAAAAATGGAAATTGGTAGCGCCTACCCAGGTAAAGAAGTCAGAGAGATAGATGTTCGTGGCCGGAACCTCGCCGAAGGCGTGCCGAAGAGTTTTACCCTCAATAGCGATGAAATTCTGGAATCTATTCAGGAGCCTCTGGCGGCTATCGTGCAGGCAGTCAAAAGGGTTCTTGAGCAGTCGCCCCCTGAGCTGGCATCTGATATCGCGGAAACTGGCATTGTACTGACAGGTGGTGGCGCATTACTTAGAGATTTAGATTTACTACTAACCCATGAAACCGGTTTGCCTGTGATCGTGGCCGAAGAGCCTTTGACCTGTGTTGCTAGAGGCGGTGGCAAGGCCTTACAAATGATGGATAACAAACATCTCGATATCCTGACCAGCGGATAGCATCGAACGAGTCCATAAAATATTTTATAGAGTACTTTTTTAAAATATCTTCCAATAAAGGAGTTTAGCGATCAAGAAGCTTTTTTCGCAAAGCTCGTCCCCCAGGCGAATGTTAATCCTGGCATTTGCTGCCCTGATTCTAATAGTGCTTGACTCCTTAACCTCCTGGCTAAAACCGGTACACAATTGGTTTGAAGATGCAGCATGGACTTTTTATTGGGCGACTAAGGTTCCCGGTGATGTGAAACAATGGGCAGACGATTCTTTACTTAGCCGTAGCGAGTTACAGGCGGACAGGGATAGGTTAATGACCGAATTGCTCGTCTATCAGGGACAGTTGCAGCGCATGGCTGAGCTGAGTGCTGAGAATATACGCCTGCGTAATCTGCTTAACGCCACTGAACTGCTCTCTGATCATGTCCTCGTAACGCAATTGATAGGTGTCTCGCCCGACCCACTCAGTCATCTTATTTCTATAAACCGTGGGAGTAGTGATTTTGTTTTCGTGGGTCAACCAGTGATCGATAGCCAGGGTTTAATGGGCCAGGTGGTAGAAGTGTTTGATGACCACAGCCAGGTTTTACTGATTACTGATAGCCGCCACGCTCTGCCTGTGAAAGTGTCCAGAAATGGCTTGCGTGCCATCGCTGAAGGCACGGGTGATTATCACCAAATCCGCTTGCGCCATATATCGCAGACCCAGGATGTCGTAGTCGGTGATAGCCTTGTGAGTTCGGGTCTGGGCAATCGTTTCCCAAAAGGTTATCCGGTCGGCACGGTGATTGAGGTGAACAAAAATGTCGGCAAGGATTTTATCGAAGTATTGATAGAACCGGCGGCCAAAATTGATCGCTCCAATCATCTATTACTGGTGTTTTCCGGTGTAGTTGACCTCAGTCAGGACGTTAGTCTGGATGGAGACACTAAACTGAACGACGAAGAGGAAATGAAGAGTGAGTGATCGCCTGCCGGTGACTTTGCTGGTCTTGGCGCTTTGCGTAGCAATGCTGGCGTGGCTTGTACCACTGCGTAGCGAGCTAGCTTTTTGGCGGCCGCCTTTTGTACTGTTATTAGTAACGTATTGGCTGTTGCGCCACCCGCAATATGTTGGTGTGTTGTTTGCCTGGCTGGTGGGTCTGAGCATTGATGTGCTGTTTGGACAAATTATTGGACAGCATGCCCTGGCAATGTCGGTCGCTGCTTCTTTAGTGCTTAGCCAGCAACATCGTGGCCACCACTTTAGAATGTTTTATCAGTCGATATTTGTAGCGGTGGTAGTGCTCGTCTACGAAGTGGTGTTACTCAGCGTCAGGTCGTTGGTAGAGGACATCGATATGGTTCGAGCCTTGTTTTATCCGGTATTGAGTAGTGCACTATTATGGCCGGTATTGGTTCTGACTTGCCAAAAACTTTACCGTTGGCAACTGTGAGTCAGCGAAACTCTTTTCAGCGAATTGCTGACGGGGTGCCGGCCTTGTCTTTATCCCCACCCTAACATTGATGCAGCAGTGATAATGGACTTTATACTGGCCTCGGCATCGCCTCGACGGGTGCAACTACTTGAGCAGGTCGGTTTGAGGCTGGGGCAGCAATTTAGCCAATATCCGGCAGCTATAGATGAATCGCGCCAGCTCGATGAGCGCCCGAGAGATTATGTTGTTCGAATGGCTCGGACCAAAGCCCGGGTCGTGTATGATTTATTTCAGACAGAGGTCATAGATCGAGGTAGTGTGTCGCCACCGGAATCGTCTACAGAGGCTTGTCAGGAGCGGATCCAGGGGCAAGCTGAAGTACTGCTGCCAGTGCTCGGTGCAGACACAACAGTGGTGCTGGGTGATAGGATTTTCTCGAAGCCAGCGGACAAAACTGAGGCGCTGGAGGCACTGTCATGCTTATCGGGACGTCGCCATCAGGTGCTGTCAGCGGTAGCCATATGCGGCATGACCCATGCTGGGGTGGTTGAGCAACGGTCACTGCTCAGCGAGACCTGGGTAAGCTTTAAAGCCCTGACTCAGGCACAATGCGAATGTTATTGGGCGACTGGTGAGTCTCAAGGTAAAGCGGGTGCTTATGCAATACAGGGGCGTGCAGCAAGTTTTGTGACGAAAATAGAAGGCAGCTATTCCGGGGTAGTAGGTTTACCCTTACTGGAAACGCTAAAATTGTTGAAAAGCTATGGTGTTTCCTGCTGGGATAGTCCTTGAGCCGTGGTGACTTTTTGATGGAGGTACTCCTAAACTGGGGGCACCCTTCGTGTTGGAATAGTCTTTAAACAGGCGTGCAGGGTAAATTATGAAAGCAGAGGTTCTAGTCAACGTCGCGCCTACCGAGACACGCGTAGCTCGGGTTGAAAATGGCGTGCTCCTTGAGTTGGCTATCGAAAGGACTAATAAACGGAGCCTGGTAGGTAATATTTATCAGGGTACGGTGGTGCGGGTGATGCCGGGTATGCAGGCCGCCTTTGTTGATATTGGTCTCGACAAGGCGGGTTTTATTCATGCTAATGACGTCGCTAACGACGTACCTGCTCAGCATAGTCTCGTCACGGTCGCGGCTCGGGACCAGGCTAGTCACCACAATAGTACTGATGAAAATGGCACAAACGGCAATGGTGCGAAGCCTGATATTCGACAGCTACTGCGTGAAGGACAGCGTGTCAGTGCCCAGGTCATGAAAGAGCCTATGGGCACTAAGGGTGCCCGGCTTACCACTAAGTTATCGGTGTCATCGCGCTATTTAGTGTACATGCCAGGAGTTGATCACATTGGTATTTCCCAACGCCTTGATCAGGAGGACGAGCGAGAACGCCTGCGCAGTGAGCTGGAGTTAGCCATTGAGTCCGGGGAGATGAAGGATGAAGGTGGCGGTTACATCATTCGTACGGTGGCAGAAGGTGTCAGCGCCGAGGAGTTACGCATTGATCTAGATTACCTGCACCGCCTGTGGGGACTGGTTAAGGAACGCATGCGACGTGTCTCGCCCCCCAGTAATATCTATCAGGATTTGCCTTTGGCGCTCCGTACCCTCAGAGATGTAGCCATGCAGGACGTGGAGATCGTCAGAATCGATTCCCGTGGTGTTTTCAAGGATATGTGCGACTTTGCCCAAAGATTTTGTCCTGAGCTGCTGAATAATATTGAATATTATGAAGGTCCAAGGCCATTGTTTTATCTGTACGGCGTCGAGGATGAAATCAACAAAGCTGTCGAGCGTAAGGTTTATCTAAAATCAGGTGGGCATCTGGTCTTTGATCAAACTGAAGCCATGACAACGGTCGACGTTAATACGGGTGGCTATGTCGGACGTCATAATCTTGCCGAAACGATATTAAAAACTAATCTGGAGGCAGCCGGCAGTATCGCTCGCCAGCTGCGCCTGCGTAACCTCGGCGGCATCATCATTCTGGATTTTATTGATATGGTCGATCCCGAGCATCAGCGCCAGGTGCTACGGCGTCTTGAAAAGGCTTTGGAAAGCGACCGAGTTAAGATGCGTATATCTGGCGTCTCGGAGCTGGGTCTGGTGGAAATGACCCGTAAGCGAACCAGTGAAAACCTTCAGCAGGTACTCTGCGAGCCTTGCGGAGCATGTAACAGTCGCGGCTACTTGAAGTCGGCTGAAACAATTTCTTACGATATTATGAGAGAGATCCTGGGTGCCGCGAAGTCTTTTGAAAGTACAAAAGTGCTAGTGATTGCCTCACCACTGGTTATCGATCGTTTTCTCGATGAGGATGCCCCACACGTGGAGTCCCTGGAAAAACATATTGAGCGACAGGTCGAGTTCCGGGTCGAGTCTACCTACTCTCAGGAACAATATGACATTATTCCTGTCTAGCAGGCGAGTCCGGAGGTGATCGGTGTGAGTGATTGCCAGATGTGATGAGGCTATCAGAATAAAATTTGGAGGGGTCAGGTTTATAGTGGCTAGAAGCACAGCAGCCGATTTTATGGGCGACAGGAGTCAGATTTATTGAATCTCCGCCGAGGGTTAGGCCGATTTAGCCGTTACCTGAGCGCAACTGCGGCGGTGATAGTGATCTCCTATGCCATCATCGTTGTGATAGGACGGCAAACTTTGCCCTACCTGAATCGTTACCAGCCTCAGATCAATCAATTTTTTTCTCAGCAACTTGGTATTGAACTGAGTACCGAGCACATCGATGGAGTGTGGAAGGGTCTGTCACCTCGTATTGAATTGCGTGGTCTGCAGCTGGGTAACGGCGCTGAGGGTGATGTATTTTATGTCCAGCGCCTCAGCGCTCAGCTTGATCCGCTGCGCAGTATTGCTGCTGGGGAGCTGGTATGGCGCGAGCTGAGTCTGGGTGCGATTGATATTGTACTTCGCGAAGAGGCCGATGGTCATTGGTTTGTCGAAGGCCTGCCACCGTGGATAAAAAGCAAGGACGATGATAACCAGCAACAGCTCCACCATATAATTGAGCGTTTACTGCTGAATCAATTTATAGGTATCGAGAAAGTATCTGCCGAATTAGCTTTTTATTCGGGTGCCAGAGCCGCTGTTAATTTCGATAATATAACACTCGAAACCGAGGGTGATTTCCATCGGCTAAGTGCCGGTTTCGCCTTTGACGATAATCCATCTTCGGCTCAGTTAGTTATCGAAGGGCGAGGGGATGCAGTCAATCCAGGAGAGTTTGAGGGCAGCGCTTACCTGCGTTTAAAACACATCAATTTTAGTGGTTCCCTAAGAGCTATTGTGGCGCGCTGGTTTCCCAGGCTGGTTGCGCGTATGGGCGATATCGAGACCGAGCTGGCCTCTGAAATCTGGTTGGCCTCGGGACCCAATGGTGGCGTGAATTTGACTGGCCGGCTACAGGCGGATGAAATTCCTCTGAGTTGGGCTGCAGATTTAGCGCCGATCAAAAACTTGCGTGCCCAGTTGACTGGCTGGTTTAAACCTGGTGAAGACTGGGGCTTACGCTGGCAGGGCCTCGATTTTGACTGGATGGATGTCGATATCGAACCCCTGGATTTTTCCTTTAGTCAGCGGCTTGGTGATCGCTGGGGTGAGTTATCCCTGGCGGCTAGCCAGATCAATCTAGATAGCCTCAGCGAAGTATTAACGACAACTGGCCTGGTGACAGGCGAGGCCAGAAATGTGGTTTCAACACTGGCTGCAAAGGGACGCCTTAATAACCTCCATCTCGATCTTGATCTCGATAAAGCCTTTCCAGTACGAGCCCTGAGGACACGGATTGATCAGCTTGAGCTCGATTCCTGGAAAGGAGCACCTGCGACACGGGGTTTAAGTGGTTATTTGCAGTGGCAAAATTTCGAAGGCTTCTTTGATATCGATAGCCCGGATGGTTTTGCCATGCACTACCCAGGTGTCTATGAGGGTTTTATGAAGCACGGTAGCAGCCGTGGTCGGGTCAATATCCAATGGAAGCCGGACGATACAGCCTTAATGATAGCCGGTGGGCCGATTAGTATTGACGACAAGGAGGGGCAGGTTCGCGCTTACCTGTCTCTGAATATTCCTTTGGAAAAAGCCGGGACCCCTGAAATGTACCTGATAGCAGGTATTCGCAACAGCCACTCCCGCTATGCGGACCAGTATATTCCCAACACTTTAAACCCGGCTTTACTCGCCTGGTTAGATCGTGCGGTGGGGGATATGGATGTTATTGAAGCCGGGTTTATCTGGCGTGGATCGTTAAAGCGCAGCGGTTCAGCCGGCCGCAGCATTCAATTTTATGCCAATGTTGAAAATGGCGAGGTTGACTACGATCCTGCCTGGCCAGGGCTCAAAGATTTGTCAGCTTATCTTCTCGTGGATGGTGCTCGATTCAATGGCCTGATTAACTCTGCTGAACTTGGTGATTCGGGTAAGGTTCACCTGGATAGCGCGGAGATAAAAATCCAGCAGGATGCGTTGTTGTCTGTACAGGCTGAGGCCACTGCTTCTTTGTCAGAAGGCGCAAATATTCTGCTCTCCTCACCCTTGAAAAACCGCGTGGCGATGCTGAAAAGCTGGCAGCTTCAAGGGCAGTCACAGGTGCGGCTGGATCTTGGGATTCCTCTAGGGGAACAGCGAGAAAATGAACATTACCGGGTTGATGCGAAGATTAAAAAAGGCCAGATGAGTCACACAGATGTAGATCTGGAATTCCAGGATATTTCCGGATTAGTCTCTTACAGCGATAGCAACGGGCTGTATTCGCCAGGTATTCAAGCCAGGCTCTGGGGTCAAAAAATTGACGCCACTATGGCTACTACTGATGGGGTGGCCCGTATTGCTTCTAAAGGCCAGTTTGACACAGCCTTACTGCCGGCCTGGCATCCATTGCTTAGAGACAATGTGCAGGGCTCTAGTGATTACGATATCACCTTTATGATCCCCGAAGACGGCAATCCTCATCTGGTCTTTAACTCCACTTTGCACGGTATCAGCTCAAATTTTCCTCAACCCTTAAGTAAAGCCCCGGCTCAGCCCCTGGCCCTTGAAGCGACTGTTAGCTTTGCCGATACCTTGCAGATAAAAACTCGGCTCGGGGAGCGCCTGGCTTCCAGCTTTAAAATAGACAACGGCGAAGTTACCAGTGCCCAGATAACCCTGGGTGAGGGCCTGGAACCGGGTGAAATAGAAACCTCGACCAAATCTAGCCTGGCAATTGTTGGCACTACGCCGATTCTCAATCTCGATGCATGGCTTGCGTTATTCAAAACGCCAGAAAAAAGTCCTCAACGCTCCGAAGGTTCGGATGGCGCGGCGGTAAAAACCCCGCCTCAGGACGTCGCTTTCTCGACACTCAAACCTGGTTTTTCAGTGCATTTTGGGGAACTTATTTATCGTGGGATATCAGTGAGTAATGTTCATGCCACTGGCCGTTATGACAGTGAGGGCCTGGATGTCTATCTCGACAGCGAGTTACTTGCCGGACAAATAAGTATACCGAAAGAACAACATCAGGCCGTGGTGATGGATTTGAATTATCTGACTTTGCCCGAGCCAGATTTAGACAGTGATGAAAGTTTTCTCGAGCAGTTAGATCCCACCGAGTTCCCCCATCTGAATTTTTCTACAGAGGGTTTACGAATCGGCCAGGAAGAATTGGGTAACCTGGCGTTTGTCATGCGGCCGCTAGCGGATGGGGTTGAATTAACTAATATCAACGCTGAAATCACTGGTATTGGTATCAGTAATCTACCTGATGGAGATCCATCGGTTTTTAGGTGGCGGGTAGTTGATGGACAACATCGGAGCAGGCTCTCCGGTTTGCTAAAAACCTATGATTTGGGTGCGGTGTTGAGAGCCTGGCAATTACCGGTAGTGTTAAACAGTGAGGAAGCCATCTCGATTGTTGACTTAGACTGGCAGGCCAAACCCTGGGAGTTTTCAATCAATAAGCTTCGTGGACAGACCGCACTTAATTTTAAAGACGGTAATTTTTTTCGAGCCCCAGGTACCACTAGCAATGCCTTCATCAAAATGATTGGTTTAATTAATTTTCACACCTGGGCACGTCGTTTGCGTCTGGATTTTTCCGATCTGTTTGCCTCCGGTGTTAGTTATGAAACGCTCAAAGGCGGATTACTGTTTTCTGAAGGTATGATGGTCTTTGATGCACCGATAGAGGTGGATTTACCCTCAGGGAAGATGCGCTTGATGGGCCAGGCCGATCTATTGGCGGAAACTGTTGATTCTCGTTTGGTCGCGACCCTCCCTCTGGGCACAAATTTGCCCTGGATTGCAGCCTTAGCAGGTGGTTTGCCAGCCGCCGCTGGTGTTTATATCACCGGTAAGCTATTTGAAAAGCAGGTCGACCGAGTGTCGAGCTTCAGCTACAAGGTAACTGGGCCATGGATAGACCCAGAAGTTCAGATCGACCGAATTTTTAGCGATAAAACCGAAGGTTGAAATAAAGACTGACATGAATAAGCCAAAACAAACACATGTGGTGGCTGCAGTGCAGCTGAAAGCTAACGGCACGGCTGTCGAAAATTTGGCGGCTGCTGAAACCCAGATTGCGGAGGCAGCGAAACAAGGTGCGGAGCTTATCGTTCTCCCTGAGCACTTTGTTTATTACAACGAAAAGGATTTATCCGCCGTTGCGGCATTGGAAGCCGATGTCTTCGGCCCAGCTCGGTCTTTTTTTGCAGAGCAGGCGAGAAAGCATCAAATATGGTTAGTGGCTGGTACCTTACCTTTGTTTAAAGACAAAACAGTTAGAGGTCAGCACGACACCAGGCCTTATGCGACTTCTATGCTGTATGGCCCCAGGGGCGAGGAGCTGGCTCGGTATGAAAAAGTTCATCTATTTGATGTGCTCGTGGAGGCCACAGGCAAACGCTATTACGAATCCGACAGCTACCAGGCTGGTGTTGAGGCAGTCATCGCAGAAACGGGCCTTGGGCAACTCGGCATGAGTGTCTGTTACGATCTACGTTTTCCTGAATACTACCGTTTGCTTGTCGATCAGGGCGCGGAGATTCTGGTTGTGCCTTCTGCATTTACAGCTGCAACGGGTGAGGCTCACTGGCGCCTGTTGCTACAGGCCAGAGCGGTTGAAAATCTGTGTTATGTGATAGGTGCCAATATTTGTAATCGCGATCATCCAAATAAACCAACATGGGGGGGGTCGGCGATTATCGACCCCTGGGGTGAAGTACTTGCTGAAATGGGCGATGAAGAAGGTTGCATTATTGCCGGACTAGACAGGCAGCATATCGCCACTTTACGGGCCAATATGCCCGTGTTGACGCATCGTCGATTTTAGCTGGCAGAGCCACTATTTAACTCAAAATATGCTATAAAGACGGGCGTTTGATGCAGGTTTTGAGCTGTTTGTCAGGGTTTAACACCGAAGTTGACACTGAACCAGAGCGCTCGAATAGCTGTCTCAGAAACTGGTCTGACTACGCCAGAAAAATTAACGATTTAACGGAGAGTAACCATGAATACCCCTACTAGTCCCGCTGGAGTAACCAAGCAAACGTCGATACTGGCCAGCAACAAGCTTATCCGCAATACTTATATTTTATTGTCGATGACGCTGGCATTTAGCGCTGCTACTGCCGGGGCTTCAATGATGTTTAATCTGCCTCATCCTGGCTTTTTGATCACCTTGGTTGGTTATTTTGGCCTGCTATTCCTGACGAGCAAATTTCGTAACAGTGGTTTGGGCCTGGTCTTCGTATTTGCCTTGACCGGTTTTATGGGTTTTACCCTTGGGCCAATTATTAGTATGTATTTGAAATTGCCCAATGGTTCTGAGCTAGTGATGAACGCTTTGGGTGCAACCGCAGTGACTTTTGTCGGCCTGTCTGCCTATGCGCTAACCACCCGCAAGGACTTCAGCTTTATGGGTGGCTTTTTGATGGCGGGCATTATCGTGGCTTTTCTTGCCGGTATAGGGGCCTATTTTTTCGAAATGCAGGGTCTGTCGCTGGTGGTTTCTGCCATGTTTGTGGTGTTGATGGCCGGCCTGATTCTTTTTCAGACCAGCGCTATGGTAAATGGCGGTGAGACTAACTATATTATGGCGACCATCACGCTGTATGTATCTATCTACAACATGTTCACTAGTTTGCTACATTTGATGGGCGCGCTTGGCGACGACTAGCAGTCTTTCTAAGGCCGATCTTTTCCAAGCAGGTTTTTCTAATAAGCCTCGACTCAGTTAGCCGGAGCCTCATTCGAGGCTCTGTCTGACTTCTGCCGCGGTGGCTGGTTCTCCACCGGCATTTCGAATCTCTTTTACTGCTTCTTCCACCCACTGAACATTGGTTTTCGGGCTATGGAAGGGTGCGTCCTCGAGTCCGACTCGCACGTGACCACCCAGCTCAACGATTTTCGGAATCAGTGGAATAGTATTGATGTCGAGACCTGCGACCATCCACGGCGCGCCAGGGGCTTCCTCTGCCATCAGTTTGGCCAGAGCCTCAATGGCCCACTCTCGGGGCGGGAAGCAGAAGGTAAAACCATCTGACAACATAAAGCGGAACACCGGCATTTTTATATCGGGAATAGTTCTGTACAGCATTGCCCCTTCACGAATAAAGCCGGGCTCGTAACAGGCGTAAGCCGGTCGCCAGCCATGTTTGGCGGCGAGTTTAGCGCTGGCTTTTAATATGCCCGGACTGTTGGCGTAGATATCGCCTTCATTACCGAACAGGTTGGCAGCGCTTTCTTTGGTGGAGAAGTTACAGGAGCCGGGGTCGAGAATGCCCCATTCCAGCGCTCCTCGCCGGGATAACTCGTTAGAGGTGGCATTGCGCACCTCCGGGTCGTCAGACATAGGTATGTCGAGAGAGGAGGGGTATACAATCGCATCGACTTTGCTTTGAATGCCATCGATAAAAGCATGGCAAATATCCACATCACCATTTTGCTTGCCAGTATCAGGATCAAGACTGTGAGCGTGGATAATCGCCGCACCCGCATTGACACAGTCGATTGCCTCCTGGCTGATCTCCTCCGCAGTGACCGGTATGTTAGGTTGCAGAGCGCGTGTCCACGCGCCATTCATAGCGACTTCAATCCAGACTTTTTGTGACATAAGATAGCTTCCTGTGATTGTGTTTATTGGCTTAATATAATGGTATTTTCCGTCAAAATCTTGTTTCCAGGGAAGAGTTCTATATTGAACTTTATATTGTTCGCTAAACTCTTACGACTAACTGTATAAACTGGTTTGGTATAACGATGAAGAAAATATCAGTAATTATACGATCCTTTGTCACGGCTATGGCCGTTGTTGTGGCTGCGTCTGCGCTCGCTGGAGATAAGCTGTCGGTGGCAGAGGCCCAGGTCAGAATACAAAGCGGGAATCAGCTTGAAAGCATTCCCAAATCGACCTGGAGGCAATTACTCACCCCTGAGCAGTACGATATTATGTGGCGCTCTGGTACCGAGCAGCCCTTTACTGGAGCACTGCTAAATAATAAGGCGGAGGGTGTTTATGTCACTGCAGGCTGCCGCCTTCCGGTATTTCATTCATCCCAGAAATTCAAATCGGGCACCGGCTGGCCGAGTTTCTGGGAGGTATTCAATAAAGACAATGTGGTGCTGAAAAAAGACTGGGCCTGGGGTATGAGTCGCACCGAAGTGTTATCGAAATGTGGTGAGCATTTGGGCCATGTTTTTGAAGATGGCCCTGAGCCCACAGGTCTACGCTACTGTATCAACTCGGCAGCCCTAGCCTTTGTGCCTGATGCAAAGCTTTCTGAGAAGAGGTCTTCAGACGACATGGCTACGAATAAAAAAGCTACCGAGAACAAGATGGATAAAATGTTAGGCGAGGGGGATATTTTGGCAACGCAGGAGTAATGACCTGCTTAACGACGATACTACATTTTAGCTTGCTCTGACGTCTGCCCAGATAGATTCATCAAGTTGCCCGCCAGCATTAGACCGGCCCCTAACGCGAGGGCAAGGTCAAAGCCCTCGTTGTAAAATACAATCCCGACCACGGCAATCAAAGGTAAACGTAAGAAATCCAGTGTCACGACAATACCTGCTTCGGCGACTTTCATGGCGCTGGTGACGCAGTAATGGGCGCTCAGCGCGCTTATTCCCACAGTGCCTAACCAAAGCCATTGGGTCGGATTTGGGTTTACCCAGTCTGTGCCCATAAAACCCAGGCTAATGGGTAGTTGGAGCAGACACATATAAAACACCACGGTCAGGGCGCTTTCAGTATGCGATAAAGCTTTGGTAAATACATAAGCAACGGAAAAACATAGTGCCGAGAGCAGTACGATCAGCGCAGGGGCGCTAATAGCCTGGGAGCCAGGTTTTAAGATCGCGTAAACACCCATACTGCCGAGGACAACCGCGCCAATCTTTTTAGGAGTAACGGTTTCTCGTAAAAACAGAGCAGCGATGAGTAGCGTCCATATTGGTACGGTGAACTCCAGAGCAAAGACTTCAGCCAATGGCAACAAACTCAGACCAACAAACCAGCCGTATTGCCCGGCAAAGTGGAAGATATTACGGGCCGAATGTAATTTGATACGGCTGCTCGAAAATAGCCTTAAATCACCAGACAGATAGATGGTAAGTGTGATAACCGCCAGCCCAATAGCTCCTCGAACAAACAAAATTTGAGATGTTCCGATGGCTGCTGACAGCTCTCTGGCACCTACTGCCATCATGCAAAAAGACAGCAATGCGCCAGCCATCCAGAAAGTGACTTTCATTGTTAGATGGTTTCCAAAGCTGAGAAATCGTGTCGGCTAATGTCAGCTCTGATATAGTTTTTCACCAGTTTGCGAGGGCTGTGTGTTCAGGATGCTAATGAGATGACATTAAGGTTTTATTCTAAGTCAAAACCTGTCAGAAAACTTATCTAAAAATCTGAATCTATCCTAAAAATCTGTATTGAAACCAAGGCTAATGGAGGGACAAGGACATGCTGAACAAATTTGATGATTTTCCCATCCACCAAACCGCTGAACCGCTAGCCCATCCCGCCACCAGTGACACCAATTTTTATGATCGCACCTGGTTTAACGGCTACGCTAAAGACGGTAGTTGGTATTTTGGTATCGGCATGGCGGTCTATCCGCATTTAGGCATACTGGATTGTGCCTTCAGTGTGATAGAAAAAGGCGGGCGACAACACTGCTTTTTTGGCTCTTGCCGTGCCCCGCTAGAGCGTAGCGAGATGAAAGTTGGTCCCTTTAGTATTGAAGTGCTTGAGCCCATGCGTCGCACCCGTGTAGTACTTGAAGACAATAAAACCGGCATTAGCTGTGATCTCACCTTTTCGACTCGAACCGCGGCGATTGAAGAAGCCCGACAAACCCTCTGGAGCGGTACGCGCCGAGTGATGGACGCTACCCGCTTCGATCAATTCGGTGAATGGTCCGGAGAAGTGAGTTACCCCGATGGCAATATCAAGGTCGTTGGTGATGAATGTCATGGCACCAAGGATCGTTCCTGGGGCGTGCGTAACCTGGGTAAATCCGGGCCGATCGGCGCACCGAAACCGCCTTCATCAATGTTCTTATTGTGGGTGCCCTTGTTCTGGGAAGATCACGTTTCACTGGCCATATTCTTTGAAGGAGCCAATGGCGAGGGTCTGGCCAGGGAAGGTCTCACCGCGCCGCTGTATGGAAGTGCAGAAGAGATTCCAGAAGGCGAAGAGCAAGGTATTATTTATACTCCCGGTTTGGCCCATCGCTTACAATATGCGCCCAATACCCGCCATATCGTATCTGCCGAAATCGATATGATCAGCCAGCACGGGGATACCCGCACTATTTCCTTTGAACCCCTGTTTAAATTCCAGATGAAAGGCCTGGGTTACTTCCACCCGGAGTGGTGTCAGGCCGTCTGGCAGGGTGAAATGGAGATCGGCGGCGACGTCTTTGACCCGGAAACCATCGACCCCAATAAGGCCTCTAACCGGCACACGCAGCATATTGTTCATGTCACTGATGGCACCCAGCGCGGGATGGGTGTGCTTGAACACGCCTGCCTGGGTCCTTACGCGCCCTATGGCTTTACAGATTTCGCCACGGGGAAGGTTTCGCTTTGAGTGAGGCTTTGAATTAAGCCTCGGTACGGGGAAAGCCGCTGTGGGAGCGGATTAAAAACTTTCTCCGGCATTTTTTGCGTTAGAGATTTTGCGTTGTTAGAGCGGGAGGTAAGTTGGCCGGTCCCTGGATTATGCTTCTTCGCTTATCTCAGTGAGATGATTTAATTAATGGAGCCTGGCCTCATTGAGTTTCTATTTTCTTGTTATACGTATCGAGCTAACTATGAAATCCATTATTGCTGCCTTCGCTAAGTATTTCAAAAGCTACTCTGTCAGAGGTAACCCAGTTATTCATGACTTCCCAAACATCGAACCGAATGGAGAGATAGCGATCAACTGCATCGTAACCTCCTCCACCAGGACCGCGACTTATTACTCCGCGTTCGACGAGTAAGAAAATAGAGGAACAAAAGGGAATACCCCGTGTTATGTAGGTGCCTTCTTTGTAGAAATCGACGAGTATGGCCTTTGCTTCAAGTGGAAGTCCGTAGAGAAAACTAACAAGAGCCTTCTTTCTCCGTTTGCTTTTTCACACCGAGCGTGCGCAGCAACCGGGCCAAACAAGAACAGGCGCGATGATGCCACCCCATAAGAATCGTGCTGTATCCAGGTTTTTGAGAAGGGCAAGATACACGCTAAACACTTATAACTATTACTGAATGCCACGTGCGAGATATGTTCGGAATGCGTGCGTGCTCTACCCGCATTTGGACATAAAACTGCAGGTGCGAGATATCATTCCCTGGTTGATTAATATTTTTGGCCACAATACCCTGATTCCAAAGAGGAAATTAATTGCTCAATACATTCTCTCAAATATGACGTGCTAGCTTGTGCGGCCCAGACGAATATCTTGCGTAGAGTCACCCTATGAATAAACGAGCAATAGTTATCGGTGCCACGGGTCTGGTTGGCCGTGCCCTGACAGATCAACTTGCCGAGGCGGCGCATATCACAGAAGTTGTCACGCTTACGCGCCGTCCAGTCGGGCATCAGTACCCGAAAGTAAAAAACCATGTGGTGGATTTCGATGATCTGGATAGCTGCGCTGAATGGTTTAGTGCGGATAGTTTGTTCTCCTGCCTCGGTACTACCCGCAAACAGGCTGGTTCGCTTGCTGCTCAGCGAAGTGTTGACCTGGAATATCAGTATAAAGCCGCGAAGCTCGCTGTGGGCAATGGTGTCAAGCATTACCTGTTGGTTTCGTCTTATGGTGCGGATGCCAGCAGTGCCAATCCTTACCTAAAAATGAAAGGCGAGTTGGAGGCCAGGGTTCTGACTCTGGCCTTTGAGCGAATCAGTATCTTTCAACCGTCACTATTATTGGGGCCGCGCCAGAATCTGAGGTTCGGTGAAACCCTGGCTAGCTGGGTTTTACCTGGGCTCTGTCATTTGCCGCCACTGCGTCGTTTTCGACCTGTTACTGGGCAGCAGGTCGCTGAGAAAATGACCTCTGTAAGCCAGCAACGGGGGCAGGCACAGGAATGGTTTCGGCTTGATGAGATGTTTTTGGAGTAGTCGCACGATAGAAAGGTGGCCGAGAGGCAGTGTAGAGGTGGTGAGAAGGAGCCGTGAAGGGACAGCAGGATCTGGATGCGTATCGCATAGTCGGCGCGTTTAGCATCGGGCTAGTAATGCTCGCAGGCAATACCCACGAATAATACCTGCAAGCCCCGCGTGGAGGCCGTATCCGAACGCTGCCCTCACGCCACTGATACGCTGTCCCTGTGAAAGTGAAGCAGAAATTCGGCCTGAATTGTTTTATCATGGACGGCTCAATTATCCTGATCTTCGGGACGATTGTTGACTCAAATATGACTAGAATGTAAGTAATCCCTGTATCCAGATGGCGTGTCTCTGGTGCACCGCTAATTAAGGCCGATTAATGAACTCAAGTGCTAATCAGTCAGGTACCCGCGAAACAAGTGCCCACGTAGCAAGCACCCGCGAAATCGTCGCAGCTATGCGAGATATGCCGGGCGCTTTATTGCCGATTCTCCATGAAATTCAGCATGTGCTGGGTTATGTCCCGGAGGACTGTGTGCCGATTATTGCTGAAGGGCTCAATCTGTCCCGCGCTGAGGTCCATGGTGTGATCAGCTTCTATCATCACTTTCGCAGTGAGCCGGCGGGTAAGCATGTAGTACAGATTTGTCGGGCGGAAGCCTGTCAGGCGCTGGGTGCGCGAGGTCTTGAAGCCCATGTTCAAACCAGCCTGAATGTGAAAGTCGGGGACACAAGCGCCGATGGAAACCTGACGCTCGAACCTGTGTATTGCTTAGGTAACTGTGCCTGTGGTCCTTCAGTGCAGATTGGCGAAGATGTGCATGCCCGGGTTACGCCGGAACGCTTTGACGAATTGATGGCAGCGCTGATGACCGAAGCGGATATCGATGGGGGAGCTCAGTAATGGTCACTGTTTATGTTCCCCGCGATACCACCGCCTGTGCATTAGGCGCCGATGCGGTGGCGACGGCGATTGTTGCTGAAGCGGCGTCTCGCAATATCGATATTAAACTTGTTCGTAACGGTTCTCGCGGTTTGTTCTGGCTGGAAACCCTGATTGAGGTAGAAACCGAATCCGGCCGAGTTGCCTATGGTCCAGTTAAGGCGAGCGATATCACGGCCCTGTTCGATGCGCGATTTGACGAGGGTGCGGCCCATGAGTTGAATCTCGGTTTAACAGAAGATATTCCCTACCTGAAAAATCAGCAGCGGGTAAATTTTGCTCGCGCCGGTGTTATTGATCCGCTTTCTGTCGATGACTACAAAGCCCACGGTGGCTACGCGGGTTTGACCCGTGCACTGGCGATGGAACCTCAGGCCATTGTTGATGAAGTGAAAGCCTCCGGCCTGCGTGGTCGCGGTGGAGCGGCATTCCCAGCGGGGATTAAATGGCAGACTGTTCTCGATACGTTAGACGAGCAGAAATACATCGTCTGTAATGCCGATGAAGGCGACTCTGGCACTTTTGCCGACCGTCTGTTGATGGAAGCCGATCCTTTCCAGTTGATTGAAGGTATGACCATTGCTGGGCTCGGTGTGGGTGCCACACAGGGTTATATCTATTTGCGCTCGGAGTATCCGAAAGCCCATAAGGTCCTGAAAACCGCGCTTGCCGCTGCTTACGATGCTGGTTATTTGGGTAGCAACGTAGCCGGTAGCGGCAGGCATTTCGATCTGGAAGTACGTCTAGGTGCGGGTGCTTATATTTGTGGCGAAGAAACTTCACTGCTCGATAGTCTTGAAGGCAAGCGCGGGCTGGTCCGGTCCAAACCCCCGCTGCCAGCCATTGTTGGTTTATTTGGCAAACCTACGGTGATTAACAATGTACTGACCCTGGCCACGGTTTCAGCTATCTTTGAAAAAGGCGCTGAATTTTATAAAGACCTCGGTACTGGTCGATCCCTGGGCACCTTGCCCATGCAACTGGCGGGCAATATCAAGCGCGGTGGTATTGTTGAGCTGGCTTTTGGTTCAACCTTGCGCCACTTGATGGAGGACTTTGGTGGTGGCACAGCCAGTGGCCGACCGATGAAAGCTGTGCAGGTGGGTGGCCCCCTGGGCGCTTATTTACCCGAGTCTCAATGGGATATCGCCCTCGATTACGAAGCCTTTGCGGCGGCTAAGGCCATGCTTGGTCATGGCGGTGTTGTGGTCTTTGATGACAGTGTCGATATGCTGGAGCAGGCTCGTTTTGCCATGGAATTTTGCGTGGTGGAATCCTGCGGCAAGTGCACTCCGTGCCGGATTGGCTCTACGCGTGGTGTCGAGGTGATCGATAAGATTCGCGCCGATACCGAGGGTGGGAAGCAGCGCGACGATAATTTAATTTTGCTGGAAGAATTGTGCGATACCATGGAATTTGGCTCGCTGTGCGCTATGGGCGGTTTAACGCCCTTCCCTGTGCGTAGTGCGGTTAAGCACTTCCCTGAGGATTTTGGTGGTTAGGGGTGCATCCCTAAAGCGCTAAATAAACTTCGAGAGAGGACGCAGACATGCTTCAATATTACGAACCCGAAAAAGATTTTGGTACGCCACCAAGTCTGGCCACCGAAACCATCGGCCTGAGGATTGATGGCGTATCGGTGGAAGTACCCGCGGGCACCTCGGTGATGCGTGCGGCATCCGAAATTGGCATAAAAATACCCAAGCTCTGTGCCACCGATTCACTGGAAGCGTTCGGCTCCTGCCGAATGTGCGTGGTCGAAATTCAGGGCCGCAAGGGCTACCCAGCCTCCTGCACTACGCC
Source organism: uncultured Gammaproteobacteria bacterium (assembly GCA_942492235.1). GTDB lineage: Bacteria > Pseudomonadota > Gammaproteobacteria > Pseudomonadales > Porticoccaceae > HB2-32-21. The sequence goes on from CALODO010000020.1 coordinate 106,938, forward strand.
CGTCGAAGAAGGTATGGTGGTGAATACTCAGACCGACAAGGTCGCCGGTCTGCGCCGTAATGTGATGGAACTGTATATCTCCGATCACCCGCTGGATTGTCTGACCTGTGCGACTAATGGCAACTGCGAATTGCAGGATACTGCTGGTCAGGTAGGCTTACGCGAAGTACGTTACGGCTACGAAGGTAATAATCATCTCGATGCGGTAAAAGACCAGTCGAATCCGTACTTCACTTTTGATCCCTCCAAATGCATCGTTTGCTCCCGCTGTGTACGCGCCTGTGAAGAAACTCAGGGTACCTTTGCCCTGACCATTGACGGCCGAGGTTTTGAATCGAAAGTTAGCCCCAGCCAGAACGAAGATTTTCAGTCTTCAGAGTGCGTCTCGTGCGGTGCCTGTGTGGCAGCCTGCCCTACGGCAACGCTTACCGAAAATACCATTATCAAACTCGGTCAGCCAGAACACAGTGTGATTACCACCTGCGCTTACTGTGGTGTGGGCTGTGCGTTCAAAGCCGAAATGCGCGGCAACACCGTGGTTAATATGACACCCTGGAAAGACGGTAAGGCCAACGAAGGTCACGCCTGTGTGAAAGGCCGATTTGCCTTCGGCTATGCCACTCACGAAGACCGTATTACCTCGCCAATGATTCGTGAATCCATCGAAGATCCCTGGCAAGAAGTGAGCTGGGACGAGGCCTTTAGTTACGCCGCGAAACGTCTGCGCGAGACCCAGGAAAAATACGGTGCCAATAGCATCGGTGGCATCAGTTCGTCACGCTGTACCAATGAGGAAGTCTGGCTGGTGCAAAAAATGGTGCGTGCAGGGTTTGGCAATAACAATATCGACACCTGTGCGCGGGTCTGTCATTCGCCAACGGGCTACGGTTTAAAAACGACACTCGGCGAATCTGCGGGTACCCAGTCTTTTGCCTCGGTGGCGCAATCCGATGTCATTATCGTGATGGGTGCCAATCCCACCGATGCACACCCGGTATTTGCTTCACGCCTGAAAAAACGTCTGCGCGAAGGCGCAAAGCTGATTGTGGTTGATCCACGAAAAATCCAGCTGGTTGATGCGCCCCATGTGAAGGCGGACTACCACCTGCAGGTTCGCCCCGGCACTAACGTCGCGTTTATCAATGCCATGGCTCATGTCATTGTCAGTGAAGGTCTTGAGGATAAACGTTTTATCGCCGAACGGTGTGAAACGCCTGCTTATCAGGCATGGTACGACTTTATTAGCGATAAAAAGCATTCGCCAGAAGCCGCAGAAAGTATTACAGGTGTTCCAGCAGATAATCTTCGCAGTGCAGCTCGCTTGTTTGCCAGTGGTGGCAACGGTGCCATTTATTACGGCCTGGGCGTGACCGAACACAGTCAGGGTTCAACCACGGTGATGGGTATTGCCAACCTGGCCATGCTGACCGGCAATATTGGTCGCGAAGGTGTCGGGGTGAACCCCTTGCGCGGTCAGAATAATGTGCAAGGTTCCTGTGACATGGGTTCGTTCCCTCACGAATTACCTGGCTATCGTCATATATCTGACGGCGACACTCGTGCCACCTTCGAGCGGGACTGGAATATTACGCTTGATCCCGAACCAGGTCTGCGTATTCCCAATATGTTCGATGCCGCCATCGATGGCGACTTCAAGGGCCTGTATTGTCACGGTGAAGATATCGCTCAGTCCGACCCCAACACGCATCATGTTGAGTCGGCACTCTCCTCACTGGACTGTTTGATAGTTCAGGATCTGTTTTTAAACGAGACGGCCAAGTTTGCCCACGTATTTTTGCCGGGTTCCTCGTTTCTGGAAAAAGACGGTACCTTCACCAATGCCGAGCGGCGCATTTCACCGGTGCGCCAGGCCATGCCGCCTAAAGCTGGGTTGGCGGACTGGGAAGTTACTCTCGGATTGGCAAAGGCTCTGGGAGTCAATATGCATTACGACCATCCCAGCGAAATTATGGATGAGATTGCTCGTTTAACCCCGACTTTTACTGGTGTTAATTACCAGCGGCTCGACGAACTGGGCAGTATCCAGTGGCCCTGTAATACGGCGACGCCAGACGGCACGCCGACCATGCATCTCAATGAATTTGTTCGCGGCAAAGGCTTTTTTGCCGTTACCGAATTCACGCCAACTGATGAGCGTGCTACCCGTAAATTCCCCTTGCTATTGACCACCGGTCGAATTCTCAGCCAGTACAATGTCGGTGCACAAACTCGTCGTACTCAAAATAATCGTTGGCACGAAGAAGATATCCTGGAAATCCATCCCCACGATGCCGAGGAGCGTGGGATTACAGACGGCGACTGGGGTGGTATTCAGAGTCGGGTTGGTGAAACCGTGTTGCGCGTAAAAATCAGTGAGAATGTTCAGCCCGGCGTCGTCTACACGACCTTCCACCATCCAGTTTCCGGTGCCAATGTAGTGACCACGGATAATTCGGACTGGGCGACTAACTGCCCGGAATACAAAGTCACGGCTGTACAGGTTAGTAAAGTCGTGGCACCTTCGCGCTGGCAAGACCGACAACAGAAGTTTAACGAGCAGCAACTCGGTCTTCTTAAAGGGGCGAAACGTCGGGATGAAACAGCCAAAGAAGCCGGATAATTCGGGGGACATTTCGAGGATAAGCTCAGGAAAGAGTTCTCTAGGTAATTTTACGGAAAAAGCCTCGGGAGAGAATCCTCCTAAAGTTACGAGCAAAGTGAGCGCGTCTCGCCAGGTTCAGGACTGGCGTATAGACCAGTCAACTCTTGTCGATGACGACATCATTGAAGAGCAGGCGATAGCACTGGTTTATAACGGTATATCTCATGTGGTGATGATGGCGACACCCGACCACTTCGAAGATTTTGCCCTTGGTTTTAGTCTGAGCGAAGGCATCCTTCATTCTCCTAATGAGTTGTATGACCTCGAAGTAAGGCATCAGGACAAAGGTGTCGAAGTGGCGATGACGATCAGCGCCCAACGATTTGCGAGTCTGAAGGCAGCTCGCCGAAACATGACCGGTCGCACCGGTTGTGGGTTATGTGGTGCTGAATCCCTCGAGCAGGCGATTCGAGAACCCGCGTTAATCTCAGATACGCAACGATTTACTCACGGCGCTATTGAGCGAGCCGTGCGTGGGCTCGAAGCTAATCAGCCTTTGCAACGCGTGACTGGTGCCGTGCATGGTGCTGCCTGGTGTGACGGTGAAGGTAATATTGAACGGGTGCGGGAGGATGTAGGTCGTCATAACGCGCTGGACAAACTCTATGGCAGCTTGTGTCGCGATCGGTCCTCCGGTTATAAGGAGCTGCTCAGCACTAACCATTTTGTCCTGATTTCCAGCCGGGCCAGTTATGAAATGGTCGTAAAAGCGGCGGTCATAGGGGTGGAGATGCTGGTTGCGGTATCTGCGCCCACGCGCCTTGCCATCGATCTCGCCGAGCGGGTTAATATTACCCTGGTCGGATTCGCCCGACCAGGTCGGCATATGGTCTATACGCACCCACAACGGATTGTATGATTTTCGAGTTATAGAAAATTTCGTTTACAAATGAACAAAGGGGTTAATTTTCTCGTGTCAGAAAATAGTATTGATCACCTGGTAAAAATGGCTAACCAGATTGCAGCTGGTGTGCCAGTGGCCACCACGGAAGAAAAAGTTGGAGGCACAGCCTCTCATATCGATAAATTCTGGACGCCATTAATGAAAGAGCAAATTGCTGAGTTTGTTAACCGGGGCGGTAAAGGTTTGACACCAGTTGCTGTCCAGGCAGTAGCTTCTCTAAGTTACAAATAGTTATTGGGCGGACGCCTGTTCAGGTTACTGAGCAATGATGCGCGTGGCTCTTTGAGCATTTGGTTTACTAAAGGTACCTGCTATGAATCCGGGGCTACGCAACCGCCCTGGATATTGTTTGATTTTCTGAAAGGCACGCTTTGTCTTTGGCTCTTTATTCCGGGAGTATTGACAACGAAAATTGATAACGAAGGTGGTGAAATCGGCCTTAAATCCCCGGTGAGGGGTCAGATTCAAATAGCCGTTGCCGCATCCATGCCCTGAGTCACCGCAGCTAGAGCATCCAGCTCTTTCGCTTCTGCGGCCCCGCCGATTACGCGACAATTGATGCCTGACAGAGTGAGCTCTTCAAAGAGGGCATTGTTAGCGTCCTGACCAGTACACAGAACAATCGTGTCGACGGCTAGCAGTTGGTCTTCATCGTTAACGCTGTAGTGTAGCCCGTCATCGTCAATTTTCTCATAGCTAACACCGGGAATGCTGGTAACGCCAGCGGCGTCTAATTCTGCGCGCAAGACCCAGCCGCTGGTCAGGCCCAGACTGCGCCCCAGTGATTTCGGTTTGCGTTGCAACATCGTGATTTCATGGGCTGGGGCAGGGAACTTCGGTCCAGCTTTAGACAGGGAGCCCGGCTCGCTCATGGTGGTATCGACACCCCATTTGCTCAGGAAGTTATCGATATCTGGGGCGCTATCACCTTTGCCATGGGTCAGTAATACAGCGACATCAAAGCCGATACCGCCGGCACCGAGAATGGCAACCCGTTTGCCAATTGTTGCCTGGCCGGTTAACAGGTCCAGATAGGAGGTAACCGAAGGATGATCAATGCCGGGAATGTCCGGAGTGCGTGGGGTAATACCGGTCGCGACGATGACTTCATCAAATTTACCACCGAGAGTGCTTGCATCAACTCTGGTGTTGAGTCGTACCTCGACGCCGAATTTATCGAGTTGTGACTGGAAGTAACGAATAAATTCATAGAATTCAGTTTTGTCGGGGACGATTTTCGCCAGATTTAATTGGCCACCAATCTCGCTACCGGCTTCAAATAAGGTGACTTTGTGACCCCGCTCAGCGGCCGTGCAGGCGGCGGATAATCCGGCTGGACCGGAACCAATCACGGCGACCGTTTTATTGCCTCTGACGGCGACAGCTTCATTGAACTCCAGTTCACGGGCAGCTTTAGGGTTAACCAGACAACTGGTGACGCGGTCGGTAAAGATGAAGTCCAGACAGGCCTGATTGCAGCCAATGCAGGTGTTAATTTCCTCGGCTTTGCCTTCCGTGACCTTACGGGCAAAGTGGGGATCGGCGAGCATGGGCCGCGCCATGGCAACCATAGCCGCATCGCCGCTGGCAACAATGTCTTCGGCAACGTCCGGCGTGTTAATTCGATTTGAAGCAATCACCGGGATATTCACGTTGTGCGTCAGATTGCGGATAGCAAAGCGCCAGGCGGCGCGGGGCACCATATAGGCGATGGTTGGGATACGGGCTTCGTGCCAGCCAATGCCCGTGTTAAATATGGTCACGCCAGCCTGCTCAAGAGCCTGAGCTAACTGCACGATCTCATCGCCGGTGGCACCGTCTTCGACCAGATCGATGGCGGATATACGATACATCAAGATAAAGTCATCGCCGACTTTTTCTTTGACGCTCCTGACGATCTCAATGGCAAAGCGCATGCGGTTTTCGTAACTGCCACCCCATTCATCCGTGCGATTATTGGTCCGGGTGACCAGCATCTGGTTAATCAGGTAACCTTCCGAGGCCATGATCTCGACGCCGTCATAACCCGCTTTTTTAGCGAGCAGTGAACAGTGAGCAAAGTCTTCAATAATTTGCTCGATTTCTTCACCCGTCAAAATATGGGGGGTGCAGGGGTTAATTCGTGAGGGGATATCCGACGCACCCACCGGTTGGTCTATTTTGGCGTTGCGCCCTGTATGCAGCACTTGCATCAGGATTTTGCCACCCTCGGCGTGAACGCGATCTGTTACCAGACGGTGGTTTTTAATCTCGTCTTCACTGTTAAATACTGGTGCGCCGGTTTCAATAACGCCACTCTCATTGGGCGAATAACCGCCAGTAACAATCAAGCCAGCGCCACCTTTCGCACGCTCGCCATAGAAGGCCGCTAAGCGCTCATATGGCCGATCCAGCAACTCCATGCGTGTATGCATTGAACCCATCATGATGCGGTTTTTGATGGTGGTGAAGCCGAGGTCGAGGGGCTGTAACAGCTGGTCAAAACTCATCTTGGGGTATCCTGATCTATCGGGTTTAGGTGTTACGACGATTGGTTAGGGACAGGCATTGATGGCGCAAAGGCCTTTAGCCTGATTTCTCCGGCGGTGGATCATAACCGCAGAGCGCTGTCTTGGCTATTTGTTGCCAAACTCGCGCGCGGTTGTGCTTTATTCGCGCATACATGCGTGCCTGCGTAGAAACCCCAGCACTGCAGAGCGGTTCTGATGTTGCCAGAATGTAGCGGTGTGAGGTCCCGTTGTTGAAACTTGTTGCCTGTCACCCCCGTGGGCGGCGCTGAGTTTGTTGAGGTTGCTATAGGGTACGATCTGATCATCGACGCTGTGGAAAAATAAAATTGGCAAGCGCTTGAGTTTGGGAAGCGCGTCAATGGGGTCGTAGTGGTTACTCATTACCCAGGCAAGTGGATATTGCAGGGGCCATGTTAACCAGGACTGCCCGGCCACATGACGAGTGATGTCGCTATAGCGAGTGAATGCAGCATCGCTGATCAAGCCACAGAGCTGTGGCTTGTCGATATGCCGAGTTGCACTGTATAGCATCAGGCTGGCACCGATGCTTTGCCCGAGAATGAACAGAGGCTGGTCATTTACAGCTGGCGTTGTGTTTATCCAACTGAGGGCTGCGTCGATATCGAGAAAAATCTCGGGCAATTCAGCCACGCCTTCTGAATTGCCAAAACCTCTATAGTCGAGTAATAGCACCTGATACCCAGCAGCCGGTAACCAGTGCACGCTTTGAATATGGGTGCTGATGTTCTCGGCATTGCCATGTAAAAATAGGATAGTAGCTTGTGGCCGGCCAACGGCAGGTAAGAACCAGGCGTGTAGTTTAGTGCCATCGACAGCGCTGAGTTGAATATCCTGATAATTGAGCCCGAATTGATCGGGGGTTTGGACGTGGTGACGTGCAGGGAAGAAAAACATCCCGGAACAGCCGCTGAGGACTGATAGAGTCAAAAGGAGTAACGCTGAATATATTTTTTTTCGAGAGGCTCTTCCCTCTATCTGGATGTCGCTTTGCCGACAGTTTTTTGCACCGGGCTTCATTTGCTTGATTGAGGGGCAGGGTGTGTAGGTTAGCGGGCATGGCGGATCCAGGACATTTTTGATCACTAAAACATCACCGAAAAAAGAAATGATAAGCGAGTGAAAACTCACTTGCGGTATGATGGTTGTACCAGCGACGCTCGGCCTTAAATCGTAGTGAATGATTAATCGATAAGACAATATTCTGTTCAACGCTTAGATCAAGGCGCTGTTCGTTGCCGGTAAACTCCAGACCAGATGCAGATAGCGAACCCAGGCCCAGGCTATTTTTATAGAGCCAGCCTAGTTGGGTTCCGAGCGCCAATTCCACCGGCTCATCGAAATCACGATTGTGCTCAATGCGCGCAGTTGCCAGAGCAAAGAAAGTCCCACCGTCCAGTTCAAAGGCATAACCACCAGCGCCGGTTACGTGACTCGCCAGGGGGCGGTTGTCCGCTACCTGGACGCGCTCAAAACCTCCGTAGGCACGCCAGGACAGCTGATCAAAAAAGGCATTTTTAGGTGTTAATGAAAAAATATCCGCCACGTCGAGACGTTGTAGTTTGATATTGTCGTCATCGTAGTAGCGGATGGCGGTATTGCCCATGTTGATCTGAGCACCTGAGAGAAAGCCGTGACTGTTGTCGAGCAGACTGTGATAGGCCATGCGGAATTCGAGCTCAGTATAATTTTGATCATTATCACGGCCCTGCTTTACGGAAAGTCGCTTACTTTGATGGCTGTTTTCAGGAGATATCGGTGTTGGGATTGTCAGTGGTGCTTGCACCGGGTATTGACTGAGTTTTTTTAATAGCGCCAAACTGTTTTTAGCAGCGAGTTGATTGCGGGATGCTTTCGCCTCGCGATAGCGTAACGCTCGATAGGCGGTCTGCACAATTTGATATTGCTGATCAGTGGGTAAGTTTCGGAAGCTCAATTGTTCTGTGTTATTGGGATTATCCACTAAATCTGCGACCAGGGAGTGATAGGCACTGGGCAATTCATTTAACTGGTGTTTAAGCTGGCTGGCCAATGCGGGTCGATAGTCAGTACTTTCTATAAAACCGCTGTTTTTGACGCTACGGATAGTATCGATGGGGATGGCCGAGATCAAAAAGTCATCAGTTAATTCCGTCGATGGTCGCGCGATTTCCAGCAGTTCCAAAAGTCGGTAAGAGCAGTTTTCGGTAAAGAAAAAATAATCAAAGTTGATTTCTTTAAGTTCCCACAAATGGGTGACCAGGCGACGGGTTTCTTCCGGCGTGAGATTTAATGGGTACTCCCAGATGTCACGATTTTCTATGCGGTTATATTCCTGAATTTTTTTGAAGTAGGGTGCGACAATAAACTGCCCGGGATAACCGCCCGTCAGGCCTCGGAAAGCATAAAGCAGGGAGTTGTCGTCGGCAGGTACATTGGCGCCAAAGTTAACGCCGTAGGAGAGCCAGTCGGTTTTATCTTCACTCGCGGGCGGATCGAGTCTAAGTAAAGTGTGGCCAAACATGGACGATGGACTATTAAGATGGTGGGCGGGAAAGACCAGAACCACACTGTTGGCGTTAACCATATCTCGCCATTGAAGATAGAGGGCGCAGTCGGGGCTGGGAAGTTTTTCCGGGTTTATATCAAGTTGATTGACCAGCCATTTGTAACGGGCCGGAAATCGACACTGGGGGTGTTGATCACCCGCCATTGGGGCGGTGAAAAAGCCTGCTAAATTAGCCTTAAGCTCGTTTTCGGGAATACCAGCATCATCTCCACTGAGAAAGAACTCGGGATCGTCGACATAGCTCGCACGCGTATTATCACCACGGTTGAAGAGTTTTCGATTTGCTGGTTTGTAGTGGAGTAAGTTCGTCCACTGTGGCTCGAACCAGAGTTGCCTTTGCTCCGCAAGAGCAGTTAATTTACTGAGGTATTGATTTTCTGTCTCGGCATACGTGGTCCCGGACGTACAGGTGACGAAGAGTATTCCCAGCACAATCGATTTTATATTCATTGCTGGTTCCAGGGAGCCGGGCAGGTATTGAGGAGCCTGGATAGTTACAGGCGAAAAAATGCCCCGTACCGTCGAGAGCAGTATGGGGCACTCTACAGGTCGCTAAACAGCGTATTTGGACAGCTGTTGGTCGTTTTTCATTAAGCGGTTAATAGACGCCATTACTTGTTCTGCAGTGACGTTTTCGTTCGGGAACAAGGTGCCAAAGTTTTCATGGGTGACGCGGGCAAAGCTTGCGCGATCTTGCACCGCTATACCTAGCGTTACCGCCATTGCGTCGAGTGCATCGCCGTGACCGCGGGCAACATCCTCAGAAAACTCATCCATAACCTGGGCCAGTAAACTGGTGCCACCATAGGTAAGATTGCCATCGGTGGCGCAACCATTGGTGCCACTGGTCATCCCGAAAGTAGCGTTGCCGGAAGTGCCATTGGTCAGTGAGGCAACTAAGTGGGAACCCAGGCCGGACTGACCTTCAAATAGCATGTTACCCCAGCCACAGTTTGGGCCACCAGCGGCCTCGGCGAAGGCCAGGGAAGGCAGCGTTGATAGTGCGAGTACGCCTACGAGTTTCTTTCCATTAGGTCGTTTCATATACCGTTTTCCTTTTCATCTATGAGTGTAGGAAGGCCGATAGTAACCCTGTTTTACGGCTGGCTCAAATAGAACCTTCGCCTGGGTTGCCGCAGGATGCGGGTTTTCTGATCAGTGTCACAGATTTATTGCTATGTCTCGTCAGACCCTGATGGCAATGGGTTTCAGACGACGCCAGGTGGTTTGTAATAAGCATTTCAATTGGGCAATGAACGTGTGGCAATAGAGTGATTCTGCTCTCGGCATTGATGTCGTTGAGCCTTTATGGTTAGAGCGCTGTGGTTACGTAGCTTTCGACTACAGTTTTGTTGGCAATTTCGTTTTACGGCTCGTTTTTGAACGTCTTGCAGAATGCGTATGATGGTTGCCGGGCGATAACTTTTTGATACTGTTGATGACTTACGTTGAGTGGACAGTTTTTATCTTGCACACATTGGCGGCGCTTGCGGCTTCCTGGCATGCACTGCTGTATAAGCGGGATTCCCGGGCAGCGTTTGGCTGGATAGGTGTGTGTATTCTTTTCCCTCTGGCGGGTCCCTTGCTGTACTACCTGTTAGGAATCAATCGCGTTGAGAGCAGGGCGCGGGTCTTAGATCAAAATAAACAAGGTAATGTGTTGGGCGGGAAACTTGCTGGGGAGCATGGTGAAAAAAAACTACTCCGACAGCGGTTTATCGATTTTGAAAGAGGCGCCGGGCCCACAGTAGTTAATGCTAGTAGCGCCGATGTCCCTGAAGAATATTCTCAATATGCGGGGCTGATCAGAGCAAGTCAGACTGTAACAGGACAAGCCCTGCTCGCTGGTAATCATATAAATGTACTACACAATGGGGAGGGTGCTTACCCGCCTATGCTAGCGGCTATCGAAGAGGCAGAGTGTAGCGTTTATTTGACGACCTATATTTTTGAAACTAATGGCACGGGGCAACGTTTTATTGAAGTATTAGGTCAGGCGGTTAGCCGGGGCGTTGATGTCAGGGTAATGATTGATGGTATCGGTGAAAAATACGCCTTACCCCGTGCCGGACGCCTACTGGAACAGCTTGGGGTTGAAGTGTGTCGGTTCAATCCACCTCGGTTAATTCCGCCAAACTTATCACTGAATCTACGTAATCACCGCAAAATACTGGTCGTTGATAATCGTATTGGCTTTACCGGTGGTATCAATATCGGCGATCGGCACCTTGTAGCCAGCCCGCTTGTCCGTAAGCCCGTCGCCGATATTCATTTTGCCGTAACGGGCCCTGTAGTGGTGCAACTGACAGCGACATTTTCTGATAGCTGGCAGCAGGCTACTCGGCAAACATTACCGGTAATGGATTGTCATACAGTAAAGGATGAGTCGGCAGTAACGACACCCGCGCGTTCTGGGAAAGCGCTTAGGATGATTGGTGAGGCAGGGCCTGTGAGAGACAGTCACTGCCGTTTCATCGTCGATGGGCCCGACGAAAATCTTGATCGCCTGGTGCTTGTTCTGGAGTCCGCGGTCAGCTCGGCGCAGCACAGCATATGTATTATGACGCCTTACTTCCTGCCCTCGCGCGCTTTGACAGGTGCGATACAGGGCGCGGCCCTGCGGGGTGTCAACGTCAAGATTATTTTGCCGGAAAAAAATAATCTTCCTTATGTCCATTGGGCAACACGAAATATATTGTGGGAGCTGCTGTATTATCAGGTTGAAGTGTATTACCAGCCGCCACCCTTCGCTCATTCGAAGTTTCTGTTGGTCGATGGCAGTTATGCCCTGGTGGGTTCGGCCAACATTGATCCTCGAAGTTTGCGCCTTAATTATGAGTTGGGGCTGGAGATATACGATGAGCAAACTACCGGGACATTGGGCCAGCACTTTCAGGATGTTGTGGCAGTTTCTCGACCCGTCACGCTAGCTGAAGTAGATGGCCGTTCCCTGGCCCAGCGCACCCGAGATTCCCTTTGTTGGCTTTTTTCGCCCTACCTCTAAGGACTGCTTACCTGTACTACCCAGATAAAATATTTTCGGCGTTTTGTAATCGTTGTGTTATCCGACAATCGAACGCTTTGATATTTCCTCAAGCATGACTTCAGTAGCGCCGCCGCCAATACTTTGTACCCTTGCGTCCCGCACCATTCGTTCAATAGTGCTCTCGCGGATGTAACCAAAGCCGCCATGGAATTGCTGGCAGGTGTACATGGTTTCATTGACCAATTCGCAGCAAAAGGCCTTGGCCATAGAGACTTCTTTTACGCAATCCTGACCCATAGCATCGAGCCAGGCAGCGTGGTAGGTGAGTTGTCGGCCCGCTTCGACCTTGGCCTGTAACATAGCCAGACGTTGACGAATGGTTTGTTTGTCCCACAGGGTTTCACCAAAGGCCTTGCGTTCCTGGACGTATTGCAGGGTGATTTCCAGGGCTTTGGCCGCTTCGCCGATGGATTGTGCCGCGAGTACGGTGCGTTCATTCTGGAAGTTTTTCATGATTGAATAAAAGCCTTTATTCAATTCACCGAGAATATTTTCTTTTGGTACACGGCAATTATCAAATACCAGCTCTGCGGTGTCGGAACTACGCCAGCCTGCTTTATCCAGCGCACGACTGACAGTAAAGCCTTCCATTCCCTTTTCCAGGATAAAGATGGTTATCCCCCTGGAGGGCTTTTACGGTGGTATCGGTTTTTGGCGGCGACAAAATAGATGTCGCCCTTAACACCATTGGTAATAAACATTTTGCTGCCGTTAAGGACGTAGCAGTCGCCATCTTCCACCGCCGTGGTGCGTATGCCAGCAACGTCAGAGCCCGCATCAGGTTCAGTAACACCCACCGCGCAGATTTTTTTACCACTGATTAAATCGGCCATGTATTTATCTTTTTGGGCTTTATTGCCAAAGTTTTCCAGGTGGGGCGAGGCCATGTCGGTGTGTACCGTGACAGTCACGGCAAAGCCGCCGAAGGTCGAACGGCCCAATTCCTCAGACAGGATAACGCTGCCCAGGGTGTTCATATTGCTGCCTCCATATTCCTCACCGTAACGAATACCGAGAAAACCCAGATCACCCATTTTCCGTAGCACGTCTCTGGGTACGAACCCGTCTTCTTCCCATTGTTCGCCATTGGGGACGATTTCCTGCTCGACAAAGCGACGGATTTGCTCGCGGAGCATATTTTGTTCTTCGGAAAAATACAGCTGGTTCATGTTATGTCTCGTTTGTGTTGGTTGGGTTTATTTTGCTTTGTGCTGGGAAGGAAGAGATGTTATTGGTTTGAGCGGTATGACGTTTTATTAGTTTGCTATGAGTTTTTTATGCTTCATCTACAGAATTATCCTTTATAAGACCAGTTATAGTAGTCGCTAGTTTTAGTTCCACACTTTAAACATGTGACGTAAAGATTGGAGTCATCTTTTGGGGAACTCTTGCCAGTTGTATAGACACCCGCCCATAGCGACCTTTTGGCCATCGTTCACTCCTTGGAAAGGATTGTAACCATATATTTAAGCTACCAACTCTGCAGGTATTAGCTCAATCAGAACCGCGCCACCTTCAACGTTATCACCCTTGGTACAAAATATTTCTGCCACTGTGCCATCAGTTTGTGCATTGAGATTGTGCAGTAGTTTCATGGAGTCCAGAACGACAAGCGTGTCGCCCGCGCTAACCTGGTCACCGACTGCAACCTTAATTTCCGTGACCTGGCCGGGCAAGGTTGCTGTGACCTTGCGTTCGCCGCTACCTTCATAGCCCGCATCGCTAAGTGCCCGTTGTTGCTCATTAAGCTGTTGGTAACGATAACTGTGTCCGGTCCAATGCAGAATCACTTCCTGATCGAGGTAATCTACCTTCAGGCGTCGGCTCAGGCTATCTATTTCTATTTGCAATATTTTCGCTTCAAGCCATCGGGCATTGCAGTTTCGGCGGCCATCTTCGCGAGCCTTATCCGGATGGGCGGCAATCTTGGTTTGATATACGCCTTTACTGCCGCTGATAACTACGGTTTCAATGTCGCCTTCTGGAGTAATCAAATTAACGCGGGTTTTGCCGATCAGACCTGAGCGAGCCAGAACCCGAAAGCTGCCCAGAGATTGCCAGGGTGATACGTGCTGGCTTGCTGAGGCCTGGATTTTACTTGTTTGCTCAGTTCTGGTTTCCTCCGCACTGGTTTTTTGTTCAAGCGTCATAACGCTAGCGACGGCCGCGCAGATCAACAGCGTGTCATCACTGGATTTATTCTGCCAATCTTCACTAAAGGTTTCGCTGAGGTAGTTAGTGGTTAAGGTGCTGGCGACAAAGTTATTGTGGCGTAAAACACTGCTGAGAAATGCTAGATTGGTGCCAACGCCAACTAAGGTTAAGTCTGCTAAACCCCGCAACAAGGCTTGTCGAGCCTGCTCTCGATCTTCTCCTGAGCCGATAATTTTGGCGAGCATAGGGTCGTAATAAGGAGTGACCTCCGAACCCTGGCGAATACCGCTATCAATTCTTACGTCGTCTAGATGTGGTTCCCGATAAAGCGACACTGTGCCGGTTTCTGGTCGGTAGCTATTGGCGGGGTCTTCAGCATTGACCCTCGCCTCAATGGCCCAGCCGCTGGCAGTTATTTGCTCCTGACTCGTCGGTAAGGCTTCACCTGCGGCAATACGAATTTGCCATTCGACCAGGTCAAAGCCGGTAATGGCTTCGGTGACAGGGTGCTCGACCTGCAGTCGGGTATTCATTTCGAGAAAGTAAGTTTCGCCGGTGTCATCGTCGAGCAAAAATTCCACGGTGCCTAAAGAATCGTAGGCAATGGTTTGACCCAAAATAATCGCGTCTTTAAAGAGCTGTGCGCGTTGAGTGTCTTCGAGAAAAGCGGCGGGGGCTTCTTCGATTACCTTTTGGTGGTTGCGCTGGATAGAACATTCTCGCTCAAACAGGTGGACGATATTGCCCAGTTTGTCAGCAGCTAATTGCACCTCGATATGCCGGGGCGTGGTGATGAGCTTTTCGAGCAGGACGCTGTCATCACCAAAGCCAGATAAGGCTTCCTGTTTGGCCTGGGGCAATTCAGCAATGAGTTGCTCGGTGCTATCGATGCGGCGCATGCCGCGACCACCACCGCCTGCACTGGCTTTGATCATCAGCGGAAAGCCAATGTCTTTGGCGACAGCCGCTAATGCCGCTTCACTTTGGTCCGCCCCGTGATAACCGGGAATAGTCGCAACACCGGCTTTGTCGGCCAGGTTTTTTGACTCGATTTTAGAGCCCATCAGTCGAATAGCTTCACGATGAGGGCCAATAAAGGTAATGCCTTCTCGCTCGCAGGCGGTGATAAGCACTTCGCTTTCGGATAAAAAGCCGTAGCCGGGGTGTATGGCGTCTGCCCCTGTACGTTGGGCAGCTGCAATAATGGCCTCGGCATTCAGGTAGGACTGAGCGCTTTCCGCCGGGCCGATTAATACTGCCTCGTCAGCGAGTCCGACATGGGGCGCATAGCGGTCGGCTTCTGAATAAACGCCGATGGCTCGAATGCCCATTTTTTTGCAGGTGCGGATAACGCGTACTGCGATTTCGCCGCGATTGGCGATTAGGATGGATGCTATGTTCCTACTTGTTTTAACCGTCATCCTGGCGCCCCTACATCCGGAACACGGGAGAAGGTCCCGTGTTCGGTGGCTGGCTAGCGGCAAGAGCGAGGCACAGGCCGAGAATATCACGAGTGTCTGCCGGCTCGATAATACCGTCATCCCAGAGCCGGGCGGTGGCATAATACGGATCGCTTTGTTCGCCGTACTGAGCGCGCACGCCGTCTTCGATTTCCTGTAATTCTTCCTGGGTGGCTTCACCGGCCTTGATGCTGCTGCGGCGCAATTCGAGCATGACGTTACTGGCGATATCGGCACTCATAGTGGCGCAGCTGGCAGATGGCCAGCTAAACAGGAAGTTAGGCCAGAATCCGCGCCCGGCCATGCCGTAATTGCCGGCGCCGTAAGAGCCGCCTACGATCACCGAAAATTTTGCCACGCGAGAGGTTGCCTGCGCATAAACCATCTTGGCGCTGTTTTTAGCGATGCCGCCGCGTTCGGCCTCGGTGCCAACCATAAAACCGGTAATGTTGTGGAGGAACAACAGCGGTGTATTACGCTGGTTACACAGCTCAATAAAATGTGCGCCTTTTAAAGAAGACTCAGAAAACAGCGCGCCATTGTTGCCGAGCAGGCCAACCGGATAACCGTGGATATAGGCGGTGCCGCAAACTAGAGTGTCGCCATAGAGTGGCTTGAATTCGTGGAACTCGCTGCCATCGACCAGTCGGGCAATAATCTCTCGCACATCGTAGGGAATTTTTGGATTGGCGCTAATCACACCGGGAATTTCTTCAGGGCTATAGCAAGGCGGTTTAACCGGCTTAACATCGGCATAGCAGCGGGTCGGCCAGTTCAGTTTGCCGATGATTTCACGCAAGCGGGCCAGGGCTTCATCTTCATTCTCGGCCAGGTAGTCGGCCACACCGGACACTTTGCTATGCATCTCAGCGCCACCGAGAGTTTCACCATCTACTTCTTCATTGATGGCGACTTTGACGATAGACGGCCCTCCTAGATGAATACGCGCATTACCCTTAACCATAATGTTTTCGTCTGACAGCGCCGGGATATAAGCACCACCAGCTGTACAGCCACCGAACACCGCAGAGAGCTGGGGGATGCCCTGAGCAGACATATTGCACTGGCGGTAAAAAGTATTTCCAAAGTGTTCTTTATCCGGAAAAACCCGGTCCTGCTCAGGTAAGTAAGCACCACCGCAATCGACAAGATAAATGCAGGGCAGCCGATTTTGCTCGGCAATCTCCTGTGCGCGGACATGTTTTTTAACAGTCTCGTGAAAGAACGAACCGCCTTTTACCGTCGCATCGTTGGCAATAATCATGCACTGGATACCACAAATTTGGCCAATGCCTGTGACGACGCCTGCCGAGGGCACTTCGTTTTTATATAGCCCGTAGGCGGCCAGCGGTGACAATTCCAGAAACGGTGTATGTGGATCGATCAACCGATCAACCCGCTCCCTGGGTAGCATCTTGCCGCGTTCGCGGTGTCGCACGATAAGCTTTTCCCGAATTCCGGTCGCTGCTTCCTCGAGGTTAGCCCGCAAGCGCGATAACAGGGTTTCATAGTGACTGTGATTATCCCGATAGGTTTCCGAGCGGGTGTTAACACTGGACTTAATTTGGCTCATAGAGGTTCTCTAAATAGTCGTGCAAATAAAGGGGTAGGCCCAGTGTGCGGCACGCCTGAAGGGGCTTCAAGCGTGCACGGAATCTATCAAAAACGACCACTTACTTCAACGCAGTACAGTTTGTGGTCCATACACTTCGAAGGTAATGGGGTACTTGCTGACACGGCGTTCCGGGTATTTGCGCCAGCAGCATTCACGTCGATCAGCTGGGTGCGCCCCGAGCTCGGCGAACTGTTCAGGTAGCATTGTCTGGTTAGCTGACTATCGTTCTTTTGGCTTATGGCCGTTTAGTATTAGTGCGTATGGTGGGGTCGATGGCGGGTTACAGATCTCCAGGTTCGGAGGAGTGCTGGACAAGACTCCATTGAGCCTCTATTGGTTGCCTGCTAACATCGGTTGTATTGGAATAAAACCCATAAGGAAAGTTATGTCTAAGGAAGCTGCACTACCGAAAGTCACCCGAGCCTATCAAAACCATCATATCGATAGCACGCGCTGGAAGGTGTTCAAACCCCGTCCTGACGATATTGTCGTCGCCACAACGCAGAAATCCGGTACGACATGGACGCAGCAGATCATCTCATTACTAATTTTTCAGGATGGACCACCTCCTGCACCATTTCACGATCTTTCTGTGTTTGTTGATATGCGATTTTCACCGCTCGATGCGCTTGATAAAGAGCTTGAATCACAAACCCATCGGCGTTTTCTTAAAACACATACAGCACTTGACGGCTTTCCTTTTCACCCTGAAGTTAAACATGTTTTTGTCACGCGTGATGGCCGCGATCTGTTTATGTCGTTGTGGAATCACTATTCCAATTACTCTCAGGATTTTCTGAAGATGCTTGAGGATATGCCTGGCCGTGTGGGGGATCCATTTCCGCCGGCAGGAGAAGATATCCACCAATTCTGGCGCGACTGGATTGGCCGTGGCTGGTTTGATTGGGAGAGTGATGGCTACCCATTCTGGTCTCAGCTTCACGTGGTGAAAACCTGGTGGGAATACCGCCATCTACCCAATATCTTGTTAGTTAATTATACCGATATGCTAAAAGATTTATCAGGCCAGATTAAACGAATCGCTGACTACCTTGGTATAGACGTAACACCAGAGTATCTTCAAAAAGTTACCGAGCTTTGCACGTTTGAGTCGATGAAAAAGCGCGCCGACGAAGTGATCCCCATGGCTGACATGCTATTTAATGGTGGCGCTCAAACTTTTATAAACAAGGGTTCTAACGGACGCTGGCGGGATGTGCTAACAGCCGACGAATTGGCAACATACGATGCGCATATTGCAAAAACTTTGACCCCTGAAAGTGCTCACTGGCTGGAGCACGGTGGAGCTTACTAGGGGGCTATAGTCTACTCGTCAAGTATCTTTCCTGATCCGCCAAATTCGGCAGGAAGGTCGTTGTATTTTGGTAAGCCATCGGGAACTGACATTGTTTTTTCACCATAAAAAACA
Organism: uncultured Gammaproteobacteria bacterium; assembly: GCA_942492235.1. GTDB lineage: Bacteria > Pseudomonadota > Gammaproteobacteria > Pseudomonadales > Porticoccaceae > HB2-32-21. The sequence goes on from CALODO010000020.1 coordinate 125,284, forward strand.
TGCATAGTCCCATTATGTGCTTTGCCCGGTACGAGATTTAGATAGACGTCGGTCATGCCCATTTCTGGATGCACGGTCATCACATGGCCACCGCATTGTGTGCAAAACTTGCGGTGGCTAGCCTCGGTTTTAGCGAAGGATCCTAGTTTGTCCTCCCCGGCGATAATCTGGACGGCATCCGGTGACCATAAGCTGAAGGCGTTAACCGGTGCTCCTGCCCAAATTGTGCAGTCGGCGCAATGACAATAGCCCATGACGTTAGGTTCACCGCTTACTTCGAATTGAATTGCGCCGCAAAAGCAGCTTCCTGTATGTGTTTCGCTCATGGTCTAAATTACCTCCTGTTAAATGATTAAGATGACTGCCCACCTGGTGGGTAGTCATCAGCCAATCAGCCGTGTGCCACAGTAAAGTGTTATTAATGCTTTCTTCAAGTCATATGTTGAAACATTGCTGCCAGAGTAGACAGCCTACCTGGCTATTTTTGTTGGATAGATGCCACTGCCGTAAACAAATCGTGAGCCTACGGCGCCTACTACAGCTGAACTCCGGTTGAGGCCCAGTCCAGTCCGTAACCTCATTAGTGGCTCAATGCCAGTGCAGTGGCCCGCCATCAGATTTTGGATGCCGACTTTTTTCAATCGGTCCGAGGTCCATCCTAAAGTTTCATCATCGGCATCGTAGAGATGCAACCCTCCCATCAGTGCTTGAATAGAATGATCCTGTATGGTTAGTTGGACTTGCTCCAGCAAATTAACTGAACCGGAATGCCCGCACCCCAGCAGAACGATAGGACCTTTGGCGGTAACCACAGTCATTCCCTGGCTTTCAGGTACGAAATCATCAATCCACTCGCCATTCATTTTTACTTTTACAATCCTGGGCCAGGTCTTTTCTTCGTGAACCCGCTTGACAGGCCCTGTAACCCAGACGGCAGGCATAATTTGAGCTGGTTTTGAATACTCTATGAACTCAATATTCTGAGCTTCCAGTTCTTTTTTGGTTTTTATCATTTTGTTAAATTCTTCGTCTCCAGTATATTCCGGATAACGACGGGGTAAAAAGAAGCCTTTGGCGACATGAATCCGGCTCATAGCATTGGGGTTTTTCTCGCGAACATTTTTAATCAGCGTAGGAAGTCCTCCATTATGGTCTGGGTGAAAATGACTGAGTACCACGTCCGTAACACAGGATAAGTCTACTTTTAAGGTCCGAGCATTTTTGAGCACAGTGTCTGGGTGATAGCCTGCATCGAAAAGCACACATTTCCCATCCACCTCTACTAATGCTGAAAACCCCCATTCGCCAATGGCATCGCCATCTGCAAGGTTAGAGGAGAGTATCGTAACTTCAACTTCCTCTGCATATTGAAGCTCCGTAGGCACTGGCGGGGGAGTTTCCGCCGAAATAGTCGTTGTGGGATAGCCAGCTAATGCGATTATGGTAAAAATAGTAACGCCGAATAGTTTTTGAAAAATCATTAAGCGTTTCCCAAAAGATAATTTATCTGTAGCCATAATTTCTTCCTTTAATTAAATCGAAATTGTAAGGTCTCCCGTACCTTTATTATTTTTCATTGCTGTGCACCACAACTCTGGAAACCCTCTTGCGGATCGTGTTCAATTAACAGCAAAGTCAGAACTGACAGAATTAATTACCACATACTCTCGAGCAATTCGGTCAGCACCTCTCTCGTTGCAATTTCATGATCGGGACCCTTGAGAAATGCCAGCTCATTAGCCACTGCTTCAGCTACCAGGGGAAGTTCATCACGAGTTGCTCCACAGTCCGACAGACTTCGGGGGACGTCGAGTGTATCCAGGAAGCGGCTTATGGCGTCTTCAGCGGTTCCGTCCGGCAACCCCATAGCACTGGCAATCTGGGCCTGAGCTGTCTGAGTTCTGGGTAATAGAAATCGACAGACGGTAGGTAATACGATGCAAGATGTTACGCCATGAGGGATGTCCCAACGCGCACCTATCTGGTGGCCTAAGGGATGGCTCAGCCGGAATCCAACGCTTTTGGCACTGAGTAAGCCAGTCAGGGATTTCCAGGCCGCATGCATACAACCAAGGCGTGCATCGAGGTTTTGAGGGTCTGCCGACAGTGCAAGATGCTCGCGCAAATCGGCGATTGCCCCTAATCTAAGGGATTCAAGATAAGGGTGACATTCAGGCCACCACAAGCCTTCTACCGCGTGATCCAGGGCCTTGACGCCCGTCGTTATCCATAAATCTCGCGGTGTTGCGCTCGTCAGCTCAGGATCATAAATAATCACACGGGGCTGTATGTCGGGATGCGAAAAGATGTTCTTGACCCTTGTCTCTTCGTCGGTCATTCCGGTTGCGTGGGTGAATTCTCCGGCGGACAGGGTGGTCGGAATATTGATCTGAGGGATCACTTTGCTACCGGCCTCTATCTGCCTGTAAACAACCATCTTTCCTGTGTCTATGGGGCTGCCACCGCCAAAGACCACTATCGCGTCGGCATTAGTTTTTTTCATCATTTCGCAGGCTTTGTCAACGCTGCTAGCTGGTACATGCTGGCCGCAGTCAGAGAAGGTGCCAACATGGATATCGCCCATTACCGATTCTACGCGTGATACCAGGTCTGTTTTTGTTGCCAGCGTGTGGCCTGTTATGACAAGCGCGCGTTTAACGCCTAGGTTACTCAGCACCTCGGATAACTGCGCTAATGCCCCGATGCCACTGATGACTCGATCAGGGCCATAGGCTGTAAAATCGTAGATCATCAACTACCTCCTGTAATTTGCCATCAGGCATTTATTTTTAATTGTCCGAATAAAGCTGAATGACTACCCATATATCTAACATGATTTGTTATTTATTAGCAATAAATAACAAGGTTTAAACTGTTCTAATTAAGGGGTTTCTGTAGAAAGGTATTTCGTATTGATCCCTGGTTCTCTGGTTACACTTGATTGCCGGACACATAGCCGCCTTATATACTGGTACGAAAATATTCAAAAAATAAGCAGGACGGGAATTACCATGACTGAAAAAATTGCCAAAGCACTTAAACCTCTTGATAACCTAGATGTTCTGGTACTCGTTGATAATGTAACGGATCTATTATCGTCCGTTCCGGCCGGCACAATTCCCGAATTGCCAAACTTACTAAAGGCCAATTTTGAGGGGCCATTGTCAGGTGAGTGTCTATGTTGTGCGCATTGGGGATTATCACTGGCCATCACGGCAACCGTTAATGGCAATAATCAGGTGGCACTCTTTGATTCGGGCCCTGAGGCTTACGGCATTGATAGAAACGCTAACCGTCTGGGTCTGGATTTCGCTACCATAGGAGCGGTGGTTTTATCGCACGGACATTGGGATCACTCAGGAGGCATGCTCAGTGCAGTTGAGCAAATCTATGCTGCCAACGGCGGTCAGCCTGTTCCTTATCATGTTAATCCACAGATGTTTGAACACCGTGGCATCCAGTTCCCGGACGGCAACGTACTGGACTTGAAGGATATACCGTCACAGGCAGAGCTGGAGAGCAAAGGTGCGACACTGATCAACGAACCGGGTGCTCGTTTAATTCTTGATGACAGGTTTTTTATTAGTGGAGAAATACCGCGAATAACGTCTTATGAAAAAGGCTTGCCCGGACATGTTAAGCAGGAACAAAATGGAGAATGGAGCCCCGACCCCTGGGTTATTGATGAGCGCTTTATGGCTGTCAATGTCAAAGATAAAGGCATTGTTGTTTTTACTGCCTGTTCACATGCCGGTGTGGTCAACGTATTAAAACACGCTCGGGAGCTTTTTGATCCGATTCCCCTATACGGTGTGATGGGTGGCTTCCACCTTTCCGGCGCAGCATGCGAAGTTATTATCCCGGAAACCATAGAAGACCTTAAGCAGTTTAACCTCAAGAGCATAGTCGCAGGCCACTGTACGGGCTGGCGTGCCACCCACCAATTGTTGAATACTTTTGGCGAAGAGATTGTTATTCCCTCTGCCGTGGGCAGATTACACACTATTTCCAGTCAATAGACAGAGCTAACAGCTTTCGCATTCAAGGGTATCGCTGTACAGGGTTCAAGCACCACCAGATTGTCACCTGTGGCTAATAAAAACGATTGCTGTTAGCCCCGAGAGAATTGCTGCCCATTTATCGGTTGGACAATTAGCTGACGTTTTGCACTATTTTTGCAAACGTATCAATGTGTGTTTTTGTTACTTCTGGGTCAGGTGCGGCGGCCATTGTAAACAGACAGTCGATACCCATATCCGCGTAGCCTTTAATATCCGCTTCACTGGCATTGCTGCCATCGATCAGGGCAGTAATTTCCAGTTCAGAATAATCTCGGCCAGCTTCATCCATCAGCCGTTTTAGTGTATCCAGCTTTAAGCCAATTTCTGCGCGAGCGAGTGGTCCGATGTGCCAGCCATTTCCCAGCCTGACAACTCGTTTTAGTGCCGGCAGTGATTCACCACCTACCCATACCGGGGGATAAGGCTTCTGTATGGGTTTGGGTGCAAAATGAAGTTCCTCGGGTATTTTGATAAATTCCCCATCAAAGCGGCAGTCATCTCCTGTCCAGATTTTTTTCATTACTTCGATGTATTCATCAGTTCGTTTACCCCTCTTTTCAAAGGGCACATTAAGTAATTCGAATTCTTCCTTCATCCAGCCTGTACCAACCCCGAGGATAAACCGACCACCAGAGAGAACATCCAGTGTCATAATCACTCGCGCCATTTCCTGTGGATGACGATAGGGAATAATGGTAACGCTGGTCCCCAGGCGAATTGTTTCGGTGGCGTTGATCAGTAAAGCCAATACTGTAAATGAATCTAGCCACTCCATTTGCGTGAAAAGAGTATAAGGGTCCTGGCCTTGCTCCTGTGCTAGCTTCGTGTAGGGGTAGTAGGACTCGATTTTCTTGGGGAAGACGATATGATCACCAATTAAAATAGCCTCGTAGCCGGCAGCTTCAGCCTGTTGTCCGACCGCATTCAGAACCGCCTTATCCTTGACGCCGGCTCCCCCACCTAATTGAACACCGTATTTCATTTTATTCTCCTGATTTCTCGAAGTGCGGTAGTACATCGCTGGCGAAAAGTTCGAGACTTCTTCTCGCGTCACCAAAATCTCTGGCCCCAGCGTGTAGATAAAAGGACATGTTTCTCATGCCAAAATAGTCCTGTAACTCGGCGATTCTTTCCCGACAACGCTCAGGGGTGCCCACTACGGCGCGTTCTTCTATATTGTCAACAAAGGATTCGAGCTGATTACGCAGCGCTTCTGATTGCGCGCGAATATCTGGTGTCATATCTGCAGATGGCGGTGGTATATTCTGCGCGAGTAAGGCCATATACCGAGCGGCCACCTCGCGGGCCTCCGCCAGCGCTGCATCATGATCTTTATTCACAAACAAAAAGAAGACAAACATATCCTCGATTGCGTCGGTATCGTGTTTATTCTCCAGCAACAAACTGCGGTAACGATCAACTTGTTGCTTCACATATTCAAAGGGTCCAGAGAGAAAAGGTACGACCATAATATTTTGACCAAGATTGCCAGCGCGATCAAAAGACTCGGAACTTAATGTGCCTACCCACAATGGCGGATGAGGTTGCTGTATTGGCCTGGGAGAAACGGATAATTCGGGATAATTAAAAAATTCACCACTATGAGAGAAGGTTTTCTGTGTCCAGGCCTTTAATATGACATCAACTCCTTCATTCATTCGTGCTCGGGTTTCGCTCGGGTCTATAGGGAAACCTTCAAAATGCTTGGGTATCAAACCGCGGCCTACACCCAGATCGACCCGGCCGTTACTGATCAGGTCAAGCATGGCATAGTCCTCTGCAACGCGTAAGGGATTATCAAAAGGTAGAAGGGTAACCGCTGTGCCCAGCCGCATTTTTTTTGTGCGCTGTGCTACGGCACTCAGGTATACGGAGGGGCGAGGACATATGCCAAATGCGTAGAAATGTTCTTCGCCAAGCCAAAGACGCTCAAATCCGAGTGCGTCCGCGAGCTCAAGTAAATTCAATGTTTCTGTGTAGTAATGTGATTCTTCCTGACGGTCAGGATGAAAATCAAATAGCGTAAATAATCCAAATTTCATCAAAATTTCGCCTGTTATAATAAGTAATTATTTTACTATATCAATATTTATTGTTTAAAGGTAGTATGATTCAGTTACCATTGCCAATCGGCTGTCAATGCCGACCTGGCTATCACGCAGGTTGGTTTCTTATTGGTCATGAGCCACCAGATACTACAGGATAAGAACGATAGTCTGCTGAGCAGCGTCCATTAGTGGAACTTTACCTGGGATAAAGTTGTACTGGAAATTTGGTTCATATTCAGCGATACCAGGGTTTTATCGCCATGGTCAAACTTGGTAATAAGATTGAAATGGGCATTTGAAGAATACTTCACAGGAGAAAATCATGTTTAATCTGGAAAATTTTATAGAGGAATGCAAAAAAGCTGTCCAGGGAGACAAGCCCCAGGACCGGGTCGAAGCACTGATGGAAGAGGCCTTCCGCGACCCTGACGCACTACGCAAGGCGCTAGACGCTGCTGCACCAAAAAAGGATGTGAGTCCCCTTTATGCAGACGAAAACCTGACGGTGCTAAGAGTGTCTACACCCGCTAATTTTATTAGTCCTATCCACAATCATTTGATGTGGGTGAGGATTGGTATTCTTGAAGGTGAGGAGAAGAATTACCTTTATCGCCGCACAGCCGAGGGTGGTGTCGAAGTCGAGCAGGAAGTTGTGTTAAATCCCGAATCTGGAATATTTTCGCTTCGTGCCGATGCTATTCATGCGATTGAAACCAGGCCGGATCAGGCCATGTATGGTCTTCACGTTTACGGGGGGAATATCCTGAAACGCTCTAGCAGAAGTGCATGGCACCCAGAGACGATGGAAGAGTTGCCCTACGACTTCCAGCAAATAATGGACTTCAGCAAGGTGCTCTATGATAAAAGGCAAGCAAGTCAGGCATAAGGTAAGTGTCAATGAGGAATCTCTCGGAGTTTATCAGGCAGCGATTTGCTCTTCGGGATGACGAGCTTGAACGTCAATGTACCCGTATCGATGAGGAGAATACCGCTATTACTGATTTACTCAGTCGGCGCTCGATTAGACGCTATACCGATGAGTCGATTGCTGATGATGTGCTTGATATGCTCCTCGCCTGCGCACAATCGGCACCTACCAAGTCAAATTTGCAGCAATATTCCATTATAGTGGTCAGTGAGGCGTCGCTGCGCGAGCGTCTTGCTGAGCACTGCCCAAAAACACCGCAGTTACAAAGCTGCCCAGTATTTCTGGTGTTCTGTGCAGATATGCGGCGTAATCAGCGCGTTGCCGAATTTCGGCACCACACCTATGCCAACAATAATCTCGATTGTCTGGTCAACGCGGTCATTGATGCTGCTATGGCCATGCAGTGTTTTATCACCGCTGCAGAATCTATAGGTCTGGGTTGTGCGGCTATCAGTGAGATAAGAGATCAAATGGAAGATGTGTCGGCCTTGCTGGAATTGCCCCCTGGCGTATTCCCCATCGCTGGTTTGACGCTGGGTAAGCCTGCTGTACCGGGGTTTATCAACCAACGGTTAGCGCCCAGTATTGTGATTCATCGAAATCGCTATGATGACAGAGACCTGGAAGCGGCCATTGACACTTACGACGCCCGTCGCAATGCTCTATTCCCGATACCAGATTCGGCGCAGATGCATACTGACAAATATGGCACGGTAAGCAACTATACCTGGTCAGAAAATACTGCACGCCAGTTATCAATACCAGAGCGGCAGGCATTCAAGGCCTTTCTAAAAACCCACGGGTTTGAGTTGGACTAGTCTATCCTGGCTCGTCGTACTCGCTACCGATTACGGAAAGATAGGAGTGGGTAGTCTCACCTAAATCCATGCCGGATCTGGATTTGGTGCTTGCCTCTAGCCTACCTGGCTGTCGTTATCTGCGCGTTTCGATTAGGTGCCGGAAACACTGGTGTAAAAATAGGGCGTATTAATTGAAGTTGGACTTCATGGCGACCTACCGCCAAGCACCTTAGAGGCCGCGCTCTCCACGACGGTGCCTTTGAAAAAATCCTGGTTCAGACCACCGTGTAGTGTCACGGGATTGGTAAACGTAAAGGCGCGAAAATCTTCTTCAGAAAGTAGTCCGCGTTCGACTAGTTCGTAGGCCTCAACGAGCACAGTTGACATATCCGGTACATCCCAGTGACCAATGTCCGAGCCAAATACGGCTTTGAGTTTGACATTCAGTGGATTAAGTTTTTCAGTAAAGGCGAGCGCTGTTTGGGGATCATCAGCCTCGCAGCCAAAATAAAAATTGGGCTGAAACTGATCGCGAATATCCTCTGCCGACTCAAAACCGCAGGCGGCAAATTCATCGAGCATAGACAGGTCTTCCGGGTTCCTGGTCAAAAAATCCTGAGTGAAATCTTCAGGTGTGACTGTGTTAGTGGTGATGTCCTGACCATATTCCGCGAACAGCTTAATTAATTGCTGATGGTCGAGAGCCGCTGGATTGTAGGTTTGCAGGGCCTCGCGATTACGTTTTTCCCAATGGCTGATAAGCCCTGCATAGAGCGCTGATGCCCAGCCCACGCCACCTTCGAGGAAGGCAAACCTGAGATCCGGGAAGCGTCGCGTCACACCACCCATGATCAATGAGCGAGCGAAACCCTCCCCAGCAGCGGCAAAGTTACCGATATGGTTGAACATGTAATTGTTCACAGAATTTCGGGTGCCCCAGCCGCTGCCGCCGGAATGAACAGTGACGGCGACTTTCAATTCTCGGCATTTGGCCCAGAAGGGATCGTAGTCGTAGGTCGATTCAAAAGCTAATGTGTCAAGCCATGTGGCGTAGGCGCTCGCGGCTGGTGCTATTCGAGCGGCTTCGGCGACGGGACGCTGAATGAGACTCGGAATCATGACGGCTTTTAGACCCAGGGTATTTACCGCGTATTCAAGTTCTTCGATGCCTTCCTGAGGTGTGGTTAAAGGGATCACCGCGACGGGTGTCATATGACTGGCGTAAGAGTGAAACAGTTCGGCATGATACGTGTTTAATGCGCGGCAACAGGCCCGCCGTACTTCCTCAGAGGGATCGCCGGGAAAGATAAGACCCAGCGTAGGATAAGCCAGTGCGAAGTCGATACCCAGCTCTTCAAGTCTGGAGTTAAGGAGGCGCGGTAACATGGCGGTGGCACGATCTAAAGTATTGGCCGTTGGTAGCGCCCACCAGGGGGTACGGGTGCGCTGCTTATCGATGCGCTCCTGAGGACTTAGCTTGTACCAGTTGACCTGGCGTTTGGCGAAGCGCTCGGCGATCTCCGGGCCACCGATATCTTTGAGATAATCGAGAAACACAGGGGTAAACTCGATCACGTGGCCATCGGCGTCGATGACAGGGTGGTCGAGTTTATTTTTGATTTGTTCGACGGTGAGGGGGCTTGCCATTGTTGTACTCGGTAACAAGGAATTGAGCATTGTACAAAGTTTGCGGAGGCTATTGGGACTGAAGGCGGTTAAGCTCTCTGGAACCACCGGATAAATTTGTGTTTGAGGTGACGGTGATAAACCGCGCTGCCAACAAACCGAATGACACCCGATGCAGTTGGTAACACTCGAATCATGTAAGCCTTTGATTAATTATGCCGTTCAGATGAAAGTGCGCATCCAGGTACACTAACAGCAGTCCCTCGCAGAAGCTTAAGCTGTGTAGAACTATTTTTGGCTGGTGGTTCCATGGGTGTGGCCTGCGACAATTTGTCACATCCTTGTTTAAGCCTGCGCCTATAAAATATCCCGCTCAGAAATAGAAGGGATATCTTTCGTGGCTAAAATAACAAATTCTCGTGGAGCACATTACAGTCGTGTGTTCAGCACCTTGATGGCTGTATGTTTGCTGAACAATTCCGTTTTTGTTTTCGCAGAACAAGCCTTACAGACACAAACTGTTGAACCACTTTTATTAGAAACGATTGTCGTTACTGCCAGCGGTAGCTCGAACACCCTGGCCGATACTGCCGCGAGTATTGGTGTGATAAGCGAGCAGGAAATCGAAGCGGTAAACCCTGATCACGCAGCTGAAATCATGAACCGCATCCCTGGCGTTAATATTGTGCAGCTGGATTCTGGTGGTGCAGGGGTGATGGCGGCGATTCGCCAGCCTGTATCGACCAGTCCGGTATATTTGTATCTCGAAAATGGTGTGCCGACGCGGGCGGCGGGATTTTTTAATCACAATGCCTTGTACGAAGTGAACACTAGTGCGGCTAATGGTATTGAGGTGATTAAAGGTCCGGGCTCTGCGCTTTACGGCAGCGACGCCATTGGCGCTGTGGTTAATATCCTCAGTGGCCGCCCTCCCATAGAAGATAAGCTCAGCGTCAATGTGGAGGGCGGTGAAGATGGCTTTCGGCGGGTTCAGTTAGACGGCGCTAAAGTCACGGTCAGGCACGGTTTTACAGGCAAGCTAGATATTGTCGAGGACAATGGTTGGCGCGAACAAACGAGTAGTGAGCGCAGTGCGTTTACCGGTTCGTGGAATACGCACTTAGGGGATAACTGGGAGGTTAACACTGTTTTTACCAACACTATCCTCGATTATGAGACCGGCGGCAGCGGGCTGAGTTATGAAGATTATAAGGAGAATCCCGAGCAGTTTGGTAATTTGATTGGCTACCGGGATGTGCGCGCCTTTCGTGTTTCGTCAGCTTTTGTGCGGGATTTTGATAACAGCACCTTAAGCATCACACCCTTTTTGCGCAGTAATGAGCTGGAGTATGTCGCTACCTGGACCCTCAATACAGGACGGGTCACGCCTCCGCCGCCCTGGTGCCCGAGCTGTCCGTCGTCTCTCGATTCGCAAGATGCCCATGTTAATGAAAGTGGCCACGATTCTGTTGGTACTTTAATAAAATGGGATCACAGTTTGAGTGATGACAGCTTTGTGGTGACCGGGCTGGATATTGACTATAGCGATGGCTATCAAAAACAACATTATATTGAGCGTTCGGATACCGACGCGGGTGATTACTGGCTAGCGTACACACCTGCGGGTCTTTTGTATGACTACGATGTGGAGGTTCTCTCACTGTCGCCTTTCGTTCACTATGAAACTCAGTTGACCTCAGCCCTGCGTTTAAATGCCGGACTGCGCTATGACTACTCTCACTACGATTACAACGACAATATGGGTGATACGCCGGTAGACATTTTGCATTTGCGCCCAGAAGATCAGTCGGTAGAATTTAGTCATCTGAGCCCCAAGCTGGGTTTCACCTATCAATTTAGTGACAACATCAATGGCTATGCTTCCTATCGGCATGCCTTTCGGGTGCCTTCCAGTGATCAGTTGTTTCGCTCAGGTAGCACGGCAGATTCCACCGATCTGAACCCTGTGAAGGTCGATAGCTTTGATATTGGCCTACGCGGCAACTTATCTGAGCGCATCGCCTTCGATAGCAGCATTTACTACATGCTCAAAGACGACGATATCCTCAGTGTGCTCGATAGCAGCACCGGTGTGCGCCGAAATACCAATGCCGGTGAAACCGAGCACTACGGCGTAGAGCTGGGCCTGGATATTATCCTTAGTGAAACCCTCGACCTCTACATTGCCTACACCCAGTCGGAACACAAACATAAAGACTGGGAAGATCGCAGTGGCGATTTTTCGGGCAACGATATGCCCAACGCGCCAGAAAATTTTTCCAATGTCCGTTTGCGCTACGGCCCCGTGTGGTTAAACGGTGGTCGTGTCGAGCTAGAGTGGATCCATCAGGGAGAGCACTGGATCGACGAAAGTAATGCAGACGATGGACTGGCAGCGGATAGAGACGTCTACGATGGCCACGACCTTGTCAATGTAAGAGCGAAGTACCCGCTTACTGCCAGGCTTGATATATCCCTGCGAGTCTTAAATGTAAGCGACGAGCTCTATGCTGAAACAACCGGAAAATTCGGGCCAACGTTTACGCCGGGCAGCCCACGCAGGGCCTTTATCGGTGTGAAATACAGCTTTTGAGATAGTCTCAACTCATCGCTGACCGATTGTTTGACATCATCAGGATAGATTAAGTTAGGGGGTGGAAATATGGCTGGTAGAACGCTCTATCGTTGGCATAAGCGTATCGGTCTTGTTGTGTTCACGGCTATTATTGCCTGGGCCTTGAGTGGTTTGAGTCACCCCATTATGTCGAGGGTTAATCCTCGACCTGTGTTTATGCAACCACCGGTGTCGACCGCTGCTATTACTAAGCTCGCGCCATTATCAATAGCCCTGTCAGCCAATGGGATTAATGTTTTTGAGCAAGCACAGGTGCTCAATATTAAGGGGCAAAGTCTTTATCGCGTTGAGCATGATGGTATAGCAAGCTACATTCATGCTGGGACAGGCCAGAAAGCCGAATTAGATGACGTCACCTACGCGCAGGATTTAGCAAGGTATTATCTGGGCGATGAGGTCAGTCAAGTCAGTTCTGTTGAATTGATTACCACGTTTAACGAAGACTACCTGTATATCAATCGCTTGTTACCGGTCTATAAAGTGACCTTTGATCGTTCCGACAATATGCGCGCTTATGTAGAAGTCAGTACCGGGCGGTTGGCAACACTGGTTGATGACCGCAAGGCCTTTGTTGGCTGGGTGTTTCGGCAGTTACATTCCTGGGTGTTTATTCCTTATCCCTGGGTGAGAACCATCGCCATGAGTGCAGTGCTGCTTGCTGGGATGGGTTTAAGTTTGGTTGGCTTATGGATGTTCTGGTGGGCGCGTTCAAAAAACACCAGTAAGGAAAATCTGAGTCGGCAGTCTCAAGTACACAGTCCCACTCGTGTGTGGCACGGTCGTCTGGGGATTAGTTTTGGTATGTTGATACTGACCTTCAGTTTTTCCGGGCTCTACCATCTGCTCAATAAGCCGGTGGTTCCGCGAGCTGCCCTGCCACTACCGCAGTCATCGTTTAACGCGCAGGCTCTCACACTGGATTGGTCTGTCGTAGCACTGGCTAGCAAGGATGGAAATTTTAACCAGGGTAATTTTGTCCAGGTTGGCGGTTCACCTTATTTGCGTATGGCACTGGCAGTACCACCGGTGACAGAGAAAGCTGAAAAACCTGCAGCAGCACAACGCCACTCAAAAGAACATCACTCGAATAAGCGTCTGCCAAAAGGTGAGGAGATTATTTATATCAATGCAAAAACGTCACAAGCCTGCCCTGATTGTGAGCGTAGACATGCTCTGGACCTGGCGGTGTACTATGCAGGTTTAACTGATGCTGAATTGTTAAATGCTCATAAGGATGCTCAGGTAGAAGAAATCACCCGGTTTAGTCAGGATTACGGCTTCCTTAATAAACGTATGCCAGTTCATGCCGTTCAGCTGGACAGCAATTCGGTAAATGATATCGAACCGCAGCTCACCGTCTATGTCGAGACTGCGACCGGAGCTCTGGCTAGTCGTACGAATGCCTCAAGCAAACGGGAAGCCTGGTCATTTAGCTATCTTCATAAATGGCAATTTTTGGACCCTCTGAGTAAAACCTTACGTGATGTGTTGTTGATTGCCGCGACCCTCGCCATTACCTTACTTTGCCTCCTGGGTGTTTGGATCTCGTACAGCGCGCGATCCGATCCTGGAATGCGCTGACCTTAATAAGGCTTGGGGTATATGTATGTATTATATGAAAGGGAGTGACGGGGGCAATTTCTAGTGTAAGCATTTATGTGAGGTCTTGCTGGTATGAGTGTTTTGCTTTTGGTAGTTGGTTTTAACGAACAGGCTGCAAACATGTTTATTAAAGGCTAAAAAATGGCATAAATGTTATTTGAATTTTCCAGTAAACAATGCTTATATTTTTAGACATAAAATAGATTAGGTAGTGTTTTATACCTGTTGAATATAAGAGAGATTAACAAAGTAGAGATATAAGAATACAGGAGGCTCGCCGTGCCCACTCAAAAATTTGCGCCCATGAGTAAAAATTTTGCTAGTTTTGATTGTGATGCTCATGTTGTTGAGTCCGCGTTGACCTGGGAGCGGGCCGAGGACAGCCTTACCAAGGATGAATTAGCCGTTATCAAAAATTCCATCTGGTACGATAAGACTACCGGTCAAATGACAGTGAATGGTACGACGGGCGCCGGTGTTTCTGGGATCTCTGCTGCCCCAGGGATGATTAATATCGGCTCGGTAGCCGGCCCAGGAATGAAACACCCCATTCAAAGAGCCTTTCATGTGCGTAACTTAAGACCCGAGACGGCGCTCACTCAGGAACAATCATCTTATATCGATCACCGGGGCGCCTATGAACCCAGGGCCCGGCTAAAGGATATGGATACCCAGGGGATCGATCAGGTGATGATCATTCCGTCAGATATCGATACCTACCCCTGGATACAGGACGGTCGTGGTGCTGCGGCCCTGTGCAAAGTCTATAACGACTGGGCCTGGGGATATTGTCAGGAAAATCCAGAGCGCTTATTTTTTGCTGCTATGCTGCCTCTTCAAGATCCCGGGTCAGCGGTCCGAGAGTTGTATCGGGTGGCAGACAGAGGTTGCCGTGTAGGTCTGGTGCGGCCCATTGATGCCATGGGCAATTACCCCCTGCAGCCGAAGTACGATGGTTTATGGCGAGCCATGCAGGAAACCGGTGTCGTCTATGGAATGCACCCTTTTCCTGCTTTTGGTTCACTCAGGCCAACGGGCTATACCGAGCAGCATTCGGCTTCAGAGTTGATTAATAAGGCAATGGTATCGGCCAATATTCCTCATTCGTTTCTTACTAATGTACAAAACTTCCAGTCCGAGGCTTCATTATGGGTAGTGGCAGCGCTATTCTCAGGCCTTTTTGAGCGTTTCCCCCGGTTAAATGCCGCTGTTTTTGAAGCCTCTTCCACCTGGTTAAGCTTTGTGCTCGACGAATGTGACAAATTTTACAAACTGTATCGCAATGAGCGCACTATGCATCCGCTCAAACAATTGCCTAGCGAAACATTCTTTGAGCATTGTGTAACGGGTTTTGAGGGCGATGAAGCGCCGCCATCTCGGATGCCAGAATTTTATGAGGACATCCTGGTTTGGTCTTCCGATGTTTATCATCACGACGGTGATGATGTTTGGCGGGCTCTGGAAACCATGCATAAAAGTAAATTATCAGAAGAGCGCCAGGCCAAGTTTTTAGGTGGTAACGCACGTCGAATTTATAATATTCCCGAACCACGTACCTTTATACGGGATCGTGTTACGGAGATAGAACGTCCGGAGTGGTGGCCAGGCCAGGAGGAGATAGATTTTGCCATGCGGGCTGAGTCAAGCGTGTTTCCTTCTTCTCCGGCGCTTAATGCTGAGGAAAAAGCTGGAGGTACCGGATCAGGTGCTTTGTCATCGACAGGAGGCAATGCACAGTTAGTGGCAAAAGGGGCGGGGTAGTGTCTGCAAACCCAGACCTAACCGTTAAAAGACTCTGATTACGTGATACTGTCCTGGCCGTATGTCGTTTAGGGCATATTGACCACCCAGCTCAACTTGTCGGTGTACATTTTGACCTGCGTATAGGACTCTTGCCCCTGGAAGGGAACTATCACCCCTGCTCAAAATCTAAATCTGCGGAGACGGCAGTCGATTTATTCAGCCTGAAAGACAAAGTCTGTAAGAATAGCGATATTTTTAAGGAAATATTGACCCTCGATGGCAAGAGTATACTTGAGCTGGGCTGTGGGAAAGCCAGGATTGCTCACTTGATCGCAAGCAATGTCCACGATCGAAAAATCACCGCCACAGAAGCAGACGAAATCCAGCACGGTGAAAATACCTTGATTGAGGTTCTTGCCAGTACCACATTCCTGATTGCTGGTAGTGGGGATATACCATTTAGTAACGATTCATTTGATGACGTCTTCGCGCTTAGGTCCCCCCCCCACCATGTTCCGGTTGAGCATATGGGTAAAGCTTTGAGGGATGTAAAAAGTGCGCTGAAACCTGGTTCATGGCGTACATATCTGAATCAGTTTTTCTTTTATTTGAAGATCGAAATAACCATCCCAGAATTATGCTTATGTAATCCCACAGGGCTTTTGTCAAAATATGTCATCCACGAGGGATGAGTTAAAGTCCATAGCTTTACCTGCTATGGGTTATGTCGCCAGTACATCCTTATTTAAGGGAAGCAATCAATGAAGGGTAAAGAACACACGGCACCGTGGGAAAAAGCCTTTGACAAGGTGTTAAGCCCTCTCGATGACTTTATTCACCGACAAACTACCAGTGGCGTGTTGCTGATGCTTTGCGCTCTGGTAGCGCTTTTTATTGCCAACAGCCAGTGGAGTCAAGCTTACCATCACCTGCTGGACATGACTTTTATCATTGGTGTTGAGGGCTTTCAGTTATCAAAGTCTGTGCACCACTGGATTAACGATGGCTTGATGGCCGTTTTTTTCTTCGTTATCGGTCTTGAGCTGAAGCGTGAAATACTCGTTGGTGAACTAGCTGACCCGAAGCACGCCATCCTGCCTATCACGGCGGCGCTAGGTGGCATGATCGTGCCGGTGTTGTTCTATCTCGCCTTTAACCCCGGGGGTCACACTTTCATTGGCTGGGGGTACCCATGGCCACGGATATAGCCTTTGCTCTGGGTGCTCTTGCGCTGCTCGGTAGTCGCGTGCCGAAAAGTCTGCTGACCTTTCTTGTTGCCCTCGCCATTGTCGATGATTTAGGTGCCGTCCTGGTGATTGCCCTGTTTTATACCGAAACCATAAATCTTGGCGCTCTGGTAACTGGATTTATTACCCTGTTTTTGTTGGCCGCGTTAAACCTGGGTGGTATTAGGCAGCCCTTGCCGTATGTGCTACTGGGTGTGGTGTTATGGGTTGCTATGTTGAAAAGCGGTATTCATGCCACCCTGGCCGGTATCTTTCTGGCTTTCAGTATCCCCATGCGCCCCAAGTACGACCCGGCTCGTTTCTTATCGCAGATGGATAGCTTGATTAAGCAAATCAAACGAGTCTATCGGCGCGAAGAAAATATTATTAAAAACCATGAGCTGCGTTCTCGGGTGCAGGCGTTAGGCGATGGCGTACAGCTGGTTCAGGCGCCTGCGCTGGTGTTAGAGCGCAAGATGCATATACCGTCTGCTTATCTCGTGATCCCGATCTTTTCTCTGGCTAATGCCGGTATCCCCATCGACTGGTCGTCGCTGGATCGTATCGTTACCCACCCTGTGTCGATGGGTATTACGGCAGGTCTGGTCGCCGGTAAACTGATCGGCATTGCCGGTTTCTCATGGCTCGCTGTCAAGCTGGGCTTGAGCAAGTTGCCCGATGACCTGAATTTTAGGCATATTATTGGTGTCGCGCTAATGGGCGGCATTGGCTTTACCATGTCAATATTTATTGCCGAGCTGGGTTTTGCCAATCATCCGGAAGACTTATTAATGGCGAAAACAGGAGTGCTCATCGCCTCAGTGATTGCCGGGGTGTCGGGATTTGTATGGCTTTATTTTACCGGAGAGACCACAGTGGCTTCAGCGACTATGGAGAATACTGAAAGCAGAGATTAAGAAAGGTAAGAATAACGGGAATATCAACCTGTTAAAATATCCAACCATAGCCAAACTCCAGGTTAGAGAACCTCCCGAGGGTCTATTTAAAAATATCCTGGAAACCTTTTCACATAAAGGTTTCCAGCCTCCTGATTAGCATTGTAATTACCGCGTACGATAGACCTGCGATTAATATCTGAATAGCCCATTGATAAATCCAGTCCGGCAATGTTTTTATCCACCGTTGAGGGTTAATCGAGATATTTTTCGAAATTAAAAGAGCTCAAATAGAAAATTTTTCCCGATGGTTAATCGATATCAAATACGAGACCTGAGCTGATCCGAAAAGACATCTTATAGTCAGCTTCTGCGTAACTATAGCTTTCCCCATATCTAACGAATCTGGTCTGTAAGCTGATTCGTATTTTGCCGGAAACCACAGGCGGTTATTGATGACGCCTGGTTCAAATCTGCGCTATTAAGTCTCCCCTCTAACGGGAGAAATTCATTTCTCCGGGAAAAGCATTAGCCAGGAATCTTGAGAGCCCGCCAGTAGACTCAGGCCGCCTTTCGACGGTTTTGCGCATGGCTCTGCGTCCACTTCTTTTGCTATGGCAGTCGACATTGGAGAGAAATAAATATTAACTTCGCAATGGAGGCGACCTTCCGATTCATGTCGAATAAATGCGGCCATTCCTTTGGGATTGCCGGCGTCTGAATAGGTTGACAGGAAAAGAGCTTTGATACGGTCTTGTTGATCGTAAGCCAACATCGCGACACCCAGGTTTTTTTGAACCAGTTACTCATCGGCAAAAATCTTTTGCACCCCTCAGGTCTGACTGGGCGGCAGCATGCGGAAGCGTCGTGGCAGGTACGGCAATTGAATTTATACCTTGTTGATTTTCATCGGTAAATAGCGGCGCAAATCTGTGTCCGGGGAATTAAGTAATTCATCGTTTTCCATAACAACTCGCAGCCTGCATAGATCCTGCCTGGAGACGCCACCAGGCGGCATTTTAAGCGACCAAACAAACATCAAAAAACCTGGCAGCATTTTTGTCCGATGTTTGCCTGGTTTTGCTTGAGCAAGTGTTAACACTCGCCGCTTACAGGGTTATTTCTTCGCAAACCCAAAGTGCTTTTCGAAGTTTTGCTCAACGTCGGCCATTTCAGCCATATATTTTACAAAACCACCGTTGTAGGTACCATCCTGGCGACGGTTATCTTCACCTTCGAAGTTGTAATAACCCGGTGTGCATTGCTTGTTACGGTCAGTTTTACCTCGGAACTTGATGACCTCCTGAACCCAGAACTCCTCTGCTTCCTCCGTGACATCCATAGTCTGATAATCGTGTTTGCGGACATAGTCAACACAGGCGGCGATGTGGCCGCCCTGGCTTTGCATCATGTCGGTGAGGTTGAACTGAAAAGAGGCCTGGTAACCATTCATGATAAACAGGTTGGGATAACCTTTTGAGTGAATACCCAGGAGGGTGCGAATGCCAGCCTGGTACTTGTCGTTAATCTCGACACCGTTTTCACCGATAATCTCGTTATAAATACCGGTTTTCTGGATTTCAAAGCCAGTAGCATAGATCAGCAAATCGAGTTCGTATTCGACACCGTCGACAATGGCGCCTTTTTCAGTGATTTCGGTAACACCTTTACCTTTGGTGTCGACCAGATGGACATTGGGTCGGTTAAAGGCAGGCAGGTAATCCTCGTGAAAGCAGGGGCGCTTGCACATCATCATGTACCAGGGTTTCAATGCCTCTGCGGTAGCCTTATCGTCGACGATTTCTTCGATGCGGGCGTGAATACGCATCATGGAGTCAATGTTGGCATTTTCCTGTCGTCGTCGTTTTTCTTCGCGGGGCATAGCCTTTATTTTTTCGTAGCCTTCTGGACTCATTTGCGGGGGTCTAAGCGATATTTCACGACGTTTAGCCTGCCAGTCAGCAGGCAGGCTTTTTGCCCACTCAGGATCGGTATGCCATTGATCGCGAATATCGATGGACGAGGGCGTGCGTTGGAAGACATACAGTTCTTTGGCATTTTTACCCAATTGTGGCACGGCCTGCACGGCGGTTGCGCCGGTGCCGATAATACCGACCCGCTTGTCCTTGAGTTTGCTCAAGTCGTCACCAGTGTAGTCGTAATCCCAGCGGGAGGTATGGAAGGAATGGCCTTTGAAAGTTTCCATACCTTTGATTTTTGTCAGTTTGGGCTTGGATAGTATGCCGTTGGCACAGATTACAAAGCGGGCTTTCATATGATCGCCGCGATCCGTTTTAATGTGCCACAGTTGCTCTTCTTTGTTCCAGACAGTCGCGGTGACGGTTGTCTGAAAAACCGCCAGTTTGTAGAGATCGTATTTTTTGGCAATGGCCTGGCAGTGTGCAAAAATCTCGTCGCCCTCTGCGTAGCGCTGTTTGGGCACGTACTTCATTTCATCGAGCAGGGGCAGGTAGTCGTAGGCAGGTACATCACAGGCGATGCCTGGGTATCTATTCCAGTACCAGGTGCCGCCGACGTCGCCACCGCGTTCAACAATGCGAATACTCTCAACACCGACTTCGCGCAGTCGAGCAGAGGTTAATAGTGCAGAAAATCCTCCGCCAATAAACAGACACTCAACGGTATCATTCAGCGCTTCTCGCTCAATAATATCTCCGCCGTAGGGATCCTGGTCAAATTTTGCCAGTAGACCGGTTGGGTCGGTGACATAATTGCCTGAGCCTTCAGGACGATAATTGATTCGTATATCTCGCTCTTCGGCAAAGCGCTTTTTGATGGCGTCGTAGTACTCCTGAGGGTGAGTTTCCTCTGAAAGTGGATCCATGACGCCAAACTGGGGTGAGTCCAGGCGGATGGCGCCATGGGTGACAAGCTCCTCTATATTGGTATTGCTCATGATTTTTCTCCTGTACAGATAATGAGTAGTTTTGATCGCTATGGATAAATTGATCGTAGATAAGTGGATTGAGCATCATACTGCTTATCGAAAATTCGTGTAGAGATGTTGACGAAAACATTGAGCACTTACCAGCGCGTCATCGGTGTTTCCGTGGGTTGATAGCTCCCAATGTATACTTGCAGCATATAGCTTGTAATATGTGGCTTGTAATATATGAAGTGTAAAAAGAGTCCCGCGATCTGTGCAAGCTTCTAGTACAAACTACGATGTCATTATTCTGGGTGCGGGTGCAGCCGGCTTGTTGTGCGCGGCAACTGCCGCTCAGCGTGGGCGGCGCGTACTCGTGCTTGAAAAGGCTAATAAGGCCGGTAAAAAAATCCTGATGTCCGGTGGGGGCCGGTGTAATTTCACTAACCAGTACGTCGAGTCCACGGATTTCCTGTCCGGTAATCCACACTTCTGTAAGTCGGCTCTGAGCCGCTATACCCAGTGGGATTTTATCGCCATGGTAGAGCGCCACGGTATTGAATATGAGGAACGTAAACACGGCCAGTTGTTTTGCGTACATTCAGCCAAAGATATTCTGGCGATGCTGCTAAAGGAGTGCGAGCAGGCCGGCGTGGTGATTAAAACCCGTTGTCAGATTACAGGGATTAAATCCCTCGAGGCTCAATCGCTGGGGCTGAAAGAACCTGGGGCTAGTGGGTACCGTCTTACACTGCACAGAGATCTACAAACAGGAGTGCAAAAGGAACAGCAACAGGGTGTGCAGCGTCGCGTCAGCAACAGTGATAACAACAAGAATTGTAGCAGCAAAAATTTCCAATGCGATTCCCTGGTGGTGGCGACCGGCGCCTTGTCGATTCCCAGCCTTGGCGGTAGCGGCCAGGGCTATGATATCGCCCGGCAGTTTGGTTTGGCCCTCACCCAACGCCAGGCCAGTTTGGTGCCCCTGATGTTTAGTGATGCCATCAAACCCCTTTGTGAGCGACTGTCAGGTATCAGCCTGAAGGTAGAGGTGACTTGCAATGGTCAGACTTTTACAGAGAGTTTGCTGTTTACTCATCGGGGTATGAGCGGCCCAGTGATCTTGCAGATTTCTAACTACTGGCATCCTGGTGATGAAATCACAATTAAGCTCTTACCCGATATGAATATTAAGCAATGGCTTGTTGAAGCAAAATCCCGACAAGGTAGAAGTAGCTTAAAATCCCTGCTTAATCACGTACTGCCTAAATCTCTGGTCAATGAGATAGCCTCGCTTTGGTGGCCTGAATTGATCGATACTCCCCTGGCGGAGTTCAGCGATAAACGCCTGTTGGCTGTTGGTGAAAAGCTAAACGGCTGGTCTTTTAAGCCCTCGGGGACTGAGGGCTATCGCACCGCTGAAGTGACGTTGGGTGGTGTGAATACCGATGGTATTAGCTCAAAAACCATGGCTGCGAACCATCAGCCGGGGCTGTATTTTATCGGCGAAGTGCTGGATGTGACTGGCCATCTGGGTGGTTTTAACTTCCAGTGGGCCTGGTCATCGGGTTATAGCGCCGGGCTGGTGGTTTAACATTCGGTTGAGGGTCACATTGAGAAATTAGATGGGTAAATTGTTTTCAAAGACTGCGTTGGGAGCCATGTCGAGAGGGTATGTTGGGACACTATGCTAAGACTTACTGAAATCAGGTTGGATCTCGACCATTCTGAAGTAGAGCTAAATGCAGCCATTATCGACAGGTTGGCTATCAATGCCGATGAACTGCTTGGTTATAGCGTTTTTAAGCGCAGCTACGATGCCCGCAAACAAGCCGATATCCAGTTGATTTATCAGTTGGACGTAGAGCTGGCCGAAGGCCGGGAACAGGCAGTTTTGTCGAGGTTTACCGAAGGGGAAGAATCTGCTGCGAGGCTTGTTCGCCCAAGCCCAGATACCGAATATAATTTTGTTGCTCACGCAGATGATGACTTTTTCGGCGTGCTGCCTATCTCATTATCTGGTACGACTTCCACCATAACCAGGCACCGGCCCATTGTGATTGGTTTTGGCCCCTGTGGGATATTAGCTGCTCTTTTATTAGCTCAAATGGGGTTAAAGCCGATAGTGCTGGAGCGTGGTCAGGATGTTAGGCAGCGCACTCAGGATACCTGGGGTTTATGGCGCAAAGGTAAGTTAAACACGGAATCAAATGTCCAGTTTGGTGAAGGTGGTGCGGGTACTTTCTCTGACGGCAAACTTCATTCTCAGGTGAAGGATAAGCGGCATCTGGGCCGCAAGGTGCTCACAGAATTTGTCAAAGCCGGTGCCCCGGAAGAAATATTGACCATCAATAAGCCCCACATTGGAACCTTTAAACTGGTGAAAATGGTTGAAAGCATGCGCCGGGAAATTATTCGCCTGGGCGGAGAAATTCATTTTGGCAGCAAGGTCGAAACTATTCACCGGGAAACGGTTCATGGGAAAATAGAAAACGGCACTCACAACGATGCTGGGATTCGAGACGATGCAGCGAATCTGGGGCAGGTTACTGGATTGACCCTGGCCAGCGGCGAAACCTTGCACAGCCGGCATATTATTCTGGCCATCGGTCATAGCGCCCGCG
>CALODO010000021.1:0-36370 GCA_942492235.1 uncultured Gammaproteobacteria bacterium
TTGGATCTTTCAGGTTCCCAGCGCAGTGTTGGTACGTAGAAACTTGGTAGAATTCGAACGGCCAGTTTAGCCTGAAATCGGCGCAATTAAAGCCCTTAAATTTTCCTTGAAGGAGGATTGCCTCACAAAAGCTGGGTTATCTGCCTTTAAATCATGCAGTTGCAGTTCCTTTTATGGTTAGTTTGAGTGGGTTGACTAATAGCCAGATTGATGCAGATTGTTGGTGCCGGAAAGTCGATCAGACTTCTGCTAAGGTTAGATGGTACTGACGGAATGCGAAAAATATTCATAGTGGTATGGGCCACGCAATGATCAAAAAGCATGATCATACCGTTTAAAGGAGGCATCAGATGTCACAAGAAGAGCGCTCGTCGACGTTGGGAGAGTTAAAGAAGTCTGGCTACCAGGTCTTGCCTATCCGAGAGGAGATGCAGCGTAACCTGATTCGGAAGCTGTCCGCAGGAGAAGCACTATTTTCCGGGATTATTGGTTATCAGGATACCGTTATTCCCCAGTTGGAAAATGCCATTCTGGCCGGTCAGGACATCGTCCTGCTTGGCGAGCGGGGTCAGGCTAAAACGCGGATGCTACGCTCTCTGGTCGATCTGCTGGATGAATATACGCCGGTTATTGCCGGCGTTGAAATCCCGGAAAATCCTTATGACCCTATCTCTGCCGAGGCAAAAACCCTCGTAGCCGAGCAGGGTGATGATACGCCAATTAGCTGGTTGCACCGTGACCAGCGCTATGGTGAAAAGCTCGCAACGCCAGATATCACCGTCGCTGATCTGATTGGGGAGGTAGATCCGATTAAAGTTGCTGAGGGACGTTATCTGTCTGACGAATTGACCCTGCACTACGGATTAATCCCAAAAACCAATCGAGGTATTTTTGCTATCAATGAGTTGCCCGATCTGGCCGAACGTATTCAGGTGGGTCTGTTGAATATCATGGAAGAGCGGGATATTCAGATTCGTGGACACAAGGTCCGTTTACCGATGGATATGCTGGTCATCGCGACAGCCAATCCGGAGGATTACACCAATCGCGGTCGGATTATCACGCCACTGAAAGATCGGTTTGGCTCCCAGATTCGCACTCACTACCCCACCGAGCGGGATCAGGAGGTGCAAATTATGGAGCAGGAATATAAACATGTTTCCGTTGAAGGCTACACCCTGGCTGTACCTGACTATATGAAAGAAATCGTCGTCGAGGTGAGTCAGTCGGCCCGAAGGTCCCCTGATATCAGTCAGCGCTCCGGAGTCTCGGTGCGGGCATCGATTGCTAATTTTGAAAATCTGATTGCCAATGCTCTGCGCCGGGCCATACGCTTAAAGGACGATACTATTGCGCCGAGGATTTCAGACTTGCCGTTTTTGATACCGGCGCTGTCCGGAAAAATAGAATTCGAGGTGCTCGAAGAGGATCACGAAGAAGAAGTTCTGGGACAGTTGTTTGAAAGTGCTGTGAAGACGATTTTCGCCAAATACTTTTCCATCGACGATGTTGAGCTGATCGCGTCAACTTTTAACAACGGTGAAATTTCTGTTGATACCGGCGAAAGCCTGCATTCAGGGTTTTACCAGGATGTTATTGGCCAGATACCTGGCCTCGGGGAGGCGGTATCCTGCCTGACACCATCCAGTAATCCAGCGCTACGTGCTTCGGCAGTGGAGTTTGTTCTCGAAGGCCTGTATGTCAATAATCTGCTCAGCAAAGATAGTCTAAACGGTCAATTTGTCTTTCATGGTTAGCGTATAAGATTTGTTTAGTGGACCGTTTATTGAATGTAAGGAGGAGCTGAAAATGGCAATATCATACACTGGGCTGTACCGTTACGTAGAATGGGATGGCAGCCAAAGAGAAGGGAAAAGCGCCGATGACCTGATGAGCGCTTTATCTGATGATTTTTTATATTCGGGTGATATCCAGCAGGCTCTGAAATCCATGCTGCGACGGGGCACACCGATGATGGGTGGTCAGCGCATGTCCGGTGTTCACGATATGATTCGGAAGTTGCGTCAGCAGCGACGGGAGCAGCTGCAGCGTTATAACCTCGATAGCGTTTTTGACGGTCTCAAGGAGCAGCTCGAAGAGATTCTCAATATGGAAAGGACCACGCTTGATGACTGGCTGGCAGATCAAAGTCAGTTTAATGCTGAGAAAGGGCCGCAGGGGAGTGATGACACTGAGGCTGGAAGTCCGGGTGGTAGCGATACCGCAGATGGTGCATCAGGTCAGTCAGATTCAGGCATGCCAGGTTCAGGAGAGGAGGGTACAGAAGAGGGCGGTTCAAATGAGTCGCCTGGTGCTCCCTCAGGTGGCCGGCAATCGGGCAATTTCTCCAGGGATATTCTTAAAAATATCGCTTCAAGAAATCAACAACAGCTAGAGCAATTACCTGCTGATGTTAGTGGGCAGATCAAATCCCTGCAGGATTACGAGTTTCTCAATACCGAAGCACAGCAAAAGTTTGATGAACTGGTCAAGCAGATGCGTGATGCGGTCACTCAGACATTCTTTAAAGACATTACCGAGATGGTCAACTCCATGTCTGACGGTGACCTGTCGCGTATGAAAGACATGGTCAAAGCCCTGAACGATATGCTGGTGAAGAAAATTGCTGGGGAAGATCCGAACTTCGAGCAGTTTATGGATAAGTACGGCGATATGTTTGGCGACAAGACGCCTAAATCTCTCGACGAATTACTGGCCCAGATGGAAGCCCAGATGGCGGCTGCTCAGTCCTTGTTGAATTCCCTTTCCCGGGCGCAGCGACAGCAGCTGGAGTCCCTGCTTGATGGCAAGCTGGGTGATCCCGAGTTGCAGCAGGAATTGATGAAACTGGGCAAGGAGATGTCCTTTTTGAACCCTCAGGCGGGGCAACACCAGTTTAGCGGCGAGGAGGCTATTGATTTTCAGTCGGCGATGAAATTGATGGACGAACTGGAGCAGCTGGAACGACTGGAAAAGGAGTTTCAGGGGGTCAGGGATTTTTCTGACCTGGATCATATCGATGAGGAGCTGGTAAAAGAGTTGCTCGGTGAGGAAGGTCTCGATGACCTCAATGAGCTAAAAGACCTGGTTGATACCCTCGAAAAAGCCGGTTATATCCGCAAAGACGGGGAGGGCTGGGAAATGACTCCGAGGGGTTCGAGAATCATTGGCCAGAAAGCGCTGGAAGAAATTTATACCAAATTAAAGCATGCCAACCTGGGCGGTCATTTGAGCACCAAAGAGGGCCTCTTTGGTGATCAGCAGGAGGATAGTAAGCCTTACGAGTTTGGCGACCCTCTGCATTTGCATATTCCACGCACCCTGAAAAATGCTATTCGCCGGGAATTTACTGACGAACCTCAGCAACTGGACAGCAAAGTCAGGAAAGATAAGACTTCCCAGTTCCAGTCTCAAAATACAGAGCCCCTGAGAGAGAGGCCCCGGTTGACATTACATCAGGAAGATTTCGAAATTCATCGCCATGAGTTAAATACCAAAACCTCCACCGTACTGTTACTTGACCTCTCTCTGTCTATGGCCCTGCGTGATGCCTTTTTACCGGCAAAAAAAGTTGCTCTGGCTTTGCATAACCTGATCACTAGCCGCTTCCCGCGAGATAGTATGGATATTATTGGCTTCTCTGCCTACGCCCACGAGATTAAACCTAAAGACTTGATTAGTGTTGATGTCGACCAGTTCAGTATGGGTACCAATATGCAGCACGCCCTGATTCTGGCGGAAAAGAAGTTGGCCAAAGAACATGGCGGTACCAAGCAGATTATTATGATTTCCGATGGTGAACCCACCGCTCACCTTGAAGAGGGCTATCCCTATTTTGAGTATCCACCCAATCCGACCACCATTGCTAAAACTTTGCTGGCGGTAAAACGCTGCACGCAAAAGAATATTACCATCAATACTTTTATGCTCGACCGAAGCCCTTATTTACGCAGCTTTATGGATAAGATTGCCAAGATGAATGGCGGGCGCGTATTCTACACTACGCCTGAGAATCTGGGTGAATACATTCTCCATGATTTCGTTGAAAACCGGAAAAAACGGGTCGCTTGATAGCAAGTGTTCTCGATCAGACCCTCCTCACCACGCATAGGCTTCTGGCGCCGAACCACCCGGGCCGGGGAAAACTTCGTCCAGCTTCTTCAGGGTTTCGGCTGATAATATGACGTCGGTAGCAGCGATGGCGCTTTCCAATTGATCCATGGTTCGCGGCCCCACAATCGGTGCCGTTATGCCTTGTTGATGAAGCACCCAGGCCAGGCCAACCTCTGCGGGGTGGTGTTCGATTTCAGTACATAATGACTCATAAGCCTCAAGCTGGTCGCGGTATTTCTCGATCCGGGCGGTCGCGAATTGTTTGGAGCGACGGCCTTGATTGGCTGCTTGTAGAGCACCAGCCAGCAAACCGCCGCCCAGGGGACTCCAGGGTATCAAGCCCAGGCCGTACTCACGGCAGGCTGGCAAGACTTCAAGTTCTATGGTGCGTTGGTTGAGGTTGTATACGCTCTGCTCGGATACCAGGCCTAGAAAATTGCGATGTTTGGCTATCTCACAGGCCTGAGCTAGCTGGAAGCCTGCAAAGTTACTGCTGCCCACGTAAAGCACTTTGCCTTCGCGAACCAGTTGTTCCATGGCCTGCCAGATCTCTTCCCAGGGTGTATTGCGGTCAACGTGGTGCATCTGATAGAGATCGATGTGGTCGGTTTTCAACCGTCGCAGGCTGTCTTCACAGGCCATGCGGATATTCCTTGCCGATAAGCCCCCGTCATTGAGTGATTTGCTCATGGGCATATAGACTTTGGTGGCAAGTACAATTTGCCGTCGACGTGTGCCATCGTCCTGGGCCAGGTAGTTGCCGATAATGGTTTCGGTCGCGCCGCGCCCGGCAGTACCGCCATAGGCATTGGCGGTATCGAAGAATTGCACACCGGCATCCAGCGCTCGGTCCATAATGGTAAAGGCGTCGTTCGCCTCAGTGAAACCGCCGAAGTTCATAGTGCCCAGACATAATCGGCTGACCTGCAAGCCGGTTCGGCCAAGTCGTGTGGTTTGCATGCTGTTTTCTCTCCTCGATGGAAGTTTTAGTATAGACAATCGTCTCCTGCTGGCAGCAAGGCAACTGAACTCGATCATTGGCGCTACGCTGCGGGAAACCAGTAGACAGGTGGAGAACCAGAAAGCGGATCAAATATGCTGGATTCCATGACTCTTAGGTCGCACCAGCCAGTGCTTGGCTTGTTGTATGCCCAGGCTGTGTAGGCAGCCAAAGCAGAATCCCGTTGATGGTCTGTTTCAAATGAGTGGCCTGACAGAAAATTTTCAGCCTCAGGATAAATCTGGAGCAATGCCCTGGGGTGAGCCTCAGTAATGGCGACCTCCGGCCAGTGTTCGCGGGCTAATGCGGCAACCATTATTCCCTGAGCCAAACACGCACCTCTCAGGGAATTGACGGCGGATACCGTGTCCGACTGACCGCCCTTTGACAAAACCATACCTCTGACAACCTGATCCGCTTTTCTGTCTCCATCCGGTGACCAGTACATGGGCGCGCCAATTCCAATTGCACCTGGTGGGAGCGGAGAGTTTGCAACCGCAGCTATTAATGCTTGTTTCGCATTAGAGCAGGTATCGGATTGAATATTCGCACATTTATCATCATCGTCAATTTCTATAACGCACCAGCCAAAAGCATTGGTGCCACCAGGGTCGAAGCCCAGAAAAGTACGCTTCATGTTTTTACCACTCTATTTTGATTGTCCTGTTCCTGGTTATTCAGTTGAAAAGAGGTGGTCTCTTTTACAGAGACCTGTCACCTTTCCCAAAGGCGCTCTACAATAGCCCAACAAAATTAAACTGAGAAGTTTTTGAATCCATTAATCAATCATTACTTAATTAAGCAAGGGGAATACACCATGGCAAATTTGTTGAGCGGGAAGGTTGCAGTCGTTACGGGCGCGGGTCGCGGTATGGGTAGGGCACACGCGCTGGCCCTGGCCGCTGAGGGTGCAAAAATTGTTGTTAATGACCTGGGTGGGTCGATCATTGGTGCTGGCGGGGATGCTAGCCCGGCTGATGAGGTGGTTAAAGAAATCATCGCTGCTGGTGGTGAAGCTGTGGCTAATTACGGCAGTGTTACAGAAGTGGCGGACGGTGTTGCCATGGTCGAACAGGCGATGGATGAATTTGGCCGGATTGACATTGTTGTCAACAATGCAGGCAACATCCGTAACCAGCTGTTTGTCAAAATGACCGAAGAAGAATGGGATAGCGTTATTGCTGTGCATCTGAAAGGGCTTTACAGCGTTACCCGCCAGGCGGCGCAGATATTTGCCAGGCAGGGCAGTGGGCGCATCGTTAATACAGCTTCTGAGGCCGGACTTGGCGGCTATGCCGCGTCCAATTACGCTGCTGCTAAAGAAGGCATTGTTGGCTTCTCTCGCACGCTCGCTCTGGAACTTGGGCCGTACGGTGTGACCACTAATGCCATACGACCACGGGCCGGTACACGCATGGCTGAAGGCGTTGATATGAAAAAAGCCCTGGATTTGGCCCGGGAAGGAAAGCTCCCCTTGCCTGAATTTATGTTTGAAATTGAAGGTATGCTAGACGAACCAGAAACCTTTAGTCCTGATCAGGTGGCCCCCCTGGTGGTTTTCCTGTGTACCGATGCAGCAGCCAATATTAATGGCCGAGATTTTATAGTAGGCGGTGGTGAAATCACGTTGGTATCCTTGCCCACCAAAGAGCGCAGCATCTTTAGCGATACGCAGTGGACCCAGGAACAACTACAGGAGTTGATTCCAAAAACGCTAGGTAAGGGTGTGAAAAACCCCGCTGCACCAAGGCAAGCGTAAAATCCAGGGGCGGGTAATTCAAAGCCTGCCCCGATATCTTTCGGGGTAGGCCGCGAGGGATAAAGCGCTTTTGAATATTTAGATTAAGCTAAAGACCTTTCAAATTTATAAACCTTCGCCTTTTCCGTACTCTTACTCGCCTGAAGGTATCGGCTGAGATTTGTTAATGGCGCGGGTCTGTGAGAATAATAGCCCTGTATGTAGTCGCAGCCCAGGCCTTTTAATATTTCGAACTGTTCTTCGGTCTCGACACCTTCCGCGATCACTTTCAGGGACATAATATCGCAGAGCTTTATAATCGCCTGCACGATAAGAGAATCGTTTTGACTATCTTTTAAGTCGCGAATAAATTCTTTGTCGAGCTTAAGAAACTCAATAGGGAGATCTTTGAGCAAAGCCAGGGAAGAATAACCGGAACCGAAATCATCAAGAGCAAAGCGGAGGCCATAATCTACCAGTTTATTGAGTTGCCTGATGACATCGTCGTAATTATCAATGAGGCTTTCTTCGGTGATTTCGATGACGACCCAATGAGGATCGATATTATTTTCTTTAAGCATATCCTGGATACGGTTCGCGAAATCCTTATCCAGTAGCTGTTTCGGGCTCACATTGACAAAAAAGGCGCTATCGTCCGCCCAGAGATTCTGTTGACGAAGTTTGTTAATATTTTTGCAAACGCTTTCAAAAACCCAGTAACCTACCGGTATAATCATAGGTGAACTGGCGAGGATGTCGATAAAATCCGCTGCAGAGACTACCTGTGTTCCACTGCGCTGCCAGCGCAGGAGGTTTTCAAAATAGCAAGCGTTACCATTGCAGTCCACTATAGCCTGACCGTACAATTCAAACTTGTTACCTTTGAGACCGTTACGGAGACTACGCAGTACTTCAACTCGGTATTCGGCCTCGAGGCTAAGGGATTCATCGTAAAAACAGATGCCTTTTCGACCATTTTGCTTGACTTGGTACATTGCCAAATCAGCACTTTTCAAAATTTCGCCTGAGTTAGTGGTGTTCCCGTCAAAAAGTGCGATACCACCGCTGACGTCCAGGTCGTACCTGAGGCCTCCTAACTGGCAGAGGTTTTCTCCTGCGGTCAATAGTTTGTCGGCGATTAGTTGGCTGGCTTTTATCGCACCGTCGCGGGTTTTTCCTAAGTCTTCTAGCAAGATAACAAATTCATCACCGCCAAACCGGGACACGGTATCGTTATGTCTGACCATGGGTTGTAGTTTTTTGCCAAATTCCTGGAGTACGATATCGCCGACATCGTGCCCCTGAGTATCGTTCACATCCTTGAAGTGATCCAGATCAAGGAATATTAATGCTGAAAACTGCCTCGAATGTTTGCAGGATTTAATCGCATGATCAATTTTTTCAATCATCTGGCGGCGGTTAGGTAACCCAGTCAGATTGTCAAAATTGGCCTGGTTTTTGATAACCTCTTCAGATTCTACCTGTGCTGAAATATCTTCAACGAACGAGGTAATGCCAGTTGCTATGCCATTTTTGCTCAAAGGAGAATCATGCCATTCACAATGCACTGGATAACCATCTTTATTGATGCATGCCTGTATGCTTCGCTGACCCTTTTCACTTCTCCAGGTAGTACGCCATTTGTCTTTGATTTTTTTAATATCTTCTTCTAAAAAAATTAATTCAAGTGAGTTACCAATAGCTTCCTCAGCCTTATAGCCAAAGATAG
This sequence comes from uncultured Gammaproteobacteria bacterium, assembly GCA_942492235.1. GTDB lineage: Bacteria > Pseudomonadota > Gammaproteobacteria > Pseudomonadales > Porticoccaceae > HB2-32-21. The sequence continues at coordinate 8,581 of CALODO010000021.1, forward strand.
ATTCTGCGCTGGGGTTCCATCGAGTAATTACATACTTTGGGTCCCATTCGATGGCGGCTAGAGGCGTATTGTTCCAATGCTGATTTATAGTAGAGTTCAATTCCTTTTCATGCTCTACAGACAAAGCGTGCTCACCAACTTCGCGTAGAGATTCCAGGATATATCGTTTTAGTTCCGCTAAGAAAAATAGAATAACGCCGCCAAAAGGGACGATAACAATCATAAATTGATAAGGGATAGATCCGAAATGAAAATATAAAAATACTAATGAAGATACTATAGCTAAGCCGGAAGCTGCTGCAGCCACGCGCGGCTGGAAAAGATAAACCATACTATAGGTTGCGGCTGCGCCCAGACTCAGGGATATCCCGAGATACTCATTCGCTATGTTATTGTCGAAGATAAACCAGTTGACTGACAACCAGATAATTCCGTCGGAAAGACCAAAGATCCATGTGCCTCTATTTATTTGTTTTGAGAACCTGTTGTCAAACCCCTCGGTTTGAAGTTCATTTTTTAGCTTAAAAATAATGAAACTTCGTGCACCGACTATAGTGATAATCGCCAAACACCAAAACACAAAAACTAAATCGGAAATTTCGATAATCTGTGCCAGGGAGAAAGCAAACAGTGATAATGAAATCACAGCCGCTAATATTGTGCCCAGAGTTAGGTGGCGCAATGACAACGTTGCAATGTCTTGTTCTAGTTTATCTTCCCACCTTTTTGTTTTTGCATCCATGATGAGAGCTTCAAGTAATTGGTTGAATTGGTGAGCACGGAGAATAAGGTACAAACAGCGGCTACGGATTAGGGGCGGTCATATTTGTAGACAGCCGGTGGTACCGTGTCGACAAATAAACAATTATGTGAACTGCGTCACAATTCTGGCAGGTAACCCGCCAAGGCAATTGAGGCCTCGGGAAAAGGAAGCCTTAGATGGTAAGGGGATGTCAGCTTATCAGTCCGACTACAGTCAGTGGCAATCGATGCAATTTTCGGTTTCTGGACTATATAGCCGTTGGTTCAAACACCTCGCAATTTTATCGTTGACCGCATATCTATGAATACATATCTATGTATAGAAGTTGCCGAAATTGAGAACTATGCAGGTGCTGACTGCTCTGGTGTAATCAATGACTCAACAAAAGCAAGATCTGAGCTTTGATGGTCACGGTGCAAATTCCCCGATTAAATTGACTAAAGGTGACCAGCCCAGAGATTTAACGGTGCATTCAACTTAAAGCGAGCGGGCCTTTGAAAAGCACCGACCTGATAGCTGGCTTATCAGTCAGATCCAGGGGCGCTTGTAGCGCTTTACGTGTTAAGTTTATTTGCTATTGCTGGACAATCTCCAGTTAGCTGATCCGCCTGAAGTTAGCTAGCCACCAACGCCAGGCAGGTTAAATGCCGCTGCGACGTTATCGTGAACGATGGCATTCTTTTGTGCTTCGGTCAGATTGGCCATTTGCTCGGAGAGTATTTTCTGAGAACGAGGGTAAGTGGAGTCCGTATGTGGATAATCACTGGCCCATACCAGCTTGTTATTGTTGACTAGCTTTGGTGACTCATAAGCTGTTTCGTCGTCCTGGAAAGTAAACCAGATATTTTCGCGTACATAGTGACTAGGTGGCCTGGAAATGATGCCGTCAAGTCCGCTACCCAGTCTTTCAGCACCGTGGTCGGCTCGATACATGTAGTGAGGAACCCAGCCTGCATCACCCTCAGCGACGACCATTTTTAACCTGGGGAAGCGCTCAAAGACGCCGCCGAATATGAAGACGCCCATGATGTCCTGTACACCGCGTATGATATTCATAAAACCATTAGCCGAATGGCCTCGTTCCGGCTTGAAGGCGGAGGAAACGTCGTGACCTTTCATGGTCAGAATATGGAAGGCTACTGGCATATCAAGATCGACGGCGCACTCCCACAGGGCGTCGTAGTCAGGGTGATCGTAATCCTCGTGTTGGGGGTTACCGGTCATCATCATACCGACCATACCCATTTCTTTGGCACGGCGAAAATCTTCAATGGCTTCGTCCACTGATCCGACTGATGTTTGGGCCAGACCATAAAGTCGGGTCGGTGCTTCTCCACAGAAGGTTTGTAACCATCTGTTGTAGGCATTAAAACAGGCAGATTTGTAGGCATAATCTTCCAGACCGCAGAGCACCATGCCCACCGAGGCATAAATAATCTCTGCACAGATTTTTTCTTCATCCTGAATAGCCAGACGATCGCCAGGGTTCCAGCTGCCGCGCGCCAGCTCATCAAAATTGGCTTTTCGTTGCTTGCCGAGTTCTCTGGATGGAATACCTGCTCCGGCCAGTAAACCTAGAGGTAAAGCGGTTTTCATACCCTCGACGACAAAGGCATCAACACCGTATTTGTTTTTTGCTATGTGAGGCGCAATCGAACGAAATTTTGGATCAATAAAATCCACATAGCAGTTGGGTGGCTCGACGATGTGAGAATCTGCTGATATACAAAGTTTCATGAGGTATCTCCGAATAGTAGATAATTTAATAATAAAGAAAAGCGAAGAACGGGAATATGGTTGATTGATACTAGTCTTTGCGATGTTTTAGGTCAATTAATTGTCATCTACAGGCTTCTGTGAGGCAGGAAAATGCCTGGTAATACACGGCTTTTACGTTGCTATCAGCACGGAGGTCCCCCTGTAACAATTACCGCCTGACCAGAGGTTCATGATTACCTGAAAATATAGACAACAAATCAAGGTATTTGCAAGGTATAGTTGGGTGTCTCGTTACAAGTTCCTTTCCTGAGAAAACGGCAGAAATAAGCATCCGGCACGATTTATTTATCTGATCTTGTGGGTACGCTTATATGAGGGTTATGCCACTTAAATGTGTTCGGTTGAGTAAAGAGTAGGGCATTGTGACTTCGGTTAATAGCATTTGTTTGAATAGCCAGAACCGGCTTAAAGGTAAGTAATCGCCAATGAATTTCAGTGTTGTGATTGTTGTTCTGGTTTTGTTGGTCAGTTGTACACTGGGGCCTGAATATTCTCGTCCAACCAGTCAGACTTTGTTGTCAAACGAATATGTGTATTCAGATACTGGGCGCTCGAAAATATCCGGCCATAATAATTTTCAATCCTGGTGGCGTCATTATGAGGATCGGTCTCTCAATGCCTGGGTAGATCAATTGCTTACTTCTAATCTGGATTTAAAAGCTGCGGCAGAAAGGTTGGTTCAAGCTCGCGAACAAGTGAATATACAACAGGGGACCTGGTGGCCGACATTCGGTATTGCCAGCGATGGAGCGCGGAGTTTTTCATCTGGGTTGATTGACGATAGCGTGCGCTCCTATCGATCAAATGTTGACCTCAGCGCTGTGGCCTCCTGGCAGATAGATTTATTTGGCCGTACCCGCCGCGCCGTTGAAGCAGCGGAATACAGTGCTTTAGCCAGTGCCAACGACTTCCGCAGTCTTGAATTATCATTGATCGCAGAGCTGGTCAGGCAGAGGGTGGTGCTGGCATTATTGAGTCGAGAAATTGATATTCAGGAAAGCATCGTAACAAGCCGGGAACAAACCCTGAACACGGTATCTCGTCGTTACCAACTTGGCGTCAAAAATGCTTCAGCGGTGGATGTTCATAGTGCTCGGGAAAATTTCACCACCGCTATGGCTCAGTTAGCCCTGCTGCAACAACAATATAAAGAAACCTTGCTCGGTGTGGAGGTCCTGCTAAACCAGCGACCTGGTTCACTGCAAATAGTCGAGTCAACCTTCCCTCTATTACCAGACAAACAGGTGCCAGATATTGGTACGCCAGCTATGTTGCTAGATCGTCGGCCCGACATCGCTGGTAACGAATTACGACTAATGGCGGCAAATGCCGGTATTGGTGTAACTGTCGCTGATTTATACCCCGACCTGACGCTGTCCGCCAGCAGGGGTTTTAGCGGTGATCAGTTGGGTGGTTTGCTAAGCAATAATAATGGCGTCGGCCTGATCGCTGCCAACATCACTTCACGTCTGTTTGAAGGCGGACGGCTACAAGCTCAGGTTCGTCTTCGTGAATCCCAGGTCAGAGAACTGAGTTGGGAATACGCTCAGACTGTATTAACTGCGATGGTAGAAGTCGAAAGGGCGCTAGTGCAGGAACAATATTTGCGCCGTCAGGTCGACAATTTGCAGGCTAGTGTGGTGGCAGCGCGACAGGCCGAAGCGCTCAGTCAGGAGCGTTATCAGCGTGGCATTACAACCTTGCTTGAAGTTTTGGAAACCCAGCGGCGCAGACAAAATGCAGAGCGCAGCTTGCTGGCGGCACAACGGGCTAGCTGGACAGCTCGAATCAATCTGCATTTGGCTCTGGGCGGTGACTGGTCGATTGATGAAATAGGCAGGACAAAGTTGAGCGCTGATAGTGCCGCCGACGGATGATGTGGCAAGGGCTGTTTTAGAATGAGACTGCACTGGATGAGCCTGTCTAGAATGAGCATTTACAAAAGGACTATCGACTAAAAATAAAAGGGTAATAATGGGTAAAATATTTTCTCGCGATAACCGCCAACTGGTATTAGTAATACTCATTATTGTTGGTGCTATCGCTTTGTCCAGGATGCTTGGTAGTGCCCGGACCCTACCTGAACATAAAGCAGAGTCTGCGCAGTTCCCGGTCTCTATCATTACACTCGAATCCGGTCTCCATAGCCTGCCGATTCAAAGTACCGGGCGGGTGATACCTCGGGGTACTGTGTCAATTACGCCACAGGTTTCTGGGCGGGTTGAATGGGTTAGCGACAATTTGTACAGCGGTGGTTATCTGGAAAAAGATCGGGTCTTATTCCGGATCGAGGCGGCAGATTATCAAAACAATGTGGCTCGGGATCGAGCTGAAGTAGCGAAGGCGCAAACGGATCTGGCTCTGGAGCAAGCCGAGGCTAATGCGGCCATTGCCGAATGGCAGGCACTCAATGAAGATATCGCCTTGCCCTCGCTGGTGAGCAGGGAGCCTCAAATCGCCCAGGCTCAAGCTGAACTAGCTGCCGCTGAGGCGCGACTCGCCCAGGCGGAACTCAATTTGTCGCGCACACAATACCGCCTGCCTTTTAATGGTCGGGTGATGTCGAGCCGCCTGGAAGTTGGGGAATATATCCTTGCCGGGCAACGCTATGGGGAAATTTATAATCAGGACTCTCTGGAGATTGTCCTGTCATTACCCCAGTCAGAGCTGCACTGGATTGCTCGCTCCAAAACGGGTAACACGTCGCCTGATAGCATTTCTTCTGCAAATAAAACGACTCCCAGGGAATCTGCGAATGATCAATTTACCGATAATAAATTTGCAAATATAGAGGTAGATATTACTTTTAAGGCACCCGGGGAGGAAGACGGTCAGTTGTCTATTAGCGGTAAGATCCAGCGTCTGGGTGCCATTCTCAATGAGAGTACCCGGTTCCAGGAAGTGGTGATAAAGCCCATCGGCGATGGTCAGTTATTACCGGGAATGTTGACCGAAGTGGTGCTTAACAGCGGACCAATAGCTGATACCTGGAAGCTTCCAACCACGGCTATCCAGATAGGCGGTTTTGTCTGGCAGGTCGACGAAGATCTGAGGCTGCGGCGCATCGAGCCGGAAATAATTGCTACCTTGAGCGATAGCATTATCGCCAGGTTACCCTTGTTCAGCCGTCGTGCACAATTTGTCGACAGAGTGGTGGCGGGCGCTGTTGAGGGTGCGAAGGTTGTGGTACTCAATGATCAGGTAGGTGAGCGTTGATATGAGTAAGGGCAACATCGACTCAGATTTGACCGGCCCAAATTCAGCAGGTTCGTATTCAGCAGGTTCCGGTTCAACAGCTTCCCCTGTGCAGCCACCTTCCCTGGTCAGCTGGTTTGCCTCCAACAGCGTCGCGGCTAATATCGTGATGGTATTTTTACTGATTGGTGGTTTTATCGCAGTGCGCAATATGATTACTGAAACCTTTCCGGCCCTGGATCCTAGAACTATTACCATCGCCACACCTTATCCCGGCGCTACCCCTAACGATGTTGAAGAAAGTATTACCCGCCGAGTTGAAGAAGCAGTGCTCGGCATACAGGGCGTCAAACGCGTGACGTCACAGGCCACAGAAGGGGCGGGCGTGGTAACCGTGGAAATGGAAGATTTTGCTGACAAGGATCAGGTTCTGGATGATGTCGAAACCGCAGTCGATGGTCTGGTCGATTTCCCGCCGGAAGAGGCGGAGGAAACCTCGGTGATTAAAACCAAACGAAACTCCAGCATGATGTCTCTGGCTGTATTTGGTGAGGTGAATGAAGCTACTCTGCGTTACTGGGCTGAAAAAGTCGAAAGTGAATTATTGAACTTGCCTGAAGTGAGTTTGATTAGCATTGCGGGTGGGCGTAACTACGAAATTTCTATCGAAGTCAGCGAGCAAACATTGCGGCACTACGGTTTAAGTCTGGAAGATATATTTCGCCGAGTTTCTGAATTTTCCATTGATGTGCCGGGGGGCACCTTACGTACCGAAGCAGGGGATATTTTAATCCGCGTACAGGACAAGCGTTACACCGGGGCGGAATTTGAAAATATCACTATCCGCAGCGGCAAAGATGGCGCGAGACTGCGTCTGGGGGAGATCGCAACGATCCGAGATGGCTTTGAAGATGTTCAGGTAATTAATCATTACAATGGTCGACCCGCGCTATTTGTTGAGATATTGCGTAGCGATACCCAGGACACGCTGGAGATGGAAGGAGCCATCAAAGCCTACCTGGCGACGATTGATCTGCCCCAGGGGATGGATATTGAAATATGGCGCAATAACACGGATGTGCTGCGTGATCGCATTAGTCTGATGGTCCGAAACGGCATTCTTGGCTATGTGCTGGTATTTTTGAGTCTGCTGCTATTTCTGGATTTAAAACTGGCCTTCTGGACTAGTCTGGGGATTCCTATTTCGTTTATGGGCGGTTTATTGTTAGTGTCTTTTACGGGCATTACAATGAATATGATTACACTGTTTGCCCTGATTATTGTCATTGGCATAGTTGTCGATGACGCCATTGTCGTTGGCGAAAGTATTTATCATGAGCAGGAAATAAATCCGGCTAACCGAAACGCAGTGCTGGATGGCGTGTTTCGGGTCAAAGCCCCGGTCACCATTGGCGTGCTGACATCTATCGCCGCGTTTGCACCGCTGATATTTTCTACCGGCGCGATGGCGCAAATTATGTTGCCAATACCTGTGGTGGTAATTGGTATATTGGCTATTTCCCTGGTTGAAGCGTTTTATATTTTGCCGGCTCACCTGGCGTCAACAAAGCGCTGGAGCGCCGGTTTGTTGGCTGCGTTACGTGATTATACGCAGGCAGGGTTAGCGGGGTTTATAGATCGGTGTATTATTCCAGCGATCAATTTGTGTTTGCAATATCGTTACGCCGTTGTTGCCATTGCTTGTGCGACGATCATTATTACCACCGGTGTATTTAAAGGCGGTATCGTCCGTTTTGTTTTTTTCCCACAGATAGATAGCGATCATATTACGGTTGAATTTAAGATGCCCACAGGCACTCCTTTTGAAACCACTTACGGATATGCCGCACAGATTCTCGAAGCGGGCGAGCAAATGGCCAGGGACGTCGATAAAAGAATCAGTAGCAATAATTCAATTGTCGAGGCTATTTCCTTTACGGTAGGCAGTCAGGCGGCGAGCACCACGGGACCTGCCGCGAGCAACAGCAACACCAATGCCTCTAACCTCGCGCAAATTCGTATGGAATTAGTACCCGGTGATGAGCGTCCGTTCTCCTCTGGCGAGTTAGAGAGGATGTGGCGTGAGAATACACCTTTAATTCCTGGGGTCGAGAGCCTGACCTTTCGTAGTAGTCTGGTGAACACCGGTGAGGATATAAATATTGAGTTGTCTCATCGAGACGAAGCGGTGCTGGGTAAAGCGGCAAACGACTTTAAAGAAACTATGGCACGCATCAATGGTGTGACAGATGTCAAAGACAGCTTTGAGCCGGGCAAGCGGGAGTATGTATTTGAGTTGACTCCCGCCGGACTGGCCGCTGGGCTGGCACCAGTAGATATTGGTCGTCAACTACGCTTTGCCTACTACGGTGCCGAAGTTCATCGGGTGCAACGAGGTCGCAGCGAGCTTAAAGTCATGGTGCGCTATCCGGAAGAACAACGTCGCGGCCTCAGTGACCTCTATAAAACACGTATTCGCCTCAAGGATGGCTCGGAAATGGATTTGCGCACGGCAGCAGTTATTCGGGAGCAGCGAGGTTATTCGAGAATAGAGCGGGTCGACGGTCTGCGTATTGTCAGCGTTAGCGCTAACGTCGAAGAGGTGGTGACGACATCCGATGACGTGATTGCCGCTATGCGCCAGGATGCCTTGCCTGAGTTATTAGCCCGTTATCCGGGCCTGGCTTATTCCTTTGAAGGTGCCAGCCGTAATCAACGAGATGATATGGCATCTTTGCAGCGTAATTTGATGATTGCCGTGATGGTGATGTTTGTCATGCTGGCCTCCCAACTGCGTAGTTATGTGCAACCGCTAATTATTTTAAGTGCCATCCCTTTTGGCTTTGTTGGCTCGGTGATGGGCCATTTATTAATGGGTTTCGATATCTCTTTTATTTCAATCTTTGGCATGATTGCTCTCTCCGGGGTGGTGGTCAATGATTCTGTGGTGCTGGTCGATTACTACAATCAGCTTCGGAAAGAGCAAGATCTCGAAATCAAAGATGCCTTGATTGCTGCAGTGGAAAGACGTTTCAGACCAATATTGTTAACCACCATGACTACCAGTCTAGGTTTGCTACCTATGCTTACCGAAACCAGCCTTCAGGCCAAGTTCCTTATCCCCATGGCGGTGAGCATTGCTTTCGGTATTCTCTATGCCAGTATTGTCATTGTCTTTCTTGTCCCGGCCCTGATCTTGATCACTGAAGATTGTCGGTTATTTGCAAGAAAAATATTTCACCGACGGGAAAATGCCTCTACGTAATTCAGGTAGTAAAGCATGTTTAAAATGAAGTTGGCATGGAAGCTTTTGATCGCACATTTTTTGTTTAGTTTGCTGGCCTGGCTTGTGGTTCATGGTGTCAGAATTGTGCAATGTGATAGTAATTGCGAATGGTTTGAATATATTGGTGTAATGACATTCGTTATTATTAATCTCCCTGGCGTTTCATTATCAGAAATTATTATTAGCTACTCAATGGACGAACCTGCGTATAGAAGTATCCTGCGAGATTTGGTGATGGTGCTGTCTTCTGGGCTGGTGTTTTATGTGGCATTTGCTGCAATAGGGTGGGTAGGTAATAAGATTTTCGGTCGGGTTGACGCCTAATTTTAGGAGGACCTAGTTTTGAAAATAAGGCCGCTGAAGATTACTTGGTTGCTTTCCAGCTCGATTTTTTTAGCAGCTATTTTCTTCCTACTTTTGGCGCCTACTTATACTTACCAAAGGTTTAATTCAGAACATCCTGTCGCAACACTGGCGTTTACCCGAGTATTAGATAAGCAATATATCGCCGAATTACGCGCTGCGGATTATTGCGATCACCAGAAGTTTGTGATTGAGGGGGATCAGTGGCAACTTGATGCCAGTTTTGTGAAGTGGACAGGGCTCGCGGTGATATTGGGTTTTGATTCACGCTACCGGCTCGATCGTTTGTCGGGACGTTATCAACAAGTGACAGAGCAGAATGCGAATCCAGTATTGACTTATGATATATCACCGGACCATATATTTTATATGCTTGAAAATAGTACCTTTTTAAAAAAATATAACCCATTAATAGATACGGTTTTTGGATCGTCGGTTTATATGGATATAGATACCGATAATATTTACAACATCTATCGAACCGAAGATGCTCTGGTAGCAAAGTCGACCGCGTGGGATACGGTTACTTACGAAAATGGCTTGGCAACGATTAAAATAAACCGTGCATGCGGTGAGGAGCCGGATTTTTTGGAAGGCCAGGTGGGCAGTATCAGTAATTTGCTTAATAAGATATTCAGCGATGGCGGTTGATTGAATATTTACTGTCTGGAGCTTTAAAGGGTTGAATCAACATACTATCCAGGCCTAGATCCCGCTTGCTACGAAATTGATCAATGCCAATAATCATTTGTTCGTGACCTTTTTCTGGTTGGGCACAGTAGGTACCGAGACAGCGATCCCACAACGACAAATTGAAGCCAAAATTACTATTGGTTTCGTGGGGTAATACCGAGTGATGGACTCGGTGCATATCTGGGGTAACAATGATTTTTCTCAACACTTCATCTATGGCCAGGGGCAATTTGACATTGGCGTGGTTGAACATGGCCAGAGCATTGAGAATTACTTCGAACACTAGCACAGCCACCGCCAACGGGCCGAGTGCAGCAATGATCAGTAATTTAAGTGCCATCGATAAAATAATTTCTACAGGATGAAATCGTGACCCAGTGGTGACATCAAACTCCAGATCGGCATGATGCATACGGTGCAGACGCCAAAGACTGGGTACGGCATGAAACATAATGTGTTGTAAATAAACCGCTAGATCGAGAATAATAATAGCCAGCAGGAAGCCAAGCCAGGGCGGCAGCGACAGGTAGTGGAGTAGCCCCCAGTTTTGTGACTCGGCAAATTGCGCAAGTCCCACGGCACTGATAGGTGTAAGAATCCGTAGTAAAAAAGTGTTAAACACCACAATACCAATATTATTGGGCCAGCGAATACCCCGCGGAATATCCTGATGTCGCCGAGGTGCCAGTAATTCCCAGCCAGCCATAAGCAGGAAAACGCACAGGAAAAAAGCCAGGCGTATTGCCGGTTCATTATCCGTCAACAGATTACCTGTTAGAAAATTATCTATGGGTCTGGCCTCCGGGTTTTGTACTTATGTGTTTGCTCCACTATGACACAACTATTTACTTAAGAGCTCGAATTCTGCAAGCACTGGCAAATGATCACTGGCAATCCTCGCGACCTGCAACCGAGATGAGTACGCTGAAGTAGCCCGGAGATTGCCTCGATAGTAAATTCGATCCAGGCCACCACGAGGCGCGAATGAAGGGTAGGTTTTGATAGGTCTGGTTCTAAACCGAGTTTCGTTATCTGTCGCGCATCGCAGCGACATGCCTTCTGTGTACAGGGCTCTTAAACGGGATAGCCAGTCATTAAAGTCGCCTCCGACGATACAGGCGCATCGTTCATCAATATCGGTGAATTCTTTTGATCGCATCAACAGGCCCGACTGGCGTTGACGCTCAAGAGGCGCAAGGCCGAGGTGTAAATTAAAGACTTCCAGGCGGTGAGTAATCTGGTGTCGCTTGATTTCGATCGCGGTGTGTTGGCAACCTCGACGCTTGAGCTGGCCGATGGTCAAATCGATATTGCGTTCCCTGAGAATCGGATACTTACTTAACGTTGCATTGCCGTAGCGGCCTTTTTTTAAGCTCACGTTGTGGCCAGCAGCGTAAAAAGGGTAATCGAGTTCTTCGGCGATTTCCTTAGCCATGTCCTGTTCTCTCGATCGTGGTGCGCCTTCATCGACTTCCTGTAAGAGGACAATATCTGGATTATGGTGGCTGAGGATACTGATGATGCGATCTGGCTGAAAGCGCCTATCCAGGCCGATGGCGCGGTGGATGTTGTAGGTGATGATTTTGAGCTTCAAAACAGCAGGTATCCAATGATGGGGTAAGTAGGCGTCAGCTAGAGCAAACGAGCGGATCAGCTGATCCCCAGGTCATTGTATTACCGTTTGCGATGACTTGTTGAACTTGCAACAATCACAGAATCAGAATCTGGCACGACTTCAGGACACATAATAGACAAGGTGGCGAATATGACAGATTTTTATCATCAGAAAAACCGCGAGTTACAGGATCAATTCGGCACACGACCTCTTGCTGATCGCATTAATGAATTGGTGATCACAGATCAAATTGATGAAGATGCGAAGGCGTTTATCGCCACACGTAATATGTTTTTTATCAGCACCGTCGACGAAGAAGGCAGACCGACCGTGTCCTATAAGGGTGGTGCCAAAGGCTTTGTGAAAGTGCTCGACAGTGGCCATATCGCCTTCCCCCTCTACGATGGTAACGGGATGTTCCTTAGTGCCGGTAATATAAATAGCAATAATAATGTCGGTTTGCTGTTTATAGACTTTGAAAACCCTCATCGCCTACGTTTGCATGGCATTGCAACGGTCAGTACTGATGACCCATTAATGGCTGAGTATCATGAGGCACAGATGATTGTCCGCGTAACCGTACGCAATACATTTATTAATTGCCCCCGCTATATTCATCCAGTAGACGGGCATGTTGAATCCGTTCATGTTCCCCACGAGGGTGTTGAAACCCCGGACGCTGAGTGGAAGTCCTGGGATATTATTGCTGACGTAGTGCCTGATAAAGTTGCACCGAATAAGGCTGCTCCGGGCAAAGTCGAGTCAGAGTAGACCCGGTGGGTGGCAAATAAGGTGAGCATACAATTGATGTATTTGAGGCAAGTCGATGACTACTAATCAGCTTAATGTGGATAACAGGGTGCATGACAACAATGAGCCCGGTAAAGTTATCGGTAGCATAGACAGACTCGATCGATACCCGGTTAAAAGCATGCGCGGCGAACAACTTGATCAGGCTTTCGTCAGCTACTCTGGAATATACGGCGATCGTATATACGCGTTTAAAAGCCCGGCGGCCCCGGCGTTTTTCCCTTACTTCACAGGCCGAAATAAGCAGGAAATGTTGCTATACACGCCTCGTTTTCGACACCCTGAACACGCCCGTCAGCCTCATAGCTGGGCCGAGGCAGAGGCTTATAGCATAGGTGTTACACCTTTGTTTGGCTCGGAGGAGGAGTTACTGGTCGATGTCGAAACACCCCAGGGCCAGGTACTCGCCATTGATGATCCGCTACTTGTACGGATGCTGGCAAACAAAACTTCCGACCTGCCAGGGGGAAACCAACAAAGTCCTGAATTGTCTCTGTACCGTTCTGACAGGGCTTTGACGGATGGCCGACCTATTTCGCTGATTTCCAGGCAAACGGTGCAGCAGTTGTCCGAAGAAGTGGGTAGAACGATAGACGGTCGACGCTTCAGGGCTAACATTTCTATCGACCTGGAGGGGATGCCGGGTTTTTCTGAAGACACTTTTGTTGGTCGGACATTGCGACTCGGTGAGAGAGTGCAGATAGCTATCGTTGAGCGGGATCCTCGTTGCGAAATGATTACTTTTGATCCTGATACCGGCGCGGCCGATTCGGCGATATTAAAGCATGTCAGTTTGGCTCATAAGCGACTTGCCGGGGTTTACGGTGCGGTACTTGTCGAAGGCATGGTTAAGCCAGGGGATAGTATCTATCTGGAAAGCTAAGGGCTTTTTTCTTAGGGCTTTGTAAAGACCTCGCCATCAAATTGTTCCAGGGTCACAATGTCTTCCACCCTACGCCGCTTCAATTTGGTGAGTTGCTTAACTGGCTTGCCAATTGGCGTGACCGCACAGACGGCATAATGCGCTGGAATACGAAGTAATTTTTGAACTTCAGGTTCACTTGCTGCTGGCAAGGTTGTGAGTGTGCCGCCAAAACCTCCCTGGCGCGCACCCAATAAGACGTTCCAGACAAAAGGATAAATTGAGGCGCCGCTAATAATACCGACACGCTCGAGGTTTTGATCCATCGACGCGACCTCACGAAGATCGACAAGAAAGACAAGCACCACGGCAGCGTCAGTGTAGTGATTTAATAACATGTCTGGGACCACAGCAGCGTCTATTTGTTGATCAGTAACCTTGCTGGGGAGAATCGTATTCCAGGGGTTTTCGCCGGCCTGAATCTGTGCGATATAGCGTTTTGCTGCCGGCTTAGTGAGTTCAGCCAGGGCTTTTCTGGTACGCATGTCTTTGATAATCACTACCCGATTTCCCTGGCGGTTACCGCCGCTGGGCGCGAAACGTGCGTTGTCGATAATGTTGTAGAGGGTGGAATCGGGCAGCGGCTCCCCAGTGTATTCTCTAGCCGCAAAGGTAGTTCGCATTACTTCGTTGAGTTCCATAGTGCTACTCCGTTAAACCAGATACCTGTATGTTGCCATATTTTAAACTGCCATAGGCTGGCTGGGTGCATGCCATAAATATTTGATTCAGCTACGGCCATTTGCGAAACGACGCCAAAAGGGGTGCCTGCATCAATGTCAGCTTTATACAGCTCTATTCAACGCAGCCGCGTGGCCCAGACCTTCTGATTTCAACTCGTGAACGTCGGCATCACCTTGTCGACAAACAACCTATGAGACTCTGGTGTCATCGCTATAATGATGTAATAGCTCATCCCGGTTTCATCAATACGGGTTTGCAATGTTTTTGTCACTTCATCCACTGTTCCAAGTAGGGCAAGGGGCGAGCGCTGGGCAGCTTGATAATCGGAGAAACCTAATTGTCCGGCGATCCCTTTCAATGCCTCATCCTCCGGGTTTTCAGACATCGCGACTAAGGTAATGCCACCAAGTTCTATTTCACCTGGATCGCGTCCAGCTTCAGCCATATATTGATGAAGCTGAGCAATCTTGTTTTTTAATACGGCCATCGTAAACCGGGCGGTGGCCTGGGGGTCGTTGATGAAATCCTTACCGTTTGAGGTTGGTGGAATAACATTCAGAATATCGGCGTGAGCGGCGGCGATTTTAAGCAGTCCGGGCCCGGAGCCGCCAAGCATAATTGGAGGGTGGGGTTTCTGAACCGGCTTCGGGTTCGCGTAGGCTTTATCAATCGAAAAATACTTGCCGCTAAAGGTGGGGTCTTCATCACACCACATGGCTTTGAGTATTTTTACGGTCTCTTCGAGCTGTGCCAGCCGCTCGGCAGTAGAGGGAAAAGGATAACCGTGGGCGGCATATTCTTTATCAAACCAGCCTGCACCGAGGCCCATAATAAACCGGCCCTCGCTTACATGATCTAGTGTCGACGTGATTTTTGCCAGTAGGGCAGGGGAGCGGAAAGATGCAGCAGCAACCGAGGGCGCAAGGAAAACCTTACTGGTTAGCGCAGCAATTGCGGTCAGGCTGGTGAAACATTCTAGTTGTGGCGTGTCGTGCGTTCCCAGGGGTGAGAAAAAGTGGTCGTTGGTTGATACCGAATAAAAACCATCTTGCTCTGCCTGTAAAGCGGCGGCTTTGGCTTCGGCAAAGTCACCGGTGGGCAGGAACAGACCAAACTTTAGTTTATGCATTATTTTCTCCCGTGAGTGTTGATTGATTATTCCAGTCAAGATTTTATTTTTCGGTTAAATTAGTAAAGTCGGCAGGACGTTTTTCTTTGAATGCCTGGATCGCTTCGCGATTCGCTGGCGCGCCGATCAGTTCGGCAAAGGCGGTTGTCTCTCGTTGTCGAGCGGCCTGAATGCCGGCCAGGCGGGGTGCAAGCACGAGTTGTTTGGTGGTGACGAGCGAGCTAATCGGCATGACGGCGATTTGTCTGGCCAGAGTCTCCACCTCAGACATTAAATTTTTTGCGCTGGTTTTTTTCCAGGCCAGGCCCATCTCGACACACTGATCAGCGTCAAACCATTCTGCGGTGTAGAGCATACGGGCGGCATTGGTCCAGCCAATCAATTGCGGAAGAAGATAGGAATTAGCGGCTTCGACCGTGACGCCAAGGGTTGCAAAGGGCGTACGTAGTCGTGCTTCTTGACTGATAAAGACAAAATCGCAGTGAGGCAGCATCGTGACGCCAATACCGATACCCATGCCGTTTACGGCAGCAATGACCGGTTTTGGATAGCTCGCCAGTGTATCGAGAAAATAGGGGAAACCGTGAGGCTGATCATCATTGTGCTGAGGAGGATTCGCCATTTCAGCTAGATCCTGACCGGCGGTAAATGCGCGTCCGGCACCGGTAATAACAATTACCGCAATACTATCATCTGTGGCAGCATCGACGAGGGCATCGCCTGCGCCGTCGTAGAGTTCATCATTAAATGCGTTCAGGGCATCGGGTCGGTTGAGGGTGATAGTGCGTACCCGGTTGGCGTCGCTGACAATCACACAGTCTGATTTTCTCATCGCTGTTTACCTGATATTTGTGTTTGTGGTGGAGCCGCCGGCGCTTATTTAATAGCGGTGACAATAAATTGCGGTAGCACCATCATAAAGGTGCCGGCGTTCACTGAGGCTTGAATGTCGTCAAGCAGTGCATCAGCTCGGTTGGGCTCCATGCCGCCGACCTTGGCGTAGCCGATGAAGTTTTTGATCACCGGTAAGAGCCTGCCTTTGGTATCGGCAGAGGCTATTATCTTTACTCGGACATCGTTAAACCCGGCTTTTTTCGTCTCGCTATACAGTGCGCGGCCAATAGTCGGCGTGTTGTAAGCGCATTGGGCGAAGCTCAGTAATTCCTGCAGTTTGCTTTGGCCCAGGGGTTCGATGGCAATCATTCCCCAGTCGCTATCTATCAACTGGGCGATAGCACCCGGTTTTAAAACGCGATAAAACTCTGCGATCACCGCAGCGTAATCGGTGACGTATTCGAGGACATTTTTGCACACCAGACGATCAGCAGAGCTGTCTCCAAGGGGTATGTGATCATCTGAAATATGATGGATGGTGGCGCTATCGGCATAACCGGCCTGGGTCAGGGCATCCTGAGCCTGGGCCACAAAGGTCTGGTTTAGATCGACGCCATGAACATGGCCCTCTGGTCCAGTCCGGCGGGCGAGCTCCAGAGCCAGACCACCAGGGCCACAACCATAATCGACCACTGTGTGACCGGCACTGATATCTGCTCCGGTTAATAAGGGTTCCATAGCCGGGTGCCATTGAAACAAGTGCTGGTAGGCGGCGAGGCGCTGCTCGTCAATATCCACCCAGTGATCGCGGTAATAGCTGTCAAGCGTCACTCGTACACCTCCTGTAAAGACGGGTTTACCCGCAGTGGATTAACTGAGCGAGTGATAGACTGGCGTGATTTCCTTATCAATCATAAGATGAACCTTTAAACAGGCCGCGCATGAGGGGCAAAAATGCTCCACTAGAGTAACGGGGTTGTTAGTGCGGCGTTTAATTGGGGTGTCCGATGCTTCGAAGACCGTAGCCAGATCACGTTCCTCAACATGGGTGCCTGCGGTCCAGTTTTCGCTGGTACTGGAGAGCGGTTTTTCACAGTGACTGCATAACCAGTTGCCGTTTTCGCGGTGGACATCTGAGCGGGCCGTTTCCCTGGGTAGTTTATCAAGGGCGACAGTAGCAGATGCGACTCGCTCCGAGCGCAGTGCATTACGTTTTGCCCAGGTAGCGTTGACGTCTACCCTGGTCCCATCGTCACTAATTACCGCGCCGTAGAGTTGTTCAGCGGCATGTGGCGAAATGGCCTTATCGATAAGATCCTGTTCGACCAGAGCTGGGTCGCGGAGGAAGGGGTCACCCAGGCCGCCACCGCCACCGCCGAAGCCTCTAAAGACGTCGCCTTTGGCAAAGGGGATATTAGTTTGGCAACCTCGCAGCGATTCATCTATGACGCCATCGACCAACTCTGCTGATTTCGGCAGTTTACCGTCGGCCAGAAGCTGCTCAACTTTACCATCGCGTATTAACCAGGCTTTCCCGGAGCCGCCGGGCATGCCGCCAGCGATGCCTCGGGCGGGAAATTCTGAGCCACTTTGAAAGTTCATGCCGACAAAGTTATCAGCACCGTAAAGTGTAAAGGCTTCGTCGATAGCTAACCCGCCTCGTGACACACCGGCACCGCCAGCGTTAGCCCGCATTCTTCGCCATAGCATCAGGACTGGAGAGTCCAGCTCCTGGACTTCGATATCGGCCCATTTAATGGCGAGGGTAGATTGCATGCCGTAGCAGTCCTGGCCATCACCAATCGTTTGGCCTGCCCCCCCAATTCCAACCGCCATGCCGAAGGGCATAAACATGGATGGGTTACCCTTGTTGTCGCTACCAAACCAGATGCCCAGGGTCACTGCACCGGATGACTGGCCGGATACCCGGTTGCGTAACTCCTCGTCGTCAGAAGCAGCACAGGCCGTGGCAATGGCTTCCTGGACCATACGCCCAACCCGCATTCCTGTAGAGGCATGGCCGCTGGTGACCGGTGCGGGGACGACAGGGTTAACAATGCTGCCTTCCTCTCCAAAGTCGAGTTCGAGACATTTCCAGAAACCTTCGTTGAAGGGAATATCTGGTGCCAGTTGGCACATAATTGGCGCGATTAAACTGCCTTCAGATGCCGATAGCCCGGCATTGATAAAGGCTGCAACCTGAGGGCAACCTGAAAATTTAAACTTAAGATGGTCCCCTGATACCGTCATTTCGCAAAACACTGGATTGATGCTGTCGTCACCAAAACCATCGTATTCGACATAATCGTAAGTTTGGTATGTGCCGTCCGGTAAACGTGCAATACGTTCGCGTAGCGCATTCTCGGTCAGTTCGATGTTGTAATTGGTGTACTTTTTTAGTGTCTCTTTGCCATATTCCTCAATCAGCTTCCCCATACGTTCGCCGCCCACATTACAGGCTGCCACGAGGCTGCGTAAATCACTGATGAAGGACAGTGGTACGCGGACGTTGTTGCGCATAAAGGCGACCCATTCTTCATCGAGGACGGCGTTATGTGCGACACGGGTACCGGGAAAGCGTAAGGCTTCTGAAAAAGTGTCACGGGCTTCAGGGGCAAAGCCGCTGATGGCCGATCCGCCGATGTCCATCAGGTGGGCGTTAGAAAAGGTCCAGCCGACCAGTTCATCGGCATAAAAAATTGGCATGACGATGCCCACATCACCCTGATGCAATGCGCCGCTGGTGTGGGGGTCATTACAGATAAAGGCGTCACCAGGATGAATATCGTCAGGGACACGGGCTTTGGCCACTGCCTCGACCCCGCGTCGAGACGAGGCCATATGCAGAATGATATAGCCGGAGCTGCCAATCTGGTTAAGATCGGCATCAAAGAGTACTGTGGAAAAGTCTTTAGACTCGGTGAGCACCGGTGAACCTGAAGTGCGGAGCAGGACCAGGCTCATTTCTGTGGTGATATTGTCAAAGGCCGAGCGAATCACTTCGGCAGTAATCGGATCAAACTCATCGCTGGGGCTGTGGGTGTGAATGTTATTTACTGCAGTATTTGTTTTTGTCTGAGTGGTCATACTGGTTCCCCTGCCTCATTTTCAACATGATATTTTCGAGGCGAAATTTATTGTGTTCATTAAGTAAACTCTCATAGCGGATCGGTATTTTGGTTGACCGACTGCCTTCAAGTTCACCGATATCCTCAGTCTCGAGTTAGATTTAGTCGGCTCGAATCGAAACGCGGAAGTTGTTGTATTCATCGCGCTTGGCTGTGGCGTTACGAGGAATATAAATTGTCGTGTCTTTACAGTCGATAACGCCTGGGCCTTCAAAAGTAGTGCCCGGGATTAGTTTATCCGAGTCATAAATAGGTGTTTCAGCCCACTCCTGTGCATCAGGTAAAAACAGGCGTCGGGTTGATAGAATGGCACCGGAGGCATCGGAAGGAGGGGCATCAACTGGTTGAATGTCGGGCTTTTGGCGGAGTCCAACGCCGGTAACCACATAATTCACCAGCATTAAGTCGGATTCAGTCCACGCTGTACCTGGGCCAAATTCCTCCTCGTAGGCGACATCAAATACTGGGTTGATGCCTGCACCGAGGTTCTTCTCGACATCAGTTTTTGCCATAGCCATATTCATCTCGGCTAACTGACCTACGTATCGGAAGTCACCGCCGAAGGTGATTTGCATGTCGCCATCGTTAAAACCGGCTTCTGTTAAATCGTCGCGGATAAGTTGTTCCAGACGATCACGGGTGGCAATCATATGCTCGTAGCCATCTTCTTCGCCGACCAGCCAGCCAATGGTGGCTGACTCCCGACGAATGTAATCGGCTTCAAGTAAACCGTAAGCCGAGAAGGCCGAGCTTTGACCGGGAATAATCATGTCAGTGATGCCCAGCTTCTGACACATCGAGGCGCTGAACACGGGCAGTGCGCCGCCATAAGCGATAAAGGTACACTTGCGTGGATCACGGCCACGGCTGACGGAAAGCTCCCTCAGCGCATTGGCCATATTGGCAACCACCAACGAATAGGCACCGGCAGCAGTACGGGTAGCATCCCAGCCCAGGGCATTGCCGACCTTTTCTTCGAGAGCATTTTTAGCGGCATCAAGGTCTAGTTCGTATTCACCTCCGAGGTAGTTGTCGGGGTCGATAAAACCCATAACCGCCATACAGTCAGTGACTGTCGGTTCTGTGCCGCCCCGACCTGAGCAGACTGGACCAGGCATGGAGCCGGCGCTTTGTGGGCCGACCTGAGGAATTCCTCGGGAATCGAGGTGGATAATACTGCCGCCACCGGCGCCGATAGAGTCGATATCGAGCAGGCTCAGCGCGGTATCAAAACGGCCAATAGTGCAGCGTTGTACGACTTTGGGTTGTTGGTTATGAATTAATATGGAATCAAAACTGGTACCGCCCATATCTCCGCACAGTACTTCGTTTAGGCCGTAGCGTTTGGCTAATGCAGCAGAGCCGACTGCACCCCCAGCCGGCCCTGAGCTATATAACTGAATGGGGACCTGTTTGACGACTTCTTCAGTGAGGACTCCACCCAGGCCATTAAAAAATTCCAGAGCTCGACTATAACCGCGAGCCCGCAGGCCTTTGGCTATGGTTTCAACAAAGCCCTTTACAGGGGGCTGTACATAGCAGTTTAAAATAGCGGTTTGCCAGCGTTCAAACTCACGAAATACTGAGGCCACTGAGATAGATTGAGTGACAAAAATATCCGGTGCCACCCGTATGATAATTTCTTCAGCTTCCTGCTCGTGAGAACCATTAGCCGTGCTCCAGAGAAAGCAGACAGCGATACAGTCAACACCCAGATCGACCAGGCGACGGACTTCTTTTTCGACCTGAGCATGATCGAGAGCGACGATAATCTTGCCATCCCGATCGATACGTTCGTCGATTTCAGAGACAAGTTCCTGAGGAACCAGACGAGGTAGATTACGCTGCAGGTGATCGTCGCGAACATTCATACGGGCACCGCGACCGACACGTAATATGTCTGAAAAGCCTCCGGTCACTAGCACGCCGACCTTCGCGCCTTTCAACTCAGTGAGGGAGTTAGTGACGATGGTGTTGCCGTTGACGAAGGCTCGACAATGTTTTGATAGCAGGTCATCGACAGAAATATCAATAATCTTCGCCGCATTGGTGAGGGCATTAAATATGCCTACAGCATAGTCGTCATGAGTGGTAAGAGCTTTGGCGCGAACTATGCTGGTGCCCTGGACCGCACATAAGTCGGTGTGTGTCCCGCCTACATCAATACCAATACTAATTTCACTTGCAGTCATTACTTCACTCCATTTTTTTAGAATAGTTACAAAATTTTTAATTGTCGGTGATGCGAAATTCAGAGGTGAATCAAAGTCAAATCAGGTAACAGAATTAGTTATCGGTATATTCTGTCTGCCCTCGTTGGTAATTTTATGCTCTTTCTAATTAGAGGGTTTTTCGCCTGTTTGCGCAAGTAGATAATTGAAACGAGCAAATTTACTGATCTGGTTTACCTTGATGACTACTCGGACAGGTTGTCGAAGTACATGATAAACGAATGGAAATTACTGGACTGACGACAGCGGTAAGTGCAAAAATCGACCTTCAATAAAATTAATCTTAAGAGGAATAATTATGTCGAGTTTAGAAGGCAAGGTAATACTGGTTACAGGGGCGGCTCGCGGACAGGGTGAAGCTGAAGCAAGATTATTTGCCGAGCGCGGCGCAGAAGTGGTGGTTTGTGATGTCTTACATGAACAGGCACAACAGGTCGCTGCTGATATCGGTGACTCGGCCCGCGCCATCGCCTTAGACGTCGCAGATCCAAATGCCTGGCACTCGGCGGTAGAAGAAACCGTAGCGACCTTTGGTAAGCTGACCGGGCTGGTGAACAATGCCGCGATAGCTGGTGTCACAGCGTTTGACGATATAACACCAGAACAGTATATGAACGTTGTCAATATTAACCAGTTTGGCGTGTTTCTAGGTATGAAAGCTGTGGCAGGC
Organism: uncultured Gammaproteobacteria bacterium; assembly: GCA_942492235.1. Taxonomy (GTDB): domain Bacteria; phylum Pseudomonadota; class Gammaproteobacteria; order Pseudomonadales; family Porticoccaceae; genus HB2-32-21. Next base: position 30,683 of record CALODO010000021.1, read on the forward strand.
CCGATGAAGGCTGCCGGTGGTGGAGCCATCGTCAATATTTCATCAATAGCCGGGATGGGCGGTATGCCCGGCGGTATCGCCTACTGTGCCAGTAAATTTGCGGTACGCGGTATGACCAAAGTGGCAGCCATGGAGCTGGGACGCGATAATATCCGTGTTAATTCTATTCATCCCGGCGGCGTTTTGACCAATATGGTCACTGACGCTGGCATAGTTACTGATGATGTAAACAATGTATTCAACGCTGTACCTCTAGGCAGAATTGGTCAGCCACGAGAGATGGCCACGTTGGCAGCCTATCTTCTGTCAGACGATAGTTCCTACTCAACTGGGTCTGAATTTATTGCTGATGGTGGGCTGACAGCAGGTTTTGCGCTCGCTTAGCTAAGTAGTTGAAGTGCTGGTTTCAAAAACCCGACTGCGGTCGGGTTTTTGTTGTGCCGCCGTTTGATGGACGAGTAATAATTGACCTGAGCATATTTAGCCTATACTGAAAGCCTCTGAATTTAGCGCTGAGAAAAACATCGGTTCAAAGCACTTTGCCATAAAAATAACAGGAGGGGTGCTCATGAAAGCAGCCATTATGCGAGACTCAAAAATCGTTGTTGACGATATGTCAGCGCCAATACCAGGGCGCGGTGAGGTCCTGGTTAAAACCCTGGCCTGTGGTATTTGTGGGTCGGACTTACACACCCTGATTCATGGGCATCAGATGGTCGAAATGTCTCGCGAAACCGATGGACTGTTCGATATGGATCTGAGCCGTGATGTAGTAATGGGGCATGAGTTTTGTGGAGAGATTCTGGATTACGGGCCAGATACCACGGGTAAGCTGGCTGTAGGTACCAAAGTATGCGCCATGCCTGTTTTAATGCGCGGCGGTAAGCTGGCGACGGTAGGTTATTCCAATGATGCGCCTGGGGGTTACGGCGAGCAAATGGTTTTACTCGAATCTATGCTGTTGCCCGTCACTAATGGGTTAGCTACGGATCTAGCTGCGCTTACTGAGCCTATGGCGGTGGGTTACCACACAGTGGAAATGGCGCGCCTGCAAAGTGACGAGGTGCCCCTGGTGATTGGCTGTGGCCCGGTGGGTCTGGCTGTTATTACCGCGCTCAAAATGAAAGGCGTTGGTCCGATAATTGCGGCTGATTTTAGTCCGGCACGCAGAAAGCTGGCTGAGCAGGTGGGCGCAGATGTGGTCGTCGATCCCGGTGTTAATTCGCCCTATCAAACCTGGACAGATATGGCCCTGGTGGATAACGCGGGGGATTCTAATAATCCGTTTGATACCGGCCCGAAGACTCGACAGGGGGTTTATTTCGAGTGCGTTGGCGTACCTGGTGTTATTGAACAGATGATTGTTGGGGCACCCAGAGCTTGCCGCATTGTTGTGGTGGGTCTGTGCATGGAGGAGGATCAGTTCATGCCTTATCGGGCTATCAGTAAAGAAATTAATCTGCAGTTTGTGCTCGGTTATGGTGGTGAGGAGTTCGCCAGCGTCTTGCACAATATTGCCGAAGGTAAAGTCAATGTTGGACCATTGATCACTGGCAAGGTGGGACTCGATGGTGTTGCCGATGCGTTTAAGGATTTGGGCGACCCCGAGAAACACGCCAAGATATTGGTTGAGCCCTGGCGTTAAACCTGCGTGGCGGGACTATTCTTCCTGTCCCACCGGGGAAAACCCAGTGCTGTAGTATTCGTCACAGGCGTGGTTTATCCTGCGGCACACTCAATATTCATTGCGTCCATTAACAAACGAACATTCAAAACTATTTAACCGAGACTTAAATCACAAAAGGAGAAGCCAATGGCCGAGTTCAAGTTTCCAGTCGATGCGAGCCAGATTATGTTATTTGCCCGCTCAGTAGGGGACGATAATCCCATCTATCATGATGCCGAATACGCCAGGCGTACGGAGCCAGGAAGTGTTATTGCGCCACCTACTTTTGTACAGGCCAGTTCCCAGTACGATCCCAAGTTTGCGCTACGTCCAGTGATCGGCCAGCCGTGGTTTGGCTCAGGTAAAGAAGCTACTGGTCTCAAACCGAAAGAGAAGAAGGCCGACGGTGATGGGAAAAAAGATAGCGGTGGTAGCAGTGCTCGCATGCTCCATGCCGAGCAACAATATGTTTATCACAAGCCGATCCGTCCTGGCGATGATCTGACGGTCACCACAAAACGTGGTAAGAGTTGGGAGAAAGAAGGTCGTCGTGGTGGCACTATGTCCTTTAGCGAAGTGATCACTGAATACCGTGACCAAAGTGGTGAATTGGTGGTAACGGCAACATCGGTTGGTGTTACTACCGGTAAAGCGGTTTCGCAGGACTGATACCGGATCGGGTGTAACTCACAGTTTAAAACCGGTATCCAACAAAATTGAAGATACGATAAATCAGCATAAGATCGAATTACAGCATTCGGGAGAGAACAGGATGGCACTTAAAGCCAGTGAATTAAAAATCGGTGATACTCATCAACAACAGGTGGCAGAAAACCTGTCGCGAACCCAAATTGTTCAATATGCCGGGGCATCGGGGGATTATATGCCTTTGCATACTGACGAGCGCTACGCTAAAGAAATTGCCGGTTATCCCGGTGTCTTCGCCCACGGAATGTTATCTATGGGTGCGACTGGCGTAATGTTGACTAACTGGGTAGGTGATGGACGATTAACGAAATACAGCGCTCGTTTTACCCGCCAGGTCTGGCCGGGGGATGATTTGATCGCAAAAGCGACGGTTACTGATATCCACGAAGAGGATGGTCATCAGGTCGTCGAGCTGGATGTTGTAACCGTGAATCAGGATGATCAGCCCGTTATTGCTGGTAAAGCGACTGCGCGAGTCGATGCCTAGAATTCTGGTTAGGTTAGGTTAGGTTAGGTTAGTTTCAGTTTCAGTTATAGAAAAGTGTGATTTGTTTCATAACTGGGACTGGCCCAGGTTCAGTATTGGACTAATAATCAAGGCCGCGAAAGCATTTAGTCTGCGGCGGCTGTGCTAAAATCTTTGGCCGATTTTAACCGCCAAGTCATTATGTCTGAAACACAAAGTCTTACGATCGCAGAAAACCCCCAGCTTCGTCAGATGGTCGAAAAGCATCTTGACCGAATCCAGGCCGAACCTGCTGAAACTGCCTCTCAGCGAGAACGATACAAAGCGCGGATAAAAGCTCTGTTGATAGAGCGGGACGCGGCTATAGTCGCTCATTACTATACCGCCCCGGAAATCCAGGCCCTCGCCGAAGAAACCGGCGGCATTGTCTCTGACTCTCTGGAGATGGCTCGTTTTGGCAAAAACCACCCTGCGTCCACATTGATTGTCGCGGGCGTAAAGTTTATGGGTGAAACCGCGAAAATTCTCACCCCGGGAAAAACCGTGTTGATGCCGACTCTGGAAGCGACCTGCTCTCTCGATATCGGCTGTCCGGCAGATGATTTTGCTGCATTTTGTGATCAGCACCCTGACCGTACTGTAGTCGTTTACGCTAATACTTCAGCTGCCGTAAAGGCTCGTTCAGACTGGGTGGTTACATCTAGCATTGCCCTTGATGTGGTGGATTATCTCGATAGCGAAGGTCATAAAATACTCTGGGCGCCGGACAAACATCTTGGTAACTACGTGCAACAGAAAACTGGTGCCGATATGTTGCTGTGGGACGGGAGTTGTGTGGTTCACGAAGAGTTTAAAACCCGTGGCCTAATGGATATCAGGCAGATATATCCTGATGCCGCTATTTTAGTACACCCCGAATCTCCGGAGGCCGTTATAGCAATGGCTGATGCAGTGGGTTCGACATCGCAATTGATTGAAGCAGCTCGAACGCTGCCCAATAAGCAAATCGTTGTCGCCACCGATGAAGGTATCTTCTACAAAATGCAGCAGATGGCCCCCGACAAGGAGTTGATTATTGCACCGACTGCCGGTCATGGCGCTACCTGCCGAAGCTGCGCCAATTGTCCCTGGATGGCAATGAATCACCTCAAAAACATGATGGAATCCCTGGAGAACGGTAGCAATGATGTCAGTGTCGATCCCGAGTTAGGTAGGCGTGCGATGATTCCATTGCAGCGCATGCTGGATTTTCGAGAACAGCAACTGGCTGTTTGAAAGTGACAGCGAGCCCGAGCGATACGAACCAGAGCGATAATGGGTTAATAAAAAGCTGAATAAAAAGTGCTCAACCGTTCGGATTGTTGACCCGAATTATCAATTATCCTGAACAGGGGCGTCTCGCAATTATTACGGACCACTACAGTATTTTTTATTACTACGATAAGGCCGAAAGTCACGAGTCTAGCAGGCAGGCCAGTGCCGACATCTGGGACAGCAGCAGCGAGAATGGTGTTTTCGCAACCGCCAGGGACCCTCAAGCCAGGGACTCTCAAGAATGCTCCGAAAACTCGGTAAACAAGTTTTTGACAAATATTCTTACAGCCCCTGAACTAAGGACGGGGGGCAATACTATTGGGTGCGCCTTAGTGGGTACAGGTTACTGTGTCTAATCTAGGAATATCACCTCATCTTCGATATTCGCACGGGGCACAATGGTTTTATTGGCCGGTACGGAAGGGTCTTCGTAGCCAAAAGAAATCCCCATCAAGACACCGAGTGAGTCGTCGAGACCGAAGTGTTCTCGAATAATACCCGGGTAACGGCTGACACTGGCCTGAGCGCATGAGCCGATGCCGTGGGCGGTCATGGCAAGCATCAAATTTTGTGCGTACATGCCGACATCCACTGCCACGGATTCATTAAATATCTTCGGCATGGAAATAAACGCAGCGTGGGGGGCATCAAAAAATTCAAAGTTTCTCAGGGAGGCTCGCCTGCGGCCGTCGTTATCATCTCGGGCGATATTCATATTGCCATACAGAGCTACAGCAGTGTCAACCTGGCGTTGTCGGTAAACGCCTTCGAACTTGTCGACCCGTGCGTGATCGGGATTGGGTCGCACGCCGCTCCGTACAGCTTCGATAAATTTATTGCGCAGCTGTTCGCAGCTTTCGCCGGAGGCAACACTGACTGTCCAGGGCTGGATATTGCAGTTAGATGGGGCCAGTTGAGCAAGCGTAAAAATTTTGTGCAGGACTTCTTTTGAAACCGGTTCCGGCAAAAAACCCCGTACCGACCTACGAGTTTTTACGACTTCTTCAAAGCTGGGTGTTGCCTGTGACAAGGGAGTGCTCGTGCTCATAACGACTTTTATCCTGGCGAAGGTGGCGAGTGGGGACTGGATTATTTATCGGGAGGGCGGAACAAATTGTACTAACCTAATCAGAGACACAAAGAGATAGATGTTAAGGGCTAGATACAGGTGATACGCCAGGTATCGATATAATCAGTGGTGGGTCATATTCTGTGGGTTGACGTGCTGAATTCTGACGCCAATTGACGGTGTTACCGAGAGCAGCAGTAACGACACAAGAAGAGCGATGACTCACAACATAATTTTAAGGAGGCCATTATGGCGGTGTTATATTTTGAAGATTTTGAAGTAGAGGCAAAGTTTATATCCATGAGGTAGACTCGAACAGTCTCTGAGTACGAGGTAATCGACGTTGTTTACCTGCCTGACCATGAATACGCAGTTCCTCTGCACCTTGATGCTGAGTTTTCCAGGAAAACAGTATCCACGGCCAACGCATCGTCGTAGACAGCATGTTCACTCTGGCATTGGTGG
>CALODO010000022.1:0-7350 GCA_942492235.1 uncultured Gammaproteobacteria bacterium
GCCTGGTTCGGATTCGACCCACGGGTCGCTAGCGCGGACGATAATATCGGCCAACTGGTCGTTAATAGGACTAATATCCTGTAATGCCATCAGTACTCTCCTCTGTGTAATCGCCTATCTGCTTCCAGGCCGGGACTTAAGCAGCGAGTGCGTCCTCAATGGCACTTACCAGGACGCTATCTTCTGGTGATATATCCGGGGCAAAGCGCCCCAACACCCTGCCGTCACGACCGACCAGGAACTTCTCGAAATTCCAGGTCACGTCGGTATCATGTTTCGGCAGCAAACCATTTTTGTCCAGAGTATCCATCAGTTTGCCACCCTCAGCTGCTTTCGCCTTAGGTTTAGCATCGATAAGCCTTGCGTAGAGGGGGTGTCGAGGCTCGCTGTTAATATTTACCTTGCTGTACATAGGAAATTCGACACCGAAACTGGCGGTACAAAAATCCTGAATTTCCGCCTCTGTGCCCGGCTCCTGCTCTGCAAAATCGTTACAGGGAAAACCTAGTACCACAAAATTCTGGTCTTTATATTTCTCGTAGAGTTTTTCCAACCCTTCGTACTGGGGTGTCAGGCCACATTTCGACGCGACATTAACGATCAAAGCCACCCGGCCCTGGTGTTCGCCAAATGTCGCGTTGCTGCCATCAATTTTGTTGAGAGGGATATCGTAAAGTGAAGTGCCCACGGTCGTTCTCCTAAGTTTGGTTGTATTTATTCGAGGCTAGTTAATTATCGTTCCTTCAATATGGCGTAATTTTCCGAAATTGCCAGCACTAAAACCATAAGCCCTGTTAAACCTGGGCATGCCGAGACAGGCTTGTTCATATTGTCGCTCTCCGGGCAATTATCCGGCTTGTACACCACCTTCTGGTCCAAGCCAGAAATGCGGATTGTGTGCCACCTCGTCCAGAATTTTAAAGTAGCCGCTATCGCCATCCGAGGAGCCCTTCTGAGCATTCTTTGCCAGAGACGCGTCAGTGTTCTGCAAGAGCTGAATCATCTCGTCAACCTTTACTTTTGAATGACCATTGTGGGCCGGAGCGAAAGATTCAAAATCATTACTCAGGCGACGCCTCGGCATCTGCAGCCAGCACATCAGCTATTGCTAACTCTGTAACTGCACAGGATTTGCCGGTCTGTTCACGTATTAGCGTTGGTTTTGCCACTAACACAACAGGAATATGCCAACACAGGACAGCCGGTAAAACTGGCCGCCCGGGTACATTAAGGAAATTCATATATCACAGCCTTTAAGCTGGACACCCCTGCATTAGCGAAAGTCACTTTGCCGGGCGCATCAAGCAAGGTCCATGACGCGGGTTCGAAGGAGTACACCTGGCCTGGGCCCTTGCCTGAAGCATAGTCTACGGTGGCTTCTGTGAGGGCGATCACTAACCCTGAAAAATTTAAGGCCAGTGCACCCGTCGTTTCTCCCGCTGCAAGTTCGAGATTATAGACACGCACTTTCTTATGGGTATCTCTCAGTGTCAGACCCCTTCCTGCTAAGGGTTTGCGCGTAAACCCAGTTTGATCAAATTTAAGTTCTACACCCACCAGCCTTGCCGCGTGAGTATCGGTGTTAGTTACACCATGAATCACGGGCTCCTTTGAGTGTTCATTCCAGAACACTATTCCAGTTGGAATAGGACGATCACTCGGTATCGGTACGGAACCCAGCAGGGGATTGATGTTGACTCTGGCACCCTGAATCGCTACATAAATAGTGTCTTTGGTATGTGCATGATTAAGTGCTACGTAGTCCGGTGGCAGGAGGACATCGTATATTCTTATTTTGTCATTCTCGAATTCATGCCGGTGCTGCGGTTCATTACGAACGCTGACATAGTCAATGCCGTTAATATTACCTTCAATGATTGATTCATCTATTACCGCAGCAACGGCTCCATAACTGGTCAACGGCAACATCATAGCTGTTAAGGCCACCGTAGTTAGTGCGCTGCCTGAGAGCCATATATACCTGGCTTTGGCCTTACGCTTACATCCGCTCAAAAAACAGTGCCAGTTAAATTTTATTCCGGCCAAACTCATTCACCTTACCCGCTGATTGCTATTACCGTGTTTGAAAATCAGGTACGCCACTTTATCTGAAATTCGATTTCCTCTTCTGAATCGCTCCGCTCATGCTCAATATTGTAGCGGGCACGCACCGGCACATAGATTCTTTCGCCAGCAATTTGAATCTCGAATTGTTCTCCGTTTTCCAGAGCATCGGCGAGGCGCCTTAACTTGGCCACAAACTGCGTCATGGTGTAGGTTTTTTCGATGTCTCTGTCATTTTCCATTTTCAATCCCCCTTAACAAACTCAGATTTCAATTTGATTGAGCCGATATCATCAATTTTGCAGTCTACATCGTGGTTACCGGCCATTCACCCAGCTCAATTGTCGTCGTTGTCCTGCCGCTGGAAGATCGGTTTTATTAATCAAATGGCATGCCTCGGAGGCTGGGGCTATTTTGCCACCACCTTCTGATCTTCCGCGACAAACCCTTCATAATTTTTCTCAGCTACATCAGCTAAACGCCGATAAAAATTTGCCCCACCCAGATAAACAGCAAACTGGCGATGTTTACCGGGAATATTGGCGCCGGCGTACCACGAATCTGTATTGTCTGAAAACATGGTATGCCCAGCAATGTCAGCTACTTCCTGACCCCAGGCAGTTTCCGCTGCGACGGTTGGCTCTATCGCTCCCTGACCGTGTTCACGCAAATAATGTATGCAATCTCTGATCCAGTCCGATTGCAACTCTGCCCCCAAAGGCATGTTAAACAGAATCGATGGCGACTCTGGACCGTGAATCATAAACAGATTGGGAAACTCGGGGATGGTCATACCAAGATAGGTACTGAAGCGCTCGGCCCATTTTTCTTTAAGACTTATGCCGCCCCTGCCTCTGGGATTGAGGCCTTCAAAGGCGCCGGTGATGGCATCGTAACCGGTGGCGAAAATCAGCATATCCAGTGCATGCGCTTTGCCGTCTGCCGTGCATATGCCTGTCGGGATGATGGTATCGATAGCACTTTCGCGCAGGTCTACCAGCGTGACGTTGGCGCGATTAAAGGTGGCGTAATAACCGTCGTCGAGAACCTGTCTTTTCGTACCGAGATAGTAATCAGGCATCAGTTTTTCGACCACAGCGGGATCATCGACAATGTCGTGAATCTTTTCGCGCATGAACTCTGCCAGCTCAGCGTTGGTGTCTTTATTGGTCAGGATGTCGTAGTAAGTTTCAAACAACATGCTCAGGCTGCCTTTGCTCCAGTGCTTTTCAAACATCGCCTGACGTTGCTCGGGGGTGTGGTCTCGCGATGCGAGCTTTGATGCAGGATAGGGTGAGCCCATGGGTGACTTCATCATTTGAGCACGCATCGCAGGCCAGTCTTCTCGCGCTGCGTGCACTAACGCTGGATCCAGCGGCCCATTACCCGCAGGAATGCTGAATTGCGGGGTACGTTGAAAAACCGTGAGATGCTCAGCCTCCTCGGCAATCACTGGAATGGCCTGAATACCAGAAGACCCTGTACCGATTATGCCGATTCGCTTACCCGAAAACTCGACCTTATCATGAGGCCAGTGACCGGTGTGATAACACTCCCCGGTGAAGCTCTGGACACCGGGGATTTCAGGCATGTTAGCTTGCGACAAGGTGCCCAGTGCGCAAATAAGAAACTGGGCGCTGACTTTTTCACCCGCGCTGGTGTCAATTGTCCAGCGTTGTGCATTTTCGTCATATTGGGCAGAATTGACACGGGTTTCTAATTGAATATCTCGGCGCAGGTCAAATTTGTCTGCTACATAGTTAAGATAGGCCAGCACAGTAGGTTGATCTGGCTGCGTTTCGGGCCAATCCCATTCCTGTATAAGATCTTCTGAAAAGGTATAGCAGTAAAAAGGTCCACCAGGAAAGTCCACCCGTGCACCGGGATAGCAATTCCACCACCAGGTACCGCCGACGCCTCCAGCGGCATCATAAACTTTTACCGAGAGACCGCTTTCGCGCAAACTATGTAGCGCATACATACCACCAAAACCGGCGCCGATAACAACTGCATCAAGTGTATCCATAGCTGCACAACTAATAATTATTGAAGGTCAGGAGAGCTTTGACGCCCAGATGGCTAGCTTGTGCCGCATAGCTTTCTGGGATATTTGATCTTCGGGGATAGGTTGAATCACTGCATCATGAACCAGTAGTCGGTAGATATATTCAACTTTTTCATTGGCTGAGTCAGTGGCTTCAAATTCAACTACTCCTCGTTTCTCGCCATATTTAACGCCTTCGTCGATGGCCTTTTTTAAGAGCTCCTTTTCATTTTTTAGTTTTTTCATCTTGGCTTGCTCCCACCTTATTTAACGCTTACAACATAATTACGCATTTATAAGTGCCGTGTTATTTCAATAAACCCGGTACGGGCCTCGCCGACAAAATATCTGTACTGGCCAAAACCAAAATCTGCTCGGTCAGCATAGTCTTCATCGAGCATATTGTTAATACGGAGGGCAAATTGCCAGTCGGGTGTGGCTTGCCATTGCCAACGCAGGTTTAATAAACGGTGTCCACGATAACTGTGTTCATTCTCAGGATCGGTGTAATAGCTACCCATATAGACCCATTCTAACTCGACCCTGCCTGCGCGCTGGAATGCTTTACCGGCCTGCATACTGCCCATGTATCGCGGTGCGGTGTCGATGTCATTGCCGCTGATATCGACATTACTAATGGCCATATTGCTGTCGTAGGAGTGTTTGGCGTAGCTGGCATTCAGTGTGGCAAACCAATGGCTATCGCTCGACCAGGCCAGGGCGAGATCAAGGCCGGTATGTTTGGTCGATGCACCACTGATATTTTGACGATCGGTATCCTGAAAAATCACATCGTCTTTTTTCATACGGTAGGCAGCGAGACTGTAGCGCCAGTTCTGCCTATCGCCACGTAAGTCACCGCGCAGACCAATTTCTATGCTATCGAGCGTTTCTTCTTCGAGATCAGCACTGAGCTGGCCTTCCTGGAGGCGATATAACTCGGTGGTTTGTGGCGCTCGATAAGCCCTCGACACATTGCTAAAAACATTTAACCAGGGAGACAATTCATAAACCCCACCTAGTTGCCACGACGCATTATTGAAGTGGTCGGTTCGATCATCCGGGTTGGAAAAGCGGCAGTCCACGCCGACCGCGCATGGGCCATTACTTGCGGGCAAACCACCTGAAGCTTTATTTTCGTAGTCATAGCTGAGCCATTCATAACGCAGACCGGCCGATACGCTCAATGCCGAAGTCGCCTGCCATTGTAATAAGGCGAAAGGCGAAATGACCTGGGCGTCGACCTCGTAATCGTAATGGTCCCCTGCAGGTATTGAGGGGCTGAAGCTGCCAAGCTGGGTTTCTTCGAGTTTACCCTGGGTATATTCGCCATCCAGACCGCTATGAATCGTCCATCGATCATTAAATTGGTGATGGAAAGCGGCCTGCCATCCCGCACTGGTGTGGCTGTTTTTTTCCACTGGCTGCCAGGGCAGAAAATGCATTAAAAATTCCATACGGGTATTGCGCAAATAGGGTGTGAACGTCCAGCTAGTGGCTTCGCTTTGTATGTATTCGAATTTCACATTGACTCGCTGTGAGCTAGCATCCCGATAGGCCTCGGGGTTGGGGTTTTCCTTTTTACGATGGCCGTCCTGGTAAGCGTCATCACCGCTGATAAAACCAGCGGTTTCCTGATTCAGATTGCTAAAGGCGGCCGTAGTCGTAATGAATAAATCGCCGCGATCAACGTCGACCTGGGTCCGATGGCTGAGTTTAAGCTTTTGTTGATCGAAACCCGCCCTGTCTTTGTAGCCGCCATCGTGAACGCCACTAAATGCAGCTGACCAGTCATGATCATTTACTCCACCGTTTTGTCGCCACGTTGTTCGATAGTAATCATGGCTACCGGTCGCTATGCTGATTGTGCTCCTGCGGGTTCGGTCCGGCACAGGGCTCAGTACATTGATCACCCCGTGCAGGGCATTGGTGCCATAGAGTACGGACTGCGGCCCCGATAAGACCTCGATGCCGTCAGCCAGCTCACTGGTGGATTCAAACAACTGATTGACATTACAGAAACCTGCAGCGCGCAGGGGAATATTATCTTCCGCCATCAAAAAGGCACCACAGGCACCGGCACCGGTTAATACAGGCGAGCGAATCGCGGTGAGATGTTCCTGGCCATTGCCGCGACTGACCCAGACGCCGGGGGCGCGTACCAGAGATTCGGCAATGTGCCGATGCTTGATCATGCCTAATTCGTCACTAGTTAGCGAATAGGCCGAACCCGGCCACAGGGAAGAAATTTGGGCAGTACGCGACGCCTGGATAATGATTTCATTAAGCCTGAGCGGTAGTCTCTGATCGGCAGCGATAACATCGCTACTTGTGCTATCGGATATGTCTTCTGAAGAAGCCCAAACAAGCGGTGACAAACAGGCCAGGCTAACAAGCAGTATGCGTAAGTTCATAAAATATCGCTTTAGTACTGTAGTTCGGCGCTCGAAAATTGATTCTACAAAATTGCTCTTCAAGGGACTTCTCTTTCCGTTATTATCCTGATCATTAGCTGTTCGCCTTGGTATTGGGTTTATATTTGTGCAAGCATAACCCCTTAGTCAGGAATAAGGATAGGCAAACCCTAACAATGAAAAACTGTTCACCCGACGACTGTCCCTGCCGAGTCACCAGGCCATTAAACCATAGCCGCCGGGCCCTGCTAAAACTGAGTGTGTTCACGGCCATCAGCTTTCCTTTCAAAGTGACAATCCAGCTTCATCTCGCTTGAGGATCTTCGTTCCTATCCTGATTTCAATCGTCATTACTTCGGCACTTTTTTCTGCGATGCATTTTGATTTATATAAGTTATTGCCGTTGTTCATGTTAGGAAGTTATATCCAATATCTGCGGATTGCGCACGCTTCGTTGTTCCCTGCATTATTGTTCACCCGGTGCACAACCTATTTGCAGCGTCCGTATTTTGGTCAGCGTCTTGAGTTGTAGCGTTTTGTTTCAATCTTCTTTTGTAACTCTTACACTCAAACAAGGTTGTTTCATATATTCGTAAGTTGTATAATTATATATGTTTGATGTTGTAGTTAATCAATTGGGATGTTTTCATTATGCAGGTAACTATCGAAATCACCAGTGGAAATATGAAGGGCAACGTTTTGTTATCGAACATGCCATGTCATGTATCATCGGAAGAAATCCAGATTGCACTATCATCATTCCCAAAGATACTGATCCTAATATTTTCCGCTACCACTGCATGATTAGTATCTCAGAATACGATGTCC
>CALODO010000023.1:0-99766 GCA_942492235.1 uncultured Gammaproteobacteria bacterium
GCCATAATTAATTACTGTGTACCCGGCGATGCAAGACGCTGGAGAACTCATCAGAAAACGTTTCGTAGGCGTTATATAGCACATCAGCATTAGCCGAGAAACGGTTGTAGGCAAGTACCGCCGGAATAGCCGCGAATAGCCCCACGGCGGTAGCGATCAGCGCTTCAGAAATACCCGGCGCTACGGTTGCAGAGAGCCGCCTTCGCCGAACATTCGCCAGGCCACAGAAAGGAGGAGTTTAATACCCCAAACGGTGCCAAACAGGCCGATATAAGGACTCACAGAGGCAACGCTGGCCAGGAATGGCAGATGCCTGTTAAGCTTTTCTTCTTCCCTGGACAGAGCTACTCGCATGGCTCGCTCGACGCCTTCCATTACCGCATCTGGGTCCGTCCCCCGTCCCTGAGAGAGACGGTTAAACTCACGAAAACCAGCGCGAAACAGGTTTTCTACCCCATCAGCCATATTGTCCTTATTTAGCCGGTTATTTCCGCTCCGAAACAACTCATTGAGATCCACACCGGACCAAAAGGTGCCTTCAAACTCCCTTAAGTCAATCCGGGTTTGCCGAATATACAGACCTCGCTGGACGATCATCACCCAGGAAACAACGGATGCAGCCAGAAGTATCAACATCACCAGCTGTACCGGTACCGTGGCACCGACGACCAATGCCCACAAAGATAGTTGTTCAGTCACCAAATACTCCTGTTCGGGTTTGCTAATAAAGCTCTTTTTTAATAAAGCGACTACGTTCGTCTATAAACTAATTAAACTATATTCTGGCTAAAAACTTTTTCCAGTAGTTCTTTGGGCATGGCTACTGGCCGATTGGTCCGCTGATTTACACAAGCGACTTTGATATGCCCGGTGCAGAGTAGTTCCTCATCTCGGAAAACATTTTGTGCCACTGTGAAATAAGCCCGGCCATGACCAGAGCCCTGAGCGGTAACGACGATTTGGTCGTCCAGCCTGGCGGGCTTTTTGTAATCTGCGGTCAGGGAATGGACGACAAAAATCTTGTTATCACCCCAAAATGCAGGGCTAGCAAAACCGTAGCTGCGCAACCAGTCGGAGCGAGCACGCTCCATATATTTGAGGTAATTAACGTAATAAACGATACCCTGAGCGTCGGTGTCTTCGATATACACCCTGATCGGCAGCCTGAACTCCTTACTCACGATGCTTGCTGTTTCCCTTTCATGTTCAATTTTAGTTTAAACACCATTAGTAAGATCAACTTTTTAGCAGGTCCTGCTGCTCGGCGTGGCTTTTCGGCATGCTTAGACCAAAATGTTCGTATGCCTGACTGGTGACTACTCGCCCCCGGGAAGTACGCATCAAATAACCCTGCTGAATCAAAAATGGCTCGACCACATCTTCGACCGTACCTCGCTCTTCGCTGATGGCAGCGGCAATGCTGTCGGCACCTACCGGGCCACCCTCAAACTTTTCAATAATCGTCATTAACAGGCGCCGATCCATTTGATCAAAACCCAGACTATCGACATTGAGCATATTTAAGGCCTTATCAGCAATTTCGGCGGAGATATTACCAGAGGCCTTAACCTCAGCGTAATCCCTGACTCGTCGAAGCAGTCGATTAGCAATACGTGGCGTACCCCGTGAGCGGCGCGCTATTTCTATAGCGCCCTGGGCTTCAATGGGCACATCAAATATCGCCCCGGCACGACTGATAATCGCAGTCAGCTCCTCTATAGAGTAAAACTCAAGGCGTTGGACAATGCCAAAGCGATCCCGCAGCGGCGAGGTCAACAAACCTGCCCGAGTGGTTGCCCCGACCAGGGTAAAAGGCGGCAAATCTAGTTTAATGGAGCGCGCCGCCGGTCCTTCGCCGATCATAATATCGAGCTGAAAGTCTTCCATGGCCGGGTAAAGAATTTCCTCCACTACCGGACTCAAGCGGTGAATCTCATCGATAAATAATACGTCGTTATGTTCGAGGTTTGTCATTAAAGCCGCTAGATCACCGGCTTTTTCAAGGACCGGCCCTGACGTAGTTTTCAAACCGACACCCATCTCATTAGCAATAATATGAGCGATGGTGGTTTTACCCAGCCCAGGAGGGCCGAAGACAAGGGTATGATCCAGTGCTTCGCTACGCTTACGCGCCGCCTGAATAAAAATATCCATCTGCTCACACATGGCAGTCTGACCAACATAGTCAGCCAGACTGGTGGGGCGAATAGCTTTGTCTAAACGCGCCTCATCTAAACCCTCTTTGGCCTCGGTAAGGGTCGCAGCTACCAGGCGATCAGCTTCTATCATGGTTTCCAGTGGCACCTCTATTTAGGTGGCTGGCCAGCATGGGGCCTGGCTTAGCTCGCAATCATTCAGATCGCGAGGGGTACCACCTGGTTTATAGACTCAAAATCGTTAAACTGATCGCTAGAATAGCGGTACGGCGTTAATTTTTCACTACACTTTTCAGGGCCTGCCGAATCAATTCTTCGCTGGGCGGCGTATCATCTCCTTTAACAATATGCGCAGCTACCATGCGCGTGGCCTCCTGAGGTTTATAGCCCAGGGATATCAAGGCATATTCAGCCTCAAGAATGCCAGCTTTGCCTGTCACCTGTTCAGAGACAGCTCTCCCAGCATCAGCGGCTCCATGCCAGTTATCGAGGCGATCACGCATTTCGACGAGCAATCGCTCTGCGGTTTTCTTACCGACACCCGGCAAGCGCACCAAAGTCGCACTGTCGCTATTACGCACACAGCTGACAAATTCCTGTGCACTCATACCAGACAAAATCGCCAGGGCTAATTTTGGACCCACACCACTAATCCTGATTAGCTCTCTAAATAGGTGTCGCTCGCTATCGTCACTAAACCCGTAAAGCAGTTGCGCATCTTCTCTAACTACCAAATGGGTGTGGAGGCTGAGTGGCTGATTCAGATCCGGCAAATTAAAAAAGGTATTGAGTGACACCTGTACTTCATAGCCAATGCCCTGGACATCGATCAATAAATGAGGGGCCTGTTTTTCCAGCAAGGTGCCGCGAATCCGACCAATCATAGGTAACTACCTTAGGGGTAACGATAACTGTTCCATTATTGACTATCTTCAATGTCTTTAAATTCTACACCTTTAGATCCCGCATAGTTGCCATTTTATCGGCAGTGTAGTTTCGTTACTTTCTACGGCCACGAGAGTAATTTTTAGACTCAGTTAAATCGGGATGCCTGGTCAAACTGTGCGCATGACAGATAGCCACCGCTAAAGCATCGGCGGCGTCTTCTGCGGGAGCCGCTGGCAAACGCAACAGGCGCATCACCATATGCTGAACCTGATCTTTAGTCGCCGAACCAGTTCCCACTACCGCTTGTTTGACGGTTCGAGCACTATATTCAGCCACTTGCAGGCCGGCATTAACACCAGCAACAATTGCAGCGCCGCGAGCCTGACCCAAGCGGAGTGCCGCCCGTGGATCTCGAGCAAAAAACACTTCCTCAACAGCCATTAGTTCTGGTTGATATTGCCCGATCAACTCACCAATACTATCGAAAATTACCTTCAGGCGCGTCGGCAACTCGCCCTCCGGTAGACGAATAATGCCGCTGGTAATATAGGCCGTTACCGTTCCCTCGGTATCAATGATGCCGAAGCCCGTCTTGCGAGATCCAGGGTCTATACCAAGTATTTGTGTCATGGCTTTACCGCGATAGATAGCGTGTCATGAATTCATTGTAGCCCCGAGTATTTGCTCAGCAGGTTAATCAATGCCTGGCAGATTACCAACAGATAACAACAACGCAAGGCATTTAATACGACTTGTCCATATACAAAAAACCATCGACAAAGCTTGTGTACAAAGAAATGACGTACAAAAAGGGCGACATAAGCCGCCCTCTAATACCCAGCCCAATATAGGCGCGGACACTAGGCTTCTTTGTCAGTCTGTTCAGCCGTCCCCTCAACTTCTGACTCCGACTCTTTTTCAGCTGGCGCTTCTGGTTCAGGGGTTGCCTCTATTTGCGCCTCAGTCTCCACAGCTTCGGCACTTACTTCCTCGACCTCAGGCGCTTTTGAGGCAGGCGCTTTAATCAGATCTTCGGCTGACAAAATGGCAACCTTGCCGTCTCCATTAATGACTTTACCGTCAGCGCCAGTTACTGCGTATCGGCCGGATCGCTTTTGGTAAACGGTATATTCTGCGGTTTTCTTGATGACTTTCATCGATATTACTCCTATGACTACTCGTTAGAAGGATAATGGCGGGATAAAACATACATCGCTATAAGACGGCGTATTCGTGAATGACGGGCGAATCCGTCAGCTGTAAAACATAAACCTAATCAAACTCCGCTAGCACGGCATCGGAAATTTCGGCATTGGTGTAGACATTTTGCACATCGTCCAAATCTTCCATGCTGTCTACCAGAGCCATAATTTTCTCAGCACCGTCTTTGTCCAGCTCCACAGTAGTGGAAGCGACCATAGTCACTTCTGCGGATTCTGGCTCAAGCCCTGCTGCGACAAGCGCATCTTTAGCGCTAAGAAAATCCTCCCAGGCGGTCAGCACATCAATGGAACCGTCTTCGTTGGTAACGACGTCTTCAGCGCCCGCTTCAAGGGCCGCTTCCATAATCTGGTCTTCATCACTACCCGGTGGATAACTGATTTGCCCCGTGCGGGTAAACAGGTAGGCCACTGAGCCGTCAGTCCCCAAATTACCACCGCGTTTGGTAAAGCCATGGCGCACGTCGGAAACTGTGCGATTACGATTATCACTCAAGCATTCGACCAATACCGCAACACCATTGACGCCGTAGCCTTCGTAGGTGATTTCTTCATAATTTTCACCATCGGCATCACCCACACCGCGCTGGATGGCTTTGTCAATGGTGTCTCTCTTCATATTTGCGCTGAGACATTTATCAACAGCTGCGCGCAGGCGCGGATTGTCTTCGGGGTTACCACCACCCATTTTTGCAGCAACGACTAATTCTCGTATTAGCTTGGTAAAAGCCTTACCACGCTTGGCATCCTGGGCAGCTTTGCGATGTTTGATATTTGCCCACTTACTGTGACCTGCCATACCTGCCTCTCAATCTTTGTTCGTCATTCGATCTTAAGCTCTATATCATCCGCTGGTTTTTTGTTCAACGACTGGCTCACGCAGACGAATATTTAGCTCCCGCAATTGATCATTGGCTACCGCGCCTGGAGCATCGGTCATTAAACACTGGGCCGACTGGGTTTTCGGGAAGGCGATAACATCGCGGATAGATTCCGCCTCAACCATCAGCATCACAATACGGTCAAGCCCAAAAGCTAAACCTCCGTGAGGTGGACACCCGTAGCTGAGCGCATCGAGCAAGAAACCAAACTTCTCCCGCTGCTCAGCCTCATCAATGGACAAGATTTCAAACACTGCTTTTTGAACAGGCTGCTGGTGAATGCGTATCGAGCCACCCCCCAGCTCCGTACCATTCAAAACCATGTCGTAGGCCTGGGACAAAGCGGCACTCGGATCGGAGAGTAACTCTTCTGCCGAACAGACTGGCTGGGTAAAGGGATGATGCAGTGATGTCCACTGGCCATTACTCGCTTTCTCAAACATAGGAAAGTCGACTACCCACAGCGGGGCCCATCGACAGGTGTACAGATTAAGATCTTCGCCCAGCTTGCAACGCAGGGCACCCATGGCCTCGGACACAACTTTACCGCTGTCGGCACCAAAGAAAATCAAATCACCGTTTTCGGCTTCGAGTCGATCAAGCAGTTGCTGACGAATCTCGGGGGGTAAAAACTTGACGATGGGTGATTGCAGACCGTCTTCAACATCGCTTTTATCATTAACCTTTATATAGGCCAGTCCACGAGCGCCGTAGATGCCGACAAACTTCGTATAACCATCAATCTGCTTACGCGTTAGTTCATTGCCGCCGGGCACTTTCAAGGCAGTAACACGGCCAACGGGATCCTTGGCCGGGCCGGAGAAGACTTTAAAATCCACCTCCAGCATTAAATCTTTGACATCGACCAGCTCAAGAGGGATTCGTAAATCCGGCTTATCGCTACCATAGCGCTGTATGGCTTCGGCATGAGTCATTACCGGGAAATTACCCAGATCGACATCCATCAATGAATTAAAAAGCTCGCGTACCATGTTCTCGGTGATCGTCATAATTTCCTGTTCGGAAATAAATGAGGCTTCGATATCGATCTGAGTAAATTCAGGCTGGCGGTCAGCACGAAGATCTTCATCCCGAAAGCACTTGGCGATTTGGTAATAACGATCAAAGCCGGAAACCATTAATAGTTGCTTAAAAAGTTGCGGCGACTGAGGCAATGCGAAAAATTTACCACCATGAGTTCGGCTCGGCACCAGGTAATCCCGCGCACCTTCCGGTGTAGCACGGTTCAATATCGGCGTTTCGATATCGAGAAAGCCACCATCGTCGAGGTAGTTACGAATAATTGAGGTGACTCTGGAGCGAAAATACAGGTTATTCTGCATATCCGGCCGCCGCAAATCGAGATAACGATATGTCAGGCGCACGTCCTCGCCAACCTTAGTATGCTCATCGAGTTGAAAAGGTGGTGTCGCTGACGCATTCAAGATTTCTACGGCCGTAGCATAGACCTCAATCTCTCCAGTTTTCATCTCGGGATTGATGGTCGCCTCGGTCCGCGCCCGCACGCGTCCAGTAACCCGCAATACATATTCACTACGAACGCTATCGGCAGTATTAAAATGCTCTCCAGCATCAGGATCAAACACAACCTGTATGATGCCTTCTCGGTCGCGTAGATCGATAAAGATAACTCCACCGTGATCTCTGCGCCGATCCACCCATCCACAGAGGGTGATCTCATTATCGATATGAGAAGATCTCACAAGCCCACAATAACTAGACCGCATATTCATATTGTCCCCAATTCAAAGACTTAATCATGTCAGTTCTGGTCTTCAGCTCGGACCAGAAGCCACTGGCTTGCTTTTTTTGTCGGAGCTAGCGCTTTTGTTCTCGACTTTTTTAGCCTCAGCTTTTTTGCTATCACCGTCCTTCTTGGTGCTTTCATTAGAACCAGAACCACCATCAGAAGGGCTACTCTTCTCACCGCCTTCAGGTTTCGCCTGCCTGTCACCACTCAGGTTTTTCCTGTCCCCGGTTTTGAAATCAGTTTCGTACCAGCCGCTGCCACTGAGTCGAAAAGCACTGGCGCTGACTTTTTTCTTAAGTTTCGGTTTCTCACACTCGGGACAAACCTTCAAAAGATCATCTGAGAGCTTTTGAATAAGCTCTAACTCGTAACCACAGGCATGGCAAAGATATTCATAAATAGGCATAGCAGGTGATTCTCCAAACGGCCCATATGTGATGAGCCAAAATTGTCAGTCGGTTCAAAAGCGGCGCGCATTATACCCCAGTACATAGAAAGCCTAAAATTTAGTTCATGACTTCACCCAACAATTGCAGCTAGACAATTGCATAGTAAACTCGCCCCTGCCCAACCATGAACTTAATCATCAAATAAATTCGTTTTTACTAAAAAAACAGGTTTTTTCCAGAATACGCTTGCGAGCTGTTTGCGGATACTATATACAGGGCGTCAGGGTTAGAGGGATCATTATCTTGACGTTTAGAGATGGTTTCCAGGCTCGTAAATTAGCAGTTAAAATCATCACAACGTTTAAGAGGAAGCCAATATGGCAGCTAAAAAACCGAAGACAAAGAAAGCTCCGGCCAAAAAAGCTCCGGCCAGGAAGTCAGCAGCTAAAGCCGCTCCCACCCGAAAGATCACCGCCGTTAAGGAACGCTATACCAAAGCACAAATCATTAATGAACTAGCTGAGAATACCGGCTTAAACAAAAGTCAGGTTAATTCTGTGCTTGAAGAACTTAATGTTGTTATTGAGAGACATATTAAGAAACGTGCCGTTGGCGAATTCTCTCTACCGGGCTTACTAAAGGTCAAAACCGTCAAAAAACCAGCACGAAAAGCCCGCAAAGGTATCAACCCCTTTACCGGCGAGGAAACCACTTTCAAGGCCCGCCCAGCCAGCACCGGTGTCCGCATCACAGCTTTAAAACGCCTGAAAGATATGGCCCTCTAAGGCCAGCTCAAAACTATCTGTGCAAGGTAATACCAGCATTGGAGTTGCTAAAAAAGCCCTGATATCCAGGGTTTTTTTAGTTTCCGGACATGGCTCTGCTCAGAGGATATGGTTCTGCTCAGAGGATATGGTTCTGCGGAAATGTCAGATAAAACCTCGGGCATCGTCAAGCTCGCTCCGTAAAATCCTGACACGCTCCCTTAATTTGCTCTCCTCATAATGTTTTTCAGGTGCCGCTCCCCACACTGGGTCTGGCCACGCGGCATCATCGACATATCTGGCAATATGATGAATGTGCAACTGCTTGACCACGTTACCCAAAGCCGCAATATTCATTTTATCGGGGGCAAAAACAGTGGTCATTACCCGACTCAACAGGCGTGACTCCTCTAATAGTGCCTGCTGATCTAGATCATTGAGCTGGTAAACCTCGGTCGTGCCTTCCCGTCTCGGCACCAAAATACACCAGGGAAAAGCACTATCCCGATGCAGTAACACTACCGACAACGGCCATTCACCTATGAAGTGGGTATCATCGTCTAATCTGCTATCCAACTCGAACACCTGTCAAGCTCCCCATCTGTCCACTTATCCACCAGCATTTGTCTATTAACCCTATACCCATCGGGCCCAGCGCCTTAAACTAGCCGCCAGCATAAGCCCAAACATCCGCTAGTGGAATTATTTATATGCGCGCCAGCCAGCTCCTTCTCGCTACTCAAAAAGAAACACCTGCCGATACCGAAGTCATCAGCCATCAACTAATGATTCGTGCCGGGATGATTAGAAAACTAGCTTCCGGTTTGTACACCTGGTTGCCTCTGGGCCTCAGAGTGCTGCGCAAGGTAGAAACGATTATTCGCGAAGAGATGAACCGTGCCAATGCCCAGGAAGTCATGATGCCGGTAGTACAACCGGCGGAGCTTTGGCAGGAGTCACATCGGTGGGAGGAATACGGCCCAGAGTTGCTGCGCATCAACGACCGTCATCAGCGGTCATTTTGTCTCGGGCCAACTCATGAAGAAATTATTACCGACTTAATCCGTAATGAAATCCGTAGTTACAAACAATTGCCCGCTAATTTTTATCAAATCCAGACCAAGTTTAGAGATGAGATTCGCCCCCGCTTCGGCATTATGAGAGCCCGGGAATTTATAATGAAGGATGCCTATTCTTTTCATCTTGATGCCGAAAGTCTCCAGGAAACTTACGATGTCATGCATGCCACCTACAGCCGAATATTCGAACGACTAGGCCTGGATTTCAGACCAGTACTAGCCGACACAGGTAGTATTGGTGGTAACCACTCCCACGAATTCCACGTCCTTGCTGAATCGGGAGAAGACGCCATCGCTTTCTCAACAGAAAGTGATTACGCCGCCAATGTCGAAAAAGCCGAGGCCCTGGCCCCCACTGGCCCACGACCCGAGCCAACTCAGGCAATGGAAGAGATCGCCACGCCGGGGCAGCACAGCATTGAAGAGGTTTGTCAGTTTTTAGACTGCTCTGCCGAAGCCACTGTCAAAACATTGATTGTTGTTGCTGAACAGAACGAAGCAAGTGATACAAATGACGGCAATTTGATTGCCCTGATATTGCGTGGCGACCACGCACTGAATGAAATCAAAGCTGAAAAACTACCCGGTGTAGCCAGCCCACTCACCCTTGCCAGCCCTGAGCAAGTGCTGACCACACTGGCTTGTAACATCGGTTCCCTGGGACCAGTTAAGCTTTCTATACCGGTGTTTACTGATCGCAGTGCTGCCCACCTGAGTGATTTTGTCTGCGGGGCCAACAAAGACGGTTTTCATTTGCGTGGTGCCAACTGGGACAGAGATTGCTCACCCGGTACCATTGTTGATATCCGTGAAGTCGTCGCAGGTGATCCGAGCCCCGACGGTCGGGGGATACTGGAAATCAAGCGCGGTATTGAAGTCGGTCATATATTCCAGCTTGGCACCAAATACAGTGATGCCATGGGCGCAACGGTGCTCAGCGAGTCTGGCAAAGAGCAGGTGATGACTATGGGCTGCTACGGTATTGGCGTGACCCGCGTCGTCGCCTCTGCCATTGAACAAAACTACGATGATCAAGGCATTATCTGGCCAGACAACATTGCGCCTTTCACCCTGGCCATTATTCCCCTCAACGCCCATAAATCAGAAGCCGTTCTCAAGACCTGCGAAATGCTCTATCAGGAATTAAGTGAGGCCGGCTACGATGTCTTACTGATGGATGAAAAGAAGGTCAGGCTGGGTGTCATGTTGGCAGATATCGACCTGATCGGTATTCCCCATCGCCTGGTCATCGGGGAGCGAGGGCTGGAAAATGGCTCGGTGGAATATAAACGTCGAGCCGATAGCGATTCGGTCGATATTAAGCTCGATGAACTACCGGCTTTCTTAACTGAGCGACTCACAGGCCTAGCAAAACGATAAGAGCAAAACCGCCACTATGGCGATGTTCTTGACGGTTAGTCTTTCTAATTTTTTTGCCTGTGGCCTTCATCCGCAGGACTAAGCTCAGGTTCCTATCGATGGAGAAGCCGATACCACCTGAGAAAAAGCCCTACGCCTCGATCATACTTTGCGGGCAAGGGCACACTTCCCCACCATTGCGCATTGTGCCAGCGGCAATCGCGTTAGCGCGTTTTGAACTTCGGGCGGAAATGAATGGTGGCTATCCAGATACTGCCATAGCGTTAGTCATGAAGCAGGCTTGACCGGCCTTGCGTGCATGGTTAAAAATTTAATCACAGCCTTAGTAAGGCTACAGGATACGTTGGCGCTGGAACATTTATACGGGCTAACACTCATACTATGGACTATGCTGCCGGGGCAGACCCGCACCCAGCGACCCGCACAAGAGCGAAAAGACGAATGATCAAGTCGTGGCATGCATTTAATCTATCTCTGGCCCTCACACTACTCATCACGGCTGGTGCATCCGCTTATGGGGATACGCTCCCCGACACAAATAGTGCTAACAACATAAATCGCGCTACGACCTTCGAAGACATTACAGCCGACGAGCCTCCAGCGAGCAAACAATCGACTTCCAGCCCTGCCGACCCTAAATCAGATATCGAGCCTGCGTCAAAGCATGAAAACAACGTTGCCGGTAGCGGAGGTCCGAATATTAACGCCAGCAGGGACATGCAACAGGCTCTGGTCACCTATCGCGCCGCCATTAAAGAACTCGACAACAACGGGCCTTACCACGAACAGTCGTCCGAAGCGCTATATGGATTCGGAATCGCACTGAAAAGACAGGGGTTTTATCACGAAGCACTCAGCACCCTGGAACGAGCCATGCATATCAACAGGGTCAACCACGGCCTGCATAGCTTTTCCCAGACACCAATACTGAGAAGTATTATCGACATCCAAAAAACCCTCCACCAATTTGAAGAAGTCACTACGGGCTACAATCGTCTACTCAGGTTGTTCCGGAAGAATCATGCCAGCAATGACCCGGCTTTAGTTCCAGTACTCCAGGAACTAGCGCTGTGGCATGCCGATGTTTATCAATTAGATAACAGTACTAACCGGGTCGATCATTTAACAGCAGCTCAAAGCTTTATCAACGCCGCCATTAAAAAGGCCCAACCCCCAAACCAACTGACCACCCAGGATAAAATTGATCTATGGAGAACTTCAGCGCTGATTAGTTTTTATTCCTCGCAACATAAGGGCGACGAGTGGGCGACTGCTTTGGATTCCCGGTATAGCGCAAGTGCGGACAAAAACTTTCTGGTCCCAACGCGCATGGCCACCCTGTCCAAAACCAGTTATCGACAGGGGCGTATTATCAACGAGCAGGTCGTCGCTCTGGTTAATACAGATTCCAATTCCACAACTCACCAAAAAATTGGCGCCTATGTGGAAGCTGGCGACTGGCACTTACTCTTCAATCATCGCGACACCGCTACGGAGTATTATCAGCAGGCCCGCAGACTTATTGCACAGACGGACACACCAGAAGAGCTCAACAAGCTGTGGTTCTCACAGCCCAAAATTTTGCCTGGCCTTAGAGCTGACGACAGATCAGGAAACTCTGTGAGGCAATATATTATTGCCCAGATAGATATTTCTAAGAATGGTCACCCCAGTCGCATAACTGTCCTCGAACCCGCCCCGGAAAAGAATGCAGTGTTACGAAGAGCGGCTATCAAAACTCTTAGAAATGCTCGTTTTAGACCGCGCTTTGTCGGAACCGAGGCTGTTAATAGCCCTGCCACGCTGATTAAAATACCGTTCGTCCACTGATACCATATCACCATGTTAAAAAATTGCCGGTTCCCCATCATCAGCACTGCCACCGTGCTGCTGTTAAGTCTAACGGCCTGCCAAAGCACCCCCAGTAACAACGCTTCGAGTAGTAGTTCCAGTGATAACTCATCCACGAGCAATGCCACTGCGCCGCCCGGAAGCTCAGGCACTGACTCATTAGAGACCTCGACTAGCAACTCGGCTAATTCAGACGGATCGCCATCAGGTGGTGGCCTGACAAACGAAGAGGTTATTGACGGTCTGGATGCAGAACTGGACGAGTCCATCGCCGTCTTTGACGGTATGATTCTCGATGAAAGAGCCAAAGCCGAAGCCATTGTCGCTGAAAGCTATGATCCAGCAGGTGGGGACAGCGGAGATCCCAGTGAAGTTTTGTTTGAAGAAGGTGATCTAAAAGAAGGCCTACCCGGCTATGGTGACTTCCCAGAAGGTAAATCTGAATCAGGCAACGATACTGATAATACGGAGGGTGGCAAAACCGAGCGTGGCAAATCAAAATCTAGCGATGATGGCAGCGCAGGGAGTTCTTCCACGGCAGGTGGCATCCCCGAAGATATCAGCGATGGCAGTGATGATGATATCGTCGCCCGTCAGATTCGCGAGGCAGCTCAAAAAGAGAAAGATCCTGTGCTAAAAGAAAAGCTCTGGGACGAATACCGTAAATATAAAAATCAGCAGCGCGGAGGTTGATCAAATAATTTATGAAAGCCTATGCTCATAACTTGCATCTACGTTGGCTATCACTATTGTTGTGTAGTTTGCTTTTGCTATCCGGCTGTAATAGCCCTATCACGGTTAAATCCACTACCTATACGCCGCTTTCTACGCAAACAACTACCCTCCCAGAAGCCGAGCTTCTCGATCTCGGTGTCTTGGCTTTTGACCCTGGCCTTGATGATCTGGACGATGATGAGGAGGCCTCGATACTACCCGAAGTGCGTAAAGCCGAGGCTCATTACCTGGCTAACCAGCTCACCCTCACCATTCAGGAATCAGCTGCCTGGGGAGCCGTGCGCGTACTGCCCTCCCCAGATGTTATCACCGACATCTATGTCAGAGGTACGATCAAACATTCCGATGGCGAGATCCTCGAACTCGATATCGCCGTTACCGACACCTCCGGCAAAGAAGCCTATACCAAAACCTATAAAGGCCTGGCTAGTAAATACGCCTATGAACGCCGACGTAAACTGCAACGAGACCCATTTCAGGGCTTATTTAATCAAATAGCTAATGACCTACTAATCTGGCGGCAGGAACTCACTGCCAAAGAAGCCATCAATTTACGGACCGTATCTTCATTGCGCTTTGCGCAACAGTTTGCACCCGAGGCTTTCTCTGAACACTTACAAAGCAACAGCAAAGGCCAACTCAAAATTGCTAGATTGCCGGCCACCAACGACCCAATCCTGCAAAGGGTGCAACGCATGCGCGAGCGTGACTACTTATATATCGATACAGTTCAAGAATATTACGATGCTTTCTCCAGGCAGATGAAAGAGCCCTACCAAACCTGGCGCGCCCAGAGCTATGATGAAGTGATGGCAGCGCGGGACTTAAAACAACAATCACTACAACGCACAGCCGGTGGTGTCATCGCTATCCTGGCGGGGATCGCTGCCTCAGGTAGCAACAGTGGTGCTGCCCGGGCCAGTGGTGCTGTTGCTATTGGCAGCGGCGCGTTGTTGGTCAAAAGCGGCCTCGGCAAAAAAGCTGAAGCCCAGATTCATATCGAGGCTTTGGCTGAGTTGGGGCAATCCCTTGAAGCTGAGATTGAACCCCGTGTTATTGAGCTCGAAGACCAGACCGTCACCCTGACCGGTAATGTAGAAATGCAATACCAGCAGTGGCAAGCCTTGCTACAAAAAATTTATCGTGCCGAACGCGGCGAGATTTAAACCCGCAAGATTATGGTCAACAAACAAAAGTCCTTCGATACCATTGAAGCAAGTGATGTAGCCTTAAGCAGGGTCGATTCAAGTCACAAAACCCCGGGTCATGACGCCTTCAACCATGGTCCGTCTGAGCCTGAATCTTCTGGCGGAACTAAAAACCATCAACGCGCCAGACCCCAGGTCTTCTATATCATTGCCATTATTGGCCTGCTGATTATTTCCATGACTGTTGTCATACTGCAGAATCAACGTCGCGCTAATGATGCCAAAATAGATGAAAACCGAAGTAAAACCTCGGCGGCCAGCTCTCGTGAACGGGCAAATCCGCCAGCCAACAATGGGCCTTTTAAACAAGCTCAAACCGCCGCCGAACGACGTAAAGCCCAGGATCTACTCGCCAGTATTCTCGAAAAACAGAAAGCTCTGGAAAACCAAAAAGTCGGATTATGGGCTGAGGCTGATTATCTCGACGCACAAAGCAAAGCCAGTCAGGGAGATGAACTCTATGGCCGAGGACAATTCGACGCAGCCCAACAACAGTACCAACTTAGCCTCGAACAATTGAGTGACATTGAAGCTGGCTTTGCTCCCTTTATTAGCAACACTCTGGCTGATGCTCTTAAGACAATCGCCACCGCTAATAAAGTAGCCGACATTGCTAAAGCCCGTACATCGCTTGAATTGCTTTTACAAATTCAAGCCGATAACGAACCGGCGAAAAAAAACCTGAAGCGTCTCGACCAATTACCTCGGGTGCTTGAGTTACTCGCGACTGCTGAACAAAATATTGCCGACGGAAAACTAAAGGAAGCACTTAGCGCTTACCAGGAAGCTATAAGCCTAGATCCAGAGCATCCGCGAGTCATTACCGGACTTGAGCAAACACAGGCCAAAATCAAAAACAGTCAATTCCAAAGCGCCTTAAATAAAGGTTTTGCCGATCTTGGTCAGTCAAATTATGCAGCTGCCCGCCAGGCCTTTAAGCGAGCACTAGCCCTTGAACCTCATTCCGATGTCGCCGCCCAGGCGCTCCAACAGACTCAAACTGAACTGAATCAGATACAGATCAAGCGGCTATTGGCAAGCGCTAGCGAGGATGAGGAGCAAGAACGCTGGTCACAGGCGCTCACTGCCTATAACAAGGTTTTAGCAATCGACAGTTCGGTGGTGGTTGCCTCAGTTGGCAAAATACGCAGCCAAACTCGGGCGAAGCTTGATGCAGACCTAACTAGTACTATTACCGAACCACTTCGCCTGGCCAGCTCCAGCGTTTACCGCCAGGCGCGCCAGCTGCTGAGTGATGCCCAGGGCATCCAGCCCGCAGGGTCTCGACTCACCGAGCAGATCCGCCAGCTCAAAGAGGCGCTGTCGCTCGCCAACACCCCACAGACCATTACTCTGACGTCAGATAACGCCACACTCGTGACCATACTCAGGGTTGGTAAACTCGGGCAGTTCAATGTCAGAACTATAGAACTCAAACCAGGAAAATATGTAGCAGAAGGTATTCGACAAGGTTATCGTGATATCAGAATTAAGTTTGTCGTCGATGGTACAAACGATGTCCCGCCCATTCACATTGCCTGTCGGGAAGCTATTGTACCGCACACCCTGATAATCTCAATTCGAGTAGTCGTGATCCAGACGGTGCCGTCGAAGCTATTGATTTCGAGCCTGTCGACACGACTAACGCTAAATCTCAAAGACGTTCTCCGCTGCTACCCCTTGCCATCGCTGGCGTATTACTATTGTCTGTGCCTATCCTGTGGTTCTTACTGACCTCCAGAGCCGTGTCCATTGATGTCGAACCCGAGCAGGCTCAAATTCAAATTTCCGGTGGCCTGAGCTTTGCACTGACGAACCACTTTTTACTCAGACCCGGACAATACCGATTACAGGTTAGTGCCGACGGTTACCATACCTACGGCGAGCAACTTCTGGTCACCGGCGAAGACAATCAGAGTCAGTCCATACAACTGGAAAAACTGCCCGGCCATCTGGAAATCGTCACGACACCAGATAAAGCCAGCATCTTTCTAAATGGGGAAAACAAAGGCCTTACTCCTCTGATTTTATCCGATATTGCCGCAGGTACTTACCAATTAAAGATAACATCGCCTCGTTATTTTGCCATCGAACAACCTGTCAACATAGAAGGTTTGGGGCATACCTCCCAACTTGAATTCGAACTCAAACCTGCCTGGGGTCGGATCTCTTTTCGGTCAGAACCCGCAGGAGCGACGATCAGCGTTGCCGGCAAAGACTACGGCACAACACCCGGTACGGCAGAAATACTCGCCAGTGGTGAACAGGTCGACATCAGCCTGCCGGGCTATAAGACCTGGCAGGAAACACTCCATATAGGGGTTGGCGAACACAAGGAGTGGCCCCTGGTGACCCTTCTCCCAGCAGATAGTGAGCTTCAGATTGCCTCCATCCCAGCGGGAGCCAGCATTACCCTCAACGGACAATATCTGGACAAGACTCCAGCAATACTAGCCCTCGGTCCTGACACCCGCCATACACTGAATTTATTTTTAGCCGGTTACGAACTATCGACAACACAAGTTATGCTGGCACAGGGGGAACAGAAAGCCCTTAACATCAAGCTCAAAGCCAAACTCGGCAGTCTCAACATTACCAGCAAACCCAACAACGCCGAGATATACATTAATGGCACCTTGCGAGGTACCACACCGACGACCTTAAGCCTGCCCGCACATCTCTGGCCAATCGAAGTTCGCAAGGCTGGCTATGCAGCCATGAGCAAGTCGGTCTCCCCCAAACCCGGAGTCCAGCAAGCCCTGCACTTCGTCCTTAACCCTGCCGGGCAAACCGGATTATCTGAAGACCAGAATATGGCTAAGGTCATCACTTCACCAGCCGGGCAAACTATGAAGCTGTTCAAACTTGATGACACCTTTACCCTGGGTGCTTCACGACGTGAACAGGGTCGTCGAGCCAACGAAATCTTGCATCAAGTCCACTTAAATCGAGCCTTTTACTTATCCACAACAGAAGTGAGTAACCAGCAATTCCGTAAATTCAAAAGCCAACACAGCTCTAAACATGTCGATGGCAAAACCCTCGACTATCTTACCCAACCCGTGGTCAATGTTAGCTGGACCGATGCCGCGCTGTACTGTAACTGGCTAAGCAGTCAGGATAAACTCGCCCAGTTCTACATTGAAGAAGATGGCCTGATTACTGGCACCAATCCCAAAGCCCCTGGCTATCGCCTACCCACGGAAGCTGAATGGGCCTGGGCAGCACGCCGCCAGAGCGATGGTTCGATGCTCAAATTTTCCTGGGGCAGCCAATTCCCTCCCCCCGCCAAAACTACTAATATCGCAGACCGTAGCGCCGCAAACATTGTGTCTCGAATAGTAAACACCTATAACGATGGCCAGGCGGTCTCCGCCCCGGTGGCGACCTATCCCGCAAACGTTAAAGGGCTTTACGACATGGATGGCAATGTCGCTGAATGGCTTAACGATTACTACAGTATCGCTAAAGCGACATCTGGCTCAGCTGCGGTTAACCCAATGGGGCCCCATACTGGAGAGTACCGAGTGATCCGCGGCCCCAGCTGGCGACATGGTGGTCTCAGCGAATTACGCCTGTCTTTCAGGGACTATGGCATCGACGCCCGAGATGATCTGGGCTTTCGCATTGCGAGGTATGCACAATAACCATGCGTTTAATGACTCCCAGAATAAACCTCCTGCCTCTATTGCTTGTTTTTTTCGCTTACGTGCAGTGTTGGGCGGTACCCGGTGAGAAAGCTCACGTTCAAGGATCTGATGCTGAGGCACTTAGCCAAACCGTGGCTCCTACAGAACAAAGCCCGATGGAGCCATCCCCACCGACAACATCAAGCAGTAAACCACAAAGCAAAAACCAGAAATCGACTTCGCCTACCAGAACATTCGAGCCATCGGAGCAAATATCAGAAGATTTTTCTGTACCTTTCCCGGTCGATATATAAATCCAGTGCTTAGTCTAGATCAGGGATACACAAGCTACTAACTCAAAACGGATAGCCAGTCAGTAATCGGGATCATCATGAATAAACACAACTCATCCGAATTTTTCTACCAACTGTTTGCCTTACTCGCGGCCTTGATTGTCGTCCATACCCTTTACGTAGCCCTGATTCGCCCCACCGCTGCCGCCAGCATTGAGGCACAACTGGCCCGGGAGGCTGCGGGCGAGACCATCGTCGCTGAGCGTACCTTCTATGTGGTGGTTAAAGATTATGAGCAGGAGGCCTGCTTTATTCTGATGCTCTGGGCAGGCGCGATTATGGCTTATAAAGCCAGGCGTGCTCTCCGTGAACGTCAACTATTATCCCAGCCATTATTACTGGTCAGTGAAGGCAGTCGAATATTACCGGGCGATGCTCGCCAATTATCACGTCCCCTGGAGGCGCTGCCCGAAGACCAGCAGGACTTCCTGTTACCCCGCGCCCTGTTGTCCGGCTTGCAGCGGTTTAGCTCAACACGGAACATTCAGGACGTTTCCAGCGCTATCAGCGATGTCTGTGATACTGAATCGGACAAGCTGGATTCGGAACTAGCCATGGTTCGCTACATCGCCTGGGCTATCCCGTCTATCGGCTTCATCGGCACGGTGCGGGGCATTGGTGAAGCTCTGGGGCAAGCTCATCAGGCTGTTAGTGGCGATATAGTCGGCGTTACCTCCAGCCTTGGCATCGCTTTTAACTCAACATTTATCGCACTTGTGATCAGCATCGTAGTGATGTTTCTCATGCATCAGTTACAGTTATTGCAGGAGCGACTGGTACTCGACAGCCACGACTATTGTGATCGAAACCTGCTCCGTCACCTGAAAAGCGAATAGCTTTCAACAAAGTCCAACTCAGCTGAGTTGAGCCGTCGATCCGACGACCCACCGGCTTAGTAGAAACCACGGAGATTGATTTGGGCACCGCAATTATCGAATTAAATGACAGCGCTATTCAGTGCCTGCACGGCGAAACCTTACTGGCCACACCGGGCTATGCCCTGCTCACCGACAAGGGTATTGTCACTGGGGATGAAGCTCTCCAAAAAGCCTGGTTATTGCCCCAACAAAGCCATAATCACTACTGGCATCAACTCAGCGTGTCCCCACTCACCGGCGCAAACCGTTATGCGCGGCATCATGCTGATCTAGCTTATGCACAGCTACAGAGCCTGCATCGTAACGCTGGCGAGCCCGAGAATATTATTTTCGCCGTGCCAGGGAACTTCACGAATAGTCAGCTGAGCATATTGCTGGGTCTGGCAAAAGCATCCCCCTTCAATGCCACTGGTCTGATCGATAGTGCAGTCGCAGCGGCTTGCCAGGCAGATACCACGGGTGATGTAATCCATATTGATATCCAGCTACACAGCTCGGTGATTACCCGACTCGAATGTGGCGCCCAGATCACCCGCCTCCACTGCGGACAATATTCCGACGTCTCTCTGCAGGGTTTTTACGATACCTGGGCGCATTTCATCGCCGACAAATTTATCACGCAATACCGTTACGATCCGATGCACACCGCTCAGGGCGAACAGCAGCTGCGAAATCTCTTACCCTCATGGCTGGAACAACTCACCAGCGAAGAAGAGCTAGAAATTGACCTGGCTGCTCAGCACGGTAATTTCACGCTTACTATTACGCGTACTGAATTCATTGCGGCCAATAGCCAGCGTTGGCAACGTCTGGCCGATGCCCTGGCGAGCATTACAACCAAAGATGGTCAGGCGGATACTCTGTTAATCAGTCATCGCCTTATGGCTCTGCCCGGCGTCGAGAACTATATCCAATACTCTGACTATTCAACGCCGGGCGCAGTGCTAAGTGCCTGCCAGACTCAAGCTAAACACATCGTTTCAAACACTGGCAAATTATCTTTTATTACTGAAATACCGCTGCTTGGCACCACACGCTCAGATCGAAACAAGTCATCTCAACAGCCTAAACCTGGACAAGCCTCTAGCCACAACCCTACACCAAAAAGCCTGAAACCTGGAGCTCTGAAGCCTGAAAATATGCTGCCAGGCAGATCAGGACCGCTAGAACCCTTTGCTCAAAAACCAGACAAGATCAAAACCATCCCACCCATTAGACCTGCCACACATCAAACACCCAGCCATCTACTTCATCAACATCGAGCCTATGCTTTAAAACAAGGTTTAAGTATTACCATGGGCTTACGAGAACTGGAAATTAAGTCTTGTGAAAGCGCCGACAAATCCAGTCAGCAGCCTGGTCAACTCTTAATCATTTGCCAGGCGCAAAACGTCATACTTCACACCGACCAGGATAATCTGCCGATTCAGTGTAGCGGCAATCTTGATAACCTGCAGATCGGTGATGAATTAGTTATCCGAGATGAGATTCTGACTTTTATCGAGGTGCGCTGACGTGACTCGTGAGAAACGACATGTGAGCGCGTTTAGCCTGTCTTTTCTCGATATTATGGCCTGCGGCTTTGGTGCCGTAACGCTGCTATTTTTGATCCTCAAACACGACGCCAGCACCACTATTAGCACCAACAACAGCGATCTCACCGCCGAAGCAAGCTTGCTGGCCGAAGATATTCTTGAAGGCCAGCGTGACAAAGTTAAGCTGCGTAATAGCTTGAAGCTGCTGGAAAACGAAACCGTAGAAGCCCAGGGGCTATCGCGCCGGATACTGGACGAACTCAATCAACGCAAACGCGAGCCCAGTATCGAAGTCAGTCCTGATGAACAGATCGCCCTGCTCCGCAAACAGGTCGATGAACTGGACACCGAAACCGCTCGCCTCCGTGAACAGGCCAGCGCTAACGATACCCGCAGCTTTATCGGTACCGGTGACCGACAGTATTTGACCGGCCTTAAACTCGGTGGCCAAAGGGTTCTCATCCTGATCGATAGTTCGGCGAGCATGCTGGCCGAAACCATTGTTAATGTTGTACGCCGCCGCAATATGAGCGATGCCGTGAAACGTGAATCTCCTAAATGGCAACGGGCGGTGCGCACTGTCGAATGGCTGGTGTCGCAACTCCCCTCACATAGTGACTACCAAATCTATACATTCAACACCCAGGCTAAACCCCTGTCGCAAAGCACTCACGGCCAATGGCTAAATGCATCCGACCGGGCCACGCTGAACACCAATATCCAGTACTTAAAAGCCCTGAGCCCGCAAGGTGGCACCAGTTTGTATCACGCTTTTAATGCAGCAAAAAGTTTTTCACTGCGACCCGACAATATATTTTTAATTACCGACGGTCTGCCTACCCAGGGACAAAGTAAACCCGATAAAACCACCATCTCCGGCAAACAACGTGCTGTTTTATTTAACGAAGCGATAAAACAATTGCCCAAAGGGGTACCGGTCAACGTTATTTTGTTTCCTATGGAAGGCGATCCCGCGGCCGCGGCCGCGTTCTGGCAACTGGGATTGTCCAGTAAAGGCGCTTTTCTCAGTCCCTCAAAGGACTGGCCATGAAGATCAAAAGAAGACCAGCACCGGAAATCAGCATCTCCTTTCTCGACGTTATTAGCTGTGGTTTTGGTGCCATTGTGCTGCTCCTGCTGATAGCCCAGACGGTCGAATTTAGTGCAGTAGAATCCGACCAACCCGAACAACAGAGCGTTGCCGTCTTACAGGAACAGCTATTTTCTTTGCGCGGTGATAACAAACTTCTGAATCGTGAATTGATCACCAAACAGGAACAGCTATCAGACCTAAACGATCGTATCGCCCGACTTCGAGAACAATTGGCTAGTGTAGACAGGAGCCAGCGTCACATTCCTACGGACAATTCAGAGCGCGACGAATTAGCGCTCGCTCTGCAAGTGCTACAGGAAGAAATGGCGCGCCTGCTCGCCAGCCAGCCTCACAGGACTAATCAGGTAATTGGAGGCATACCGGTCGATAGCGAATACATTGTTTTTATTATCGACACTTCGGGCAGCATGTTTGATTTCGCCTGGCCCAAAGTACGTCGTGAAATGATCAACATCCTCGATATATACCCTCAGGTCAAAGGTATTCAGATCATGAACGATATGGGTGATTATATGTTTTCTGGCTACAAAGGCCGGTGGATACCCGACACGCCGGGCCGTAGAAAAGCCATTATTAATCGCCTCACCACCTGGACGCCATTCAGTAATTCCAGTCCGATAGAAGGCATACAAAGAGCCATTCGAGCCTTTTACGCGCCAGACAAAAAAATTAGTCTCTATGTTTTCGGTGATGATTTTACCGGCGGCTCAATTCACACTGTCGTTAACACCGTTGATCGTATTAATGCCAGCCGTCGCAAAGGTGATCGTCTGGTACGTATTCATACTATCGGCTTTCCGGTTCACTTTCTGGTACGCGGTGGTCGCGCGCAAACGGCGACACGTTTTGCAGCATTGATGCGCGAACTCAGTTATCGTAACGGAGGGACCTTTGTCGGCCTAAATAGCCTAAATTGACCCAGGCTTTAACACAACCGGGCCAGGTGGCAACAGTGAGAAAAATAACGCTAACAGCTCCGTAAATAATATGAGAACACCAAGCCTAGTATTCATGCTTCTTTGGCCAGTGCTGCTACTCGCCAGCTGTGCGACCCATGTTGAGTTGAGCGGAACCTTTCCTACGCCACTCAACAAACAACTGCCCATCAGTTCGATAGTAGTGTTTGACCAGGAATTTAGCTCATATCGTTTTCAAAACACCGATGGCCGGGAAGTCAGCATCGCCGTCGGCCAAACCCAGGTCGATCTATTTACCGCCATAACAAAAAGTCTGTTTAAAAGCACAACCTATACCACGACGATGCCGACAGCAGCTAACACCGACCTGATCATCATGCCTAAAATCGAAGATGTGCAGATATCGATGCCCTATCAAACAAAGCTCAACGTTTTTGAGGTGTGGATCAAATACAATCTCCGGGTCTTTGATGGCAGTGGCGAAGCCATCGCAGACTGGATAATGTCAGCCTATGGTAAAACCCCGACTAAATTTCTGAAATCAGATAGCGAGGCATTGAATCAGGCCGCAATTGTTGCTCTGCGCGATGCCGGTGCCCACTTTCTTATCGCCTTCGACCGCGTGCCAGAAATACGCCGGTGGCTCGATAATAAAAACCGCCAGACTCGCTTGTCCACAGACACTCTTTCTCACAGTTGGTCTTCGCAAACCCAGGCCTCAGAAAACAAAGCACCATCGCATAGGCAGGAAGGCATATCCCTGTGAGAAAAATCAGACTGAACACCATCCTTATTGCTCTTTACGTCATTCTTACCGGCTGTACCACTACCACAGTCGATGAGTACCGCGAAAGCAATGAGCAGCTGTCTATCCAGCACAATGATAAGGTGGTGGTACTGGGTCGCCGACACGCCAGTAATCACGAGACCGAACCAGACTTTATTAGTTGCATCGGCAAAGAACTAGGTAAAGCGGCAGCCCTCAACGTTATCGATGAACCTGCTTTTATGGATTCCGTTTACCCCTGGTTTGAACCGCGCACTGCGCCACTGGGGCTTATACGTATGGGTAAAATGCTCAGTGAACCAATCATAGCAACACGTATCCGCTCGCAAAACCTCCGCTATATCATCTGGATAGATGGCAGTACAGAAACCACAGACAGAGAAGGCTCTGTGAGTTGCGCCATCGGACCCGGTGGAGGTGGCTGCTTTGGTTTCGCTACCTGGGAAAAGCAGGGGGTTTACGAGGCCATTATATGGGATCTCAAAGACCTGGCCGAACACGGGCGGATTAAGGTCAAGGCCAAGGGGTCGTCGTACATGATCGCCATCGGTCTGCCGATACCGATTATTGCTCAGGTTCAAGATCAGGCCTGCGAAGGCATCAGTAAACAATTACGTGCTTTCTTTAACGGCTGAGGAACCAGGCAACCCTAACCGAACACTAAATAAGCAGTAAAATATGCTCATGCACACTTTACGTTTTCCGCACTTCATTATTATCAACCTTGCTGTGTTTTTCGGTCTGCAGGCTAATTTTTCGCTAGCCATGTCAGAAAAAAAGGCCGCCGAAATTGGCAAAAAAATGCACCAGGAAATTACCGCACAAATGCCCATATACACAGATAAAAAACTTAACGATTATGTCACCGGTGTTGGCCAGAAGCTGATTAAATATTCAGATCAACCTATGCGCAAATATACGTTTACCATTATCGATAGCCCCGACATAAATGCCTTCGCGACACCCGGAGCCTATATTTACCTCAATCGTGGTTTGTTGGCGTACATGAATTCAGAGGCGCAATTAGCTGCAGTTCTGGGGCATGAAATGGCCCATGTCACCGCCGACCATGCGTCCCGCCAAAAACGGGCCCAAACCGGCTCTAATGTCGTCGCAGGATTACTGGCTATGCTCACCGGCAGCGCCGAAGTCGGTGAAGCATCCGCCATGTGGGGCGCAGCGACGGTCAAAGGCTATGGCCGCGATATGGAACTTGAGGCAGACGCCATTGGCGCCAGATACATGGCTCAGGCTGGCTACCCCGTAGATGCGATGATCACCATCATCTCTCAATTAAAAGATCATGAACGTTTTATGAAAAAACGTAATAAGGACGCCGGCAAAAAAATTCAGAGTTATCATGGCATCTTTTCAAGCCATCCCCGCAACGACAAACGTCTAAGAGAAATTGTGAAGCAATCTGGGGCTGGCCTGGAAATCTCAAAAACCGGCGACCCAGGCATTGTACCCTTCAGGATCGCCACCCAAAATCTGCCCTGGGGTCAGTCCACACAAAGTCCAGAACAACAGGATAATCGCTACTATGATAATAAATTAAATTTCAGCTTCGATTATCCCGAAGGCTGGCAATTCAAACAAAACGCCAGGCAGGTACTTGGCAGCCGAACAGAAAGTTCAGCGAGTATGACACTGAATATTGAAGCTCGGACCCTGGACTCACCCGAACAATATATAAAGAATGTTCTCGGTATTAATTTCATAAAAAAATCCGAGCCCGTCGTAATCAATCGATTGAAAGCTCACACGGGTATCATCCCTGGCAAAGGCAACGAAAACGATATACGCCTGACTGTCATTTATTACGGTCGCCATGCTTTTGTCTTTAGAGGCATCAGTGACATAGGTACCTCACTGGATACCAGGCCACCAGAAACAGGTGGTATATCTTCACCATCCTACGATGACGAATTCAAGAGTATCGTCGCAAGTTTTCAGCCACGTCCGCCCCATAGACGGTCGACGCAAGCGAGCACTATCCAGTATGTTAAAGCCAGTTCATCAGCCACTTATGCGAAACTAGCCCACCAGCTTAACCTCGGCAAATATGGCAAAGACCAGCTACAGCTTATCAACGGGCATTATCCCGGTGGCGAGCCTCAGGCAGGGCAATGGATAAAAATTATTCGTTAATAAAATTTTTCATATTCATCATTGAGAGGTGCCTATGACTGTCGAGGTAAACGGTATTGCCCATATCCAGTTGACCGTTAACAACGGCGAACGCTGCCTGCCCTTCTGGGAAAACCTGTGTCATTTCCTCGAGATGGAAACCCTGATCCGCAATGAAGAAACAGTTTATTGTATTGGTAGCCGAACTGGAATCCTCGTGCGGGTGGCGCCTTCGGATAAAAGAGAGAAAACGTTTGATCAGGACACGAGTGGATTACATCACTTTTGTTTTCGCGCGCGCTCGAAACAGGACGTCGATAAAATCTACGCTTTTATTCTTACTCAAGCTGAGGTACGTGTTATTCACGGACCCGAAGACGGCTCCCGTTTTGCGCCAGGCTATTACTCCCTGTTATTCGAGGATCCAGACGGTATCCGCGTCGAATTCAACTATGTACCCGGTAAAGGCCACTTTGGTGACAAGGGCCGACTAGGAAAACGGGGGCAGGGACCGGCCAGTCAATACGGCGATGAAGGCTTAACTGATGGTTAAGGGTCGGTAGCGTGCCCCCCGCCGAGCATGATGCCTAACCAACGGGTATCGGGGTCTCGCTCCAGGCCAATTTTCACCAGAATAGTAAGTGGGATAGATAGCAACATACCTACCGGGCCAAGCACCCAGCCCCAAAAAACCAGCGAAAGAAACACGACCAGAGGCGAGAGGTTCAGACCTTTGCCCATCCAACGCGGTTCGAGGACGTTACCGATCAGCAGGTTAATGATCACATAACCGATAGCAATCATGGAAACCATAAAAGGTGACACCTGTAACAAAGCCAGTAGCAGGACTGGCACCGCAGCAATAATCGAGCCCACTGTTGGCACAAAATTAAGCATAAATGCTAGCAAGCCCCACATCACCGCGTAGTCGACACCCATCGCCCACAACATCAACGTTACCAGTAAGCCGGTCAATGCACTTAGCAGCGTTTTTATGCCTAAATAGCGGTTAACACTGTGGGTAAATTCCTCAAGCGCTTGTGTTGATTCAGGTGAACCGCCCCGAGCATGGGCGAGCTTTTCACTAAAGCCCACTTCTTCGGCGAGAATGAAAATTACTGTCAGCAAAATCAAAAATGCATTGGTCATCACATTACCGAAAGAAGCCAGGGTATTGCCGGCCATTTGCATCACTACACTGGGATTAACTGTTTGTGCCCACAGCTCGTTATCGACCACGATACCCTTAGCCGCCAGCCAATTAAGCAGAACACCATTCATACTCTGCAAACGGGCCTGATATTCAGGTAGGTCCCCACGGAAGTCCCGTATCGACGCGCCGACAATCGCGCCTATCATGCTACCCAGACCGATCACAAACAGAACGATCAATATGATAGCCAGGGCATTGGGCACCTTCAGACACTTTAACCAATGCAACATAGGTAAAAAGATAAGCGCAATAAAAATCGATAATAAAAAGGGTACGAGCAGTGCTTCCGCCGATTTCATTCCGGCGATTACGACAACAAAAGCCGCGGACACTAAAATAAAGCGCACCACAGGGGAAAGTTTGTTCATATTATTCCCTTTCATTAACGTTATTTTTCTGCTGAAAATCGGGGTCGGTTTCGATCTTATCTGCAGAGCTGGATTCACGCTTTAATTCCTGCAGCAATGATTCCAACTCGGTAAGTCCCTTCTCAGTAAACAATCTACTGCCTTTGAGACCAGTAAATTCCCTCTCAGCGAGTGCTTTGCAGCGCTTTTGGACATCCCGCAATTCCGCATTGTGCCGCAGAGGGATGTCAATGAACACATGCCAGTCATTTTCTGTCGCCTCACCAGATAACACCAGCTCTAACAGCGCGATAACATTATTTCGATCAATTCGGTAAACCGGTGTGCCAACTTTCACAAACACCCACATCGCCACCATTACAAGGCCGAGGGTCAACAACAATGTCACCAGATAAGTCATGAATAAACGCCTCTCACGGCCACACCAATAATTTGATCGCCATAGCCAAAGTCGCAACAATAATTACCGGCTGGACAAATTGGGTGCCACGGCGCATCACCGCGTTCGAACCCCATCGTGCGCCGATCATTTGCGCCACCGACATAAGTATCGCTAAATCCCACATTACATGCCCCCCGTTAATAAATAAAACCGCCGACGTGCCGTTGATCGTTAAGACCATCATTTTGGTCTGCGCGATAGCTTTGGGCAAACTGTAACCGCACAACCAGACGAATAGAAAAGGCAACACCGAACCCATGCCTGGACCGAAAAAACCGCCGTAAAAACCCACTGGTAAGGCCACCGAAAAAGCATAACCCAGATAAGAAATCCGTGGTGTACTCGCCTGGTCTGACATCCTCGGAGAAAAAATAAAATACACCGCGATAATGATGAGTAAGATCGGAATAAGACGAATCAATACCTCATTGCCGACCTCCTGGACCACCAACGTGCCGCCAATAGAGCCCACCATGGCCAATACAATCGAAGGCAACAGCTCTCTCAGATGAAGATGGCCCCGACGAAAAAAATTCCAGGTCGATGATAAGGTTCCAAGAGTGCTTTGCACCTTATTAGTAGCCAGCGCATTGAGTGGCGGTAAGCCTGTCCAAAGCAACAAGGGTAAGGTCAATAAACCGCCGGAACCGGCAATAGAAGAAATATAGCCAGCCGCGAAAGCGACAAGAGTTAACAGGCTGGTAAGTTCAACAGAAAGGCTGACTGAATAACTCCTGGCGGCAGCAATTAGCGGTCAATGTTAGCATTACCTGCAACACCCCCTGTCAGCCTCTTCAAAAGCAAATTAACAGAAAAAATAGTCTCTCAATTAATACAGCACCTGACGAACGCGATGCCATCGTGATAAATTGGTGAGACTACAACTTAGGGTATGAATTTTGTACCCTTAATCCCGGCTCCAATTCAAAAGAAGGAAGAATGAACCCTACCGACCAAGCGGAAAGTAGTAAAACCTTAGCTAAACCAGCCTCCCCGGGCAAGCAATGGCTAAACCCACGGGGTTTTCGATTCTGGGCAGTGGCCATCATATTGCTCTACACGCTGAGCGGCTTTTTCCTGCTGCCATATCTGATAAAGAGTGGTCTGGTCGATTTTGTTCACAAAGATCTTGGCCGAAGCGCTCGCGTTGAAACCGTAAATTTTAATCCCTACACGTTTAAATTTGCCATTGAAGGTTTCGAGCTCTTCGATACCGATGACGTCAAGTTGGTTGGTTTCGAAAAATTTCTGCTTAATTTCCAGTTGTCCAGCGTGTTCCACTGGGCCTGGACTTTCGAGGAAGTCAGCCTGAGTGCACCATATCTTTTCTTTGAACGTTTTAACGAAGAAGAAAACCGCCTCACCCGCCTATTCGAGACGATGGCTCTTAAAGCAAACTCCATCCCGGAAGACGATTCCACAAAGACTGGCATGCCACGCCTGTTGATTCATAACCTCACTATTAGCAATGGTCAGGGGCAATTGCTAGACCGGGTGCCCATGACCTCTGCTAATAACCCGGTTGATCTAAGCATAGGGCCCATCGACATTACTGTTAAGGCTTTGAATACTCTGCCCAACCGGAATGGCCAGCAAGATGTCAGCATTAGTCTGCCAGATGAAGGACACCTGCACTGGAATGGCAGCATCAAACTCACGCCCTTTGAATCCATTGGTCAACTGGAACTGAAAAACTTGCGCCTGGATAAAATAAGCGCTTACCTGAAAACCTTTGTGCATCTGGACGAACTACAGGCCTTACTATCAACCCGCTTCAATTATCGGGTTCAGGTGGTCAATGAGAT
Organism: uncultured Gammaproteobacteria bacterium; assembly: GCA_942492235.1. Lineage (GTDB taxonomy): Bacteria > Pseudomonadota > Gammaproteobacteria > Pseudomonadales > Porticoccaceae > HB2-32-21. The sequence goes on from CALODO010000023.1 coordinate 29,494, forward strand.
ATTAGAGGCTCGCATAGAAGAACTACATACTACGCTCGACAAGCTGAGTGTCAGTGGTTTAAATCCGAGCACTGAACTCCTGTCGATACCCAGAATCACTATTAAAGATGCCGGTCTGCGCTATCCCGAGCAGATCGTTCACGTGGGCAGTATAGATATCGAACAAGCCCAGGTAAGCACCTGGCTGGATGAAGAGGGCGAGTTAAACTTTCTCAAACTGATTGCCACCCCAGGCCCCCTATCGAAAAACCAGACTAACAATACCGTTACAACAGAGCAGGCCAATCCAAAACTGGCTGAAATGCAGCAAGCTGAAGGCGCGCCAACAAATTCGGAGCCGGGATCGCCGACTGAGACCAATGGGCAAACACCCTGGCAAGTGGCGCTCGATCAATTCAGTATTATAGGTGCTAACCTGGATTTTTCTGACCGAAGCATCAAGCCATTTGCTGCGATTGGCCTTCGGGAACTACAGGTCGAATTTAGGGATCTGAACAATCAACAGGGCGGTCGATTTCCTTTTACAATTAAGGCGGGCGTGGCTGGGACCGGACAGACCGGACAGACCGGACAGACCGGACAGACCGGACAGACCGGACAGATAAGTATCGACGGAGAACTGGAGGTTTTCCCCAATATTTCGCTTAATGCCGCTACAAAAATTCAAGATCTTCCGTTAGCCATTGCCCAGACCTATGCCCAGCAATCGGCACTGATCTCTATAGATAGTGGCGTTCTCAACAGCGAAACCAACATCTCTCTCAGCCAGCCACCTGAAGACCAGGACCCGGTATTCACGATTAAAGGCTCGGCTCAAATTCCAGGTTTGGACATAAAGGACAGTGCCAGCAACAAACCTCTCATTGGCTGGCACAATCTTGATATCAACGACTTTAACCTGGATCTCCAGGCCAACAAATTAAATATTGCAAAATTGCAATTTGAGCAGCCCTATGGCCGCTTTCTGATCGACGAAGATGGCACCACCAACATCTCTGATTTAATAGTTGAACCCACTCACAAACCATCAACAACGGCCCTGTCGCCAGCAGGCCAACCTGGTAAGACCAGGCTAAAACCCAAAGATGCCAAAACAGTTCAGCCCTTAGAGGTAACGCTGGGTGGTATCAGCGTAAACGACGCCACCATGGATTTCGCAGACCTGTCATTACCGCTGCCCTTCGCCACCCTCATTAGCAAGCTGGACGGTAGCGTTTCCACCATCGCCACAAATAGCTTGCAACCCGCAAAAATCAATCTGGAAGGGCAGGTAGATAAACACGGACAGGCGCGGATAAACGGTTCCATAAACCTGCTCGACCCGGTCCACCACACTGATATCAAATTTGAATTCCGCAACCTGAAAATGGCCAATGTTTCGCCCTATAGCGCCCAGTTTGCCGGGCGCACTATCGACGACGGTACGCTGGATCTCGATCTGGAATATGCTATCAATCAGGGCAAAATGGTAGGCAAAAATAATATTGTCCTGAGCGATTTTTTACTCGGCAAGAAAATAGAAAGTCTGAAAGCAAGCAAGTTGCCTCTCGATTTGGCCATAGCATTGCTCAAGGATGGCAACGGTGTCATCAAGGCTAACCTGCCAGTCTCAGGTGATGTCAACGATCCGGAGTTTGCCATTGGCGGGGTCATATGGGAGGCATTGATCACGCTGATCACTAAAGCGGTTTCAGCGCCCTTTAAATTACTCGGTGGCCTGATTGGCATGGAAACAGATGATCTCGGCCAGCTCCAGTTTCTCGCTGGTCGCGCTGATCTAAGCCCACCAGAACTTGAAAAAATCGACAACCTTGAACAGGCACTACTACAGCGCCCAGAACTGGGCATTGAAATCACTGGCGTTGCAGACGCTGTCATTGATAAGCGTGCGCTCCAACGGGTTCAACTCGACAACACTATCCTCGAGCACCTGGGCAGCGATGCCGGAATCGATAACGGGGGTGATCGCCTGAGTGGCAAGGGCGACATTACCGATCCCACCTCCTTTGCCAACGACCAAACCCTGAATATTCTCGAAGACCTGTTTAAAGCACGCTTTCCAGATATCTCGTTAAAATCAGTCAAAACATTACATCAAGTGCCACCTGCTGATAACTCTGAAGGTGCAGCAATGCTGGATGAACTGGCCTATAGCGCAGATTTACGAAAGCGCCTGGTCAATAGCGAGCCGATTAATAAGCAGGCGCTCACTGAACTTGCACAGGCACGGGCACTTTCAATTAAAAATGCGTTTCTCAGTAGCGGTCAACTTGAACAAAACCGTATAGTCATAATCGAAACTAGCACCGAACTCAGTACAGCGAAGTCTAAAAATGCCGAATGGGTGGTATTAAACCTCGCTGTGACAGACAACTAACACTGAAAATTTTGCCTGGTCTGCGTCTTTAATTTACCCCTAGTGTCGCCGCTGCTACGATAAACTACTAAATTTCAATCATACCAATTTAAAACAGGAGATACTCACTTGTCTATTAACTATGAAGGACGCGTAGCGGTGGTGACCGGCGCTGGTGCTGGTCTTGGCCGAAGCCACGCACTTTTTCTCGCCAGTCGTGGTGCCAAAGTCGTGGTCAACGACCTCGGAGGCACCGTCGAAGGCACCGGTAGTTCAAATGCTGCCGCCGACAGGGTGGTACAGGAAATCACCGATGCGGGCGGTGTTGCTGCGCCCAATTACAATTCAGTTGCCGATCAAGCAGGTGGCAAAGCCATCATTAAAACCGCCACTGATAATTTTGGTCGCATCGACATTCTCATTAATAATGCTGGGAACAACATCGAAGGCAGCTTTCGCAAAATATCCATGGACGACTTCCGCGCTGTTATGGATGTCCATTTGATGGGCGCTGTGTATTGTACCCAGGCAGCCTGGCAACATATGCTGGATCAGGAATACGGTCGCGTCATCATGACCACTTCGGCGGCTGGTCTGTACGGTGGCCACGGTCTGAGCAACTATGCCGCTGCAAAAATCGCCCTGGTAGGGCTAATGAACTCATTGGTGCTTGAAGGCCGAAAGCGCGGGATTACCGTTAATTCGATCGCACCAATGGCCATGACCCGTATGTCAAAAGACGCAATGGATGACAAAACCGGGCCATTGCTAACACCCGAATTTGTCACCTCCATCGTTGGCCTGCTGGCTTCCGAAAACCACAAAGGTTCCGGCGATATAATCTCCGCAGGTGCGGGTTACTATTCAAAAATTGGTATTGTCGAAGGCGCTGGGGTTTACTTTGGTGCAGAGTCCCCGCCAAGTCCTGATGATCTAGCGGGCAGATTTGACGATATTTGTGATCTCACTGAAGCCAGACCCCACGGGGATGCCTTTTCTTCGGTAGCCGAGAGCATGCGTAATGTATTGCGCAGCCTGAAATAATAGCGGCACAGGAGGAATATAAAAAAACCCGGATAAATGCCGGGTTTTTTATATAGAAAGCAACAGGAAAGTTAACTGCCCTCAAACATTTTCACATCAAAGTATTCCCGCCAACCGCTGATTTTACCCGCATCGTTAAACTCAAGAATACCCAGAACCGGCAGGCTTTTGTGCTCGCCCTTATGCGTCCAGCCATCAACACGTTCTGTGACCACGGAATCACCCGCCACCACCATCTTGGTGATGGCAAAGGTCATGTTGTCGCCGGTTTTCAGGAAACCTTTAACGGCTTTCTGAATTTTTTCCGATCCAATCACAGGCTTGTAAGGAATATTGTGATAAACCGCGTCTTCGGCAAAGGCCGCCATGATGGCATCTTCATCTCCCCTCTCCCATGCGTCGAAAAAGTCACGGGTTAATTGCTCATTACGACTTAAGATCGAATCATCACCAGATATAGCTATTGCTGTATTTGTCATTTTGGTAGCTCCCTGTTTCTTTTAATTTGAATGATGGATACGTGATTTGGTAAGACCAGTATAGACTCATCTACAGCATTGAGGCGATGCCATCGAAGACAAAAACTACAGATCTGGTGTTTTGGGATGACAAGTCTGCCCTCCTTGCAGTAGAGTCAGAACAGGAAATCGATAAAAACGGTGTGAACAAAACTGCTATTTTATAAAAGCATTAATTTGTTATTTGTTTATCAAGCACGTTTAATTTCACCGCAAAACACATAAGTCCTGGAGATAATAATCATGACAAAAGATGTATTCGAAGTACTCGTTGATGGATTTGCATTCCTCGAAGGCCCACGCTGGCGTGATGGCTTACTATGGGTTTCTGATGTCAACGGCAAAAAGGTTTACACCATCGCTCCGGATGGTACCGCCACCGTGATGGCAGACGTGCCTGACCGCCCTTCCGGCATTGGCTTTCTCACCAATGGCACACCCATTGTAGTATCCATGCAAGACCGCTGTTTGAAGCGTATTGACAGCGGTACGCTCACAGTCCATGCCGATATCAGCTCACTGGTCCAGGGTGAAATCAACGACATGGTGGTCGATAAAAAAGGTAATGCCTATGTTGGCAGCATGGGCTATGACCTGTTTGCCGGTGAGGAATTCAAACCTGGGGCATTGGTTCTGGTCACTGCCGACGGCAAAGCCCAGGAAGTCGCCGATGGCCTCCATTTCCCCAATGGCCCAGTCGTCACTCCTGACGGTAAGACTCTCGTTGTCGCAGAAAGTTGGGGAAAGCGGCTAACGGCCTTCCATATCGAAAACGATGGTACGCTTTCAGGCCAAAGAGTATTTGCCGATCTCGGTGATTACACCCCGGATGGCATTACCCTGGATGAAGAAGGCGGTATCTGGCTGGCGGCTTTTGCCAACGACTGCTTTGTGCGGGTCAAAGACGGCGGTAAAATCACCGATATTATCGATTTACCCAATCGGCGAGCGGTGGCCTGCACCCTGGGCGGCGAGGATATGAAAACCCTCTACTGCATGACCTTTGACGGCAAAATGTCTGATATTGGTAAAGGAAAAAAAGCTTCAAGAGTCGAAACCATCCGGGTAAATGTCGCGGGTGCTGGGTCTCCTTAAACCTGGCCCGGCAATTCATCGCTCAGTGATAGGTCGCACGGATATCGACACAAATATTTACTGACTAGAATAATTAGTGCTGAAGCTAGCGTGACCGGCTGTGGAATAAAACTTCTTATAGACCAACACCGGGTCCAATCAGCTCTTCAGCAAAACGCTCGATTTCGTTGTACAGCGGGTCGGGCTCAGCGTTGAGGGCAAAAACTATTACCTGATCTACGCCGACATCCCGGTAGCGTTTCAGCATATCCAGATCGCAACGGGTCCCATAAGGCGACACAGCAATTTCAATATCAGCCAGCTTACGGCCTTCAACATCCAGTAAATCGGAGAGCTGCTGCAGATGAGTGGGCACATCCTCAGGCATTAACTTCACGCCATACCACCCCTGACCAAATCGCGCCACACGGCGCAGCGCCGCGGTGCTTTCGCCACCAAACCACAGTGGAGGATGAGGCTTTTGCACCGGCTTTGGCCCCTGCACGCAAGTTGGCAAGGTATAAAATTCACCATCATAACTGGAGATATCATCACACCACAGAGTTTTGCAGACTTTCAGGTAATCTGCAGCCCGCGCGCCTCGACGCTCAAAAGGCACCCCCAATGCGGCAAATTCCTCAGCCAACCAACCAACGCCGATACCGATATCGAGCCGACCGCCAGACATAGCATCGACATCCGCCGCCTGTTTGGCAAAATACACCGGGTTGCGCTGGGGCAAAATGGTGATACCTGTGCCCAGACGAATTCGACTGGTTTGTGCTGCCAGAAATGCCAGAGCCGTAAACGGCTCCAGAGGCACATTATGAGGGTCAAGTGGCACCTTGCCGGTCTCAGAATAAGGGTAAGGCGAGTCATAATCTTCAAACAATAAAACATGCTCGGGCATCCAGAATGAATGGAAACCAGCACCTTCAACCATCCTGGCGGTTTTGGTCATATGTTCGGCTCCGGCTGCTGAACCCGCAAAAACCCCCTGTAGACCTATTTTCATCGCTCTCCCCTCCTGTTCATCGCTGTTTCTTCCCGTTTTTATTGGTTTATCCGTACCTAAGTAGTGCAGACCAACAACTTCGATAAACCGCCTTCGGTCATTAACAGCTTAGACCACGATCGAATATTAATTCTATCTCACCTGGATAACGTAACTCTGGTGAATTGGTTACAATAGGCACCTACTCATATTCAAATTATGGCCTATGCCCGTATCGATCAAAACCCCCGAAGAAATAGCTAAAATGCGCATTGCTGGACGACTCGCGGCTGAGGTGCTGGAGATGATCGAACCTTATGTCCAGCCCGGGATAAGCACACTGGAGCTAGACACAATATGTCACGACTATATGGTCAATGTACAGAAAACCATTCCAGCCTGCTTAAACTACCGGGGTTTTCCGAAAACCATCTGCTCATCGGTGAACCACGTCATTTGCCACGGTATTCCCAGTGCTAACAAAATTTTAAAAACCAGCGATATCGTCAACCTTGATATCACTGTTATCAAAGATGGTTATTACGGCGATACCAGCAAGATGTTCTGCCTGGACAAAGCCCCGGCACACGCACGACGTCTTTCGAAAGTCGCACAGGAATGTTTGTACAAAGCCATTGCCATTGTTAAGCCCGGTGTTCGTCTTGGCGATATCGGCCACATTATTCAGATGCATGCTGAGGGCAATCATTATTCGGTCGTCAGGGAATACTGTGGCCATGGTATTGGCACTGAATTCCATGAAGATCCACAGGTTCTACATCACGGCAAACCGGGTACAGGTCTAATTCTGGAAGAGGGCATGACCTTTACCATCGAACCTATGGTCAACGCGGGCAAGCAACATACAAAACTTAAAAAGGATGGCTGGACGGTGGAAACCCGCGATGGTCGATTATCCGCCCAGTGGGAACACACACTATGTGTCACCCGTGACGGTGTCGAAGTTTTGACGACCCGAGACGAGGAATCCCTGCCTTTTTAAACCCGCCACGTAGAGCGACGCACCTCTCGCCTGGCGGTACTCTGGGCATATTGATAGGCAGCCAATGACAACAGCAACATCACCCCTGTTATTTTTCAGAGAACAGCAATTTTTAGCTGACCTCGAAGCCCAGGAACCCCTGAAGGTTTTTTCCGACGCAATCAGCGCTGTAAATCACCAACTGAACCGCCGTTTTGAGCAAGGCGAACAAATTCGTTCACTCATTACTGAACGGGCAATGTTTACAGATCGCATCCTTATCCACGCCTGGAATCAATTCGAATGGGATAACAATATAAGCCTGGTCGCAGTGGGCGGTTACGGCCGCATGGAGTTACATCCGCAGTCAGATGTGGATTTACTGATCCTCACCAAACGAGACAATCATAGCCAATACCAGAAAAGCATTAGCGAATTTTTAACCTTTTTGTGGGATATCCATCTAAAGATCGGCCATAGCGTCCGCTCTATAAAACACTGTGTGCAAGAAGCAAAAGCGGATGTCACTGTCGCCACAAACTTGTTAGAAAGCCGCTTACTGATCGGCAATGAAGCCGTCATGGCGAAAATGCTGGCCCGGACCGGTCCAGCGAAGATATGGGACTCCAAGGCTTTTTTCGAAGCCAAACGTAAAGAGCAGAATGACCGCCACCAGAAACACGGCAACACCGAATATAATCTCGAACCCAACATAAAAGAAGCCCCCGGAGGGATACGTGATATTCAAACTATCAGCTGGATTGCCAAACGCCATTACGGGGTCAGCAGTCTCGAGCAACTGATCAACTGCGATTTTTTGTCCGAGGAAGAATATCAGCTAATCCGCCAGGGTGAAGACTTTCTATGGCGAGTTCGCTACGGCCTTCATATGATCGCCAAGCGTCCAGAAGAACGTCTGCTATTTGAATATCAACGCAAATTAGCTGAGATGTTTGGCTACAGAGACAATGACAAGCACCTGGCAGTCGAACAGTTTATGCAACGCTATTACCGTGTCGTCCTCGCCATGCACGAGCAAAACGATGTGTTATTGCAGTATCTTGACGAGGTCATCCTCAACGATGGCAACCACGCTAAAGGGGAGCATATCAACGAGCGCTTCCAGGTTCGCGATGATGACATTGAAGCGATCAGTGACAAGTTATTTAGCGAACAGCCTTCGGCCCTGCTGGAGATTTTCGTCTTACTCGGCGAAAATCCTGCTATAAAGGGCGTGAGTTCAAAGACTATTCGCCAGATTCGGGAAAATCGTCATCGTATTGACGAGACCTTTCGTCAAAATGAAACTAACCGCAAACTTTTTATGCGTTTGCTACGTTGCCAGGGCAAGCTCTCGACACAACTCCAGCGCATGACCCGTTACGGCATACTAGGTAAATATCTACCAGAATTTGACCTTATTGTCGGGCAAATGCAGCACGATCTATTTCATATCTATCCCGTTGATGCCCACACCATCCAGGTGGTGCGTAATATGCGCCGCCTGGGTAATCCTGAGTTGGCACAAACTTTTCCAGTCGCTTCTCACGTATTCAAAAGCTTACCGAAACCAGAAATACTGCTAGTCGCGGGTCTGTACCATGATATTGCCAAAGGTCGCGGTGGTGATCATTCCAAACTTGGCTCTGATGATGTCGAGCAGTTCGCGCTCAAGCACGGCTTTACCGCCCAGGAAGTTCGCCTGCTGAAATGGCTGGTTGAACATCATCTGCTGATGTCAAGTATTTCCCAACGGGAAGACATTTCTGACCCCGATATTATTTACAAATTTGCCCAACTGGTCGGCAATCAACTGCACCTGGACTATTTATTCACTCTGACCATTGCTGATATTACTGCCACCAATCCGACATTGTGGACTAGCTGGAAAGGTTCCTTGATGCGCCAGTTATACTTCTCGACCCGAGAGGCGCTTAAAAGAGGTCTCGAAAACCCCGCTGACAGGCAAGAATGGATTAATAATACTCGGGAAGAAACGCTGGCTATACTGAGGATAAACGGCATTCCAGAGTCCGAAAGCAGGACCCTTTGGGGCGACCTGGATGATGAACTGTTTCTCCGCGAAAGCGCCTCGGTGATCGCTCGCTTCACCGAAAAAATACATGCTGCTGGCGACAACGCCGGGCCCATCGTTTTTATTGAAGACGCTGGTGTAGAAGATACCAGCGCGACACGTATTTTTATTCACACCAAAGGTTTGAGTAACGTGTTCCCGATCACTGCTGCCTGCCTCGACAGTCTGCATATCAATATTGTTGATGCCCAGCTCTACACCGACAGGCGTCACCGCCACACCTTTGATATTTTTTATGTTCTCGATGAACATGGCAATACCTTTGCCGACAACCCCGAGCGACATGGCAACGTCCATAGCGCGCTGGTTAAAACACTCAATACTCCTTCTGGTAATATCGTCGAAGTGCAACGCCGCACACCGCGCCAGCTCAAACAAATGACTATCGGCACCTCCGCGCGCATTGATAATACGATGACAGAAAACACCTCATACCTAGAGGTTATCACTCCGGACCGCCCTGGCCTGCTCGCCCAGTTGGGACAAATATTTATGCACTTCAAACTGCATTTGCACAGCGCAAAGATAGCCACACTCGGCGAGCGTGTAGAAGATGTGTTTTATATTACTGACGCTGAAGATAAGCCCATTAGCGACCCGGAACTTTGTCGCGAAATAGAAGCAACGATCTGCCACGAGCTGGACAGCCGCAATCTGGATGAAGTCTCATCGGGCGCACCACTGGAGTTAATTAATTCCCGTTCTTGAATGCTCACTAGAAAATCTCCTGGCGTTTATTGAACTTACACAAAACCGAATCCATAAACGATTTCTAACGAGCCATCTATGAATCCCCATCTGCAACATTTGCGCCCCTACCCTTTTGAGAAATTGCGCGTCCTGAAGAAAGAGCTTACCCCGGCCCGGAACCTGGACCATATCGACCTTTCAGTCGGTGAACCAAAGCACCCCGCACCAGAATTTGTCCGCCAAGTACTATTAGACCAACTATCTGGATTATCCCTTTACCCCGCCACGAAAGGTATTCCTGAACTACGTGAGACGATTGCTAGTTGGCTGGGAAGGCGCTTCAAGCTCAACGCACACCTCGACCCTGAGACCCAGGTGTTACCGGTAAACGGCACAAGAGAAGCTCTTTTTGCTTTTGCACAAACTGTGGTTGATCCAGAAAATGCTGAGCCGGGCACCCAGGCTGTGGTGTTAATGCCCAACCCCTTTTATCAGATTTACGAAGGTGCCGCCTTACTCGCCGGTGCCGAGCCTGTATTGGCTAACTGTTTTCCGAGAACCAATTTTCAACCGGATTTTGCGTCTGTTCCCGAATCAATCTGGCATCGTTGTCAACTGGTTTATGTATGCACGCCTGGCAACCCTACCGGCGCTTTACTTGAGCTGGATAATCTAAAACAACTTATCGAATTAGCAGATCGCTATGATTTTGTTATCGCCAGCGATGAGTGTTATTCGGAAATATACAGCGACGAAAGCCATCCTCCCCCCGGTCTGCTTGAAGCCTGCGCCGAACTTGGCCGCGATAGCTACAAGCGTTGCGTGGTGTTCCACAGTCTCTCCAAGCGCTCCAATCTACCCGGCCTGCGTTCCGGCTTTGTGGCTGGGGATGCGGATGTCTTGAAACAATTCCTGCTTTATCGCACCTACCACGGTAGTGCCATGCCCGTACAACACCAGCATGCCAGCATTACCGCCTGGAGTGACGAGCTTCATGTCGAGGAAAATCGAGCGCTGTACCGAAAAAAATTCGAGGTAGTCACCAATATTCTTCGAACCGTGATGGATACCCCCAAACCCGATGCAGGTTTTTATCTGTGGCCAGAAACGCCGATCTCGGACACCGACTTCACCCGGGAACTTTACCGTCAACAACACGTCACCGTAGTTCCTGGCAGCTATCTGGCACGGAATACTATGACCGGCAACCCTGGCGCCAATCGCGTTCGCATGGCTCTGGTGGCGCCACTTGAACAGTGTCAGCAAGCGGCCGAACGTATCAAAGCGCTGATTGAGAATCTATAAATGCTCAAGAAAGAACGTGTTGCCTATATTTTGAGTAAGCTCAATGAGCTTTACCCCGAACCGCCGGTGCCCCTTGACCACAAAGATTCTTATACGCTTCTCATTGCCGTGCTACTGTCTGCACAATGTACCGATCAGCGGGTTAATCAGGTCACTCCGGCCTTATTTGCCCGCGCTGATAATCCCTTTGACATGGTCCAGCTTGAGGTCGATGAGATTCTCACATTGATTCGCTCCTGCGGATTGTCACCGCAAAAATCCAAAGCAATCTCAAAACTCTCTCATATACTCCTGGACGAGCACGATGGCGAAGTTCCCGAAGATATGGAGGCCCTGGAGCGCTTACCCGGTGTCGGTCATAAAACCGCCAGTGTGGTAATGTCCCAGGCCTTTGGCCACCCGGCGTTTCCCGTAGACACCCATATTCATAGGCTGGCCCAACGCTGGGGACTCAGCAATGGTAAGAGTGTCGTACAAACCGAGAAAGACCTGAAACGCTTGTTTCCTCGCGATAGCTGGAACGCTCTGCACCTGCAAATTATTTACTACGGCCGAGAATATTGCAGCGCCAGGGGTTGCGACGGCCGAATCTGTGAAATATGTACTACTTGTTATCCAAATCGAAAATCTCCCGTAATCAACATAAAACCATGAGCTTATCTGAAATAACCGCGCCACTACCCACCCCAGCTACGATTTTGCTATTCTGTGCGGCTGATTTTCGGTAGAGATCATTACCCATGGCAAAGCTATTTGGCATCAAAAATTGCGACACGGTCAAAAAAGCCAGGCAGTGGCTTGACACACATTCACTTGCTTACGAATTCCATGATGTCCGTGCTGACGGCCTGACGGAAAATCAGGTACAGCGATGGCTTGCCAAAGTTGACTGGCAAGTGCTTGTTAACAAACGCAGTACCACCTGGAAACAGTTATCTGACGAGGTCAAGAATAACTTGAGTAAAACGAATGTTACTCAAGTGCTACTGGATAATCCGACCTTGATTAAACGGCCGGTGCTGGAATACGAGCAAGCCGTATTTATTGGTTTTAAAGCTGCCGACTACGACAGTATTTTTGCTAAACCCTAACCAAATTTTTACTAAACCCCAACAAACTTCTGATGAGGCGCGACGATGACAGATTTGTACAGTGTAGGTATCGGTGTTGGAACCCAAAATAGCAAAGGCGAGTGGCTGGAGGTTTATTTCCCCGCACCGTTATTACAACCCTCCGCCGGTGTGAAGTCCGCCCTGAGCCCAATCTTGTCAGGGGACGGCGATACTGCCGTGACGCTCGATACCAAAACGCTCACCACATTGGCTGAGGCCTTTGATGAACACGGTGAGATCAATCTGGCGGAGCTTACCCGCACACTGGCCAAGAGCAGCAAACCTGTGGTTGCCGTTGCCCTGGCCGCAGACAGTGAGGCCTCCTCGGTGCCCGCGGCCTATCTCAAGTTGCATCTTATCTCCCATCGCCTGGTTAAACCTCACGGCACCAACCTGGCAGGTATTTTTGGCGTTTTGCCCAATGTCGCCTGGACCAATGAGGGTGCGATTGATCTGACAGAATTGCCACAACGTCAGCTTGAGGCGCGAATGCAAGGTAATTGCCTGCAAGTCAGCTGCGTCGATAAATTTCCCAAAATGACCGACTATGTCGTACCCAGTGGTGTACGTATTGCCGACACCTCCAGAGTGCGTCTGGGCGCATATATCGGGGAAGGCACAACCATTATGCACGAGGGCTTTGTGAACTTTAACGCGGGGACAGAAGGACCCAACATGATTGAAGGGCGCATCTCAGCAGGGGTTTTTGTCGGCGCAGGTTCCGACCTGGGCGGCAGTAGCTCGACCATGGGCACCCTGTCTGGCGGGGGCAATATTATTATCTCAGTTGGCAAGGAATGTCTCCTGGGCGCTAACGCAGGGATAGGTATACCTCTGGGTGATCGCTGCACTGTGGAAGCAGGTTTATACATTACCGCCGGCACCAAGGTAGTAATGCTCGATGATCAACAAAAAAAGATTGGAGATACCAAAGCTCGGGAGTTGGCGGGGCAATCGGATTTATTGTTCCGCCGCAATTCCGTCAGCGGTGCGGTGGAATGCCTGACCAACAAAACCGCCATCCAACTGAATGAAGTATTGCACTCTCATAACTAGCAGCGAGAAAACCTCTATGCCTGAACAACTATCATCAACGCTGGAGTTGACCTGCGCATTGCTGCGCCGTCAGTCGGTCAGCCCAGTCGATGATGGCTGTCAGGATCTGCTCATCGAGCGCTTAGAGGCGATGAATTTTGCTATCCACCGTCTGCCTTTTGAAGATGTCGAAAATTTCTGGGCTATTCGCGGTAACGACGGCCCGATTTTGTGTTTTGCCGGGCACACTGATGTGGTTCCGACTGGCGAACTTAAAGACTGGCATAGTGACCCCTTCGAGCCCTGCTTTCAAGGAGACTACCTCTACGCACGCGGCGCCGCCGACATGAAAGGTTCTCTTGCGGCTATGATCACTGCCACCGAAGCCTTTATCGAGCAACACCCTACGCACTCTGGCCGCATTGCTTTTCTAATCACTAGCGATGAAGAGGGCCCGGCTATCAATGGCACAACACGGGTGGTCGACTGGTTACAAGCCCAGAATATAACGCCAGAGTGGTGTGTCATTGGCGAACCCTCCTCGACTGACCTTCTAGGTGACACCGTAAAAAATGGTCGCAGAGGCTCGCTCAATGCACGGCTTACCGTACGCGGAATACAGGGGCATATCGCCTACCCCCAATTGGCCGACAATCCCATCCATCGGGTTATTCCGGCTCTGGCCGATTTAACAGCGATCACCTGGGACAGGGGTAATCAGCATTTTCCGGCCACTAGCTTTCAGGTTTCTAATATCCATTCAGGCTCGGGCGCTACGAATGTGATTCCTGGCGAGATTGTCGTCGAATTTAATTTCCGCTTTTCTACTGAGATCACCTCCCAGCAAATACGGAATCGCGTAGACGCTATTCTCATGGAACACGAGCTTGATTACCACCTCGACTGGCAGCTCAGTGGGCAACCCTTTTTAACCACACCAGGCACACTCGTCGAAGCCGTTACTGGATCGATTCAAACCAACACAGGCATCGAAACTGAATTATCCACCGGGGGTGGTACTTCAGACGGCCGCTTTATCGCCACGCTCGGCACGCAGGTCGTCGAGCTCGGCCCGGTTAATGACAGCATTCACAAAATTGATGAGCACGTCCTGGTCTCCGACCTGGATAAACTCAGCGATATCTACCGAGACATATTGATTCACTTATTGACAGGCCAATAGTCAAGTGGGCCCAGAGATTCCCTAATGGAGAAAAGTTCTTTAACGAGGTATTTTCCTCAAGGCGTGAATATCAAACCGGGTAGTTTTACCCTCAATGGAAAAACCCGGATTGATACCCGCAAGCGGCGGAGCGCGGCGCGGCCGTTTCACTACGACTCGATAGCGGGCCACTTTTAACGCCAACTCAAGCAGCTCTCCAGCGTCATCGTCATTACCTACCAGGCCAGGAAAAACCGCCATTTCTTTTTTGACTTTGGCGCTTTTAGATCGTTCAGGAAACATCGGATCCAGATAGATCACATCGGGACGACGGCTCATGTCGAGAGTCTGCAACCAGGTTTTGCTGTCACCCCTATGCAAACTCAGACGATCACTAATAACGCTAAGACTGTGATCTTGCTCAGCCTGTTGTTGCAGTCTTACTAACCCATCCGACAGTAAAGCAGCCACCACGTCATTACGTTCAACCAGGCTGACTTGAGCACCTAGACTCGCCAGGACGAAACCATCACGGCCGAGCCCACCAGTCAAATCAGCGACTGCTGGTTTGAAGTTGGATGACAAGCCAATTGCTCGCGCCAGGGACTGCTTGATCCCGCCACCGAAAAGGCGCCTGTGTCGCAATCCGCCAAGCACGAAGTCGCAGCTCACCACAGACGATGGTTGACCTGCATCGCTTCTGGTTTTAACCAGTGATAGCCCGCTAGTCCGGTATTGCAGATAATATTCTGAGGTAATCTGATCGGGATACGCAACACGTGCGATATTTAGTCGTTCAGCAAGAACTGCCTCACGCCTTTCTGTCGCTGGGCTTAAACCGACGTCGTCAGCAAGCAGGACCAGATCATACTTGATCTTAGTCACCACTTGCCCAGTGACGCTCCCAACTAACTGGATCAGCTATGAGGGAATCAATTATAACGGAGCCAGTTCCAGCTCAACACGCCGGTTGGCCTGCCGTCCTGCGGCGGAATCATTACTGGCTATAGGGTAGCGTTCACCGTAACCAGATATATGAACACGACCAGACATCACACCCTGGCTAATCAACAATTGTCCGACACTACCGGCACGTCGCTCTGACAGGGTCTGATTAGAACTATCGCTACCCTCTGAATCAGTGTGTCCAGCAATTCGTACAGCGGTTTTGTCAAACTCCTTAAGCACCAACGCCACTGACTCAAGTGTTGAATAGAATTCCGGTCGGACTTCGTGGCGACCAGAAGCAAAAGTGATATTACCAGGCATGACCAGACGTATGTTATCGCCCTCTCTGATAACCCTGACACCGGTACCTTCAAGTTTGGTTCGCAGCGCAGCTTCCTGCTTGTCCATGTAAAAACCGATACCGCCACCCACTGCTGCACCGCCAGCAGCGCCAATCAATGCACCTTTTTTGCGATCATCCTTACTCGATGTCGCGGCGCCAATCAAAGCCCCTGTGATAGCACCAATACCAGCACCTTTAGTAGTGTTACTAGTTTTTTGCTGACCCGTGTACGGATCGGTAGACATACAGGCCATCAATATCGTAGCTAAACTAACTAAAAGTACTTTTTTCATTGGTAACTCCTTCGTTTTAAGTTCTCGTTCTATCTGCTTATTTGAATACTCTGGAACCAAATGGTATCGAACCGAAACCGCAGAACCGAGGTCAACAAACTGCCCTCAAACTATACCGGCTGCAGGGCTTTACTTTCTGATAGCCTTGTCACGTGTACAGAGCTATGATCAAAACAAGGTCGCGCTATCGCAATCCGGTTAGCAGTTCCAAGCATCCCCAAACATTATTGAGCACATAATACGTGAAAAATATACTTTGTCTTGCCGCACTTCTCACTCTCTCCAGTGCTTGTAAACAGTACGTCGTTACACTCAACGAGACGACGGTTTATGAGCCACCAACCTTATTTGAAGACTATTCTCTTACCGACCCTGCGCTTCATACCTGCCTCGCCGAAACCATAAGCAACTTGAATATACATCAGCCTCAGCAGCTCAAAATACTGCGTTGCACAAACGCCAACATCAAACGTCTGGACGGGTTAAGCGTGTTTACACATATGGAAGTACTTGACCTTGCTGACAATAATCTCACAAACGTGGCAGAACTTTTTAAACTCTCTCGTCTAAGACATCTAAACCTGACAAATAACTCACATTTATCCTGCAACACTCTGGCGACGCTTGCAGGCAATATTGCCCAGATAATTCTGCCCGCCCAGTGCAATTAATAAACGTTTTGTGCATATTTTGGTTGACAGTACTTACCAACAGATTCTGTGGATAACTATGTGGGCAAGTTATATAAAACTAGCACCAAGCCCCTAGCCACCTGGCTTTGTCACAGAATGGTCACTTTTTAGACAAAATATAATAGTCTTTAAAATCAGCTAGTTATGTGCTTGCATAATAAAAATCAAGGACTTACATGATGTTTGAAAGAGGCAGCTTGAAGTAAAACTATTAACTACACTCGTCTGTGGACAAAACCCGCTAACCCTGGCTAAAACAGCACCAGATCCAGGTAGGACTCACCCGTTTGACGAACCAGGTTTAATCGAAACTCAAGCCTAACCTGTGACCCACAACTTCATAGGACTCAACCACATCGCCCAAATTTTGACGGAAACGATCCTTATCAAGTTTTTCGCGGGTATCTACATCCCATAAACGGCAACCGTCGGGGGTAAATTCATCACCCAGAACCACTTGCCCGTTATGTAAACCAAATTCTAGCTTGTAATCCACAAGTAACATATTACCGGTCAGAAACAATGCCTTGAGAACATCATTGACTGCAAAGGTTAACTCTTTCATTTTCACTACGTGCTCAGGCTTTGCCCAGCCGAACGATTCGATGTGATATTCGTTGATCATGGGGTCGCCACGGGCGTCATCTTTCAAAAAAAACTCGAAGGTGGGTGGATTCAAATCAATACCTTCTTCGACACCGAGGCGCTTACAAATACTACCTGCAGCAATATTTCTCACTACACACTCAACTGGAATCATATTCAGTTTGAGCACTACAGATTCCTGATCACTCAATAGAGACTTAAAATGCGTCGGTATCCCGGCAGCCGCCAATTTCTCCATGATAAATCCATTGAACTTGTTATTGACCATACCTTTACGATCAAGCTGTTCAATTTTTTTGCCATCGAAGGCGGAGGTATCATTCCGAAAATGGAGGATCAGCAAATCCGGATCATCAGTAAAATAAACTGACTTTGCCTTACCACGATACAATTCATCACATTTGTTCATAAAACAGCTTCTCCTACATGGAATAAAGACACAACAACCAGAATATAAGTCATCAATAAAATATCAGTGAAGGTAAACTCCTCTGTGCCACCAATTCCTGAAATGACAACACACTCTCCACTATTACGGGTTCAAGCTAATCAACGATCAACCAGTTGGTGCCTTCTGCCTGGCTCGCGTACTGAACCTCCGGCACCGTTTCTAGCAGGGGCTCCATCTCCTGTCTTACTTTTTCAAGTTTGTTATTTCGCTCACTCATGTGACCAATAACAATACCCTGCAAATGTTCGGTACCAATACTACTGATCAGCCTGGCGGCCTGGTGATTATTTAAATGACCCCAATCACCGCCGACTCGTTGCTTTAACATATAGGGGTAAGGCCCACCTGCGAGCATATCGCTGTCATGATTGGCTTCTACTAACAATCCGTCACAATGTCGATAGGAGTCAATGACATGATTAGTTACACTGCCCAAATCTGTCAATACGCCGAGCGATTTGCCCCGACATCGAAACACAAACTGAACTGGTTCTCGGGCATCATGAGGAACAGCAACGGGTGACACTTCAATATCATCGACCTGAAAACCTCGCTGGGTATCGATACCTTCAAGCCTGACCTTCGATACGCCCTTTTTACCTCTTGAGTTTTCCTCAGACAGGGTTCCAGCAGTCAAATAAACGGGCAAAGAATACCGCCGTGCCAGAGGAAAGACGCCCCGAATATGATCAGAATGCTCATGGGTCACCAGGATGGCGCTAATCTGATCTGGGTGACGACCCTGACCAGCCATACGCCGAGTTAGTTCAGCGATAGAAAATCCGCAATCAATTAACAGGCATGTGTTTGCTGACTCCACTAAGGTCGCATTACCTTTACTGCCACTACCTAAAGATATTAAACGCACGCCAGGGCATCCCAATCAGGACAAATTGGCGCGAATTTTTTTAAGTAAGCGCAAGGCTTCTACACGTCCAAGTTCGCCTTGTTGTTTATCAAAAATTCTGACTTCTATTTCTCCGTCACCACGGGAAACCCGCACCTGATAATTCGCTTCAGCAGTGTCCTCAGATATCTCGGCACCGAACATACGCCGTATAAATCCTGGCTGACTATTTTTCTTATCGTCTACGCTGTGACGCACATAGAGCACACCCGCGGTGCGATCCTGATCAACGATACTAAATTCTTCCTTACTTACCGAATACCCCACCGAGGCCCAGGCACGGTCATAGTCGAGCCTCAGTAATATGTAAGGTGTTTTGTCTTTTGGTGTGAGGATATCGACCTTTGATCCACCACCAATTTCCTGCGCCAACATTGATACCGTGCCGCTTGACGCATCCCCGGCCAGGGTGCTGGCCAGAACATTCAACATGGTTTTTTCCCGCTCTTCATCTGTGGATAAGGCTGGCCAAGCAGGGACTTCAGCACCCTTAGCCATCGCCATATGTAAGACCGAGATTTCGGTACTCTTAGGTTGTACGCCCTGCTCAATAGAGAAACGGTAGCGATGGTTCTGTTCAGGAGCATCTTCAAACTCCAGCCACGCAGTTTCTATAACACCTGTGGACGCATCGGCTGCCGCCGTGGGGATTGCATTACGACTCAAAATACTTCTCACTCGTGGCCAAACTTCACTAGGCAGACGGTTTATTAAAACCCAGCGTCCACCGGGCAAACTTTGTATTTTTATTTCCTCTTCAAGCACGTTGGTCGATAATAGCTGCGGCCGCGGTGTGCCTTTGACATCCTCCAGAACGCTAGTTTCTGGAATCTCCGGTATACGATACAGCTCACCAATAGCTTCGGCATCGAGGCCTTCTGGAACCTGTATTGACGGACTTTCTCCCGCTAGCAAGTAGTCCCGCCCTTTATTGCGAAACAGACCATCATCATCAAAAAGGGTACAGCCATTGATTACCACCAGGGACAAAATTGCCCCACCAAGCACCAGCGGTTTTTTCGACGCATAGAGCAAGCGAAGCAAGGAATATTTACACATATAAACTGCTCGACAATTTGTCATTATCAATTAAATTTCAGTAAGTCAGCATCACGCAGGGCAGAACGCAATGGTTCGTGCCAGGACTTCGACAGAGGGGTAAGGGGTAGACGAATAGTATCGTGGGCGATAAGTCCCATTTCTGCCAAAGCCCACTTGACTGGAATGGGATTCGATTCGACAAACAGATCCTCATGAAGTCGTACAAGCTCGTCATTGAGTTGCCGTGCTTTACTTTCGTCGCCAGCTAATGCGGCAGCGCACAGAGCACGCATTTGAGCGGGGGCAATATTTGCGGTTACCGAGATATTACCCTTGCCACCCAGGAGCATTAATTCCACAGCGCTGGCATCATCACCAGCATAAACCGCAAACTGATCGCTACACCCTGTAATAATCTCACGTGCTCTCTGGATATCACCCGTGGCTTCTTTAATACCAACAATATTATCGATTTGCGCGAGACGTAAGACTGTTTCTGGCAACATATCGCAAGCCGTACGCGAGGGTACATTGTAAAGAATCTGCGGGATAGCAACCGCCTCGGCGATGGCCTGATAATGTCGTATTAACCCTTCCTGAGTAGGCTTATTGTAATATGGTGTCACTAACAGACAGGCGTCGGCTCCGGCCTGTTTTGCACCTTTAGTGAGCTCTATGGCTTCACTGGTACTGTTAGCCCCTGTACCAGCAATAATGGGGATACGGCCAGCGGCCTGCTCGACACAAACTTCAATGACGGCGAGATGTTCACCTACTTCAAGTGTCGCTGATTCGCCTGTTGTACCCACGGCAACAATTGCTTCCGTACCCGATAGGATATGCCACTCGACCAGCCGCCGTAGCGCATCCACGTCAACAGCCAACGTAACCGGAACCATGGGTGTCACCATAGCAACTATACTGCCCGTGATCATCAAAAAAAGCTGCCTGTGATCATCGACTTACTCCGCTAAAAAGGCGACATGGTACTGGGCTGAATTGACTGGCACAAGGACTCCCACGACTTAATATTGGGATGGAAGACAATAGGTTTTCTGTGTTAGCGTACTCCGCTAAAAAATCCTGCAAAGCGCTTTTTGCGTTTTCCCCACTACCTTCTCAGCACTGCATCCAGGTGATCGATAAGTTCTGTCCAGTCCGAATCTTCAGCCATCGCTTCAATCAGAAAAGACCGCTGCCCTGGATTCCAGAAATCAGCTTCTACCAATTTAAGTTCTGGGTCGAGGGGGCTGTGTTCATGCAAAAACCGCGTCGTATCCTCTTCCGAAGAGGGCAAACCCAACTGCTCAAATAGTGCTTTCAAATTGTGTTTAGATGTATCCATAAATATCCTTACAGGTCTTTAGACGAGTTCCCAGCAATCCTGATCAAACTCGGCATTTCGCGACGTTCTACGGGCCAGGCCATCCCGCTCAAGTTTCAGCAAATGCGCCCACAAAGAAAAGCGTGCATAAAACAGCACATTTTTATCGACATCGTCGTAAACCGTAGACAACATGCCTAACAAACTCGCTTCACCGAGCTTTTTCATACCGGCGATAACTTTTTGCTCACGCATGGAGCGGTGCCGCACCAGACCATCTACTACTTTAAGGGGTTCAGGCATGAGATTGCCATGACCCGGCGCAATCGCCTTCATGGGGTATTTTTTTAATTTCTCCAATGAGTCTACGTAATCTCGCATATCCCCACTGGGTGGGATGATCACCACCGTGGAACCATCCATAATGTGGTCACCGGCAAACAGTAAACCGTCTTCATGCAAAAAATAACAGATGTGATTGCCGACATGACCTGGAGTATGAATTGCTTCAAGGGTAAATTCCTCGGTCTTAAATTGCTCGCCATCACCGATATTTTTGCTCACCTGAAACGTCTCATCCTGAAAGCTATCGGGTGGGTCCATCATGCAACCCACCAGCTCTGCACCGGTTTTTTCAGCCAGTATTGCCGCCACGGGGGAGTGGTCTTTATGAGTATGAGTGACAATAATCCAGCGAATTTTACCCGCGCCCTCCTCAAGAATCGCATCGACATGACTATCGTAAACTGGGCCAGGGTCAAGCACCGCAATCTCGTTGTTACCCAGTAAATAGGTGTTAGTGCCTGCGCCAGTCATGGCGCTGCCATTAGGTGCGGTAATACGCCGCACCAAAGGTGAAAACTGATCAACTGTGGTCATTACACTTACCTCTTTTTATCATCTTGTCAGGTATTATTTATTCCGTCATTTATTTATCAAGCGCTTTTGATTAGAGCTCAACAAGCGGGTCAACATCGGCATCATAGTCGACGCCATAAACACCAAAACCAAACAGCTTCAAAAACTCTTCCCGATAACCCTTAAAGTCTGTCAAGTCACCGAGGGTTTCTGTGGTAACACCGCCCCAGAGAGACTTAACCTGCTTCTGGACACTGGGTTTCAGCTCCAGTTCGTCCATTCGCAAACGTCCCATATCATCTAATGTTCTCTCGCCTGAGGTAAACAGTTGCCGTTGGAATAACCCCTGAATTTGCTCTATGCATCCCTCATGAGTGCCCTCTTCTTTCATAATTTTATACAGGATGGAAATATACAGAGGCATAATCGGTATCGCCGAGCTGGCCTGAGTTACCAATGCCTTCAAAACCGAGACCTTGCTTTCACCACTGATAGCCTGCAATTTTTCATTGATGGCAGCACTCGCCCGATCGAGGTCTTTCTTCGCCATACCGATACTGGCATGTCCATACAGTGGCCAGGTCATTTCCTCGCCAATATAAGTATAGGCTGTAGTTTTACAACCCTCGGCGAGCAAATCGGCTTCCGACAAAGCTTCTATCCACCATTCCCAGTCTTCGCCACCCATAACCTTAATGGTGCTGGCGATTTCTTCTTCCGTGGCAGGTTCAACTGTCACCTCGTCAACCTTCAAGGTATCCGTATTGACGCCCTTCATCGTGTAGGCTTCTCCAATGGGCTTAAGCGCCGATTCGTAGGTGACACCTGATCGAGGGTCGCTGCGCCGCGGGGAGGCCAGGGAATAAACCACCAGATCGAGAGACCCCATATTTTCCTTCAACATCTTTATAGCCTGGGCTTTAACTTCATCAGAAAACGCATCGCCATTAATGCCTTCAGCGTAGAGCCCTTCTTTACGAGCCGCCGCCTGTACAGCGGCACTGTTGTAGTAGCCGGCAGATCCCGTACGCCGATCGGTGGGCGGCTTTTCAAAGAAGATGCCGAGAGTGTTGGCTCCGCAGCCAAAAGCAGCCGTTATCCGTGAAGCCAGCCCGTAGCCTGTGGATGCGCCAATCACCAGGACATTTTTCGGACCATCTTTAATAGGGCCTTTGGCTTTTACATAGTCGATTTGCTCCTGCACATGGGCAGCGCACCCGACGGGATGGGCGTTAGTACAGATAAACCCACGGACTTTAGGCTTAATAACCATTCGGACTCCTGTTTCGATTTTTTACCAAGGCCAAAACTTGCACCAGATTCTGACAAACCAGTTTCTTCTGAGAAACCAGATTCAGTTTTGATTCTGCTTCGGCTTTGCGATAATTGACGCTTATGATACCCCGATGACTAAACAGACTCCACGATGTTAATACTTCGCTACCACACCGCCGCAAGTTGGACAAAGGCCGTCCTCGCAGACTTTGACAAATTCCTGCCAGACCATGCGGGCGCCGAGAAAAAAGCCTCAGGAATGGCCATGTCAATGGCCCTGCACTACGCCGATAAACCGGACATCGTCAAGACTATGATTGATCTGGCGATAGAAGAGCTAGACCATTTTCGTGAGGTGGTCAAAATCATGGCTGAGCGCAACCTCAAGCTCCAAAAAGATAACAAGGATGCCTACATCAACCAGCTACGCAAACAGCTCCGCAATGGTCGTGACCACTACTTCCTTGATCGCTTATTGCTGGGCGGCCTTATAGAAGCCCGTGGGGCGGAACGTTTCGGTTTGATTGCAATAGCGCTACCAGATGGGCCACTAAAAAACTTTTATTCTGACATCAGTAAGTCCGAAGGTCGCCATCAGGATCTATTTTTAAAGCTCGCTGCAGCCTATTTCCCAGAGAGCGAGATCACCAATCGCCTCGATCACCTGCTCGATATCGAAGCCGCTTTAGTGGCCAAGCTCCCCGATCAATCAACTTTGCATTGACGATGGCCACAAGGGTTAAAGCCATTCAAAAATACCTCAGCGCCTATGCGGAGCCAGAAACAGGCTTACTCCAGGAACTACCCGATATACCGCCATTTCATCACGTTCTGGTAATCCCGGCTTACCGGGAGCCCCGTGTTTTTTTTGATCGTCTTGCTATGTCATTGCTGCATCAACACGCCGTCCTGCTCATTGTCGTCATTAATCAGCCCGACACACTGACTGAGCCAGATAATCAAAATCAGGTACTGTGGAATGCTATTTGCCAACAAACAAGCGAGATTTGGCACGCGGAGCATTTGCAATTACGTAACCTGCCCCACACGGCTAGTGCGATATTGTTGGTGGATCGCTTTTCCCAGCTACCGGTGCCGCACAAACAGGGCGTGGGCCTTGCTCGAAAAATTGGTGCCGATCTGGCTCTGCGTTTAATAGATCTTCATTTAGTAAAACAGGACTGGATTTATAGTTCTGATGCCGATGCCCGCTTACCCGAGGACTATTTTTCAGCCCTTCAGCCACCAACCCTTGCGTGTTTAGCGCCAAACGTTAAACACGCCGCTGTCGCCGTCTTCCCTTTCCGGCACCTGTGCAAAAACGATACGATTGGCCTCGCTACTCGACTTTATGAGCA
Source organism: uncultured Gammaproteobacteria bacterium (assembly GCA_942492235.1). Lineage (GTDB taxonomy): Bacteria > Pseudomonadota > Gammaproteobacteria > Pseudomonadales > Porticoccaceae > HB2-32-21. The sequence goes on from CALODO010000023.1 coordinate 53,957, forward strand.
GCGCCTGCAAAAGCAGTATGTCGATGGTTTGAGCACCGCTCAATCGCCCTACGCCTACCACTCCCTGGGGAGCACCCTGGCTATCAAAGCCGCCAGCTATGCAATGGTTCGAGGCTTTCCAAAACGCAACGCCGGAGAAGACTTTTATCTGCTTAACAAGGTGGCAAAGCAGGGTGCTATTTTGAACCTGGCGCGACCGCTAATTGAGATCGATGCACGGCAGTCAGATAGAGTACCTTTTGGTACAGGCCCCGCAATCCGTCAATTACTTCTTAACAGGACTCTCGACGACGCTATTATTTTTTATCACCCTGATGTATTTAGACATCTTGGCCAATGGCTCCAGGTCATGTCCAATACCTGGCAGCAGGCACTCACAGATCAAGCACTATCAAAACCAGTCATAGAGGCCCTACGTAACCTTGGCATCGACAAAGCGATCAAGTCGAATAGAACCATCAGCAAGACCCAGGACACTTACACAAAGCATATGCACATCTGGTTCGATGGGTTTAGGACCTTGCGGTTTATTCACTTGTTACGCGAAACCGGGCTACACAATCTAACGTGGGCTGAGCTAATGTCAGTTAAGACCCACAATGATGAAATCAAACGGGAACACTACCTTTCAGCGAAACTCTATGGAGTAAACGGCGATAGCCGTGATAATCATTGATGGGATAATGATGGCTCGATCGATTATCCCAAATCACCACCGCACCCGGGCTCCAGCGAAATCGGCACTGAAATTCTGGTTTGCGGGCATGCATATACAACCTGTGTAGTAGTCCCTCACTATCTTCCTCAGTCCAGCCTTCAAAACGAACGGTGTGAGCCTCATTCACAAACAACGTACGCTCACCGGATTCCGGATGGGTTCTGACCACTGGATGCAGGCTGTTAAACTCTTCCGGCGCCGAGCTATCGCCACGATCCGCAACACGATTGACGCGAGTTTTTGATACTGCTGCTTTAGACGAGGTATTGTGGGCTTTAAGTGTGTCGATTGTATCTTTGATATCCTGATCCAATGTCTCATAAGCGGTACCCATATTACAAAATATGGTATCACCACCGACTGGCGGTATCTCCAGAGCATAGAGACTGGCCCCGCCCGCTGGGGTTTCGAGGTAAGTGGTATCCGAGTGCCAGACCCCGCCGAAATTTATGGTTTCTTCGGGCAGCTTTAGTACCGGCGCGACCAGAGGATTACCTTCAATTCCTGTTAAAAACGGGTATTTGTCCACTTCTCCGAATTGACGAGTAAAGGCGATTTGCTCATCCGGCGTCAATATCTGGTCACGAAAAAACAGCACCTTGCGTTCAAGCCACAATATGCGTAGCTCCACCAGCGCGTCAGGTGCAACAGGTTTTGATAGATCAAGGCCTGTTATTTCAGTTCCTATAAAAGGCGCTAAATGTACTATGTCAAATTCAGTATTCATCCATCGATCCCTCTAATTTGACGCATTGGACAGGAGTTTCTCAACCACTCGGTCACCAAAATCAACTGTCTTGATGATCTTTCCACCACCACCGACTGGCGCAAGATCCTGCGTCGCATACCCATCGCTAAACACGCCTTGCATGGCGGCCCAGACGTTATTGGCTTCATCGTCCATGCCCAAACTGTATTCCAGCATCATGGCCACAGAGCCAATCATAGAATAGGGATTGGCGATATTTTGCCCGGCAATATCGGGCGCAGAGCCGTGAGATGGTTCGTAATACGCTTTGCCATCGCCGACACAGGCCGAGGGCATCAGGCCCAGGGAACCGAGCAGTCCGCCTGCCTGATCACTGAGAATATCGCCGAACATATTTTCCATTACCATGACGTCAAACTGACATGGATTAAGACACAGGTGTGTCGCGGCTGCATCGACCAGCATATGGACAATCTCCACCGCAGGGTAATCCTGCCTGACTTCCTCGAGCACCTCATTCCACAGCACACTGGATTTCAGTACATTGCTCTTATGAATATTGTGCAGAACCTGTTTGCGCTGGGTAGCCAGATCGAAAGCAACAGTTAGTACCTGTCGAATCTGCACTTCATCGTAGCGAAGACTCTCCGACACATAGCGATGATTATGCTCATCGATACCGACAGTTTTATCACCAAAATACAGTCCACCAACCAGTTCACGAAGTAATACGATATCGAGACCATCGCCAATAATTTCAGGCTTTAAGGGTGAAAAATGGGCCAGTGCTTTCGGCAACGAAATCGGGCGCAGATTGGCATAGGTGTTATAGCGAGCGCGTAGTGGCAATACCGCAGCACGTTCAGGCTGCATGTCCACCGGAATTTTTAACGCTGCTTCATGGGCCAGCCCCACTGGACCTTTGAGGATGGCATCGGCGCTATCACACACTGCCTGGCTGGCATCGGGAAACGGATGGCCGTGGTCAAAATAAGCGCCCGCGCCAAACGGCGTGTTTATCAAATCGAAAGAAACATCATTGCGCTTTTCCACCACGGCTAAGACCTTTAAAGCCTCCCGCATTATCTCCGGGCCAATTCCGTCGCCTTCTAAAACCGCAATTTTGTAGCGTGCCATTACATTCAACCTGACCATTCAGAGAGCCTGATATTGTAGCCAAGCAGACAGGCAATGGACAGATCAGCATCGCCCTGAATTCAACACAGTCGTTCAAATCATGTCTATTTCTGGGGGCCAGGAACGCTTGACCAGGGCTTTGGACTTCCGGTTACCACAAGCTATACCTGTCGCCAAAAACCCTGGACACAAATCCGATTCTAAAAAAAAGCGGGTAAACCCGATGGGTTTACCCGCTTTTTTCAAGATTCTTAGCTGTCAAACACATACTCAACTGGAGATAAAGATATCATCCATCTTTTCTTTAGTCTGATCAATCAACTCAATATAACGTTTAAAGCCGCCATTATAGGTACCATCCTGACGACGGTTTTCCTCTCCTTCAAAGTTGTAGTAACCCGGTGTACATTCCTTGTTACGGTCAGTTTTACCGCGATGATTAATGACTTCCTGAACCCACCAATCCTCAATTTCCGGCGAAATATCGATGGCATCGCAGTCGTTCTTGAGAGCATAGTCAATGCAGGATGCGATATAGTTACCCTGAACCGTCAATACATCGGTAATATTAAACTGAAATGAAGCCTGATAGCCGGCCATGATAAACATGTTGGGATAGCCCTGGGACTGCACACCGAACAAAGTGCGAATACCATCTCTATATTTGTCGTTTATTTCAAGACCATTCTGGCCGACAATTGAGTTGTAGATACCGGTCTTCTGCACCTCAAACCCAGTCGCGTAGATAATTAAATCAACCTCGTACTCCTTGCCGTCAAATACCGGTCCTTTCTCGGTAATCTCGTTCACACCTCTTCCGTGGGTATCAACCAGGTGCACATTGGGGCGATTGAAAGTTGGCAGATATTCATCGTGAAAGCAGGGACGCTTGCACATAAACATGTACCAGGGCTTGAGGGCCTCTGCGGTATCCGGATCCGTTACTACCTTCTCGATGCGCCGATGGATGCGCATCATATAGTCGATATTGGCGTTCTCCTGCTTGCGGATTTTTTCTTCGCGGCTGGTCCTCGCGTTTTTTTCGATCTGCTCCGGTGTCAGTTCAGTCATGCGGATAGCCTTGTTCCGCCGCTTTGCCTGCCAGCCTGGCTTGCAGGGTTTTTGCCCATTGCCTGATCAGTCGGCCAGTCGTTACGGATATCGATGGACGAAGGAGTGCGCTGGAATACGTACAGTTCTTTTGCATTGGCCCCCAGACCCGGGCACGGCCTGCACTGCTGTGGCCCCGGTACCAATGATGCCGACGCACCTTGTCTGCGAGTTTCGAGAGATCCTCGCCCGGAATATTCGTAATCCCAGCGGGATGTATGGAAAGAGTGTCCCTTGAACCGTTCGACGCCATCAATTTTAGCCAGTTTAGGTTTAGACATAGGGCCATTGGCACAGATCACAAACTTAGCCTTCATATGATCACCACGATCAGTTTTGACGTGCCAGAGCTTTTCCTCCTCATTCCAGACCGTAGAGGTGACAGTGGTCTGAAATACCGCCAGATCATAGAGATCATATTTTTTGGCAATCGCCTGGCAATGCTCATAAATTTCAGGCGCTTTTGCGTAACGATCTTTCGGTACGTAGTCCATCTCGTCCAGCAGAGGCAGGTAGTCATAGGACACCACATCGCAGGCCACGCCGGGATAACGATTCCAGTACCAGGTGCACACCCACATCAGCTCCGCGTTCGACAATACGGATGCTTTTAACACCGATGTCACGCAGTTGCGGCGTTGTCAGCAGCGCCGAAAAGCCACCACCAATAAAAAGCACTTCTACAGTATCGGTGAGTTTTTCCCGTGGTTTGACATCCCGGTTATAGGAATCCTTACCAAAGTGTTCCAGAGACCCTTCCAGATTAGAGTTAAATTGCCCTGTACCTTCCGGTCGATAGTTCAGACGCAAATCTCGTTCTTCAGCAAACTTTTTCTTGATTTCATCGTAATAGCTTTGTGGTTTGTCACCACCTCCGGAAAGCGGGTCAAAGGAACTGAGCTGGGCGACGCCATCCTTCTTCGCCGTTTGTTTTGATTTAGCCATCTCAAGCTACCTCATAGGTTGTTAGTAAATGGGTTGGCCGGCGGGCGAACACATCCGCTGCCGGTACACTGGTATAATAGTTGGGTTCACAAGTATGAAGGTCAAGGTGTTGACGGGTCAACAGTGATTTTATCAACCACACCAGGGTTAAGCATGGCCTGAGGCTCGCTTGATAAACCCCCTCACGGTTAACTTATGAATCCATAGACCTTACTTTGTCTCTCCCTCAGGCGCGGGTTCGTGCCATGTAACGCAGGATTCTGCCAGGAGCTTTTGATGGTGAAGCTCATACCGCTCTGCAGGTTCACTCTTTCTTCCCGGTCATCTTTTCCCGGAACTCGTCGCGACGTTCGCGGAACCGTTCGGCCTGACGCCGCATAATTTCCATGGCGTGGAAAATAGTCGGCACGTTATTACGGTTAGCCTTGAGGATCACAGTAATAAAAACCGCTTCAAGGGCGACCCAAATATCGAATATAACCACACCTCGAAATAGCAGGGATTCATTCAGCATGACCATCATGTAATAGGCCGGCACCATAGCTACCGCGGAGATCTTGGCCGACCAGGTGTGGAAGCTAGGGAGCTGGCCAAACTTGAACAAACCCAACGCTGTCGGCACCAGATAACAGGCCATACCAATGTATAGAAACAGGGCTTCTCGGGCAAAGGTGTCAGGCCATAGCCAAAGCAGACCCAGCACCATTGCTCCATAGGTTAAAGCATCACCCCAGCTATCCAGCCTGGCACCCAGCTGACTGGCCTGATTTAATTTTCGAGCCAGGTAACCATCGAGTGCATCGGTCGCCAGCGACACCGCCAATACCGATAAAAACCAGGCTTCGAGTTGCTGACTGGCAAATACCAGCAAAACAGGCACCAGCGAAATCCTGATACTACTCAAAATATTGGGGATAGTGATAAATTCTTTTGTCATGTATTAACTGCTGATTTGCTATTCAACCAGTTACAACTACCCAGCCCACCTAAAACCACCAAAGCGGACGCCAGACCATGAAATTCCAGTGTCATGACTTAGTTACGCCAGGAGCGTTTAGTACTCACAGGTTCAAGCACCGACTTTAGCGTATTTTACACCGCTAGGCTAAACCGGAGCACAAGCGCGCTGACGCCGAATTTCATACAGACACACACCGGTGGCCACCGATACATTAAGACTGCTCACCACTCCCCGCATCGGCAACTTAACCAGCCGATCGCAGGTTTCTCGGGTTAAGCGGCGTAGACCCCTGCCTTCAGCACCGACTACCAGCGCTACTGGGCCTGTCATATCAGTATCATAGAGCAGGTCCTCAGTTGTCCCGCAGGCACCGATTACCCAGATACCTGCGGCTTTCAAGCGCTCCAGCGTCCTTACCAGGTTCGTAACCACCACAAAGGGCACCGAGTCTGCAGCTCCGGAGGCAACTTTTCTCACCACCGGCGTAATCCCCGCCGCCCTGTCCCTGGTGGTTATTACCGCGTGGACACCGGCCGCATCCGCAGTGCGCAGGCAAGCACCCAGATTATGCGGGTCGGTTATTTCATCAAGCACCAGTAGCAGCGGCGGTTGCTGTAGATCTGTAAGTGACGATATGGACAAGTTATCCAGCAGTTTATCGAGATAACCTTCATTGGCGACATCCTTTGCTTCGCACAGGGCCGCAACACCCTGATGATTAGTCTCATCCACCAGCTGATCCAGCTCCCGGCGAGTCGCCCACAACCAGGGAATGTCCTGAGCATCGGCAAGTGTCTGGATGGTTTGTAAACGCCGATCTTTACGGCCACGCAACAGACGCAGCTCATGGACCAGTCGGGCATCAGTCTTCAACAAGGCGTGCACAGTATGGATACCGTACATCCATTGAGTAGCTTGTTTACGAATCATGTATAGAGTCCAGATATACCCACACCTGGATCCATATCCAGGTTCCTAACCGTTTAGTAGCGGCAGGTATTCTAGTTGTTCAGCGGTAAAAAATCTGGATTGTTTGGCCAGAGGGTCTCGAGCTCGTATGCCTACACCGGATTACCTAAACTGCGCACACAGGTAAGCCTCAGATAGCTTCAAGACAATATCTGAGGTGAATTAAAGACGCGCCGAGTCAGGCGTTATACAGGGTCCGGGACCGGCATACGACCGATAAAATCGTGGGCGATACCGCCAATATAGAGTTGACCTTCATGCTCCAGAACGCTGGTCACCATACCAAAAGCCCCATCGTGGGCATCGGCAAAATGGGTGATATTGCCTTCCATATCAACTCCGACAAACAAACCATAGCCAGGCACGTTTAAACCATCAAAAAACTCTGGCACCGGCGCCAGAAATTTAGGCAAGCGCAACATCAATTTTTTCAGAAAAGGCTTCGAGGCCAGAGTTTCCAGTTTCGGAAAGCGAGGAAAAGCCAATGCCACCCAATAGGTGTCCTTGCCATTAAACGTGATGTTGTCCGGGCCCCCTGGCAAATTCTCCACAAAGGGTTCGCTCTGCCCTGCTCTGGGGCCTTTTAACCATAGCCGCGTAACACAAAATCCGAGAGTTTGATTAACCAGTAAATACTCATCATCCGGCCCCATAGCAACACCATTAGATAGGTGCATGCCGTCTAACGCGACACTGCTAATTTTAGTGCCCGGGTCATAACATATCAATTCACCCAGGGCATTGTCTTCCATAATCGCGAAATGGGCGTCGTCCAAAGTCCACTTCGAAGAAATATCACTAAAATAGATTTTACCGTCGGCAGCTATCGCCAGATCATCTGGGACTTTATATTTCCGGCCATTAACACTATCACTCAAAACACTGATTTCACCTGTTGGTGTTAGACACAGCAGTCCCTTATTTGCATCACAAATAATCAAGTTACCATCAGCATCAAACTTCAACCCCAGTGGGTGACCACCCGTATTACCCAGCACTTCCGGGTCACCCTGAGTTTCAATATGCATACGCACGACATCACCGTTAGCCAGGCCGGTGTAGATATAACCATCTTTTATTGCGGTCGCTTCTGGCCCAATAATTTTGCCCTGCCAAAGTTTTTCAGCACTGGACATAAGATTACGGTGGGCAAAACGTCCTGCATAGGGTGGCGCAAGGGGTGGATGCCAGCCTTTGGGATCAATGGGTACAGGCCAGAACAATAAATAGGCACCACCAAGCACAACGATCAATATAAATAATTCAGCCACAGCACACCTCTTCTAATTTTTTTGATTTGAGATATTGGGACACTGCCACAGTCAATATACGGCGCACCTACGAACCTTGCAAGGTGCTTTATTGATAATCAGGATGCAATCGGATTTCTATCTTCACCCCAGACAACCGCAACGGTGACACTAAAATTGCCGACGCCGGAATGGCAAATACTTTGTCCGAAAGCATTTTCGTTCAACGAGGTGAAGATGGGGAATGATGTTAAACAAACCCCCAGAGCGCTTACCGACCACCCTGGGGAGTTTACGCACAATCAGTTAAAGCGGATCAAAGCATGACCAGGAATGGTCACTTCGCCCTGTGCATTTTTAAGATACAGGCTTACTTTCACTTCCCTGGTCTCATCGTTTTTCTCTTCGACCTGACCACCCGCAGTCATGGTCTCGCCGAGATAGGCAGCCCTGCGATTAGCATAGCCAAATGACACCATAGTGGCATCTTCGCCAATCCAGTCGGTAACGACCTGGCCAATCCAGTCGCCCTGTAAAGGCCCGTCGAGAACAATAGCATCGTAACCTTCTTCCTGGGTGGCATAAGCATGATCAAAGTGAATACGATGGGGGTTCCAGATAGCAGCGTTGTACATAAACAGTTGCACAATTGTCGCTGTGTGATCGCGGCTGGGTAATTCACTGCCGACGGTAATATCTTCGTAACGCAACATTGGACTTACCTCGCTATCAGTGATGTCGTTTCATTGAGGATTGGTTCACCGTCTTCGGTTTCCACCACCACTTCGGTAACGACAAAAATCAACGGGCCGGTTTTGCCTTCTTTTTCGTAAATATCCTTTAAACGACGGGTCATCTTGATTTTGTCACCGGGACGAATAGGGCGATGATAGACGGTGTCTGAACTACCAGCCATAACGCGCTTAAGAGGCAGAGGCGGAATTAATTTATCTTCGGCAATACCGTCTGCCCGCAGCTTTTCTGGCGGTAGAATTTCCATGGAATAGCCAAAGTGGAATAACGGTGGTGCCTCGTCGCCATCAAGGTATTTTTTGGCTCTTTGACCGGTAGAAACTGAATATTTTTGAATATCTCTGCGTGTCACTTCCACGTGGATCGTGGGGTTCGCCTGACCAATTTTTGCCGTGATATCCGGCGTTAACAATCCTGCCATATCTTAAAATCCTAAATGTCATTTGTTGTGAGGACTTGCGGGGTAAAACATGCTACACGTGGGGTCAGGTAGCAAACAAAGGTACTCCTGACCCCGACTTTTATCACATAGAGGGATTACTCTACGGCGGGCAGAACCTGAATACCCGGTGCGCCACCAAGGAATTCACCAAGGCGACCACCCAGATCCTTAAAGTGTGGCGTGACCCGATGGGCTTCCAAATCTGCCTCACTACCATACTGCTCAAGCATGATGTAGACCGTAGGATCATCGGTTTTATGAAGTTGATACAGTGTGCAGGCAGGTTCGTTAGCGCGCACTGCGGCAGTTAATTCTTTCATCAGTGCTTCAAAACCTTCCTGCTTACCGTCCTGTATTGTTAAAGTTGCAATCACGCCTATCATGGTCTTCTCCAGTCAGTATTTTTGTGGCCCGTTACTATACGATAACGGAACGCGTCTGAGAAACTATCACCCACCGTCTTTGGTTTTTAGTCCCACACAGGACTACACTATGGCCTGATCTGATCAATACGACAAAAATCTTACAAACTAGACAATGAACAACTGCGAATTTATGCCTATAAAAATAAGGGGGAAACGAACATGCCAAGTTTTGATTCAGACGGCGTAGAGATCGTCTATGAAACCTTTGGATTTGGGCCACCAGTGTTACTTTGTCATGGTTTTGCCGCGCATCGGCAACAGGCCTGGCTAGCTAATGACTGGCAGGGTACTTTGGCTAAGGCTGGGCGCGAAGCGGTATTATTTGATCACCGAGGTCACGGGCAAAGTGAAAAACTTTATAAGGTCGAGGACTATTCAATACCCACTATGGCGGGCGATGTGTTGCGCCTGATGGACAAACTGAATATCGCCAAAGCACCTGTGATTAGCCACTCGATGGGAGCCCTGATCACGCTGCACCTCGCAGTCAACCATCCTGACAGGCTGGAAGCGGCTGTACTGATTGGTATTGGTGAACACATGCTAAAGCAAAACCGAGACCCAAATATAATGGCTGAGGCACTAACCAGCAAGGAACCCTGGAACATTGAAGATGAGGCTGCCGCGTCATTTAGAGCGTTTGTCGATTCCACCCGCAGTGATCATGAAGCGCTGGCTGCCTGCACTCAGGGTACCCGTCAAGATATCGACGTAGACGCATTAGCCAAAATTACTACACCCGTGTTGGTCGTAGGCGCTGCCCAGGATGAATTCAGTGGCTCTGTAGAACCGTTAGCCGACGCCATTGGTGGTGCGAAACACGCCACCATTCCCTATACCAGCCACCATTCAGTACTGGCCGAGGCCGCAACCAAGGATATTATTTTTGAATTTCTTGGCCTGCCCGCGCCGGAACATTACGAGCATTCGTGGTAGGTTTAATTCAAATAATCAGCTTGTTTAGCCTACCAGTAAGGGTTTTACTTCCTTTGCAAAGCGTTCAACCTGTTCGTGACGCTCTGCCAGAGGGCTCACCGAATCGACGATAATGTGGCGGACACCGGCTTCGCGAAACTGGTTGATTGTCGCCGCGACATCTTCTGGCTTGCCCAGCGCACAATAGCGCTTAGCCGGGTTCCTGAAGTCGCTGGCGTAACGCTCACTCAGGTGCTCTGTAGCCACATCCCAGGACTTTTCAAAGGTATCGTCGATACGGAAAAACAGTAAGTGGGCAGTACCAAAGCTGTCGACCTCTCGATTGGCCTCCTCTGCGGCGGCTGACATAGTGTCCAGGGCAGCCTTGTACATATCCGGTGTTACCACATAAGAGATATAACCGTCGGCCCTGGCCCCAGCTCGCTTCAATGCCGGTTCTGATCGACCGCCGCACCAGATTGGCGGACCACCTGCCTGCAGGGGTTTAGGTCGCATCTGAACATCACTGAAAGAAAAGAACTTACCATCACTGGATACCTTGTCGCCGGTCCACAGTTTTCGTAGTACATCCATACCTTCGCTCAGGCGTGCACCTCGCTCTTTTACCGGCACACCACAAGCAGCAAATTCATTGGGGAATTCGCCACCGATGCCTACTCCAAATATCAAACGGCCTTCCGTTAAGCGATCCAGTGTCGAAACTTGCTTGGCAACTGCTGTTGGGTGACGCAGGGGCAGCAGATAGACCGATGTGCCCAGCATCAAACGGTCGCTGAGCACTGCCGCCTGGGCCAATTGTAGGAGGGGGTCCATAATCGGCACAGCAAAGGCAATGTGGTCGCCGACCCATAGAGAATCCATGCCGATATCATCGGCCAATTGGGTTGTCTGGCGCACAGAATCAAGGCTGTCCATGGAGGTCATCCAACCAAACTTCATATCCTTTTCAAGGGGCAACGTCATAACTGTTCCTTACTTCTTTAATTTATAAGTGGAAGACTTTATCAATGGGCATAGCAGGCGTTGCGAGTCGCCTATAGAGCTTAGTTGCCAGCGCTAAAACCCTCAAAAACAGTGTCGATACACTGAATATCCTGAATTAGGTCAGGCGTTAAATCAGCGGGAACTGCAGTTGCGACACTTGCGAAAATACCATCGGAAGCATTGCCAAAACGTTTTTCGATAGCCCCGGCAATATTTTCATGGGTGCCAATCGCGGCAAACAGCTCAACCATATCATCGGGAATTTCAGCGGCGATTTTGTCCCACTCTCCCGCCTTGGTCATGGCGTTCAGTTTTTGTCCCAGCTCCTCAAAGCCATGCTGAGCCAACACCGGCCAGTAGGCAGGAGTCGAGGCATAGAAGGCCAGGCGATAGCGCACCCACTCAACCATCTCGTCAACCGTCTGCTGATTTGGTCCGGTAGCGATAAAACCGCCGCCAGAAATCTCAAAGGTCTCACGCTTACGACCAGACCGGGCCATACCTTCATTCAAGTTCGGCATAACTACATTGTCCAGGTAAGCGCGGGTACAAAAGGGATGCAGGCGGACACCGTCACAAACTTCACCGGCCACTTTCAACATACCAGGGCCGACTGCAGCGATAGTCACCGCCGGCGGTGGAGCTTCGAAATTTTCAGGCATAAAATTCGGTGTCATTAAGGTGAACTGGTAGTGCTCACCACGGAAATCCAGTTTGCCATCGCCCTTCCAGGCTCCCCAGATTGCACGCAGAGCCTGAACGTACTCCTTCATCCGCGGCGCAGGTGCCGACCAGGGCACACTAAAGCGGCGTAAATTATGGGCTTTAATTTGACTGCCCAGACCCATGATAAATCGACCACCGGATGCCGCCTGTAAATCCCAGCCGAGATTCGCGGCACTCATAGGGCTCCGCGCAAAGGCGATGGCGATACCGGTCACTAATTCAACATTCTCAGTGACTGTCGCTGCCACACCCAGGGGAAGAAAGGGGTCATGGGCATTTTCCATGGTCATCACGCCATCGTAGCCAGCAGCTTCGATCGCCCGTGCAGCTTCGGATACAGCGCTGAGGTTATGTTGAGGAATAGTGGTGAAAACCTTCATATTGTATCCGTAGCCAGGAAAATATTTTTACGGTCAAACTGCAGGGTAAGCGAACCCATCACTCGGGTTGCTTATCAAACTGTTTAACACCGTCCGGAATGATGTACCAGGCTTGTTTTTCGCTGACCCACATATGTGCCGATGGATTCAGAATTCGTGTATCTGACAGATTACTGGCTTTTAGCTTAATCGTCTCAGGTTGGTCAGGGTCGAAATGATAAATGCGATTGCCACAGTTGGGGCAGAATTTTGCGTAATTTTTATTACCACTGTCTCCGCGTCGCTGCCACTCCTTTAAGTCACCACGAAAGGTCACACTTTCGGTCTTGACCATGGCAGTAATACTGAAAGCGCTAGTGGATAACTTTTGGCACTGTTTGCAGTGACAAGCCACTACCAGCAGCGGCGGGGCAAACAACTGATAGTTGACATCCCCACATTGACAAGACCCGTCTATGGGATAAGCCACCGTATCCATTTTTTAATCCATACTTGTTTATCAATTAATATTTACATCGGCATAGTCAGCGCAAAAAAAAGCCGGGTTGCCCCGGCTTTTTTCAAAGGCTCTCCTACGCAGCTCGGGAAGCTCCTTGCGCATTACCATGACGTAAAAGCTTGCCTGGATAGGCTCCAGTCACTTCGTTATCAATGCGGATAGTTTCGCCATTAACAGTGGTGTAACGATATCCTTCAGCACCTTCAACATAACGCCACTCATCACCTGGCAGATCGTAAACAATTTCGACCTGCGTAGTTTTGAGGTTTTCGAGATCGTAGATGACGATATCGGCAGCGCGACCCACTTCAAGCGTACCGCGATCATCGAAGCCGGCAGCAATCGCTGGCATAGACGCCAATCGATAATGAGCTTCTTCCAGGGTATAAGACCCGCGCTCTCGAACGGAATCTACTAGAAGGTTAGTAGGATAGCGACCAAAGTTGAGGAATTTAGTGTGCGCACCGCCATCAGAGACGCCTGGGACTGTCCACTCATTTTGCAACACTTCGTTCATCAAACCTTCGTCATAGTTGAATGGCGTGACATAGAAGACAGTTTTCAGACCTTCGTCGATCGCTAGATCAAGCATGGCATCAGAGGGGTGCTTACCAGTAGATGCACCTAGTTCAGCGATCGTCATACCCACATAAACTTCATTGTGCTTGTTGACAACTGACTCGACAACGATGTCGGCAATAGGACCACTAACAAAAGGAGCACTACCATTGTCGTAATCTTCACGAACCGCAGCGCGTAACTCTGGATCTTTCATTTTCTCGATACGGGTTTCTACATCGCCTATCGTCACATCGCGCCAGGCGCCATTACCATCAAACAGGTTGAAGTCATCGAGCATGAAGCGCATATCGTTGGGCGTAGTGATCGCCTGCATCCAGATTTTGTGACCTTTATCGCGCTGTTCGTCTACCCACCTCAGCATACGGCGATGCTGGTGAGGATGACGATCGTTGACCTGTACAGCATTCCATAAAACGACGGCATCGGATGCTTCAGCCAGATGAGCACCGAAATCGAGATCGGCGACCACATCATTTTTCGCCTGGGTCAGTTGAATAAAGCCTTTGCCACGATTTTTCAGCACGTCAGCAAAAGCCATGCAAAGCTCATCTGACATGGTATCGGTAGGCATTGGCGTGCCATCATAATCACGCTGAACAGAGGTAAAACCATCTCCCAGACGTTGCATGGAGAACCCAATACCACCAGCATCCAGAGACTCCTTCAAGATACGCAGCATTTCAGCCAGCTCTTGCTCGCTGGGATCTCGAGTTTTAGCCGCTTCAACACCCATCACATAAACCATCAAAGGGTTCAGAGGGACAAAACTCATGACATTAATGCCTTTGGGACGACGATCCAGCGAATCTAGCCACTCAGGGAAACTTTCCCAATCCCAGTCCATACCGGCTTTCATCGTCGCCAGAGGTATCGCTTCGACACGCTCCATCGACAGCATCGAGCGTTCACGTTGATCTGGGTGAGTAGGGGCAAAACCAAAACCGCAGTTACCAATAGCAACCGAAGTAACACCGTGCCAGCTTGAACAACTCAGGTAGGGATCCCATAGCAATTGCCCATCATAATGCGTATGCAGGTCAATAAAACCGGGAACAACATTCAACCCGGTCGCATCAATAACTTCTTTGCCTTCACTGGCGGGAATGCCATCGCCCTCGGTAATTTTTGCGATTAAGCCGTCCTTAATGGCTATATCACCAATATACTTTTCTCGGGTCCGGGTACCATCAATAATGGTACCGCCCTTAATAACCTTATCGTATTTAGACATATCGTCCTCCTAAGTTGAGCAGATGCTTGATGTTGCAGAAAGTAAACTAGAATAATTTGTTCTACCGATTATATAGCTAAACAAACCATAGAATAGTCTCTAAAAGAAACAAAAAAGAATAAGTAAGCACGGATATAAGATGAATTAGCACCAAAAAAACCGCGTCTTTAATCATTTAATTTACCATTCAAACCGTCTGGACTTCGTACAGAGCCGATCGGTGAAAACAATTGCACTGCCGCAAACCACCGCGTAGCATCATTGCCTGAGAGAAAACGCGAGTGCGACACACCTGAATAATATTTATAAAATTTGCTTAATCAAACCATATCGAGCCTGAATTTTCGAGTTAATCGGCAAATAACTCAGGCAGCACCCAATACTAAAGTAAAATCAAACAGGAGCACCCAGATGGCCAGAAAACACGTCCTCGACGGCGTAAAAGTACTCGACTTTACCCACGTATTAGCAGGACCGACCTGCACCCGGCTCATGGTCGAGACTGGTGCCGAGGTCATTAAAGTTGAAGCAGCCCCGGTTGGAGACATGGTGCGTTTTATGCCCGCGCTAAAAAATGGGCGCAGCGGTTATTACATACAACAAAACAGAGGCAAGAAAGCTATCTGCCTAAACCTCCGCGATAAACGTGCCCAGAAGATTGTCCACCAACTAATCGAAGACGTTGACGTCGTGGTCGAAAATTTCACACCCGGCGTCATGAAGCGTCTCGGCATTGACTACGAAACGCTGTCTGCTATTAACCCAAACCTCATTATGTGTTCGATATCTGCCTTTGGCCAGGAAGGCGAGCTTTCGAGTTTGCCAGGCTTTGACTACATTGCTCAGGCCTATGCGGGTGTTATCGATATGATTGGTGAACAGGACGGCCCACCTTACTTCCCTGGCCTCGGCATGGGTGATGTTTCAACCGGCGCTCACGCTTATGGCGCGATCACCGCCGCCTTGTTTCACCGCGAACGCGGCGGCAGCGGCCAGCACCTCGATATCGCGCTGCTCGATTGTCTGTTTCATTGTCACGAACTCAATGTTCAAGGTTACGATGGTTCCGACGGCGCCCTGGTACCTCACCGCTCCGGGGCGCACCATTTCGCAGTAGCGCCACTGGGTTTATTTAAGGGCAAAGATAAATACCTGGTGATTATCGCCCTTGGCGCACAGTGGGATAGCCTGCTCAAGGTAATCGGCAAAGAAGAGTTTAACGATGACCCCCGCTTTGCCGACAATGCTGGTCGCACGGAATACAAGCAAATTCTTATTGAGGCGATCGAAGGCTGGCTGGCATCCACCGAAAGTGATGATGAAGCGGTACGTATACTGCAGGAAAACCACGTCCCGGTTGCTCCGGTACTTAGTGTGCCTGAGGCCATGTCCCACCCTCACCTGATTAAACGTCAAACCGTCCGCACCGTGACGGATCGTGCTTTTGGCGATATAAAAGTTCCAGGCATGCCGCTTCGATTTTCTGCCTTTCCTGAATTCCCCGACTTGCAGGCAGGCTTCCTCGGCGAGCACAACAGCAAAGTATTAAGTGACATCGGCTATACCGAAAGTGACATCAAAACACTTATTGATGACGGCGTTCTAGCCGCTGAAACAGTGCCTGATTGAGCGGTGTTTAGATAACCGCGCTGGCTCGCCATAAAAACCGCCTGAAGGTCTGGATTACCCAGACCCCAAATTAAAAAAGCAGGTTAAATCATGACCCAGAAACATATCCTCGACGGTTACAAAATCATTGATTTCACTCAGTATCTTGCCGGGCCATCGGCCACGCGACTGATGGCTGAAATGGGCGCTGACATCATCAAGGTAGAAATCGCTCCCTACGGCGACCCCAGCCGCGCCTTCCCTTACCGGAAGAACAAACGCAGTGCGTATTTCGTCCAGCAAAATCGCGGCAAAAAAAGCCTTTGTCTCGATATAAAAAACGAAAAGAGCAAAGCGGTACTGACCGACCTGATCAAACAGTGTGATGTCCTGATCGAGAACTTCGCACCAGGTGTCATTGGCCGCCTTGGTTTCGACTGGGACACCGTGCACAAACTCAACCCCAGGCTGGTAATGTGTTCCATGTCCGCCTTTGGCCAGACCGGACCGCTCAGCCACCTGCCCGGTTTTGATTACATTGCCCAGGCCTATTCCGGCGTCACCTCGGTGATTGGCGAGCCTGACAAGCCACCGAGTTTGCCCATGTTAGGCATTGGTGATGTCACGACAGGCGTTCATGCCTGCGGTGCGCTCGGCTATGCTCTGCTTGACGTACACCGCACCGGGGAAGGCCAGTTACTCGATATTTCACTGCTCGACTGCTACTTCCATCAACATGAAGTCAATGTCCAGGCCTACTCAGCCAGCAAGGGTAAAGTCGTTCCCCGTCGCTCCGGCCCTCATCATTATGCGGTAGCACCGACGGGTATTTTTCAGGGCCCAGAGGGCTACATTATGATTTTGGCACTGGTGCACCAATGGGCAGTCTTGTGCAAAGCCATGGGCCGCGAGGATATGACCAAAAGCGCCAAGTTTGGCACCAATGAGGCCCGTCTTGAAAACCTGCAGGAGTTGATCGGCATTATCGAAGACTGGCTGCAAAGCTTTGAATCAGACGAAGCGGCTATTAAGGCATTGCAGGATGTACGTGTACCCGTCGCGCCCATCCTCACTGTACCTCAGGCAGTTGCACATCCTCACCACCGAGCACGCGGCACCATCCGCACAATTTCTGATCGTATGCTCGGCGAGTTTGATATACCCGGTGTACCTTTGCGTTACTCCAATTTCCCCGAGTTGTTGCCACTGGAGGCACCGTTTCTTGGCGAACAGAATCGAGAAATCCTCGGCAACTGGTTAGGTTATTCAAGCACACAGATTGAGACCATGGAAAGCGAAGGCATATTGGTCAGTGGTCAGCATTAACTGCACCGAATAAATCTCGTAACCGATTGAGACAGGAGGCTGCAATGCAACCGAAACACGTACTTGATGGCTTCACCGTTATAGATTTTACTCAATACCTGGCCGGCCCTTCAGCCAGTCGTCTGCTGGTGGAGATGGGCGCCGAAGTCATCAAGGTTGAAATGTCGCCGGGTGGTGATCCCACGCGCTTACTGCCCTACCAGAAGAATGGTCGAAGCTGTTATTACATACAGCAAAATCGCGGCAAAAAAAGTCTGTGCATTGATGCCCGCTCAGAAAAAGGCCTGAACATCCTCAAGCAATTAATCAAAAAATCTGATGTGCTTCTGGAAAACTATTCCCCGGGCGTCATCGAACGCATGGGCCTTGGCTGGAATGTGGTTAAAGAACTCAACCCCGAACTCGTCATGTGTTCGATCTCGGCGTTTGGCCAGAGCGGCCCCCTGTCTGAACTCCAGGGCATCGATATCATCGCCCAGGCCTACGGTGGCGTGTCTGATCTCATCGGCGAAAAAGATGGGCCACCGGCCTTGCCTTTGCTGGCACTCGGGGATGTTAATACTGGCGTTCATGCCGTCGCTGCTATTAATGGGGCACTCTTAAATCGAACCCGCACCCGCAAGGGCCAATGGCTAGATATCTCGCTACTGGATTGTTACTACCACTCCCACGAAATGAATGTTCATGTGGTCAGCGCCAGTGAAGGCAAGATGATCCCTAAAAGAAGCGGCGCTCATCACTATGCTGTAAGCCCCCTGGGAGCCTATAAAGGCTCGGAGCGTTACTTCATGTTGATGGGATCGCTGCATTTTTGGGAACCTCTGTGCAAACTGATGGGGCGTGAAGATATGATTGAGGATCCCAAATTCGCCACTAACGAAGCTCGGGTGGCTAACGGAGATGAAGTTATCGAAATCATTGAGAACTGGATCCAGAATCAAAACGATGACGACAAAGTACTGAAAATGATGCAGGACGCTCGTATCCCCTGCGCGCCAGTCTTGACGATAGAAGAAACCATTAACCACCCCCATATGCGCGAACGTCGGATCGTGCGCAGGATTCACGATCGCCTTGCTGGCGACTTTGATATTCCTGGTATGCCACTGCGCTTTTCTGATTACGAAGAAATCATGGACCTCGAAGCCCCTTTGCTAGGGGAACATAACCGGGAGATTCTGTCCGACAGACTAGCCATGGAAAGCAGTCAAATTACCGCACTGGAAACTGAAGGCATACTTAGCCAGGGTGAAACGTGATACCCGTTTAACCATATTTTTTGAGAGAAAACCATGAAACCTAAACATGTAATGGACGGCTACCGCGTCCTCGATATCACCCAGTATCTTGCTGGCCCAGCAGCGACCAACCTCATGGTGCAAATGGGCGCCGATGTCACCAAGATAGAGATCGGTCCCCACGGCGATCCAATCCGCGCGTTTCCCTACGCCGTCGACATACCGGGCAGCACCGACAAACGTAGCGCTTATTTTATTCAGCAAAACCGCGGCAAAAAAAGTCTCTGTCTGGATCCAAAAACAGAAGAGGGACTGGCCATCATTAAGGAGCTGATCAAGCAATCCGACGTATTTATAGAAAATTTCGCGCCGGGTGTGGTGGGTCGACTAGGGCTTAGTTGGGATGTGGTCAAAGAGCTAAACCCAAATATTATTATGTGTTCCGTCTCTGCCTTCGGGCAGGAAGGCCCTCTGGCTGCTTATCCCGGCTTCGACTACATTGCCCAGGCTTATGCCGCGGTGACCGATTTAATTGGCGAAAAAGACTCGCCGCCATCTATGCCCATGCTGGCCTTCGGCGATGTCGGCACTGGCGTTCACGCCATGACCGCTATTGGCTATGCTCTGCTAGATCGTGAACGCAACTGCAATGGCGGTCAATTACTCGATATCTCCCTGCTGGACACCTACATCCATCATCACGAGGTTGGCGTGCAGATTTATTCCGCCACCAAAGGAGCAGTGGTTCCCCACCGCAACGGCTCTCATCACACCGCCGTCGCGCCTACCGGAATTTTTAAATCCAAAGACAGCCACCTGGTCATCCTGGCACTGCTCCATCAATGGCCGGTCTTATGCAAAACCATGGAACGGGAAGATCTGATCGACGATCCCCGATTTAGGGACAACGATGCGCGCATCAAAAATCTGCCGGAGATGATTATCGCGATCGAAGACTGGCTGCAGGCCCAGGACAGTGACGCAGCTGCACTGGCCAAACTGGAGGCCGCGCGGGTACCCTGCGCGCCGATTCTGACCGTGCCGGAAGCCATGGCGCACTCCCATATGGTTGCCCGCAAAACCATTCGCACGGTGACCGACCCGATCATAGGCGAATTCCAGATTCCCGGAATGCCCCTACGTTTTTCAAAATACGAGGTCGATGAGAACATAGAGATACCGGCGCTGGGCCAACACAATGAAGAAATACTGACCACACGCCTGAACTACTCGGCAGAGCAAATCGGCGATCTGAAAAATAACAAGATTCTGTTCCAGAAAGCGGTATAAATTCATCATTCCCTTTTTAAGAACTTACTAAAAGCTTTTCTTTAATAACACCTGACCGCCAGTTGGCGCGGACCGAAATGGAGTAACAGTAATGGACCCAAAACACATACTTGATGGTTACCGCATTCTCGACTTCACTCAGTACCTGGCCGGGCCCACCACTTCTCGTCTGGCAGCAGAATTGGGTGCAGAGGTCATCAAGGTTGAGCTGATGCCAGCGGGTGACCCGGTGCATTTGCTGCCCCATCGCCGCAAAGGCCGCAGCGGCTATTACATTCAACAAAGTCGCGGCAAAAAGAGCATTTGTGTCGATATCCGCAATCCAAAAGGACTGGCCTTGATTAAGGACCTGGTCAAGGAATGCGATATTTTGCTGGAAAATTTCGCGCCCGGTGCCATCGCCCGTCTGGGTCTCGGCTACGACGTGGTCAAGGACATTAAACCAGATATCATTATGTGTTCGATCTCGGCCTTTGGGCAAACTGGGCCACTGTCAACGCTACCCGGTTTTGACTATATCGCCATGGCCGTATCTGGTGTGATGGATATGATCGGCGACCCGGACGAACCACCCTACTTCCCCATGCTCGGCATTGGTGATGTCAGCGCCGGCGTCCATGCCCTGGCGGCCATTAACGGCGCCCTGCTCTATCACATGAAAACCGGGAAGGGCCAACATATTGATATCTCCCTCCTCGATGCCTACTTTCATAGTCACGAAATTAATGTCCAGGCCTATTCGGGCAGTGGTGGCAAAATCGTCCCACAAAGGGCCGGACACCATCATTACGCTGCCGCGCCCCTCGGCCTGTTTAAATGCCAGGATGGCTTTTTGTTTATGGTTGTGATGGCCAGACAGTGGGGTTTATTGTGTCAAGCCATGGGCCGAGAAGATCTCGCCGAAAGCTCAGAGTTTGATACCAATATGAAGCGAGTAGAGCGTAAAGACGAACTGGTTGGCATCATTGAAGGCTGGCTTAGTAATTACAAACGGGACGACGCCCTCAAACTGCTGGAAGACCTCCATATCCCAGTTGCGCCCGTACTAAGCGTCCCCGAGGCCATGGAACACCCGCACCTGATCGAGCGCGAAGTGGTTCGCACCATTAGTGACAGAGGCTACGGTGACCTGCAAATACCCGGCGTGCCACTGCGCTTCTCTGAATTCCCCGACAAGCTCGACCTCCAGGCACCTTACCTGGGCGAATTCAACCGGGAAGTCTGTGGCGACATCCTCGGTATGAGTGATACGGATATCAATACTCTGGAAAATGAGGGCGTATTAAAATCCACCCCGCTACCGGAAGATGTACAAACGCTTGCTACCAGATAGGCGATCGACAACTAATCTAAACAATCAACACAGACCGCTGATATAACCTGTATCGGGACGAATGGACAGATAGAGTATTGCGCCTGAAGGTGCGAGTAACAACCTGCCTTCATCCGTCCATTCGCTATTCCACTTACCGATCAACTCAACGGCGAATCAGGCTCTCTCAAGGCGTAGGATACTACCTTCGCCATCTGCTGCGATTAGCAAGCTCCCTGAGCCATCGCTACAAAGCCCTCCAGCAAGATCAATGGGGCAGACAGCGCCTACTGGCAATTGTGTAGCAACTTGAGAAGCAGCATAGCCATCAAGCAGATTAACCGACCACAACGCTTTCCCACCACGATCAAGCACAAAAAGCTCGTCACCGATAACGGCCAGTCCCCGCGGGTCTTTCAGGTTCTCCAGGACTGGCATTACAGCGCCGCCATCATTAACGGCGACAACGCGACCCGCGCCGGTCTCCGATACGTAACAAACACCACCGTGGGCACAGACATCTTTAGGCGCGGATAAGCCCTCCACCAGAGTCGACATCTCTCCTGCGTCGTTAACCGAAAAAATCGAGCCTTCATCGCTATCAACATCGCCATCTTTAACCACGTAAACCGTATCATTATCGCCCGCACACAAACCCTTCAGCTGCCCCTGCTTGGCCACCAGCATATGGGATGTTTCGCTGCCAAACTGATAGCGGATCACATCACCGCGGGCTGTGGTCATTAAAAATTCCCCGGGATTTCCTGCGGCAACTGCTCGCACAAAACGCGGCGCGGATTTATCGAGGGGACTCCCTACCGCCGACCGTTCACCAGATGGGTCCAGGCGTGCCAGGCTCAGACAATCGACAATAAAGCAGGTGCCTGAAGGATCAGCGGCGATACCCCAGGGCCCTACCCAGCCCGGCTCGGCCAGCACCCGCTCGGTGCTCTTACCATCCATACTGACTTCAGCAACACCACCGTCTACAAAGTGGCTGAGATACAGCTTGCCATCGGCATCAAAGGCCAGGTTATCGATACCCGGTCTGACGCTGGCAATCACCGTCTGGGCACCGGTTTCCGTGTCAATCTTCACCACTTCACCATTACCTGCCTGAGGTGACACCAGCTCACCGGCAGGGGTAAATTTCGCCGCAGTAGGGTGGAACAGACCCTCGGTGACTTTTTCTAATTCACCCGTTTCCGGATCGGCGCGCCAGATTTCACCTTCCGGCACCAGCGGGAAGTACAACCTGCCGTCGGGACCGCCGGCCAGTGCATTGGGGCCGGACAAATTCGCAGCGATTTGGCGTGGTGGTCGGTCATCATAGGGGTACAGCTCGAACAGACCGCCGCCTGGACGATGCTCATCGATAAACAGGCGATCTTTGAATACCGTGACGCCGTTGGCAGAAGGTAAGCCATCCGAGACAATTGTGACCTCGCCATTGGGCTTGCGCATGCTCACCCGTTCACTCATTACTTCAGTGGAATACATATTGCCCTGGGCGTCAAAAGCCACATCGTCCGGGCCAACAATGGGTCCACCATTAGGTGCAATTGCTTCGTGATCACCGGTAACAGTGTCAATTGCAGTGACCTGATTACCCATCGCCTGGGCGACATATAACCTGCCATCGGTGCCAAACTGGATGCCGTTGGCGCCGAACAAAGCGCTCGGCGGCGTCACCCGGGTCAGGTGCCAGCGGTCTGCCAATAGTGGTGTCACAGCCTGCTCACCGTGTATTGCTGCAAATCGGTTCATTATTTTTCTCCATAATTAAGTGTGCATTGATTGTGCACATACCGGGCTACCTACGCCAGGCAAAATGATGGCGAAAAAAAAGCACCCTACTGGGTGCTTTTTAATATTAATCTACGGTAAGAGCCTTAGACATTGACCGGCAGATTAAACAGTTTCTTCACGTTATCATGAGTCACAGCATTTTGCTGCTCAACCGTCAAATGGCCAGTTTGCTCATCGAGAATTTTTTGCGAATTGGGCCATGAAGCATCTGTATGTGGGTAGTCGTTAGCCCACATCAGGCAGCCGCTGTTTACAACGTCCTGATTTCCATAAGCAGTCATGTCGTCCTGGAAAGTGTAAGACAGGTTTTTGGTCAGGTACTCACTTGGTTTTTTGGTTAGCTTACAACCCACTGCCGGGCCGAGACGCTTAATAGCGTGATCAGCACGATAAGCATAATGAGGAATCCAGCCAGCATCGGCCTCAGCAATGACCATCTTCAGGTTCGGGTTATCTTCAAACACGCCACCAAACAGGAATACACCCAGTACGTCCTGTACACCACGGACAATATTCATAAAGCCGTTGGCGGGATGGCCGCGCTTGGGCTGCAGCACCTCTTTAACGCCAGAGTCTTCAGAGGTGAGGATGTGGAAGCAAACCGGCAAATCAAGATCAGTCGCACATTGCCATAGCGCATTATAATCCTCGTGATCATAATCCTCGAACTGGGGTCGCCCTGGCATCATCATCCCCACAAAACCCATTTCCTTAGCGCGTTTAAAATCTTCAATAGCTTCATCAACGGAAGCAACCGCAGTTTGTGCAAGACCAAATAATCGGCCTGGTGCACCAGCGCAGAAGGTTTCCAGCCAGCGGTTATAAGCATTCATGCAAGCTGCCTTGTACTCATAATCTTTATGGGAGCACATAACCATGCCTACTGACGCGTAGATCAACTCAGCACATACACCATCGTGATCCTGAACCTCAGCGCGGTACTCCGGGTTCCAGGCAGCATTGGGAAGCTGGTCAAACTTAGCGGTACGATACTTAAACAGATCTTCTGCTGGTACACCGGCCGCACCCAGCAGTGCCAATGGAATAATGTCATCCAAACCCGGTATATCAAAGGTATGAACACCACCGGGGCCTTCTACGACCTGCGGTGCGCGATCACGAAATTTCGGATCAATAAAATCAATATAAGTGTTTGGCGGCTCAACAATATGGGAGTCCGCAGAAATACCAGGTTTACGCATGGGTTTCTCCAAATATTTAAGGGTGGTAGGTATGATCAATGGCCGTCACTGACCTTGATCCATGTAAACGGGTTGACACTCTGAACAAACTAGCAGCGACTGTCAAACTATTTTTTCATTTAAACACAAACTAACTCACTGGAATCATTTATCTGATAGTAGTGAGCTTGTGAACCGTTCGTGCGGGCAATTGCTTGGCCTTACGGCCAACGCCAGTGGCTTACTGTGCTGCTGCCAGATGCGCGATTCTTTTATCAAGCATGAACAGAGAATGTAAGTATGCTATATGGGTATCAACATAGTCATTTTTCCAGGACTGGCCACCTTTATGCGCTGCATCCAGACTGCTGTTAACACTGGTATCATCGAAAATAGTAAAGGTCAGATTTTTTACAATATTCACCAGACATGCCGGCAACCGGGATTCAAAAGCAGGTCGAATACACCTGAAGGTGTGACCAGTTCTATCCCTAGCGTGAAGAAATCCATTCAACCACACATTTCCACAAAGCATCGTAAGCAGGATAGCCATAATTTTCGCGCTAAAGCACTAGACGATCGCCAAACACGATCACACAGGTTTGCCTCTGCGAGAGCACTTGTTTAGGATTAATACGAAATACACACCAGATCGATAACAATCCCGGAATCAGTAAACAGGAGAAGAAAAATGGGCGGAATTCAATTTGGCACAGGGATAAGAACAGTAACTGATATCGCCGCATCCGCAAGACATATTGAAGGCCTGGGTTTTGACATTGTTAGTGCCGGGGAGCACGTGATGTTCCACACGCCTATTGGTAATACCTATATCACTCTGAGTGTTGCGGCGGGTGCTACCGAGCGTATTAAACTGATGAGCACCATCGTGCTCTTGCCTCTGTACCCAGCCGCGCTGGCCGCCAAACTTGGTGCAGCACTGGATAATGCCTCAGGTGGCAGATATATGTTTGGTGTCGGTGTCGGCGGTGAATTCCCCAAAGAATTTGAAGCCTGCGGTGTGCCAGTCAAGGAACGCGGTGCACGAACGACAGAAGCCCTGCAGGTCATTCGCGAACTCTGGACCGATGACGCCGTCACCTTTCATGGACGATTTAACACACTTAATGAAGTCACCCTGAATCCAAAGCCCATCCAACAACCCACTCCGCCTATCTGGGTCGCGGGTCGCCAGGACGCCGCCAAGCGCAGGGCTGCCCTGCATGGCGATGGCTGGCTGCCCTATATGTACTCCCCCGAAATGCTGAGAGAGAGTATCGATTCTATTTCCACTATCCGTGCCGAGCACAATCTAAGTATGGACAACTTCAACAACGGGGTATTTATTTTCACCGCTGTGCATAAAGATCGCGATAAAGCCCGGGAAATGGCTGCCGCACAACTGGGCAAGCAATACGCCCAGAACTTTGACAATCTGGTATCAAAATACACCTTGACCGGCACACCGGAAGATTGCCGCAAGCGACTCCGAGAATACATCGATGCAGGCGGCAAACTGTTTATGCTCACTTCGGCCTGCCCGGAAGGTTACGTGGATGAAAACCTCCGCCTGATCGCCGAAGAAGTGATGCCAGAATTTAGATAGTCTTATTGATAAGCTTAGAGGACAGAAAGACAATTCCTGGCATCCACTCTCCATTAATTATAAACACAGGGCATCATCATGAAAATTGGTATCAACTCCGGCGCAGCATCCGGCCCGGAAACCACCTTCCCCGGACTCATCGAACGTGCAAAAAAAATCGAAGCCCTCGGCTTCGACTGTTTCTGGATGGCCAATATGTTCGGCCTTGACGCGCTGACTGCGCTGGCCGTTGTGGGACAAAACACCACGAAGATTCATCTAGGCACCGCCGTAGTACCGTCCTATCCACGTCACCCTCTGGTCATGGCACAACAGGCCGCCACCACCAACGCTGCGGCGTCAGGCCGCTTTCATCTGGGCATCGGCCTGTCACACAAACCTATTATCGAAGGTATGTTTGGTATGTCCTACGAAAAGCCCGCCAAACATATGCGCGAATATCTGGAAGTACTCGCACCAGCGGTGCGTAACGAGAAAGTCAACTACAAGGGCGAACAGTACGCTGCCCATGGCCAGATTGCCGTCAGCGAATCCACGTCCGTGCCGGTGCTCGTTGCCGCCCTTGGCGATGTCATGCTACAGCTGGCTGGCACGCTGGCCGATGGCACCATCACCTGGATGACCGGCTTAAAAACCCTGGAAGATCATATTATTCCCAAAATCCGCAAAGCCGCCGCCGAGGCTGGTCGCCCAGAGCCACGCATTGTCGCCGGTGTTCCCACCGCCATCGTTTCGGACAGAGAGGCTGCTGTCGCCCGGATTGAAAAGGGCATGAAAATGTACGGCCAACTCGACTCCTATCGCGCCATGCTCAATAAAGAAGGCGCGTCTGGGCCATCGGACATTGCCAATATCGGCGATGAGGCAGACCTGCGTAAATATATTCAGCGATTGCGAGACATCGGGGTGACCGATCTGAATTGCGCGATATTAGGCGTAGGTGATCACGATACCACCGTCGAGTTTATAGCGAGTGAACTTTGAAATAAGAGTAAAAGACTAAAGAAAAGATGGGGCAACTGTGGGCTCCTTTATTCGCCCACAAAAATATTGCCTGGCCAGATTTCATTCCATTAACTTGATCGGGGGAAGGTTCTTTGATCGGTCATGTGAACATGCAGGCCAGGCGTCAAACCAGTGTTCTGCTCAAATGGACTGACCTCGCCGACAACGACCTATAAACAACGCCCCGTAAAGTATAGAAGCCTCATCACCCAGGAAATTAGCCCCCTAGTCGCTAACGACTTAGCTGTGAATGTTATCGAGAGTATTAATTATTTGTAGAAGTGTGACTGGATAGATTTACCGACTCGAAAATGGCGTTGTAATCGACTTCAATACTCGCATTACACCTGCTGGCCAGAGAGGGAAGAATATCAATGACTAACATATTGAATTATTAAGTTATGGACTACCTTTGGATCCTCGCTGCGTTTGTCTTCGGCTTTCTTGTTAAGCAAATAAACCTTCCTCCCCTCGTGGGCTACCTTGCTGCAGGCTTCGGGCTACATGCCCTCGGTGTTGAGCCACATGCTTCACTTCAAAATTTGGGTGATCTCGGGGTGATTTTGCTGCTGTTCACGATTGGCTTAAAACTTAACGTCAGCAGTTTGTTTAAAGCAGAAATTTGGGCCGGTGCTATCGGTCATATGAGCGTAATTGTTCTACTCACTGTGGTTAATAGTACTGTTCTTGCCGTTTTCGGACTTATCTACTTTTCAGATCTGGATTTTTCTGGTGCAGCATTAATCGGCTTTGCCGTCAGCTTTAGCAGTACAGTTATTGCGGTAAAAGTCCTTGAAGAAAATGGCGAGATGCGATCTCGTCACGGGCAGGTAGCGATTGGCATCTTGATTATTCAAGATATCGCCGCTGTTATATTTGTCACGCTTGCTTCAAACATATCTCCCTCCTGGTGGGCACTGGCCTTGTTGGGCTTGCCCCTACTAAGACCTGTGCTTCATTCTTTACTGGCACGTTGCGGTCACGGTGAGCTCTTGCCATTGGGAGGTATGTTCCTCGCATTTACCGCCGGTGAATTATTTGAATGGTTCGGTTTGAAAGCACATCTTGGCGCATTGGTTGTCGCAATATTATTAAGCAATCATTCAAAGGCATCGGAACTATCTAAATCACTGCTAAGTTTTAAAGATTTATTTTTGATAGGATTTTTCCTTTCAATTGGGTTTACGGCAGTCCCGACAATCGATATGTTAGGTGTGGCTTTGATCATAGCGATCGCTCTTCCTGTTAAAGCTGGACTGTTATTTTTCTGGCTTACACGATTGAAACTGCGGGCTCGCACCTCATTTTTAGCAGCATTGAGTCTTGCCAACTATAGTGAATTTGGCTTAATTGTATGTTCGCTCAGCGTTGCAGAGGGGTTATTGAATAAAGAATGGCTTGTTATTATGGCACTGAGCGTCGCTCTCTCTTTCATTTTTTCAAGTGCCATCAACACAGTGTCACATAGACTATACGCCCGCTGGGTTTCGCATATCAAACATTTCGAAAAACCTGATCGTTTACCTGAAGATATATTCGACCAACCTGGGGATGTCACCATCCTGGTAGTGGGTATGGGACGTGTCGGCACCGGCGCATATGCCACGCTGGAGAAAGACATGGCAAAGACTGTCTGCGGTATTGATATGGATCGAAACCGTGTCGTTTCTCTGAGAGAATCCGGGCGAAATATTATCTATGGTGATGCCAATGATGCTGATTTCTGGCTGAACATAATCCTTGATGGCGTTCAGTTGGTCATGTTTGCTATGCCGAATTATCTAGATATACAGGAAGCTCATAAACAACTTCGGCAAGTCGGTTTTAATGGTAAAACTGCGGGTATTGCCCGACATGAGGATGAAAAGAAAAAATTACTTACTGCTGGTGTCGATGAGGTATTTAATTTTTACGCTGAGGCAGGTGCTGGGTTTGCCGATGAAAGCATTCATCTTTTAGGAGGCACGTGAATACATATCACGTATCTGATAAGATGGATACGCTCCTTTGGATCTGAATTAACGCTTCTTATCCGGGCTATAGAGCCGCTTTCAAGGAGCGCGTCAATCTCATCAGACTGCTGCCCCACTTATTTTCGGTTTGCATATTAAGGTCAGCTGAGGTGTCGTCACAATGCAGTTTGGTGGCCGTCTAAATTAAGCCATGAAATCTCGCCTGGCAAATAAATTGATGTGAATGAGGCGGCGCCCTTGCTGAAGGCTGTGGCCGATTCGACTCTGAAACTTCAGGTAGGCCAGGATTAAATAAACACATAGCGCCACAAATACCTGTGTCATAAAAGTATTGCCGGTATTGAAAATAAGCGCTTTAATTTTCAGGTTCTGTTTAGTCTATTTAAAAAAGGAAAAACAGGGTCGCGTCTTGCACTGCCATATTTTGCGGAAAATTGAGTAAACATTAAGGGTTTCAATTGTCTTAATAACAGAGTTACGTCAGGCTCGCTTAGCCAGAATTGCCTTGTGCCCACTATTACTATCGAGCAGCAAAAATGAACTATAAGTAACTGTGGCGTCGAGCCCCTAAACTGACCACACAAATTTACCCCTCACCTTCGAGTTTAGGATGGCAATAAATTTCCACATGCAAGCCGTTAATGCATACAGGATTGTGGGGACTTTATATTAATTATGCGCAACAAGCTTCCAGTTACACAGCCCTCCCCTTTGATCAATTACAGGCCATATACCCCTTTATCTTTGTAGCCAGTTTTTATCGCAACAGTAGCTGGATGAATATCCGGATACGCCGCAAGAGCAATCATGACACCGTGGGCATCCTTCGGATGAAAAATTACTTCATGCATTTTGCCCACCTTAATCTCACCTATTTGCCGCATACCCTCAGATACCAGGTGTTTTACGCCTTCCTCCATGTCCCCAACCCGATACACCAAAGCCCACAAACCTTCGCCTTTTTCAACGATCGTCCTGCCTAATTCGGTATCGGGATTGGTTGACTGAACCAGCTCTAGCCCGGACGAACCATAGCAAGCCCTGATACCCATTTCTGGACTGGGTGGTAGTTCGTGAAAAGTGGTATTAAACAAAATTGAAAAACGCTCCATTGCTTCGTCAAGATCATTAACTGCAATTGCGACGCGATCGATTCCTTCAAACATGATTTTCTCCCCAGGTTTTGTATTTGACGAATCTCTTATTAACAAACCTACCCTACCTACGCCAAAAATTGCAACTCGTGTGCCAAAGTCTCCTTATATTTACTGTGAAGTATATTTGTTGGTTTATCACCAAGGGCGGAAGCCGGGGACAAGTCATGCGATCACCCTTCTCCCCAGAGAAAAGAGTGATTGCATGTAGTATATAAATTAATACTGTTTATCCAGGCCATGGGGCCAGTTTCAAAGCTCCGACATACCTCGCAAGTCAAACCTATTAGCTACTCAGAAAAAACCTAATTTATTTTTATTGTATGAAATCAGCACGTTTTTGGTATGACGATAATGATCCAGCGTCATATGATGGCTTTCCCGCCCGATGCCAGAGTTTTTGTAGCCACCGAAGGACGCCCCGCTGGGGAAAAGGCTATAACAGTTAACCCATACACGACCGGCTTCGATGCCATCGATAAAAGATTGTGCTTGATGAATGTCCCTTGTCCATACCCCAGATGCAAGGCCATAGGTCGTATCATTCGCAATTTCAAGGGCTTCCGCTTCATCTTTAAATGTTGTGACACATAATACAGGACCAAATATCTCCTCCTGAAAAATACGCATTTTGTTATGGCCCTTAAAGATGGTCGGCTGGATATAATAGCCATCGGGGTATTTTTCATGTTGATACGCCCCGCCGCCACAAAGGACTTCTGCGCCCTCCTGTTTACCGATATCAAGATAGCTTAAGATTTTCTGGTATTGGTCATTCGACGCCTGGGCGCTCATCATGGTGCTTAGCTCATAGGGGTCGCCCATATCAATGGCCGCAACACGTGCTAAACACCTCTCCATAAACTTTTCATAAATACTTTCCTGTACCAATGCTCGAGAAGGACTTGTGCAAACCTGGCCCTGATTAAAGGCAAACATAACCAGACCTTCAATGGCTTTGTCGAGAAATTCGTCATCTTCAGCCATAACGCTTTCCAGAAAGATATTTGGCGATTTACCACCGAGCTCGAGTGTGACCGGAATAATATTTTCTGACGCATACTGGCTAATCAGGCGGCCAGTTGTGGTTTCGCCAGTAAAAGTGATTTTTCGAATACCCGGGTGGGTCGCTAACGCCTTACCTGCCTCAGCGCCAAAGCCATTGACAATATTAAGTACACCCGGCGGCAATAAATCGCCAATCACTTCCATCATAATCAGCATTGGCACTGGTACTTGTTCAGCAGGTTTTAGCACCATGCAATTGCCTGCCGCCAATGCCGGGATAATTTTGCCGGCGTCTGTAGCCATAGGAAAATTCCAGGGTACGATAGCGGCGACAACGCCCAGTGGCTCGTGTACTTCCATTGAAACCAGGTCGGGCTCGATATGAGTAACACTGCCAGCTTCAGCGCGAATACAGCCTGCATAATAGCGGTACAGGTCGGCGATCATAGGCACATCGCCGCCCAGAGATTCACGAATCCCCTTGCCGTTATCACAGGTCGAAACGAGGGCAAGCTGTTCCAGGTTTTCTTCAATCCTGTCAGCAATACGAAACAGCAAGGTGCTACGCTCAGCGGCGGTGGTTTTCCCCCAGGTGGCTGCAGCCTCCCAGGCTGCTTCAACGGCCAGATCAATATCCTTGGCGTTCGACTGGGGAACCCGAGTTACCAATTGCCCATCTATGGGAGAGGTATCCTCAAAATAGCGGCCATCAACGGGAGGCACCCATTGACCACCAATGTAGTTTTCGTATCGCTCTTTAAATTCGGGTCTTTGATATGACATGAGTATCCTCTCTCGTTATTTTATGACGTTGAAATTACCGAATATTGGCGGGCGACCTGGTCTGGTTCAATAGTTTCAGATCTCGTATCTTGTAAATTACTTTAGCTCCCGACCTCTTTAATTCTTGTCACCGGGTCACGCCACCGCCAAATAATGTTCTCAAGTAGGGCTCCATATCGTCCAAAACTGGCGCCACGTGCGGGTCGTGTCTGGTCTTATCAAAATACCCGGCAATTGTGCTGTGACTGGCAATGGGGTTATCAAGCCCAAGCATGGGACAAATAATGGTCGCCTGAAAGAAAGGTGGCATTAACGCGCAATCAGCGAGGCTAAGAGCTCCACCAACAGCATATTGTTCATCAGCCAAATAAGCCGCGATAAGATCTAAAGCGCCTTTAACGTCCTCCATAGTGCTTATCACTACATCCATATCGACCTCTTCCTGAACCAGCATGGCATGATATATCTTTAGTATATGTGGGTCGTAGTACAACTCAAAGAGACGAATTAACAAGCGCATTCTGGCGCAGTCGTCCGGATTTTCGGGTCTCAGTGACGGCCCTTTGCCCAGGTCTTCAATGTATTCGCAGATAACCTGTGATTCGATGAGGTGCTTGCCATCCACCTCAAGCACAGGCACTAAATTAAGCGGACTGATCGCAGCAAAACTATCGGGCAAAGGGAAAGGCAGTAATTCGATCGGGATATCGAGACTTTTGGCAGTAAGCTGTATTAAGCAACGTGAACCATAGCGTGAACCTCCCATCGTATATAACTTCATCGCGTTCGTTCCAGATTAATTAAATTTTTATTTCTGTAAGAAATCTCTAGCAATCATTATATAGGCTAGATTACGCAAGCCACCTTACTCTGTGGTTCCCAAAATGTATGAACTCCCTAACTGGCTACCGCTTGCTCATCGGGCACCTCTTCGTCCAGTAAAACCCCTTCCGCAGTGAGCGCCGCGACCTGGGCTTTGTCATAACCTAAATATTCGCTCAGTACCTTCAAATTGTGCTCACCTCGGTAGGGTGCTTCCAGCTCGTTTTCCGCGGCAAAGCTGCCAAAACGCAGGGGCATACCAGGCATCTTAAAGCTACCAGCCCCGCGCTGGGTGACAGTTCGTACAGTGCCCCGTTCAAGCAGATGCGGATGCTCCATGGCTTCGGGGAGGGACAAAACCGGCGCTACCGGAATGCGGGCTTTTTCGAGTTTGGCAATGGTATCCCTGTCGCTGGACTGACGTTGCAACCACGCCTCAATAATCGGTATTAACTCGTGGCGGTGGCGAATGCGATTATTTGGGTCTTCAAAGCGCGGGTCGGTACGCAGCTCAGGCATATCCATCACATCACACAAACGCTGCCATTGGGGATGGGTGGCGATAATCATAATATGGCTATCCTTACCCTGAAACACGCCCATGGGGCAACCCAGCCGTTGATGGGAGCCGTTACGCCGGGGAGCCAGCTTACCGTCACTGGCGCTGTACATTCCCACGTACATTTCGTGGCAGTGGAAATAACTGTCCAGCAAGGTGACATCTATATATTCGGCCTCGCCGCCCATGGCTCGGTGAAACAAGGCACCATTAATCGCAGCCAGTGCGTGGGCACCGGTCATGGTATCGCCGATGGCCGCCGCCGGTATGCCTGGTGGCTGATCCGCCTCGCCAATCAAGCTGGTAATACCAGAGTAAGCCTGACCAATGTAGTCGAAGCCCGGCAAATCCGCCAACGGGCCGGTCTGACCAAAGGTCGAAATCGAGCACATGACGCACTGGGGATTGAGCTCATGAACGATATCCCAGCTACAACCCAGACGGCCGATAACACTGGGGGCAAAGTTTTCAATAAGCACATCAACTTTTTTAATCAACTCGTAAAGGATTTCTTTACCTTTCTCGGTCTTCACATCAATGCAAAGACTGTCCTTACCCCGATTTTGCTGGAGAAAATACAGTCCGCGACCACCTTTCTGGTAACCGACATAACGTATCTGATCGCCAAAGGGCGCTAACTCCACTTTGATAATTTCGGCACCCATTTCCGCCATCATGCGTGTACAGGAGGGGCCCGCCACATGCTGGGTAAAGTCGAGCACTTTGACGCCTGCTAATATGTGCTTTCTGGTCATGGTATTCTCCGTATATGTAAACGTCGTGCATTTAAAATGGATTATTTAAAGCTAGAACATTAGAAGTAGATTAGTTGTAAATGTAGAACTATCAAATTTACTGAAGCCAATTATCAAAGGGTAAAATCTCGACTGCCTCGCCCGCCAACAAGGGGCTTTCTCCGGCCGTGAGGAGGATGAAACAGTTACAACGGCTCATCGGGCCAAGGGCACCGGAGCTTTGCTGGCTATCAGGGCTTACCTTAAACCCACCTTTTCCATCGGCTTTATATACACCTCTTTGAAAATCCAGGCGTAAGCGATTGCGCCTAATTTCCTGAGTACTACGTGCCGTTAACTTTAGCGCCTGCTCGGGCTCGGCCCCCTGCATCTTTTGCAAGACGGGCAACACAAGTTGATGGAAAGTCACCAGGGCCGAGACCGGGTTACCGGGCAGACCAAAAAACATACTGTTGCGGAGCTGACCAAACATAAAGGGCTTGCCCGGTTTGATCGCGACTTTCCAGAAATCCACCTGGCCCAGCTCACCCAGTAATTGCTGAGCGTAATCAGCTTCACCCACCGAAGCACCACCGCAGGTCAGTACCGCATCGGCCTGCTCGTCAGCCAATTGATAGGCCTTGCGTAGCTGTTCCAGATCATCGGGAATAACGCCCAGGTCGATGACCTGACATCCCATTCGAGTCAACATGGCCTTTAGAAAGTAGCGATTGCTGTCATAAATATCGCCGGGGCCAAGTACTTGCCCGGGCCGCCGTAATTCATCACCACTGGCAAACAGCGCGACTTTAAGGGGGACTACCACACTAGTCTCAGCCAGACCCAGGGTCGCCAGCAGGCCAATATCGACCGATCTAAGTCGGTGTCCGGCCGTCAGCAGCACTTCCCCAAGGCGGATGTCTTCACCCGCCTGACGAACATTGTCACCGGTTTTCGGGATACGGCTCAGGACAATCTGATCGCCCACCCTGGATACATTTTCCTGCATAACGACCGTATCCCCGCCCTCTGGGATGAAGGCACCGGTCATAATGCGAATTGCCTGCCCGGCCCCAACCGAGCCGTCAAAGGGTTCACCGGCCATGGCCTTACCGACTACCTGCAAACGGGTATATTCGATGGCATCCTGTCCACGCAGAACATAACCATCCATGGCCGAGTTATCGGCCGGTGGCGAATTCAAAGGGGAGACTATATCTTCGGCAAGAATCCGCCCGGCTAAATCGTCCAGCGAGACCATCTCCCTTTTAGGTTTTCCAGGCTCCTTTGCGGACAATGGCGTTACCGCCGCCAACATCCGCAGCCGGGCATCGCTCAGGGATAACAGGGTGTTTTGCTTAGTATCGTTACTACTCACGTAAATTCCCGATTAGTTTAATTTCTATATCACCTCATATTCAGCGTCTTTATGGTAGTCGAAAAGGTAGCGACCGAAATACCCACAGTGCAAAATGAAGGTTAGATTAAGTCCGCTCAGATCAATTTTAACGAGCCGCTGTGATATGATTTTTTCGCTGGAGAGTGCAAGCCATAATATGGCTATATAGTTAATAGTAACTGTAACGAGAAGAACCCTTAATACCAACCAGATCAGTATCATCGAATCTAATAAAGTTTACCGGAGTAAGCCTATGAAACTATACGATTTCCCCAGCGCACCTAATCCACGTCGCGTAAATATCTTTCTCGCCGAAAAAGATATAGCGGTAGAACGCGTTACGGTCGATCTCATGAAACAGGAACAGCTACAGGCCGACTACATGGCCAAGAACCCGGCCTGTGATGTACCCATGCTGGAGCTGGAGGACGGTACCTGCATTAGTCAGATTCGTGGTATTACCCACTACTTTGAGGCCGCCTACCCAAAAACCCCGCCCCTGTTAGGCCGCAGCCCGGCAGAAAAAGGTCTGGTAGAAATGTGGGAACATCTGGCTTTTATGAATGGATTGTTGGCCGTGGCCGAAGTGTTCCGTAACACCGCAAAAGGCTTTGCCGATCGCGCCGTGGTCGGCCCGCACAATTATCCCCAATCAGCCGAGCTTGCCGAGCGAGGTGCCTTACGGCTACCCAACTTCTTCACTGACTTTGACCAGCAACTTGCCAATAATGAATACATCGCAGGCGATGCTTTCTCTTTAGCTGACATCACGACCCTGGTCACCTGCGATTTCGCCAGGTGGATTAAAGTCAGTATACCCGAGGACTGTCAGCATCTGCGTGCCTGGTATAGCCGCGTCTCAGAGCGACCGTCAGTCCAGGCAAACCCCTGATCTGGCTCGCTGTGTTTCACCCCCTATTACCCTGTGGTACATTACCGGGTCTTAGCCAACGTGACTCAGTGGGGCTTAATCGCAAAGAAGCCTAACCCTACTGAAACCTGGGTTCACTGGGACACGACTAGCGATAGTAATCAGCCTGGATAATTAGGGCCACCAACGCGCGCAAACCTGTTAGTGCTTGCTGCTAACGGGTTTTCTGTTGGTCAGAGCATTTAGCTTTTAAAATTTCGAGATAATACGTTTTAACTTTGAGGCAAAAACACTATGACTTTAGATGCTAGAGAATTTCGCGATGCCATGGGCTGCTTTGCGACCGGTATAACCGTCGTGACAGCAAAGAGCAAAGACGGCGAAAATGTCGGCTGTACAGCAAACAGTTTTTCATCAGTATCCCTGGATCCACCCCTGGTATTGTGGGCTATTGCAAAAAATGCAAATTGTTACGACGCTTTTATTGAAGCAAAGCATTTCGCGATTCATGTTCTACACGCAGGTCAGGAAGATACCTCTCGACTTTTTGCCACCAAAGATGTTGATAAATTCTCGGAAATCGCCTGGACTGAAGGGGAAGGGGGCACACCACTGCTAAACGACTACAGCGTCCGTCTGGAATGCACCACTGAGCATCTCTACGAAGGTGGCGATCACATTATTATTGTTGGGCGAGTCTTTGCCATGGATAACCCTGATGCAGAACCACTGGGTTTTTATCAGGGCAAATACGCAAAAATAGTCACGGGTTAGTTAGACAAGCGTCGGTATGCGCTGACAAACGTCGGCGCAAGACCTCTTAACAACCGCCAACTGTCAAGTCGCGCACCCGTAAATAGTTTCAGGGGAAGTTCTGTATGAACGGTACATTTTCAGCACTCGTTATCAATAAAGATAATGGCCGAGTCAGCGCGACGGTCGAACAACTCGAGTTAAGTGATTTACCTGACGAAGACGTGCTGGTCGATGTCGCCTACTCAACTGTTAACTACAAAGACGGCCTCGCTATCACCGGCGCTATGCCTATTGTCCGTCAATACCCGATGGTTGGCGGTATCGACCTGGCTGCAACCGTAATTGAATCTCGCAACCCAGAATTTAAAGCAGGTGATCGTGTCCTGGTTAACGGCTATGGTTTGTCGGAACGTCACTGGGGCGGCTATAGCCAGAAGCAGCGCCTGAAAGCCGAATGGCTGGTGCGTATTCCCGACACTTTTTCCCTCCAGGAAGTCACCGCAATTGGCACCGCCGGTTACACCTCTATGCTTTGTGTGCTGGCCATACAGGACTGGGGAATCAAGCCGGAAGACGGCCCGGTGCTGGTCACTGGTGCTGCCGGCGGTGTCGGTTCTATTGCCGTCATGCTGCTCGCCAGGCTGGGTTATCAGGTGACTGCCTCCACAGGACGCGTCGATGAAGCCCGTGAGTTTCTTGAAAAACTCGGCGCCTCAGAAATAATTCCCCGAGCGGACCTCGCCCGTGACCCTAAACCCATGGAAGGCGAAACCTGGTCAGCGGTGGTTGATACTGTGGGCGCTAACACCCTCGCCACAGCGATCGCCCAAACCAAATACGAAGGTATCGTCACCGCCTGCGGTCTAGCCGGTGGCGTCGGCTTACCCAGTAATGTCATGCCCTTTATTTTGCGCGGCGTAACCCTACGTGGTATCGACTCGGTGATGGCGCCTCTGGCGCGCCGACAACGAGCCTGGGATGCCCTTGCTGAACTGGTAGATCACGAACTGCTGGCGGAAATCTATACTGTTGAACCGCTGGCAAATGTACCGCAGTTAGCCAACGATATTCTAGCTGGTAAAATCAAAGGCCGAGTGGTTATCGATAATAACGCATAGGCCACCGATTAGTATTCCGGAAATAAGGCTTTAAATAAGGTCATGGAATTGGGACGATAAGCCCTCATGAAATTTAGTCTATTTGTTTACTGCACCGTTGGTCGCCGCGAAGAACTCGAAGCCGGTATGGCCGGCAAAAACCCTGAACTCTATAGCCGCATGCTGGCAGAGCTCAGTGAATCTGCCCAGCTGGCTGACGAACTAGGCTACTTTGGATTTGGTCACCCTGAACACCATTTGCAAATCGAAGGTATGGAGGCCTCCAATGACCCCTGCCTGATGTCCATGTGGCTAGGTCAGCACAGCAAAAACCTGCGTATTATTCCTTGTGGCTTTGTCTCCACCACTAACAACCCATTGGTCACTGCTGAAAAAATTGCCACGCTGGATTGCATGCTCGGCGGCCGTCTGGGTGTCGGTATGGTAAGAGGTTATCAGGCCCGCTGGCTGGATAACTTCCGCATTCAGCCACAATTAAAAGCAGTTGGTCCCTGGAATGCCAAGAGCCAGGTCGATGAAGATAATCGGGAATACTTCGCCGAATTTGTCGATATTGTTACCACTGCTCTGCGGGAAGATACTTTTTCACATCACGGTAAATACTGGGATTTCCCCTCGGTGGATTTCCATAATCCTCACGACCACCCGGTGTACACTACCTATGGTCAGGGTGTGTCGGCGGACATGAAGGTCCAGGAAATAGGTATTGCGCCGCGACCTTTGCAAAAAGAAATCCCCCTCTACGGCGGCTTCTCCCATAGCTTGCGTTCGGCCAAGTTCTGGGCTCAGCACAAGGGCCGACCTATCGTGCTCGCCGAGGACACTGACTTCCTCAAGCTTTTATGGGCGGAATGGGGTAAAGAGGCAGATCGGCTCAATATCGCCTACCAACCCGGCCAGCAAGCCTGCTGGGGCGGCATTATGGTGTGTGCCGAAACCGATGCCCTGGCCCAGGAATGGTACGGTGAAATGGCCTGGCTCTGGGACACCTGGATGAGACCTTTCGGTCAAGGGGTACCGCAACTGCTGGTTGGCTCACCCGAGACTATCAAGCGACGCATTGCTGAAGTGGGAAAAGAAATACCCCTTGATGAGGTCTTCCTGCTACTGCCCCAGGGTATTCTTGAACCGGCAAAACTGAACGCCTCTCTGGCATTGTTTGCTGAAGAAGTGATGCCAGCATTTAAAGCTGACTAAGGCCTGGGTTTATTTGCCGCACAATGTCTGGACAGACAATTTGCGTCGAGCGCCTTATCTAGCTGAACACCTTTTCAATATACCGACTTCGAATATACTTCCAGCTTCGGCTAACTCGTTTCTCCACGTCTCACTTGTCCGATATTTCCGGATGGTCAGCCAGGCGCACTAAGGTTTTTCCAGGAAACCAGCGCCTCACCACCACAAAGAACAATGGCACCAGAAAGATAGCCAGCAAGGTGGAAGTAACCATGCCACCTAGTACACCTGTGCCAATCGCATTCTGACCACTGGAACCAGCGCCTGAGGCCAGCGCAAGTGGTAAGACACCAATCATAAAGGCGAACGAGGTCATCAGGATTGGCCGTAAACGTAAGCGTACTGCCATCAAGGTTGCCTCTATCAGTTCCATGCCCTCGGATTGCAACTCCCGTGCAAACTCAACAATTAGAATGGCATTTTTAGTTGCCACACCAATCGTGGTCAAAACCGCTACCTGAAAGAAAATATCATTGGCTAAACCGCGGCTATAGGCTGCTAGCAGAGCACCGACAACACCTAATGGCACCACCAACATGACCGCAAAGGGTATCGACCAACTTTCATAAAGCGCGGCCAGACAGAGGAATACAAAGAGCATAGAGATCGCATAAAGCAACGGTGCCTGGGAACCTGAAGAGGTTTCCTGAAGCGAGGCCCCGGTCCATTCATAAGCAAATCCTGGAGGTAAGTTTTCCGCGATTTCCTCAAGCGCGGCAATGGCATCACCAGAACTATAGCCCGGTGCAGCCTCAGCGATTATTTCCATCGACGGAACCGCATTGTAGCGCTCCAAACGCGGTGAACCTTTGGTCCAGTGACCGGAGGCAAAAGCTGAAAACGGCACCATATCACCATCGTTATTTCTTACGTACCAGTGATCAATGTCCTGGGGCAACATGCGGAACTGCTTTTCCCCCTGTACATAAACCTGTTTAACCCTGGCGTTGTGGATAAAGTCATTGACGTAAGTCGACGCCCAGGCCGTACTCAGGGTGTCGTTAATGTCATCCAGGGACAAACCCAGCGCACGGGCTTTGTGACGATCAATCTCCACCTTGTATTGAGGCCGATCCTCCTGACCATTGGGCCGTACTTTAGTCAACCGCGGATCTTGCATCGCATCGAACAAAATCTGATTTCGAGCCGCCATTAATGCCGCATGCCCCTGCCCACTAACATCCTTTAGCATAAAAGCCACGCCGGCGGCATTACCCAGCCCGCGTATAGGTGGTGGGTAGATAACGAAAATACGCGCGTCCTTGATTTTTGCCAAATCCATAGTGGACTCCCGAGACACCACTTTGACGTGCTGAGAGTCGAGAGGCCGCTCACTCCAGTCATGCATTTTGATATAGCATTGTCCCGCATTCTGCCCCCGACCCATAAAGTTAGAGCCCACCACACAATAGACGGTGGCAACAGTGTCAGCTTGTTCTTCTCTGAAATATTCCTCCACCTGCTCCATTACCTCACGGGTGCGCTCCATTGTTGCCCCCACCGGAGTTTGCACCAGTGCAAACATCAGTGCCGGATCTTCTTCTGGAATAAAGGAAGTTGGCATACGTTCAAATAACCATGCCACTGCCACAATGATGACACCATACAGAATAAAGTAACGCACCAGTTTTTTGATCATCTTGCTAACGCTAGCCTGGTACCACAGCGAAGCTTTATCAAAACCCCGATTAAACCAGCCGAAAAAACCTTTTGTGCTGTGCATTTTATCGGGGTCAACCGCGCCTAACATCGATGCACACAGAGCCGGTGTGAGGATCAGGGCTACCAGTACGGAGAGAATCATCGCGGTGGCAATTGTGACCGAAAACTGCCGATAAATAGCACCTGATGAACCCGGAAAAAAGGCCATTGGCACAAAGACTGCCGATAGAACCACGCCGATACCGATCAATGCACCAGTAATTTGACGCATCGACTGCCGTGTCGCTTCCCGAGCTGATAACCCATTTTCACTGATCAAACGCTCGGTGTTTTCTACTACAACAATCGCATCATCAACCAGAAGACCAATCGCCAGCACCATACCAAACATCGACAAGGTGTTAATGGAATAACCAAAGGCCTGCAACACACCAAAGGTCCCGAGTAAAACCACAGGAATGGCAATGGTAGGAATAAGTGTCGCCCGCAAATTCTGTAAAAACAGGTACATGACAAAAAACACCAGCACCACGGCCTCGAACAGGGTTTTCACAACCTCGACAATCGAGACTTCGACAAAGGGTGTGGTGTCATAGGCAAGCTCAAGCAACATGCCTTCAGGCAAAAACTGGGACAATTCATCCAGTTTGGCTTTCACAGCCGCCGAAGTTTCAATGGCATTAGCGCCGGAAGCCTGCCGAACCGCCATACCCGCTGCTGCACGACCTTGAAAGTGGCCCAGGAATTGATAGTCAGCACCGCCGACCTCTATACGGGCAACATCACGTAAATACACCGGTGAGCCATCGGGTTTTACCCGCAGCAGGATCTCTCCGAATTCCTCCGGCGTTTTTAACAGGGTTTGAGCGAGAATAGTGGCATTTAATTGCTGGCCTTGTGGGGCTGGCCCAGCACCTAATTCTCCGGCTGGAATCTGGGCATTCTCAGAACGAATCGCCGCGTTTACCTCACCGGGAGTTATCTGATAGCTATTGAGTTTATCCGCATCCAGCCAGACTCGCATGGCGTACTGGGCACCGAACAATGAAGCTTCGCCAACACCGTTAATCCGGCTAATCGGCTCAATAATATGGGTCGCCATGTAATCACCCACATCGTAGGTGTCGTAGCGCCCATCGGTAGAACTAATCGCCACCACCATCATCACGCCGGTGGCGGCTTTGTTGACAGTAACACCCTGGTCTCTTACAGCCTGAGGCAATTTCGTCATAGCTGCCTGCAACTTGTTCTGCACCTGCATCTGGGCAATGTTCGGGTCAGTGCCCGGCAAAAAACTCACACGAATTTCACCTCGACCAGAAGAATCACTGGTTGAAGACATGTATAGCATATTGTCAATACCGGTCATTGCCTGCTCAATGACCTGAATCACCGTGTCCTGAACCGTCTGCGCCGACGCCCCAGGATTCATGGCATTTATCGTGACGCCCGGCGGCGCCACTTCTGGATACTGCTCTATAGGTAGTTGCGTGATAGACACTGCGCCAATAATCATAACGATGAAGGCGATCACCAGGGCAAAAATCGGCCGGTCGATAAAATAATCAGACATCAGCTAACCCCTACTCATTTTCCGAGCTGCCGAATTCGGCGGCGCTCACGGGATTGACTTCCACTCCAGGCTTGATTTTCTGCAGGCCCTGGACGATAACCTGGTCGCCTTTATTTAAACCCGCTAATACTAACCACTGATCATCAATAGCCTGAGCGACCTTGAGCTCTCTGAGTTCAGCTTTATTGCCCTCACCGATAATCATCGCCGTAGGCGTACCGGCATAGTCAAAGGTGACGCCCCGCTGTGGGGCCAAAATGCTGGCCTTCCTGACACCCTGCTCGAGGTAAGTTCGCACAAACATACCAGGCATAAGGAGGTAATCAGGATTTGGAACCACACCGCGCAGCGTCACCGAAGAGGTGCTTTCATCAACACTGACCTCAGAAAACTCCAGGGTCCCGGTATGTTCGTAGCTAGAGCCATCATCCAGTACCAGTCGTAGCGTTATCGTCTCAGTAGGGCGCACCAGACGACCGGATGACTCCTCTCGCTTCATGCGCAACATTTCTGTGCTGGACTGAGTAATATCGACAAATACAGGGTCAATCTGCTGGATAACTGCCAACTCATTATCCTGCTCGGCTTCCATCAGAGCGCCCTCGGTAATCAATGATTTACCAATACGCCCGGAGATAGGGGCAGTAACGCGCGTGTAGCCGAGGTCAATATTTGCCGCTGCCAAACCGGCTTTCGCGGCCGCCACCCCGGCTTCGGCTTCCTTTAATTCCGCATGAGCAAGGTCGTAATCCTCCTGGCTGACCACATTGGTGTTGATCAATTTGATCAAACGACGTTCCCGTAAACTGGCCTTGGTTCTTATTGCTTCCGAGCGCGCCAGCTCCGCTTTGGCGCTCTCCACCCTCGCGCGGTAGAGGGCATCTTCAATTTGATAAAGCTGTTGCCCAGCCGTTACCTGACTGCCTTCCTTAAAAAGTCTTTTCTGAACAATACCCCCTACCTGAGGACGAACCTGAGCCACCCGTAAAGGAGCAACCCGCCCGGGTAGTTCAACTACCAATGGGATATCCTCAACCGTCACATCAGCTACTGCGACTTCTGGTAGCCGAGCATTACCCGGTCCATTCACTTTCTGCTCACATCCAGTGAGAAAATAAGCAAACGCAGCGATAACAAGTACGCGAGAAAAATCTCGGTAACCCAACATATAAAACTCCTTATTGTAATGCTAGCTGATGGTTGAAAAGAACTTCTACGAAACCCAGCTGCGACTCCACACCCCTTTACCATAAGCCCGTGTACTGACCAGTACCACGGATGGTCTTATCTAAACACAAAAACAGCAGTAATTGTTAATCAAAAATTGCATCTCCGCTATTCAAAGTTACCTTCGCCTTTCTCCAACAGCACGCAACGGCAAGATAAGAACGAGCAGGATTTATACCTGACAAACAGTACTGACCACCTTGATGGTGTAAACTGAGCTAATGAAAAAATCCCCACTAGCCCTTTATTCTGCCGCTTCATAGAAACAATACTCTAAACTAGGCGACTATGAGCACACCCCTGATTATTGCTATTACCGGGGCCACCGGTACGATTTACGGCATTCGCTTACTGGAAGCACTTGCGCCGCTCAAAGATATCGAAACGCACTTGCTGTTATCGCCCGCGGGTGTACTCACCGCCAGGCAGGAAAGTAACTACTCGAAAGCCGATATTGAAGCCTTAGCCGATGTCGTCCACAACCACAAAGACGTGTCTGCGAGTATCTCCAGCGGATCTTTTCTTACAGCAGGGATGGTTGTCGCACCCTGCACCATGAACACCCTTGGCGCTATCGCCACAGGTCTCGATAATAATCTCATTTCCCGTGCTGCCGGTGTCACCCTTAAGGAACGCCGCAAGCTGATCCTACTCACCAGGGAAACTCCACTGCATCTGGTGCACCTGCGTAACATGGCCACGATAACTGAGATGGGCGGCATTATCGCCCCGCCGGTACCTTCGTT
The DNA here is from genome assembly GCA_942492235.1 of uncultured Gammaproteobacteria bacterium. Taxonomy (GTDB): domain Bacteria; phylum Pseudomonadota; class Gammaproteobacteria; order Pseudomonadales; family Porticoccaceae; genus HB2-32-21. The sequence continues at coordinate 98,710 of CALODO010000023.1, forward strand.
TTACAATTCGCCAAATAGCATTGCGGATATGGTCGATCAAACCGTCGGCCGCACGCTGGACCACCTGGGAATCGAAACCGAACTGGTTAAGCGGTGGCAGGGATTATCCACATCCAGTAAGCCTGACGCGCAATCTTAAGCGACCGGTTATGTCGTTGATTACTTATGCCAGTTAATAACAGCGTCTGGTCGCCCTTAAAAACTCCGCTCTACCGGGCCATGTGGATCGCCATTACGGCGTCCAATATCGGTACCTGGATGAATGAAGTGGGCGCCACCTGGATGATGGCCAGCCTGGCACCATCCAATGTCATGATCGCGCTTATACAGACCGCAACTACCCTGCCCTTTCTGCTGCTGTCCTACCCCGCAGGAGCTTTTGCAGACATCTTCAATCGCCGGAAAATACTGCTTGTCCTGCATCTGTGGATGTTGCTGTCCGCGACCTTGCTGACTGTGCTGGCCTACAGGAACCTCACCACTGAGTGGTGGTTGCTTATCCTTACCTTCGCCCTGGCGACTGGTAACGCAATGATGCGCCCAGCATTTTCGGCGTGTATTCCAGCCTTTGTACCAAAAAATGAACTACATAATGCTGTCACATTAAACTCACTAAGCACCAATGCCAGTAAGGCAGTGGGCCCTGCTGTGGGTGGTTTAATCATCGCCTTTTCCGGCGCTTACGTGGTATTTGCTATCAACGCTATTTCCTTTGTTGTGATTACGGTGATTCTTTATTTACGTTTCCCAAAAACCATTGGTGTACAAAGTCTCCTGCCCCCTGAGCGCTTCAGTAAGGCGCTGAAAAACGGCTTGACCTATACCTTACACGACACTGATCTGCGGGTAGTTATGCTCAGGTGCATCATCTTCTTTGTCTTTGCCAGCGCCTTCTGGTCGTTAATGCCTGCGCTGCTGATTAGGAACTTCAATGCCAGTGCACAGACCTATGGTATTTTTATGGCCTTAACCGGTCTTGGCTCCGTGGCAGGGGCAATGATTATGCCGCGACTGTACCGGCGTTGGTCGCGCAATCGTCTGTTCACTCTGACGTCAG
>CALODO010000024.1:0-116574 GCA_942492235.1 uncultured Gammaproteobacteria bacterium
GTGATGGCAGGATGAGCGGGCCATTGTTTGCGCCACTGGGCTATTTGACCCTGTCGGAGGCTAATGTCGCTGAGACTGCGGGTACTAAGCGCCAGTTGGTACCAGCCTTTTAATTCTGTGCTCGATACTTCAGTGGCCAGATCGAGCAGGGTGTTATCCGGTATGTGACTAAGTATTTTCCAGATTTTATCGTGGGTAATCTTTATCGCTGCAGGGTCACTGAGCAGGCTCGATAAAAGTACAAATTCAGCTACTGCGCTTTTGTCTTCCCCGAGCAGTGAAAATAAATCACCACGTTGACGGCGCAGTTCAATTTGTAGCGGCCCTGGCAAGGTGTCGAGTTCGGCCGAAAGACGAGGACTGGTCAGTTGTTCGCGGGCTAGAAAATGCTCATGTTTATCGAGCAAGATGGGCGCGTATAGAGTTGCAAAACGCGCCAGGGCTTTTGTCGAGAGTAAGTTACTGTCTAGCTCATCTAGAAGTTTTATAGCTTGATCTGGCTGATTAAGCTCCTGGTAATAGTGTGCCGCATTGAGTAGGTGCAGGGCCTGATCCGGTCCGCTACTTTGACGTGCAGAACGCAGGGTTTGTTCGGCCTTTTCAGCCAGCGACGGTTGCTTGGTGTATGCTTGAGGCGCTTCTGGTGATGGTCCTGCACAAGCACCTAACAGTGTCGCGGCGAGAGCCAACAGAAAATATTTGGTCAGTAATTTGAAGGGCATATTAATACTATGGCAGGAACACTGTTTGTTGTGGCAACGCCGATTGGCAACATGGACGATATGGTACCCCGCGCTATCGAGATACTCCAGACGGTTGATCTGATAGCGGCGGAGGATACCCGGCGTAGTAGCCAGTTGTTAAAGCAGTTTAACATTGGTACCAGGCTGGTTTCATACCATGATCACAGTGACTCAGCGAAAGTCGACCAGGTACTGGGTGTCCTTGAGCAAGGCAAAAATGTTGCTCTGATCAGCGACGCCGGGACGCCATTGATTTCTGATCCTGGTTATCGTCTCGTGCGTCGTGCACTGGATATGAATTGTGTCGTCAGTCCGGTGCCTGGCGCCTGTGCAGCGATGGCGGCACTCAGTGTCGCGGGCTTGCCCAGTGATCGTTTTGTCTTTGAAGGCTTTTTACCTGCAAAGGCCAGGCAACGACAAAAGGCCTTACAGTTGCTTATTGAAGAGCCTCGTACGCTGGTTTTCTACGAAGCCCCGCACCGTATTGATGACACTATAAAGGATCTTTCTGCAATCTTTGGCGGTGACCGACAAGCTGTATTAGCCCGTGAAATGACCAAAACTTATGAGACGATTTTGTTTGGTTCACTGGCCCAGTTAGATGAACGAATCGAAGCAGACGCCAATCAGAAAAAGGGTGAAATAGTACTGTTGGTACATGGTTTCGAGGGGCATGTGCAGAGTGGTGATGACACCGAGCAGGAACGCGTATTAAAAGTGTTGCTCAAAGAATTGTCAGTCAAGCAAGCCGCTAACCTGGCGGCAAAAATAAGCGGTGGGTCAAAAAACAAACTTTATCAACAGGCTTTAAAGCTAAGTCAATCAGATTAGGGCCGCAAAATTTTTAAGGTGTCGAGTTAGAATCGTATGCCGGATGGTGTAGTTCGCGTGCGTAATCAGTTATTGCTCAGCCAGTCAACTATCGCCTGGCCGATCGCCTCAGGTGAGTCCTCCTGAATAAAATGGGTTCCCGACACAGTCACTTCGGTCTGGTTGGGCCAGCTGCGACAAAACTCTCTGGCTGCGCCCCTTAATATTGCCCCGGGATCAGCATTTATAAATAGTTTAGGCAGATCAGATTGACTCAACCACTGACTGTAATGTTCAACGATTGCCACAACGTCTTCTGGCTCGCCATCGAGAGGGATTTGTCTTGGCCAGCTCAGGGTAGGACGACGGTCTTCGCCAGGGACTATAAAGGGTGCTCGGTAGTGGTGCATTTCGGCTTCGTCTAAATCTCGGATGATGGCTCCGGGTAAGACCTGTTCTATAAAGACATTATTTTCCAGAGCCATCTGTTCTCCCGCTGGGGAGCGGAAGCCTTCGAAGACAGGCTTGATGGCTCGGGGCCACTCGTCCCAGGTCAGGGGGCGAACAATAGCTTCCATGTAGGCAATACCGGCGACGGCATCCCGGTGGCGATTGGCCCAGTCAAAACCCAGTGCCGAGCCCCAGTCGTGAATGATCAGGGTGACATTTTTATCTACCCCGAGCGCGGCGAGGAGCCCGTCTAGAAATTCTCGGTGTTCGACAAAACGATAGCGATCTGGTCCGGAGGGGGACAGTTTGTCCGAGTCGCCCATACCGATGAGATCCGGTGCAATGCAGCGACCCAGGTTTTCGCAGTACGGTATGATGTTGCGCCACAGGTATGACGACGTCGGGTTGCCGTGGAGAAAGACGATGGGATTACCGCTGCCGACTTCCACATAGCTCATATTATATCCATTAACGGTGATATTTTTCTTTTGATAGGGCATTTCAGCTAGTGTCATTTTTAACTCTCCTAGTTACTATTGTTGTTATTGGATACTTTACCCTCGACGCACAGACGCTTATTTCAAGCGCATTTATTCACTAACCACGGGCTATTAATGACTATAGATGATCTTATCACTTTGCTCACTCTGGAGCGCCTCGAAGCCAATTTGTTTCGTGGTTTTAATCAGGATATTGGTTCACCAAATGTTTTTGGCGGCCAGGTACTCGGTCAGGCTATGATCGCGGCCTCGGCGACTGTCGATGACCGGGAGATGCATTCTTTCCACGGCTATTTTTTACGGCCTGGGGATAAGGCTTCCCCAATCGTCTATGACGTTGACTTGATCCGCGATGGTGGCAGCTTCACCACTCGCCGGGTCGTAGCGCTTCAGCATGGTAAGGCCATTTTGAATGCCGCGATGTCCTTTCAGAAGGCCGAGGAAGGGTTGTCTCATCAGTGTGAGATGCCGAACGTGCCGCCGCCTGAAGAGCTGTCGTCAGAGAAAGCCTTTCGTATCGCCCGTGCGGATATGCTACCTGAAGATCAGCGCGAATTTTTTGTCCGGGACAGGCCGGTAGAGATGCGCCCCGTGCAGCCAGAGGAACTCTGGTCGGCAGATAGTCATCCACCAGAGCAAATGTTCTGGATGCGGGCTACGAATACTGTTGAGGAACCCCTGGCTTTGCATCAGGCGATTCTGGCCTATAGTTCCGATTTTTATTTGATGGGTACCGCGCTACGGCCCCATGGCAAGCAATTTGTGCAGGGTAATATGCAGTCTGCGAGCCTTGATCACGCAATGTGGTTTCATCGACCTTTTCGGGCTGATGAGTGGTTATTGTATGTTATGGATAGCCCCACTGCTTCCGGTGGTCGTGGGCTTAATTTTGGTAAGATTTACACCCGTGAAGGGGTGCTTGTGGCTTGCTGTGCTCAGGAGGGATTGATTCGCATGTTAAAAAATAAATGACCTTGAACGGGGTTGTTTTATACAGACTCGTGTTGTACTTCGGTAAAGTGACTGGATCTATTCTGCTGGTTTATAAAAATGCCGGCCCATTGACTGCACCGAAACTGCACCGACATTCTTACTGTCTATCTCATAACGTTGTGATGACACTTTATTGTTAATAACTACCTGATGTCGAAAAGACTTTTTTGGGGTTGTTCACCATCATGGTGTCTATATCTGCCTGGCTGATACCTGCCGCGGCAAGCGCTGGTAGCACATCCCGAGGCACATGCTCGTAACACCAGTTAGGGGCGAATTTCTCCAGGTATTCACCGTCGAAGAAGTCCTGGAAGCTACAGGAATCATGAGAGATGACCATTTGGCCGGCATAGCCTTTTTCGCAGAGTGTGGCGACGGTTTTAACACGGTCGTCAGTAGGCAAAAAGGCTTCGAGGCCGAAGCGATCCATGCCGATAAAACAGCCGCTGGCCAGAATACTTTCGAGATAAGGTATATCGGTAGAATCGCCCATATGTCCGATCACCACACGGCTCATGTCAACGCCAAATTCCTGAAAGGTGCTGACTTGATCTTTCGCAGAGGTATTGGCAATCGTTGTGTGGGTCGAGATAGGCGTGCCAGTGGCACGGTGGGCCAGAGCCGTGGCCTGGAGGAGTTTTTTGTTAAAGTCATCAACGCCGGTATGATCCGTCGCGCATTTGATAATACCTGCTTTGATGCCGGTATCCAGAATGCCGTCAGTGATATCCCGGATCATATATTTTGATAGATATTCTGCATCCCAGCCGTGCATCCAGGGCTCCTCGGTCCAGTAAAAACCTGTAGGACAGATGACATTGACGCCGGTGGCTTGCGAGACCGCCCGAATGGAATGAATATCCCGTCCCAGGTTTACAGGTGTGAGGTCAACGATGGTTTTTACTCCGCGCTCTTTGGCCTTGTTGAGGGAGTTGACGGCCTTGGGTACTTCAGACTCAATATCAACGTAATCGTCATAGTTTGAGCGCATATCCCAGTCAGCGATGATGATATGTTCATGCATCAGGCACATACCGATATCTTCGACATTGATGGGTCCCAGAGCGGTTTCTACGTGTGGCATACAGGTACTCCTCGGTTTTTTTCGGATTATTGTTTTCGCGAGTTGCGATGTTCTTCAAAAAGAAGTCATTATTATTGATCGCTGCCGATAGTAATTTATTTTTATCAGGCGTAAAAGTACTGCGCTGTCACTGATGCCATCGCAGGTCCGACCGCGGGTTGATTACACACGAGGCCATAACTTTCTGTTAGGCTGCGCGCCGGGAGTCGGCCGAGCAGTCGCTATCGTGTTTACTCGAATTATCCGTTACGGACATTCGGGGACGCGGTGGAGGAAAGTCCGGGCTCCACAGGGCAGAGTGCCAGGTAACGCCTGGGAGGTGCGAGCCTACGGAAAGTGCCGCAGAAAATATACCGCCTAAGCAGTTCGCTGCCGGTAAGGGTGAAATGGTGCGGTAAGAGCGCACCGCGCGGCTGGTGACAGACGTGGCAGGGCAAACCCCACTCGGAGCAAGACCAAATAGGAATCCGTTGGCGCGGCCCGCGCTGGATTCGGGTAGGTCGCTTGAGGTACATGGTGACATGTATCCCAGATGAATGACTGTTCTCGACAGAACCCGGCTTACAGGCCGACTCCCCCCTTTATGTTTATGGAACCACCTGTTCCTGGAAGTATATTGACGGCACCCGTAAAGCCTTGTTTTTAGCTAATTGGACGCTTGTCGGCCGGACTCGGTAGCAAGGGATGAGCTCTAAAATTCCTTCCGGAGCTTTAACATTTAAATAACAGTTCGAAGCTATCTTGAATCGTTGCTGTTTCCCCTAAAACCCAGAGAGCTCAGGCATACCGGTTCAGGTAAAACGATAGTTATTGCAAAATATTATTCGATACGAACATCGAAATCACTGATTCGGGTAAAAGCTCAAGGCTCGGCCTGGCTAGTTGTGTAATTGTTCGCCGGCATCCAAACGCGAAACCCGTTATTTGAATTTGTGTGAGGTTGACATGATCAGCAGTGAAGAAAACAGCCCTGATCAGCCCACCGGTAAAAACGAATTTCCATGTTGTTGCAAGCCGATTTCCCTGCACCAGCCTGAGCGTTGACCGCCAGATTCTGCGGGAGCGGCTTAACTGTCTGATACCTGTACGGCAACGTTTGATTGTTCTGGTTATTATTTAATCAGATAGATATTAAATAATGTTTTAAGCCGATTTTTTTTAGATAAAAATAGTCTCATCGTTGAGTAATTACATGAGGTTTATTTTTTACCCAGCTGTTTTTTAATAAGTATAAAAAAATCAACGTAAATTTTACCAGCAATATCGCTACTTTTCTCCTTTAAATACGGACATTTTCTACGTTTTTTTGTCGACTTGTGGAATTCAAATCGATTATGATCACTAAAGTGGTGAATTGTGGTGAATTGTGGTGATTAATTGACTCACCCCCCTAAACACAACTATCGAACAAGACAATAAAGGCGGGATCGCCGGTGTTTCGAGGCAGCAACGAAATCAACATGGACGCCAAAGGGCGCATGGCTATGCCTGTCAGACATAAAGACGCTTTGCTGGCTGATTGCGAAGGTAGGCTCGTGGTGACCATAGATATTTCTGATAAGTGTCTGATGATTTATCCGCTCCCCGAATGGGAGGAGCAAGAAAACAAGATTCGAGCCCTGCCGACCTTAAACCCTGCGACCCGTCGCATGCAACGTTTATTAATTGGTCATGCCAGAGATGTCGAAATGGACGCCAATGGCCGTGTTTTGATTCCCCCCGAATTACGCAGTTATGCCGAGCTTGAGAAGAAAGTCACGGTGGTTGGGCAGGGGCATCGCCTGGAACTGTGGAGTTCAGAAAGCTGGAATGCACAACGAGATATCTGGCTGGGAGAAGAAGCCGGTCAGCTGGATTTTCCTGACGACATACAGTCTATATCCCTGTGAGGTAAGTTTGGTGAGTCTTCACCTTGAAAGTCATGCCACGGTATTGCGAGCAGAGGCTGTTGCGGCATTGGTGCAAAATCCTGATGGCTTTTACGTGGATGGAACCTTTGGGCGTGGTGGCCATAGTGCTGAAATTTTAAAGCGTTTGTCCAGCAAAGGTCGCTTGCTGGCCATTGATAAAGACCCCCAGGCCTGCGCGTGGGCGAATCAGTATTTTGTCGCTGATGAACGATTTGTTATCGAACGCGGCTGTTTCGAGGATATAGCGCTGATGGTTGAGCGTCATCTTGGCTCGGGGCGGGTGTCTGGTGTACTTGTGGATTTGGGTGTGTCTTCACCACAACTGGATGATCCCGATCGGGGATTCAGTTTTTTACGTGATGGGCCTCTGGATATGAGAATGGATCCGGATCGGGGGCAAAGTGCAGAGCAGTGGCTGGCTCTTGCCGGGATCGATGAGATTACCCGTGTGCTCAGAGATTACGGTGAAGAGAAGTATGCCCGCCGTATGGCGCGAGCAATTGTCGTTGCCCGGGGTGACACGGCGATTACCCGAACCGTCCAGCTGGCAAATATTATTGCTGAGGCTAATCCATCCTGGGAAAAACACAAGCATCCCGCGACTCGTGCGTTTCAGGCGATCAGAATTTTCATCAACCGGGAGCTAGAAGAAGTGCAATCGCTGCTCGATAGCATTCTTGACGTCCTCGCGGTTGGCGGGCGTCTCGTGGTGATTAGTTTTCATTCCCTGGAGGACCGTATCATCAAACGTTTTATTCGTGGGCATGAGCGTCCGGCAGTACCGAAAGGGCTACCGGTACGCGATAGTGAGATTGTGCGGCGGGTGCGTTCGGTGGGGAAAGCGATTAAGCCTGGTGAGCAGGAAATTACCGCCAACCCCCGAGCTCGCAGCGCAGTGATGCGCGTGGCGGAAAAGCTGGTATGAATCAAGCGCCGACTATTCTCGGGCTGGGTTTGTCGAGAGTCATGGTAGCCGTATGGCTATTGATGCTGTTCACCGGTTTGAGTGTTGTGTATGTCAGTCATCAATGCCGTTTGCTGTATAGCGAACTAGCTGTGCTCGAGCAGCAAAAAAATGGTCTCGAAGTTGCCTGGGGTCAGTATTTGATCGAGGAAAGCGCGCTGGCTTCTTTGCACCGGGTCGAAGCTTTTGCGCGGCAAAAACTGGACATGAAGGTTCCCGTGCTGGATCAAATAGTGGTAGTCAAACCATGAAGCGCGAGCAAACAAAAAATCGCCGAACTTCGGAGCTTAAGCCCGTGAGGTCAACACCCAGGGCAAGCCGCCGTCCGCGGCAGCCTGGTGCTCGACAGTTGGGTCTATCGGTCTGGCGCTACCGCGTGGTAGTGGGCGGGCTGGCGCTACTGCCGCTTGCTGCACTATGGAAGATAGCGAGTTTGCAGGTGCTGCCAGATATTGATCGGGGTTTTGAGTTTTTGAAGGGTCAGGGTGACGATCGAACGGTGCGAACAGAAGAAATTCCCGGATATCGCGGTGTCATAACTGATCGTCGAGGCGAGCCTCTTGCGGTAAGCACACCTGTAGTGTCGATCTGGGCTGACCCCAAAATGCTTGATAGCAACGCCGATCAGCTTGCTCCGCTTGCCAGGGAGTTGGGAATACAGCTCAATATCCTGATGACTCGCATTGCCAATTATGCGGGCAAAGAGTTCATGTACTTGTCGCGGCAGATAACGCCGCGACGGGCAGAGGCGATTCTTGATCTGGGTATTCCTGGTGTTTACAAAAATACCGAGTACAAACGTTACTACCCAGCTGGTGAAGTTACGGCTCAGCTCGTCGGTTTTACCGACATAGATGATGTCGGTCAGGAGGGTATGGAGCTAGCCTTCGACGAGAGTCTGGCTGGGCGGTCTGGGTTTCGGCAGGTGCTTAAGGATCAAAAAGGTCGCGTGATCAAAGACCTCCGTTTACTGCGTAGTGAAAAGCCCGGAAAGAATCTCGCTTTGAGTATTGATTTACGACTGCAATATGCGGCCTACCGGGAGTTGAAAGCGGCAATTGCCCACTTTCGTGCGGTTTCAGGCTCGGTGGTAATTCTCGATATTCAGAGCGGCGAAGTGCTGGCCATGGTTAATCAGCCTTCATTTAATCCCAATGATCGTAGTCGTTTAAATACTCAGGCAATGCGCAATCGGGCCGTCACTGACCTGATCGAGCCAGGTTCAATTATGAAGCCCCTGACCATGGTAGCGGCTTTGGAAAGCGGCCAGTTTCGCCCCAACACGGTTATCGATACCAGTCCGGGGTACTTTCGGGTAGGTCGTAAAACCTTTGTTGACCACAAAAATTACGGCCAGCTTAATCTGGCTGGAATTCTTAAAAAGTCGAGTCAGGTTGGGACCACCAAAATAGCCATGGCATTGGAGCCTGAAGCGGTACGTGAGGTTTTCGAACGAGTTGGTTTGGGGCAGGGGCCGGGTACAGGGTTTCCCGGTGAGTCGGCGGGTTTGTTGCCAAACAAGCAACGCTGGCGGCCGGTTGAAAGAGCAACCATGGCTTTCGGTTATGGCCTGGCGGTAACGCCTCTGCAATTAGCCCGGGCCTACGGTGTCCTGGCAAGTGGGGGTGCCCAAACTACCGTGTCGCTATTGAAGATATCACCTGAAGACAGGCAGGCGCCAGGCGAGAATGACCGGGTTATCTCGTCGGCCATTGCTGCCGATGTTCGCGAGATGATGAAGGAGGTGTTAGAAAAAGGTGGTACCGGAACTAGAGCAGCGATTCCAGGTTATACAGTGGCGGGTAAAACTGGAACCAGCCACAAAGTCGGCGCTACTGGTTATCAGGAGGATCACTATGTGTCGCTATTTGCCGGTATGGTGCCAGCAGATTCGCCTCGGCTAGTAGCGGTGGTAGTGATTGATGATCCACGCAGCGAAGACTACTACGGTGGTCTGGTGGCCGCCCCGGTGTTTTCCAGAGTTACAGCTGAGGCCTTGCGTTTTTTGAATATCCCCCCGGATATCGCCTTTACAGAATCAGAGCTTGCTTCTGTTAAAGAGCATGCCGGTAAAGACAATCCCTCTGAACAAGTCCCATCGACGGGGTCAGCATCAGGTGGTTCTTCTGATACCTATAGATCGACGCCGAAATCAGACCTCGCCGGCGCGCAGAAGCTTGTCCCCATACAGGGTGGCGCAACGTGATGGCCGTAGAGAAAAGCACAGCCATTGTGGCTCTCCGGGACTTATTGCCTGATAGGCAAATAACGGCGGAATCAGTCATTTTTCCGCCAAACGTTAATGTGGAATCTGTGGCGGAAATGGGTGTCTGTGGACTCCAGCTCGATAGCCGCAAAATACAGCCCGGAGATGTGTTTATTGCTGTACCAGGCTTTGATCAAAATAAACCGGTCGATGGCCGGCAGTTTATCCCTCAGGCGCTTGCCGCTGGCGCTGTGGCGGTGCTCGCAGAGTCCGAAGCATGGGCTGAACACGCAGGGCTTATACAAGGTGAAACTTGCCAGACATTGTCTGAGTATGGTGCGCCGGTAGTGTTGATTACTGATTTAGCCAGTCAGATAAGTTCTATCGCTGGGCGTTTTTACGATCACCCCAGTGAGCGTATGCAGGTCATTGGAATCACTGGCACCAATGGTAAGACCACCTGTTCACACCTGCTCACGCAACTGCTTAATAAGCTCAAGATCAAAACAGCTGTGATTGGTACGCTGGGCTACGGTGTGCCAGATGGACTTACGCTAGAGTCCAGAGAATCTGATAGCAATAATTCTGAGCGCCAAAGCGGCAAGCGCTTAATGAGTAACAAGGGTCTGGTCGACACCGGTTTAACGACACCGGATGCCGTATTTAGTCAAGCGGTCCTGGCTGAAATGCGCAGTGCCGATGTGGATTGTGTGGTGATGGAAGCGTCTTCACACAGTCTTGATCAGGGCCGAATTAGTGGTGTTCGTGTGGCCGGGGCAGTGTTTACCAATCTCAGTCAGGATCATCTCGATTACCACGGCACGATGGCCGCATATCTGGCAGCTAAAGAAAAACTGTTCCATATGTCGAATCTCGAGTTTGGCGTCATCAATGTCGATGATCCGGCGGGACTTGCGTTATATAAAACGCGTGATGGCGGTGTGAAAACTTATATCTATTCATTAAGAGCAGATAACCTCGTAGCCAAAGATAGATCCGTTTACGCCACTAATATTCGCGCCTCGGCACAAGGGGTAGAAGCCGATGTCGTGAGTCCATGGGGTGAAGGGCACATACAAAGTTGTTTGGTTGGCGAATTTAATCTGAGTAACCTCCTGGCGGTTATGACCACTGCCTGTGCCAGTGGCCTGCCTTTCGATGAGGTGGTGCCGGCGCTTAGCGAGTTGCGACCGGTGCCAGGCCGACTAGAGGTGATCAACCCGGGAGCCGGCCCCAGAGTTGTAATTGACTATGCACATACGCCTGATGCTTTGTCGAATACCTTGACGGCTTTACGCAATACCGCCGCGAGTTCGAGCAGGGCTTCCAGTGAGGGCTCACGCAGCAAATTATGGTGTGTATTCGGCTGCGGCGGAGATCGCGACAAAGGCAAGCGTCCGGCAATGGCTGCCATTGCCGGGGAGTTGGCAGACGAGGTGGTTGTGACCAGTGATAACCCCCGTAACGAAGCCCCTGAGACTATTATTGAGGACATCTTATCGGGTGCCACGCGTTTGTTTCACAGCATCGTAGATCGGGCCGAGGCCATAGCTTTTGCAATCAGTCAGGCGGGATATCAAGACACCGTGCTTATTGCTGGTAAGGGTCATGAGAGTGTTCAGATAAGGGGTGAGAGTCGTTTACCGTTCAGCGATGCTGCCCAGGCTCGTTTAGCACTCAGGCATCGGGAGGCTGATCATGAATGACCTAACCCTGTCTCAGGCTGCGGTGACGTACGGCGGGACCTTACTGTATCCGGATTGTCGTTTTAGTCATGTTTCCACGGACTCCCGGACAGTTGCTGCCGGGGATTTGTTTGTGGCTTTGCGTGGTGAATCTTTCGATGCACATTTATTCCTCAAACAGGCCGCCAGAAAAGCCTGTGGTTTAGTCGTGCAATACCCGGATAAACAACTCGATGTCCCGCAATGGGTGGTACCAGATACGCTGCAGGCTCTGGGCCAGTTGGCAATTATGGCCCGAGAGGGGTTTGATGGTCCCCTGGTGGCTCTCACCGGTAGTAGTGGCAAGACCACAGCCAAAGAAATGCTGGCGAGCATTTTCGCTTGTGTGGCGCCAGTCCTGGCTACGCAGGGTAATCTGAATAATTACATTGGGGTTCCGAAAACTTTATTGAGACTAGAGCCAGAGCATCGTTTCGCCGTGCTCGAATTAGGTGCCAGCGCACCTGGGGAGATTGCCTATCTCGCCAGCCTGGTTAAGCCGACTATTGCGGTGGTGACCAATGTCTTACCGGCTCACGTTGAAGGTTTTGGCTCTCTGGCAGGTGTTGCCGCGGCGAAGGGTGAAATATATCGCAGTCTCGATGGTTCGGGTGTTGCCGTCCTGAATCTGGATGAACCCTGGTTGGAGCAGTGGCAACAAGCCGTGCCTTGCCTGGAGACCGTGACTTTTAGTCTCGATAAACCGGAGGCGAATGTTTATGCCACTGATATACGTCTGGATGTCGACGGCTGCGCAGCGTTTGATTTGAATATCTGTCGAGACCAGATCAGCAATCAATTGCCGGTTCAGTTACGTATGGCAGGCCGTCATAACGTCAATAATGCCCTGGCAGCAGCGGCCTGTGCTGTGGCTGCGGGTCTAGAAATTGTCACCATTGCAGCGGGTCTGGAGTCGGTATCAGCGGTAGCTGGACGCCTGGAATACAAGGCTGGTCTTAATGGCTGTAGGGTAATTGATGATAGTTATAACGCCAACCCGGGTTCCGTGAAAGCTGCTATCGATGTACTGGCTGGCCTCGAGGGTCGTCGGATACTGGTGCTAGGCGATATGGCTGAGCTCGGGGTCGATGCTGCCCAATTACATTACGAAGTAGGCGAGTATGCCAGGGAACGGGGAGTCGATTTGCTTCTGGCAAGCGGAGATTTATGCGCCCAGGCTATTGCGGGTTTTGGTACTCAAGGTCATCTCTGCGCAGATAAAAACACCCTGGTTGAGGCCCTACTCTCTGAATTGCAGGACGATGTCACAGTGCTGGTCAAGGGTTCACGCAGTGCAGGGATGAATGAGTTGGTTGAACAGATCGTTATTGCGGGGGGCAATGCCTGATGCTTTATTGGTTAGCTGACTACTTATCTCAGTACGTGAGTGCTCTGACAGTCTTCAAATACATAACTCTACGGGCGATTTTAGGGGTGCTCACATCGCTGAGCATTTCATTGTTACTGGGACCAGCGGTCATCAAAGGTCTCAACCGTATGCAGATTGGTCAGTCTGTGCGCGATGATGGTCCGCAGAGCCATCTAATTAAGGCCGGTACCCCGACTATGGGTGGCGCGCTGATACTGTTATCAATTTTTACCAGTACTTTGCTGTGGGCGGACTTAAGTAATCGCTATGTGTGGGTGGTTTTGGCCGTGACATTTTTGTTTGGTGCTGTTGGCTGGGTGGACGATTATCGCAAAGTGGTTGAAAAGCACGCCCAGGGCCTATCTGCCCGCTGGAAATATTTCTGGCAGTCGCTAATCGGTTTAAGTGCGGCGGTATTTTTGTTTGTCAGCGCAACATCGCCAGCGGAAACCCAGCTGATCGTACCGTTCATTAAAAGCGTTGCCTGGGATATGGGCATATTTTACGTGGTTCTTACTTATCTGGTCATAGTTGGGGCGAGTAATGCCGTAAACCTCACCGATGGTCTCGATGGTCTGGCCATTATGCCGACAGTTTTAGTGGGCGGGGCGCTGGGCGTGATCGCCTATCTGGCGGGGAATATCGAGTTTGCCGGTTATTTACACATTCCCTACATCCGTGGTGCTGGAGAGCTGGTTATATTTTGTACAGCTCTGGGTGGTGCGGGTCTTGGCTTCCTCTGGTTTAACACCTATCCCGCGCAAATATTTATGGGTGACGTTGGTTCCCTGGCTCTTGGTGCTGCACTGGGCGTGATTGCGGTGATCGTCCGTCATGAGATCGTGTTGTTCATTATGGGTGGGATTTTTGTTCTAGAAACTGTTTCGGTGATTTTGCAAGTAGCGTCTTTCAAGCTGACCGGTAAGCGCATTTTTCGTATGGCGCCCATTCATCACCATTTTGAGTTGAAAGGCTGGCCAGAGCCAAGGGTGATTGTACGCTTCTGGATTATCACTGTGATGCTGGTTTTGTTTGGCCTGGCGACCTTAAAACTCAGGTAAGGATAGCCAGGCAGGAATGATCAAAACGCCTGAAATGACTAAGTATGACATCAGCAGAAAGAGCGTAAATAGGTTCAACGTAAATAAGTACGAGATAAGCGGACACGAGACAGACAGGTACTACCTAAGTAGATGCAAGAGCAGACTGTGGCAAATTTAATCGCAAGCGACAAACTCACTGTTGTGGTGGGTCTGGGTGATACCGGCCTGTCTGTGGCGCGCTTTCTGGCGGCCAGTGGTGAGCCCTTCGTCGTTGTCGATAGTCGCAAGCGACCACCGGGTCTTGCCGCATTACAAGATGTCTTGCCGGATGTAGAGGTCGGTGGTTTTCCGTCGCCAATATTGACCAGCGCTCAACGTCTGGTCGTGAGCCCAGGGGTGCCCCTGGCTCATCCGGCCCTGGTAGAAGCGGCCGCTCACGGTATAGAAATAACCAGCGATATCGAATTGTTTATGGCCAGCGCCAAAGCACCGGTGATTGCCATTACCGGATCAAACGGCAAAAGCACCGTCACTACGCTACTTGGGAAAATGGCTGAAGAGGCCGGTTTAAATGTCGGTGTCGGCGGCAATCTCGGGCCACCGGCGCTCGATTTGTTGAGTGCAGAACGGGATATGTACGTGCTGGAGTTATCCAGCTTTCAGCTTGAACTGATCGATCAGTTATCGGCCCAGGTGGTGACCGTACTCAATGTCAGTGCCGACCATATGGATCGTTACGCGAACCTAATGGAATACCATCGCGCCAAACATCGGGTGTTTAGAGGGGCTAAAAAGGTAGTCGTTAACCGGGATGACAACCTGACCCGACCGCTGGTCCCCGATTCTGTCGAACGTCTTACTTTTGGTCTGGGTAAACCCGATTTAAAGGCTTTTGGCTTGCTGGAAGAAAACGGCGAAACGTACCTTGCTTTTGAATTTGAACCCTGGTTAGCCGTCTCCGAGCTGGGTATTAAGGGCCGTCACAATATTGCCAACGCTCTGGCCGCATTGGCTCTGGGGCAGGCGGCCGGTTTGCCTCGCGAAGCTATGCTTCAGGCGTTGCGTTCCTTTACTGGTTTGGCCCATCGCTGCGAGACCATTGCAGGAGTAAATCAGGTCGTAGATGGCAAGCAGGGCATTACCTGGATCAATGATTCGAAGGCCACAAATTGTGGCGCGGCACTGGCGGCCATAACCGGTCTGGCAGAGTCAGGCGATATGAATACGATATTGATCGCGGGCGGGCAGGGGAAGGGACAGGACTTCTCCGTGCTTGAAGCTGCCGCAGAAGGCAGGGTTAAAGTGGCGATATTGCTCGGCGAAGATGCCTCTCAAATTGCCGAATGTCTGCCTGCTTCGGCAGAGATTTTATTTGCGCAGGATATGACTGGAGCCGTTGCGCTTGCTGTCGAATATGCTGCCCCCGGTGACGTGGTGTTGTTATCACCGGCCTGTGCAAGTTTCGATATGTATTCAAATTTTGCCGAGCGCGGTGACAGTTTTAGAGCCGCAGTGGAGGCTTTGTGTTGACTCAGTTTCAACATTGGTTTGACTGGTTCTGGCGGCCCAGGATGCTTATGGAGCTTGATAAGCCGCTTCTGCTAAGTGCTTGCGCCTTATTGTCCATTGGTATCGTGATGGTTCTTTCGGCTTCGATTGCTTATTCGACCTACAGTTATCACGACGAATTTTTCTTTCTGAAAAGGCATTTGGTTTATCTTGTCATCAGCGCCATTGGTGCGCTGATAGTTTTACAAATTCCCATGCAGCTGTGGTATCGATATGCCGGTTTGCTACTGATTAGTAGTGTGGTGTTGTTGGTTGCAGTATTGATTCCCGGTGTCGGCCACGAAGTGAATGGCAGCGCCCGTTGGCTACGTGCCGGGCCTCTAACCTTGCAGGTTTCAGAATTCGCCAAAATAGCCATGGTTGTTTTTATCGCCGCCTATTTGCAACGTCATCATTTGAATTTACACAAGGAATGGAAAAGCTTTGCCAGGCCTCTCGGCATTCTGGTTTTGCTCAGTGGGCTGTTGTTACTGGAACCTGATTTTGGTTCAACCATGGTGATTGGCGTGACGGTTCTGATGATGCTGTTTTTAGCGGGTGTGCGCCTGTGGCAATTTCTGGCATTGATATCAGCAGCAATACTAGGCGTGGCGGCTTTGATTGTCGCATCACCGTATCGATTCCGGCGATTGATTACTTTTTTAGATCCCTGGGCTGATCAATATGACAGTGGCTATCAATTAACCCAGTCCCTGATTGCCTTTGGCCGGGGTGAATGGTTTGGTGTGGGTCTGGGCAATAGTGTTCAGAAACTGTTTTATTTGCCAGAAGCTCATACCGATTTTGTCTTTGCTATTTTTGCCGAAGAATTTGGTCTGGTGGGTGTTTTAGTTGTGCTGGCCTTATTGATTGTCCTGATTATGCGGATGTTTGCTATTGGTGTTCAGGCCTTAGAGCACCAGCGCTGGTTTGTCGCCTATGCCGTGTTTGGTTTCGGACTCATGCTGGCCGGGCAGGCTTTTATCAATGTAGGGGTAGCATCGGGGCTATTGCCTACTAAAGGTTTGACTCTGCCTTTTGTCAGTTACGGCGGTAGTAGTTTACTGGTTTGTAGTTTGATTGTTGCGTTGGTACTTCGCGCTGGTCTAGAAATGAATTATACGACGCCTGCTCTCGGGAGTGCTCAAGTAAGGCCTGGTGGTCATGGAGCGTAGCCGGGTGTTGATTATGGCTGGTGGTACCGGCGGTCATGTCTTCCCAGGCCTGGCAGTGGCAGAAGAGCTGCGTGAGCGAGGGCTTGATGTCACCTGGTTGGGTACACGCCGGGGTGTCGAAGCACAACTGGTGCCAGCCCGTGATTTCCCTATCTGTTTTATAGAGGTTGGCGGTCTACGCGGTAAAAAAGGTGTACTCGGCAAGGTTAAAGCACCCTGGCAATTGCTAAAAGCGCTCTGGCAGGCTTTCGGTGTGATGAGCAGTGTCAAGCCCAACGTGGTTTTGGGCCTTGGCGGGTTTGTTTCCGGCCCCGGCGGCCTCGCGGCGCGTTTATTAGGCAAGCCCCTGGTGATTCATGAGCAAAATGCCGTGGCCGGTACGACTAATCGTCTGTTAGCGAAAATTGCCAACCGTGTGCTCGAAGCGTTTCCGGGTAGCCTGCCCGGTGGACAACACTGTGGTAATCCGGTCCGCTCAGATATTAGTAGTCTGCCGGCCCCTGAGCAGCGTCTTTGCGATAGTCCGGATGCCAGTAGTGAGCAAGAGCCTGCGTTGTTGGTGCTCGGTGGCAGTCTCGGTGCCCTTGCAATTAATAAGATGATTCCCGGTTGTGTGGCGCGAATGCCCGAAGGTATGCGACCAATAATACGTCACCAGACCGGTGGTGATCATCTTGAGACGACTCGGCAGGCTTATGCGGATGCCGGTGTATGCGCCGATACCTCGGCCTTTATTGAGGATATGGCCGAGGTCTACGGCTGGGCAGATCTGGTGCTGTGCCGGGCGGGAGCCTTAACTGTGTCGGAGCTGACGGCAGCTGGGCTGGCTTCTATCCTGGTTCCCTTCCCCTTCGCCATCGATGACCATCAAACGGCCAATGGTACCTGGTTAGTTGATCATGAAGCGGCTCTACTGATTCAGCAAGACGATCTCAACGAAGTTGATTTAGCTGCTTTGTTGGGTGAATTATTTAGTGATAGACCAAGGCTATTGAGCATGGCGAAGGCAGCGCGGGCCCTGAGTCGCCCGCAAGCGACGGCGGTGGTGGCTGATGTTTGTCAGGAGTTGATCAAGTGAGCGGGGTTTATGAAGTCCCAGAAATGCGTCGTATACGCCGTATTCACTTTATTGGTATTGGTGGTAGCGGGATGTGCGGTATCGCCGAGGTGTTGAATAACCAGGGCTATGAAATTTCTGGATCAGATTTGGCGGTCAATAATAATATTGGCCGTTTGCGAGCCCTGGGTGTGGAGGTGTTTATCGGCCATAGCGCCGAGCACCTCGCTGGTGCCGATGTCGCAGTAGTGTCTTCGGCGATCCGGGATGATAATCCAGAGCTGGTCGCTGCCCGGGAGTCGCGCATTCCGGCTGTGCCTCGGGCTGAAATGCTTGCTGAGCTAATGCGCTATCGCCACGGTATTGCTGTTGCTGGTACTCACGGAAAGACCACCACAACCAGCTTATTGGCGGGTATTCTGGCTGAGGGCGGTAAGGCGCCGACTTTTGTTATTGGTGGTCGGGTCAATAGTGCCGGGACCAATGCCCAGCTTGGGGAGAGCCGCTATCTGGTGGCAGAAGCCGACGAGAGTGATGCCTCCTTCCTGCATCTGCAACCTATGATTGCTGTGGTGACCAATATCGATGCAGACCATATGGAAACCTATGGTTTTGATTTCGAACGCCTCAAAACTACCTTTGTAGAGTTTCTTCATAACCTGCCTTTTTACGGCCTGGCGGTACTCTGCATTGATGATGATACCGTCAGGGAGATATTACCTCGCATTACACGGCCGATATGGACCTATGGTTTTTCTGAAGATGCTGACTTTTCTATTAGTGACGTTCGGGCCTGTGAGCGCAGCACAGAATTTGCGGTGAGTCGTCCTGACGGCTTAGCAGCCCTGAATGTGAAGCTTAATATTCCCGGTGAGCACAATATTCTTAACGCTACGGCGGCCATTGCCGTGGCAGTTGATGAAGGTATCGCTGACCACCTGATTCTGGCTGGTCTTGAAGGGTTTGAGGGCGTCGGTCGGCGCTTTGAGGTCTACGGCGATTACCCGGTGGGCGAGGGCACTGCCATGCTGGTGGATGACTACGGTCACCATCCCAAAGAGATCGAGGCCACGATTAAGGCGGTGCGCAAGGGCTGGCCCGAGCGACGCCTGGTGCTGGTTTTTCAGCCTCATCGCTACACCCGTACCCGGGATTTATTCGATGATTTTGTCGAGGTGCTCTCAACCTGTGATGCCCTGGTGCTGGTGCCAGTGTACTCGGCTGGGGAAACGCCTATTGACGGAGCAGATAGTGAACATCTCTGTGCGGCGATTAACGATCAAAATTATCGACCAGAGGTTCGCCTGAGTGCTGTCCTGGCTGAATCTATAGAAGCAGTTCCGACCATGATTGCCGGTCTGGTTCGGGCTGGAGATATCGTTATCACCCAGGGTGCAGGTAGCGTCAGCACCCTGGTTAAATTACTAGCAGAGAGTCATCTTCAATAATGGCCAGTGATATGAACCAGAATAGCGCTCTCGCTGTCGACTCTATGGGTCGCGTTGTGGTGCTTTACGGCGGTTGGTCCGCTGAGCGAGAGGTTTCTCTGGCAGGCGGCGCTGCCGTGGTAAAAGGCCTCCAGGCTGCAGGCATAGATGCGCTTGGCCTTGATGCAGGTCAGGACTGGATGGAGCAGTTACGGGCTTTAGCCCCGGCCCGAATCTTTATTATGCTTCACGGCAGTGGCGGTGAAGATGGTGTCGTCCAGGGTGCTTTAGAAAGTATGGGCCTGCCCTACACAGGCAGCGCTGTGCTGGCCTCGGCATTGGCTATGGATAAGGTTCGCTGCAAACAGTTCTGGTCGGGTATTGGTTTGTCGACAGCCCCCTTTCAAGTGATTAACAAGCACACTGATTGGTCGCAGACGCTCGAATCCCTGGGCGGTAGCGCAATGGTCAAACCGGCGAACGAAGGTTCGAGTCTCGGAATGACCAGGGCTGGCTCGCCATCTGAGCTGAAATCGGCGTGGCAGATAGCCAGTCAATACGATGGTAGCGTGCTTGCTGAGCAGTGGTTGAGTGGTGCCGAATATACGGTAGCTATTGTCAATGGCAGGGCGTTGCCAACTATCAAACTAGAGACCGAACGGGCCTTTTACGATTATCAGGCTAAATACATTGCTGAGGATACCCGGTATCTATGCCCCTGTGGTTTGTCCATAGAGCGCGAAGCCGCTATTCAGGCACTTGCCCTGGAAGCCTACCAGAGTCTTGGTTGCCGCGGCTGGGGTCGGGTGGATCTAATGGAGGGCGGCGAGGGTGAATTCTATGTGCTGGAGGTAAATACCGTTCCAGGCATGACTGATCACAGTTTGGTGCCCATGGCCGCTGCCGCTGAGGGCCTGTCTTTCAGTCAATTAGCTGTGGAGATTCTCTCTGGTTGCAGTTTCAACTCAGATTTCATAGAGCAGGCTGCAACACCTGCTGTGGAGCAAAACCCATGAAACGGCAGTGGCAAGCTGCACCGAAGAGAATTCAGGACGAGTCGCGATGGCGGCCCTGGCTGGCGGCCATCAGTCGAATCCTGACCGGTGTTGGTGTGATTATGATGGCGGGGATAATGGTTGGACTCAGTGTGTTGTTTTATCGTTGGCTCGATGCACCAGTGCTGGCTGTAGCCATCGCCAATCCCTTGAGTAAGGTCAGTCAGATTGAACTGGAATCGATTGTAAATTCGACCATGGACGGTGGCTTTCTAAGCCTCGATATCGACGCTTTATGCCTGGCTCTGGAGACTCACCCCTGGGTAGCTTATGCCACAGTGCGTCGTTACTGGCCAGACCGAATTGAGATAACCATCGTTGAAGAAGTGGCTATAGCCCGCTGGGGACAGCACGGGTTTGTTAATCAACGGGGGCAGATATCCGAGCTGGATGATACCGACGAACTGGCGTCACTGCCGCAATTGTCTGGTCCCGAGGGCAGTATTGAAGATGTTATGCGTGAGTATCGGGATATTAGTGAATTACTCCTCGCTGAAGGCCTTAAGGTTAGTGAGTTTGGTATGGACAAGCACCGACGCTGGCGTATGCGACTCGATACTGGGTTTTCGGTCTGGCTGGGTCGGCAGCATGTGCTGGTCAAAGTGCGCCGTTTTTTACAGGCCTGGAGTCAGGAATTAAAAATGCACAAAGACGAAATAGCGGTCGTTGATGCCCGGTATGAAAATGGAGTAGCTGTGACATGGCGCTAAATATGAACAGGGAACAGAACGATATTAAAAAATTTGCTTTTCGAAGGTCCAGTGGTGACCGCGAGCTAACAGGCTGTTTGGTAATGAGCGATTCAGTGCCGAAGGTGAGGTTGTAAATATGGTGAGCGGAAATAATGAAGAGCTGATTGTCGGCCTTGATATCGGCACATCGAAGGTTGTGGCGATAGTCGGGGTGATGGGTGCCGATGGTCAGATGGAAATTGTTGGTACGGGTATGCATCGCTCCTCGGGCATGAAAAAGGGTGTGGTGGTGAATATCGAGTCGACCGTGTCGGCGATTCAGCGAGCCATTGAAGAGGCGGAGTTAATGGCCGGGTGCCATATTCATTCAGTGTATGCGGGTATAGCAGGGAGCCATATTCGCAGTATGAACTCCCATGGCATCGTCGCTATCCGTGATCGAGAAGTGCTGCCCATGGATGTTGAGCGAGTCATTGATGCGGCACGCGCGGTCGCGATTCCCGCTGACCAGGAAATACTCCACGTCCTGCCCCAGGAATTTATCATTGATAGCCAGGAAGGGGTTCGTGAACCCCTCGGTATGTCGGGAGTCAGGCTCGAAGCGAAAGTACACCTTGTTACCTGTGCAGCCAATGCGGCACAAAATATCAAAAAGTGTATTCGCCGCTGTGGGCTAGAGGTGGATGACATCATTCTGGAGCAACTGGCTTCAAGCTACGCTGTGCTTACCGAAGATGAGAAGCAGCTCGGGGTGTGCATGATTGACCTCGGCGGTGGAACCACCGATATCGCTATTTTTGCCGATGGGGCAATCCGCCATACCGGGGTGATACCCATTGCCGGAGATCAGGTGACCAACGATATTGCCATGGCGCTGCGCACCCCCACAGCTCACGCTGAGGAGCTAAAAATCAAATACGCCTGTGCCCTGGCCAAGCTCGCAGGACCGGAAGAAAGCATCAAAGTGCCAAGCGTCGGTGATCGACCGCCTCGGGATTTATCTCGCCAGGCTCTGGCTGAGGTGGTGGAACCCCGTTATGACGAGCTGCTGACCTTGGTGCAGGCCGAACTGCGCCGTAGCGGCTTTGAAGATTTAGTCGCTGCCGGTGTCGTGCTAACCGGCGGCACGGGAAAAATGGAAGGCGTAGTAGAGCTAGCAGAAGAGATTTTTCATATGCCAGTGCGGCTGGGTTGTCCGCAAAATATCCGAGGTTTGACGGATATCGTAAACAACCCGATTTATTCAACAGGTGTGGGTTTGTTGTTGTATGGCATGCAGCAGCATCGTGACGGTGGTAGAGCGAGGCAAGGTAAACCTGGTAGCAGCTTGATTGAAAGAATCAAACGCTGGTTTCAGGATCATTTGTAGTATTGATTCAATACTTAAATTTTTAGGTGAAACGGTGAAAACCGAGGGGTAATTGATATGTTTGAAATCGTCGATAGTGTTCCGGAAGGCGCGGAAATAAAGGTAATAGGTGTCGGTGGCGGTGGCGGCAACGCCGTTAAAAATATGATTGAAAGTCAGGTGCAAGGGGTGGATTTTATCTGCGCCAATACCGACTCTCAGGCTTTAAAAGATATTACCGGTGCGACGCTGCTACAGCTTGGTAATGGGATGACCAAAGGCCTGGGTGCTGGGGCTGATCCTGAGATAGGCCGGCAGGCTGCGATGGACGATCGGGACCGAATTGCTGATGTGCTTGACGGGGCTGATATGGTTTTTATCACCGCGGGTATGGGCGGCGGCACAGGTACCGGAGCCGCGCCGGTGGTGGCTGACGTGGCCCGTGAGATGGGCATACTCACCGTTGCCGTGGTCACGCGACCATTTCAATTTGAAGGCCGTAAGCGTATGGCCATCGCAGTCGAGGGCATTAATGAATTAAAAGACAAGGTCGATTCATTAATTACAGTACCCAATGAGAGGCTCCTGGCGGTGCTTGGTAAATCGACTTCTTTGTTAGATGCCTTTAAAGCAGCCAACGACGTGTTGTTGGGAGCGGTTCAGGGCATTGCTGATCTGATTATCCGGCCAGGCATGATCAATGTCGATTTCGCCGATGTACGTACGGTAATGTCCGAAATGGGTATGGCGATGATGGGTAGCGGTCAGGCGAGAGGAGAACATCGAGCCGTTGAAGCAGCCGAGGCAGCAGTGCATAGCCCTCTCCTTGAAGATATCGATTTGCGTGGTGCAAAAGGTATTTTAGTGAATATTACCGCTGGGCCGGATCTTTCTCTGGGGGAGTTTGCCGAAGTTGGTGATACCGTAGAAGCCTTCGCATCAGAAAATGCCACGGTGGTGGTTGGTACGGTAATTGATCCCGATCTGGAAGATCAATTACGAGTCACCGTAGTCGCCACAGGTCTCGGTCATCAGGAAGATCTGAAGCGTCCTGTGGCGCCGACTAAAGTGGTTGATAACACCATTAAGCCCGGTGGCGAGATTGATTTCGCCACTTTAGATCGTCCGACCGTAACCCGTCGGCCTCGTGGCAGGGCAGGTGCAGCAGCTTCCGCTCATGACGCTTCAGCGCAGCAGACAGAAATCGCAATGGAGCAGGTCAGAGCAGCACCGCGAGCACAACTGAAGCAGGAAGTGGATATGGATTATCTGGATATTCCTGCCTTTTTGCGCCGTCAGGCTGATTAATTCGTCCGCCTATCATTGCGTCCTGTGTGATCCCCTCCACAGGACGCACCTTTTTTGTGCGCGTTAATAGGTAGAGGGCGGCGAAGGGTTTTGCTACTATGCGCGGCCGATTACCTGGAATTCCTTCCCAGTGATAAAACAGCGCACATTAAACAACACTATTCGTGCCACCGGTGTCGGTCTGCATACCGGTGAGAAGGTATATCTGACCTTGAAGCCGGGCCCCGTCAACTCTGGCATTTTGTTCCGGCGTATTGATCTCGACCCCATTGTCGAAATAGAAGCCAAAGCGATGAATGTTGGCGATACCACGCTGTCGACATCGCTGGTCAATGGCGATGTGCGTGTTTCCACTGTAGAACATCTATTATCAGCCATGGCTGGGCTGGGCATAGACAACGCAATAATTGATGTCAACTCAGCAGAGTTGCCGATTATGGACGGTAGTGCCGGACCTTTTGTTTTTCTTATCCAGTCGGCAGGCATCATTGAGCAGGCTGCGGCAAAGAAATTTATTCGTATTAAGCGCCCGGTCAAGGTTCAGGAAGAAGATAAAACAGCCATGTTTGAACCCTACGATGGCTTTAAAGTTAGCTTTGCTATCGATTTTGACTATCCAGTTTTTCGTGATCGTAGTTTGAAAGCCTCGGTGGATTTCTCTAGCACCTCGTTCGTCAAAGAGGTCAGCCGCGCGCGTACCTTCGGGTTTATGCACGAAATAGAGTATTTACGCTCCAAGGGTCTGGCTCGTGGTGGCAGTATGGACAATGCGATAGTCGTTGACGAAAACTGTATTTTGAACGAAGACGGCTTGCGCTACGAAGATGAATTCGTCAAACACAAAGTGCTTGATGCTATCGGTGATCTTTATTTGCTGGGTTATAGCCTGATTGGTGCCTTTGAAGCCTACAAGTCAGGGCACGCACTCAATAATGCCCTGCTTCGAGAATTGTTATCCCAGGAAGATGCCTGGGAGATTGTCACTTTTGAAGCAGATGATCTGAATGCACCGATATCCTACGTAAAACCTTTGCTCGCCGGTTAGGCCTCGGTCTCTATAGGTCTGGCTATCTAGTGCCTGTGTACGAAAATGATATGAGTCTGAAAATGAGAGAAACACAAGTTTAACCATGAAAATCGTATTCCTTAATGCCTGGCAGGGCAGAACTGTCACGCTAAATGTGAATAGTTGGGCTAAAGCCCTGCTGTCGCTGTTTGTGCTAGGGCTGCCTCTCGGGTTGGGCCTGGGCGCGGTAGTAGGAATAAATAGTGCTAATGTGAGTGATGAGCTAATTGCGGAACTCGAGGTGCTTGAAGAGCAATTGAACTCGCAAAAAGATTTGCTATCCGAGGGCCAGATTCAGGTCTCACATCAGCTGGCAGCGTATTCCTCTCGCCTGGCGGAAATGCAGGCGCGTATGGTTCGGCTTGACGCTCTGGGAGAACGCATTACCGATATCGCCGGGCTGGATAGTGGTGAATTTGATTTTGCCAAGCTGCCGGCAGTTGGTGGACCGAACGACAGTGGCCCTGATACGGCAGGCCTGCAGGACATCGACTTATTTTACGCGGAACTCGATGCCCAGCTCGAAGATCGTGAGCGTCAGTTAGGCTTGCTCAAAATCATGATGGCTGATCGCGAGTTTAAGCGTGAAAGTACTGTTGCCGGTTTACCTGTCGAAAATGGCTGGATGTCCTCGGCTTATGGTATGCGCCGTGATCCTTTCCACGGTACAAAAAGCTGGCATAAAGGGATCGATATTGCCGGTAAAGATGGTGCTTCTGTGATTGCTGTTGCGGGTGGAATCGTTACTCACTCGGAAACTAAATCAGGCTATGGTGAGCTGATTGAAATCGATCACGGCAATACACTGGTTGCTCGTTACGCACATAATAAAGAAAATCTGGTCAGAGTTGGTGACCTGGTGAAAAAAGGCCAGGTGATTGCGCTTATGGGCAGTACTGGCCGTTCCACCGGCCCACACCTGCATTTTGAACTTTACAAAAATGGCCGTCATGTCGACCCGTCCAGCTATATTCGGCGTACTATTCGTTGATAAACTCGTCTTGTTGTTGGTATAACGAATCGAGCAGTTTCTTTTACAACGGGTAATCAGGGTCGAGGACCATCATGGTCGCTAAGGTATTTAAAAAGGTTTTCGGAACCAAAAATGATCGTGAGCTTCGTCGCTTACGAAAGATTGTCAGTGCTGTAAATAATGTCGCTGCAGCTACGGAGGCACTTAGCGATAGCGAACTAAGTCAACAAACCAACATCTTCCGGACTCGTTTCGAGTCCGGCTCCAGTCTTGATGAACTGTTACCCGAAGCCTTTGCCGCTGTGCGGGAATCGGCCAGTAGAACCCTTGGTATGCGACATTTCGATGTCCAGTTGATCGGTGGTCTGGTACTCCATGAAGGCAAAATTGCCGAGATGCGCACCGGTGAAGGTAAAACCCTGGTGGCTACCCTTGCCGCTTATCTTAATGCCCTGTCGGGTGCCGGCGTGCACATTGTCACCGTCAATGATTATCTGGCAAGGCGGGATGCCGAATGGATGGCCCCGGTTTATAACGCATTAGGTATGAGTGTCGGGATTATTCAGTCTTATGCAGGTCCCGGTCAGCCGAACTCCTTTGTTATTAAACCTGCTCAAGCTGAATCGGGTGATCTGCTGGTGGGGGCCACAGCGGTCGCATCTCGACAGGAAGCCTATGCCGCAGACATTACCTACGGCACCAATAATGAATTTGGTTTTGATTATCTCCGCGACAACATGGTTCTGCAATTACAGGACAAGGCTCAGCGCGAATTGGGTTTTGCTATTGTCGATGAAGTTGACTCCATCCTGATCGATGAATCCCGCACGCCATTGATTATCTCTGGCACCGCTCAGGATAGTTCAGCTTTGTACAAGCGCATTAACGCAGTCGTGCAGTTGTTGACTGTCGGAGAAGTAAGCGAGCAGGATGACGTGAAAAACGTCTCTATGCTCTATGATTCCCCTGAAGTCGATGGTGATTTTGTTATCGATGAAAAAACCCGACAGGTGGAACTGACCGAGCAAGGTCATGAAAAAATTGAGAAGATTCTCGAGGGGGAAGGGTTGTTAGGTGAGGGCGAAAGCCTGTACCAACCCGCCCATCTTGGTCTCTTACACCATGTCCATAACGCCTTACGTGCCCATCATTTGTTCCACAAAAATGTTGAGTACATCGTCCAGGACGCCGAGGTAGTGCTGATCGATGAGCACACTGGCCGGACAATGGCTGGACGTAGATTGTCAGAGGGTTTGCATCAGGCGATTGAAGCCAAAGAAGGTGTGCAAATCCAGAGTGAAAGCCAAACATTAGCTTCGACCACTTTCCAGAATTACTTCCGTATCTACGATAAATTGTCGGGTATGACCGGCACTGCCGATACAGAAGCGTTTGAATTTCAGCAAATTTACGGTTTACATGTGGTGGTGATTCCCACAAATCAGAGTGTCGCCCGAGAAGATTATAACGACCTGATTTTTCTGACTCAGGAAGAAAAATTTGAAGCTGTGATAGAAGATATTCGTTCCTGCATCGAAAAAAAGGCACCGGTGTTAGTAGGTACTGCCTCGATAGAATCATCTGAGCTAATGTCCGAACTATTAACAAAAGCCAAAATTGAACACCAGGTACTTAATGCTAAATTCCACGAGAAAGAGGCGAAAATTATTGCCGAGGCGGGCCGACCTGGGGCGGTGACCATCGCCACCAATATGGCAGGCCGTGGTACCGACATTGTGCTCGGTGGTAACTGGGAGGCACAGGTCAATGCACTGCGGCAGCCCAGTCAGGCGCAGATCGACAAGATTAAAGCTGAGTGGGAGGAAAATCATCGCCAGGTCATTGAGGCGGGCGGCCTGCATATTCTTAGCACCGAGCGCCACGAATCCCGTCGTATCGATAATCAATTGCGTGGCCGCGCGGGCAGGCAGGGAGACCCAGGCGTATCGCGGTTTTATTTATCTATGGAGGACAGTTTAATGCGCCTGTTTGCCTCCGACCGCGTCAAAAACATGATGCGCGCCATCGGTATGGAAAAGGGCGAAGCCATTGAGCACCGAATGGTAACCAACGCCATCGAAAAAGCTCAACGCAAGGTTGAAGGTAGAAATTTTGATATCCGCAAACAGTTGCTTGAATATGACGATGTCGCCAATGACCAGCGCAAGGTGGTCTATGAGCAGCGCAATGAACTGCTCGGTGCTGATGATATTTCGGACATGATCACGGAAATTCGTCACGATGTTATCAATACGGTGATAAATCACTCGATTCCCCCTCAATCTTTGCATGAGCAATGGACTATTGAGGCGCTGGAAGCCGATTTAAATACCGAGTTTAATTTTAAACTACCGATTCAGCAGTGGCTTGATGAAGATGAGCGGCTCAATGAAGAGGGGCTTCGAGCGCGGATTCTGGACGAAGCCGACAAGATCTATCAGCAGCGCGCAGGGGAAATCGGGCCGGAAATACGGAACCTTGAAAAACAGGTGATGTTGCAGGTCCAGGATAATTTCTGGAAAGAGCATCTTTCGAGTATCGATCATCTTCGCCAGGGTATTGGTCTACGTGCTTATGCCCAGAAAAATCCCAAGCAGGAATATAAACGCGAGTCCTTCCAGTTGTTTCAGGAAATGCTGGAAAATATTAAGCTCGAAACCGTCCGCTTTCTCAGTCGCGTCGAAATCCGAAAGCCCGAAGAGATTGAAGAACTGGAACGTCAGCGCGCAGAACAACAACGTCTACAACAAGTTGCTTTTGAGCACGGGCAAACCTCCGCTCTGGCAGCTGCCGGTGGTGGAGCAGATAACGCATCTGGGACGGCCGTTGCCGACAATAAAACCTACACGCGGACTGGCGACAAAGTAGGACGAAATGAGCTTTGCCCCTGTGACTCCGGGAAAAAATATAAGCATTGTCACGGTAAACTGGCTTAGTTTGAAATGATCGATCATGGTTATTTATTCGGTTGGACAAAGTGTGAGATTGGGATTTATGGTGCCGTGGTTTGCAGGGCTTTGGTTTGCAGGGCTTTGGTTTGCAGGGCTTTGGTTTGCAGGGCTTTGGTTTACAGAGCAGTGGTTTGTGTCGAAAACCATTAACGCTTTGAGAGCTATCCAATGGCGGTAGGCAGCGGCACACTTGCAGATATTTCACCTGTGGCAGGCTTTCGTTTGGGTGTGACCAGCGCAGGGATCAAAACACCAGGGCGCAATGACCTGGTGTTAATGGAACTGGCAGCGGGCAGTGCAGTGGCTGCGGTATTTACGGGCAATGCCTTTTGCGCCGCACCTGTACAGGTAGCCAAAAACCACATGGCCGACGCCAGGCAGGCCGACGAAAGCATTCGTTATTTGATTACTAATACCGGCAATGCCAATGCTGGCACGGGCGCGTCGGGGCTTTATGATGCACTCACTGTCTGTAAATCTGTCGCTGAAGCTACCGGAGTGGAGCCTTTTCAGGTTCTACCTTTCTCCACTGGCGTGATCGGTGAACCGCTCCCTGTTGATAAAATAGCAGAAGCTATTCCCGCCGCGCTGGAAATGCTTGATGGCAACACCTGGCTGGAAGCAGCGAAGGGAATATTGACCACAGATACCCGACCCAAAGCTGTGAGTCGCCAGTTCAAACTCGGCGGGAAGCTGGTTACCATCAGTGGTATTTCGAAAGGCGCAGGGATGATTAAGCCGAATATGGCAACCATGCTGGCCTATATTGCAACAGATGCCTGTGTTGAGCCCGCTCAATTGCAGGAAGCATTAACCAGAACGGTTGAGAAATCTTTTAACCGCATTACCGTCGATGGCGACACCTCAACTAATGATAGTGTCGTACTGGTGGCTACAGGGGCGAGCGGACTCTATGTGTCCACGCAGGACGATCTTAGACTTTTTGAGGAAGTGCTTGAATCCGTTTGTGTGGAGCTGGCGCAAGCGATCGTAAAAGATGGCGAAGGCGCTAGTAAGTTTGTTGAAGTCATCGTTAATGGTGGTGCCGACGTTCTGGAATGCCTTAATGTCGCCTACGCGGTAGCGGAATCGCCACTGGTTAAGACGGCGCTTTTTGCCTCAGATCCTAACTGGGGTAGAGTCCTGGCAGTGGTGGGCCGGGCCGGTGTCTCAAACCTCGCTGTCGATGAGGTCAAAATATGGTTTGACGATGTGCTGATCGTCGAGCAGGGAGGTCGTGCGTGCAGTTATACCGAAATTCAAGGTCAGCGAGTGATGGACCAGGAGGCGTTTGTTATCAAGATAGATCTCGCTCGCGGCGATTGGACTGAAACCATTTGGACCACTGACTTATCCTACGACTATATCCGTATCAATGCAGAATACAGGACATGAATACTGATACTTCTGGCACCAGTGCCAGCGAAGCGGCGGATATCGAAGGTTTTGGACGTATTCATGTAGTGGCAGGGCTTATCTATAATTCCGAGCGGGACAAAATATTGATCGCCAAACGACCAGTCCATAGTCACCAGGGTGGTTTGTGGGAATTTCCCGGTGGTAAGGTCGCGGCCGGTGAAATAGCCTATCAGGCATTGTGTCGCGAACTGCGTGAAGAGCTAGCGATTGAAGTAACTGGGGCAACACCATTATTCAGCGAAAGTTACGATTACCCCGACAAAGGCATACAATTCGAAAGCTGGATAGTGGAAAGCTTTACCGGATTGGCTAAAGGCAATGAAGGGCAGGAGATAGCCTGGGTGACTTTGAGTGACCTGGGAGCTTATGATTTCCCGGCGGCGAACCGCATGGTTCTTGATTACATCCAAAGACGTTCAGTCTAGAGGGTCTTTCCCCGCAAACCTGGCCCCGCAAACCTGGCGTATTCGTCAAAACCGCATGACAGGTTTCGGTGCTAATACCGATCTAATTCGCCGTCCTTATCGATATCGCTGAAAGAGCCATCGATACCATCGTCCAGATTATCCCCGTTAGGATGTTGAGCTTGCCCCGGAATTCGATGGTTCTCGTTTGCCCAGTCGCCAAAATCCATTTGCTTACACCGGGCAGAGCAGAAAGGTCGATGAGGGTAATGATCATTCCAGTGCACTGGTTTTTTACATTCGGGACACTGTAAAACGATGTTGTCTGTCATGGGGTGCCTGCCGCAGCTTTATGAGCAGCCAATTTCAGGTATTTTTTATGGAGCGCCTGCACCGGTTCAAGTAATGCTTCGAGGGAAGCATTGTTATCTATTACATCGTCAGCTTTTTCAATGCGCAGTTTCCGTGACATCTGGGCTGCGATAATCGCTTTGATTTGTTCCGGCGTATTACCATCTCTCGCTGATGCTCTGTCAATTTGAGTCTGCTCTTCGACATCGACTACCAGGGTACAGTCGGCCATTTCATGTTGCGTGGTTTCCAGTAATAGCGGCGACTCAAGTATGGCGTAGGGGCTGTCTGCATTGGCGAGTTCGTCGGCTATCCACTGGCCAATGGCAGGGTGCAGGAGTTGCTCAAGCCAGAGTCGCTCAGCCTCGGTGTCAAAAACAATCTGTCGCAGGGCCGCTCGGTCCAGAGTGCCATCATCCTGCAGGGTGTCTTCGCCAAAGTGCGCGGCGATAGCCTGTAGTGCCGGCGTGCCCGGTTCAACGACTTTTCGCGCGGCGATGTCAGCATCGATAACCTTGATACCGCGTTCGCGAAACAGCGATGCGACGGCGCTTTTGCCGCTGCCGATGCCGCCAGTCAGTCCAACAATATACTTCATAGAATCTCAGGGCTGTTTGCTTATTTAATTAATGATCGTGTCAGTTAATTATGCGATCAAACCTAATTTAAAGTGCGCTTTTTAGAACGTGCTCTGTTTAGAAAGCGCTCCGTTCAGAAAGTGCTTAAATAGCTGGACGTGATTTTTTCGCCAGCTAGCAGGGCTACCCAGCCTGCAATGGCAAGGTAGGGGCCAAAGGCAATGGCCTTTGGCCGGTCCTTTTTTTGGCCCAGTAACATCAGGGTGCCAATCACAGCGCCAAGCACAGAGGATAACAAAACAATTAAGGGCAATTGTTGCCAGCCTAGCCAGGCACCCAGGGCCGCCAGGAGTTTAAAATCACCATGGCCCATGCCTTCTTTGCCGGTCAGGAGTTTGAAAGCCCAGTAAACGCTCCATAGCGACAGGTAACCTGCGGCGGCACCGATGACTGCGCCCGTTAAATCAGTATAAACACCGCCGGTATTGACGAGTAAGCCGAGCCACAAAAGCGGTAGCGTAATATTATCAGGCAACAACTGGTGATTAAGATCAATACCGGTGAGGGCGATCAGTGCCCAGGTAAACAAAAGTGCGAACAGGCCTTGCTCAGTAAAACCAAAATGAAAAATAATAAATGCAGACATCAAACCGCAGATGAGTTCGACGGCTGGGTACTGGAGGGATATCGCTGTCGAACAGGTTTTGCATTTACCCCGTAATATCAGATAGCTGATAAGGGGGATATTTTGCCAGGGCTTAATCAGTGTC
This sequence comes from uncultured Gammaproteobacteria bacterium, assembly GCA_942492235.1. Lineage (GTDB taxonomy): Bacteria > Pseudomonadota > Gammaproteobacteria > Pseudomonadales > Porticoccaceae > HB2-32-21. The sequence continues at coordinate 31,919 of CALODO010000024.1, forward strand.
TCACAGTGAGGGCAATGCGATGGGGGTGTACCAGGCTAATTTTATCACCGGAGTGTTCGGGCTTCTGGCCCAGGAAGTCGAGTGCTTCATTACGCCAGGAGAGTTGTAAGTGGAGCGGTAGCCGGTAAATAACCACGTTGAGAAAGCTACCGATAAGTAGTCCCAACACTAATGCGCCACCAATAAACACTTCTACCGGATAAACAATAAGGCTACCAGCCATACTGACTGCTATTATCCAACAACATTACCCAGCTGGAAGATAGGTAAGTACATCGCCACCAGTAGACCACCGACCAGGATACCCAGAACAGACATGATCAAGGGTTCGAGAAGTGCTGTCAGATTATCGACGGCATTATCCACAGCCTCTTCATAATGGTCGGCTGCTTTCTCCATCATTTCGTCAAGCGAACCGGATTCCTCACCGATGGAGGTCAATTGCAAGAGCATAATGGGGAACAGTCCCGTAGACTTCATTGCGCTATGAATGGTTATGCCTGTGGTGACGTCGTCGCGAACCTGATAAATGGCGTCGCGATAGACAGCGTTGCCTGCTGCACCCGCAACGGAACCAAGTGCCTCGACCAAAGGGACGCCAGCAGAAAATGTCGTCGCCAGTGTCCGGGCAAAGCGTGCGACTGCGCCATTATGCATAACACTACCAATGATTGGTGCTTTTAACATTAAAGCGTCAAAGCCATCGGAAAATTTTTGTGATCTTCGCCTTGCCTCGACGAAAGCGTACCCGAGACCGACCAGAACGGCCAGAATAAGTAGCCACCATTTTTGGGCAAAGTTAGAGAGGTTTAACACAAAGAGAGTAAATGCCGGAAGCGCACCGCCGAAGCTTGAAAATGTTTCAGCAAATACCGGCACAACCTTGACCAGAAGTATCGCCGTGACAATGACTGCGACAACGATAACAGCGGCGGGGTAGGTCAGGGCTTTTTTGATTTTGGCTTTGAGTTGTTCGGTTTTTTCCTTATAAGTGGCGACCCTGTCTAGCAGGGTGTCGAGCGCACCCGCTTGTTCGCCAGCATCCACCAGGTTACAAAATAGCTCATCAAAGTATTTCGGGTGGCCCCTTAATGCAGTCGCGAAGCTATGACCAGCAGACACTTGCTCGTGCAAGTCGGTCACCAACTCCTTCATGGTTTCATTTTCAGCACCTTCGACGACGATTTCGAAGCTCTGGACCAAAGGCACGCCGGCCTTCATCATTGTCGCCATCTGTCTGGTAAATATAGCGATGTCCATCGGTTTGACGGGCTTCTTGCGCTTAAATAGCTCTTTCGGTTTTTTCTTTACCGACTTGGCGATAACGCCCTGCTTGCGAAGCTGGGCCTTGATTAAAGCGGGGTTGTTTCCTGTCATCTCCCCTTTAACAGGTTTGCCATCCCTGCTTTTACCCTTAAAGATATAAACCTGAGCTTGTGCAGTGGCCATAATTTAATCCTTTGTCGTTCGGTTTGCTTCTTCCAGGCTGATTATACCTTCGGCCGTCTTTTTAAGTGCGGCCTGGCGCAAGGTTCTAAAGCCTTCCTGTTTGCCTAATTCGGCAATTTCAAGGGAGTTACCACCTTCCATGATTAATTTTGAGATAGCAGGGCTTACTGTTAAGACCTCATAAAGGCCAACCCTGCCCTTGTAGCCATGGACGCATTGGTTACAGCCATTGGCTCGAAATAACTGGATCTCGTTAAAAGGAATACTAATGTTTTTGAAACCTTCTTCTTCTAATACTTTTTCGGGTACATCCTCAAACGGTTCTTTGCAATGAGTGCATAGCCTACGGGCGAGGCGCTGGGCGATAATTAAGCTTACAGACGTGGCAACGTTAAAGGAGGGCACTCCCATATTTAACAGGCGCGTTAACGTTTCTGGAGCACTATTGGTGTGCAGTGTCGATAAGACCATGTGGCCGGTTTGTGCAGCTTTAATGGCGATTTCTGCTGTTTCAAGGTCGCGAACCTCACCGACCATCACCACATCGGGATCCTGACGGAGGAAAGCCCTTAACGCCTGGGCAAAGGTCAATCCTACACGGGCATTAACCTGTACCTGGTTGATGCCTTCCATGTTAATTTCTACAGGATCCTCAGCTGTGGATATATTGCGCTCGGCCGTATTTAGGATGTTTAAGCCAGTGTAGAGTGAAACGGTTTTCCCGGATCCCGTGGGCCCAGTCACCAGAATCATCCCCTGGTGTTGATGCAATGTATCCACGTAAGCCTTTTGCTGATCAGGCTCGTAGCCGAGTGCCTCAATACCCATTTGTGCACTGCTGGGATCGAGGATACGTAATACAATTTTTTCACCATATTGTGTGGGCAGGGTGTTAACGCGAAAATCGACGGCTCTTTTTTTGGAGATTTTTAGCTTGATCCGCCCATCCTGCGGGACCCGTCGTTCCGAAATGTCCATCCGCGACATGACTTTTAAGCGCGCAGCAAAGCGCAGCGCCATATTGATGGGCGGTTTAGTGATTTCTTCAAGAATCCCATCGGTGCGGAAACGTACCCGATAAGTGTGTTCATAGGGTTCAAAATGAATATCGGATGCCCCGCGTTTTATGGCGTCAAGGAGTAATTTATTGACGAAACGTACGATAGGCGCGTCGTCTTCGTCTGAAGATTCCTCGCTTTGCTGATTGGCATCTTCGACATGACTGATATCGAGGTTGTCGAGCTGGATGTCATCGAGTGCACCGAGGGCATCGCCCAGATCGCTCTCGCCTTGCTCAAGGTAAGCCTCAACAGCAGCCTTCAGTTTGTCATATTCAACGACAACTGCATCGACGGTTGCCCCGACATTGAAGCGGATTTCATTAATAGTGTGATGATTAGTCGGATCACAGACCGCTATTTGCAGGCGGTTCGCCTTGAATGAAACCGGTAAAGCCATATGCCTCGATACCAGGCGGGGATCAACCAGACCTGTGGGGCAGTTGGCAATATTCAAATAATCCAGGTCAAAGAGGGGCACGCCGAACTCGTGAGCAGTGATGTCGGCTATTTGGGTGGCGTTCAGCGCCTGGTCTTCAACCAGATGTTGCACAAGGGACATACCATCTGCTTTCGAGGCCTTGATGGCCTCATGGGCGCTGTTTTCATCGAGTATTCCATCGCTCACCAGACGTCGCGATAAGCCCTGTAAGGTAGTGTTGCCTGGATTATTCATAGTTAAGATGACCGCCTATCCTGCTCTGTGCTGGTTATTACCGTGTTGCTTGATTTTTTGAGTGGATGGGTGACAAAGTTTGCGCGTGAAGCAACTGAAAGCAAACCGAAAAATGCTCAGCAAGCTCATTAAAACGCCATCGATTTTACTTTAATAGCAAGCTTTTGCAAGGTAACACATCACATAAACTGACGTATCTAGTCAACTGATCCATAGGTATATCGAGTAACTCAATTAGACGGGTATAGTGGCATGTTCTGGCGGTAAGCAATGAGCATGATTAGGGATTTCGGCGCGCAAAATGTGCAGATAATTGACACAAAACGTCACTTACCACTTGATTTGGGCAGGCAATGGCCCTGCTGTTTTGGCCAAATTGCTTCTCGGCGCAGCGTATTGGTACGCCTGAATTTTTGGCACAGATAGTGCTTAGTACTCGCTGCGAGGTTTAAAACATTTATTCCTGCAAGGTTTAAAACATTCATGAAAGGAGCTACTCCATGCAAAATACAAATAAGCAAAAAGGTTTTACATTGATCGAACTGATGATTGTAATTGCTATCATCGGTATTCTGGCTGCCATCGCGTTGCCTGCGTATCAGGATTACACCATTCGTACTAAGGTAGGTGAAGGTATAGCTTTATCATCCGCTGCCAAGCTCGCTGTCGCTGAAACAGCCCAGGCGCAGGGAATACTGGCTACCGCGGTTGATCAAACGAATTCCGGGTATAACCTTTCAGGATCTCCAAAGTATGTTTCAAGTATTACAATTGCGAATGGCGTAATTACTGTTGTAACTGCTAATACAGGTGCGACGACTCAGCCTACAATAACTATAAGCCCTACCCAAGCTGCTGCGGAAGATACAATAAGCTGGGATTGCGCGTTCACTGCCGGTGACGCTAAGCACGTTCCTGCCGAATGTCGCTAATCTTTTAAGCAAATAATTAGATAGATGTTGTCAAAATAACCCCGGGTATCCGGGGTTATTTTTATACCAGCTGAAAAATTAGACTGACTAACATAATAATCGCGAAAGCGGTCTCCGACCGGAAAGCTCCTGCCCCATTTTTTGGCAAGAAGTTATCCAAATAAGTTCTCTATGGTAATCCCGTATGACGTTTGGTTAAGCAAAGTAAGCCGTGTGTGGCCCACAGTAAATGCTGTCGGTGTTACATGTCGATAGAGGTAGCAGGTTTTGATTCGTAGGATGCCCGAAATTGGAAAACTCACTTTAGACTGGGTATCTTTCTGGAAACCTTATTTGATGGCGTGTCGGGTAAGAATAAATATAAATAAGAACGCGCAAGGTATTACAAGTGATTTACGTTGATACGCTGTATCTCCAGGCACCTGTAAGTGATGAATAATGGTAGTGCGTTAGTGTCGGCAAAGTGGTACGAGCTGCTTGAAGCCAGAAAACGGCGGATTGTCGGCGCTTTACTATTCCTCTGTGTCGCAGTGTTATTAGTTACAACTCTGCGTGATCCTGTTGACTATGATGGTTACTGGCATCTTCAGATGGGCAAGGACTGGATTGAAAACGGATTAAGTCCTTATCAGGATCACTATAGCTTCACTTATGAAGGTGAGGCCATTCGTGGTGTACCAATTATTTTCCAGGCCGGGCTTTATGCCATAGTTAAGCTGTTTGGCGATGTGCTCGGCTTTATCGCCGTTAAGCTGCTGGCATTTTCTCTTGTTTTAGTCTGTATGCTTGCATGGCTTAGGCAAGTCAAAGCGCCGGTTCTGGTTTATTGCGTGGTGCTGCCTCTGCTAACCACTTTGATTCAGTTGCGTGCGCAAGTCAGGCCGGAGTTACTTAGCTGGAGCCTGTGTCTTATCGCTCTTCTGCTCTACCATCGCGCCCGATTGCGCCTGACTGTCTCTGCAATCGCCCCGATTGTGGCGTTAATTATCTTCTGGGTTAACTACCATTCACCAATTTTCGTCTATGTGATTTTTTTTGGTTTGTTTATTGATATCGGCGTGAGGCTAATTAAAGAAAAAAGCGGTGTTAACGATTGGATTGTATGGAGCTGCTGGGGCCTGGTGCTCGTTGGAGCTGGTCTAATTAACCCCAATATGTCGCATCCTGCCTACGGCGCGATCATGTTTCCTGATATATGGAAATTACTGATCATGGAATACCACCCTCCGTACACTTTGTTTAAGAGTTTCCCGCCGATATACGTGTTGGGTTTACTCTCAGCTGTGTCAATCGGTATGGCTGTATGGCAAAGAAAATTTGGTTATCTGGTAATTATTGGTGTTGTGCTATATGGCAGTTTATCAATGATCAGATTGGTAACACCTTTGGGTATTATCCTCCTTGGGGTGTTTGCTCATTTACTGACTGACGCTAAAGTCGGAGCAGCGTTAAAGGTGTCATCGAAGTGGTTTTCGAGGAGTGTTGCGGCCATTTTAATAGTGGTGTGGCTGGTGCCAATGGCTTATTCAGTGCTCTTTGCGCGATCAGTGATGCATGGAAATTTATTGACCCGATTATTGTTTCCCAGTGCGTTGATTTCTTACATGCGGGCAAACAACAAAGCGGGCAGAATCTTTAATGAGTATCACCTTGGGGGGTACCTTATATATAAACTGTCCCCCGAAAGTCAGGTTTATATTGATGGCAGAACAGGCATCCTTTATCCGCCAGAGCATTTTATAAGGCATAACGCGGCGCGAGATAACGGCAGACTCCTTGCCGAAGAAATACAGAAATATGATATCGATTACGCCATTCTCGAAAGTAGTGCCACCAATGCATGGAATGCGTTGCAATCTGGTGAGCTTGAATTGGATTTTGTCGACGCTAAATTCGCCCTCTATAGCCGGAATGCTCCAGCATTGCCAGCGACTGGGCGCTTATGGGCTCGACCATACTGCTGGCTTGAAAATGACAGGCAACGCTTACTTGAGGAGTGGCAAATGGCCTCATCCCGTTTGCCATGGGCAGCCCCCGTTTTGCCGCTTTTGGAACGAGTCAGCGAATATGCTAGTACAGAAGAGCCCTTGACATGGCTTACGAATCTGAACCCTGACATTACCTGGAACGATGACAGTAAGCGGTTTGTCGGCCATCGTGCGCTCGAATACAAAATGGATAAAATGGCCATAGATTTATTTGAGAGTGTTGCTGATAAAAACTTAAGCAGACCATCTGGCTTTGGCCCTGGCTTATCTTCGAGAAGAACGAATCGACGAGGCAGAGCAGGCCTTAGACGCAGTGTCCAGGAGAGAGTGGCCAAGACGGGTTTTCAATGATCTCCTGCTTATGCATGGCTTGTTAACTGAAATCGAGCGACGACGACCATTAAAATACATGAATAAAAAGTTTGTTGAAGGGATAGCTGGGCAGGTAAATTCGGATAGCTCAGGCTATATTGATGAGCCCGTTAGCGCCAGGTCTTTTTGTGTTTTTTAAAAGCTGTCTGCCTACGGATATCGTGTTTAATCAGGTAAATGTAAGGCATCATTTGACAAATCTTGAGGTCCTGACGATACACAAGGCTGAGCCTTTAGGGTAGCAGCCTCAGGATTGCACTGCGCCGATGTTAGCTATAACAGCAGCCTGATCCCCTTCTAACCCTAACCATAAAGGTAACCTCACAAGCCTTTCGCTTAGATTTTGCGTGTGTTTGAGGTTGCCGGAGCAACGCCCGTACTTCTTGCCAGCGGGAGAGTTGTGGAGCGGAATATAATGAAATACTGCATCTACGCCGCTCATTTTGAGGCTTTCTATAAACTGTGTTCGTTGTTCCAGGTCTGATAAGAGCAAGTAATACATGTGTGCATTGTGAGCACAACCATCTGGTATCACAGGCCTACGGATGGCTCCCCTTTTTTCTAATGACTCGAACCCTCGATGATAGGTATTCCATATAGCCAGGCGGCGTTTAGTGATGCTTTCCGCTTCTTCCATTTGTGCCCACAGGAAGGCTGCAATAATTTCCCCGGGCAGAAAGGAAGAGCCAATATCCACCCAGCTATATTTGTCCACCTGACCGCGAAAAAACTGGCTGCGGTTAGTCCCTTTCTCGCGGACAATCTCGGCCCGCTCGACCAAAGCCGGGTCATTGATAAGAAGTGCACCCCCTTCGCCTGAGATAATATTTTTGGTTTCGTGGAAGGAGAGCGTAGCCATATGACCAATGGAGCCGAGAGGGCGACCCTGGTAGGTGGACATAATGCCCTGTGCGGCGTCCTCAATAACCAGCAAATTGTATCGGTGCGCTATGTCCATAATGGTGTTCATTTCACACCCGACACCGGCATAATGTACAGGGACGATCGCTCTGGTTTTACTCGTGATTGCCGCCTCAATCTTGCGCTCATCAATGTTGAGGGTATCGGGGCGGATATCGACAAATACTGGCACGGCACCATGTAAAACAAAGGCATTAGCCGTGGAGACAAAAGTGTACGAGGGCATGATTACCTCGTCTCCAGGACGGAGGTCCGCCAGGATGGCAGCCATTTCAAGCGCAGCGGTGCATGAATGGGTGAGGAGAGCCTTGCTGACCCCTATATTATGTTCTAGCCAGGCGTGACATTTCCTGGTGAAGGCTCCGTCCCCTGCAAGGTGCCCGGCGGCATGGGCTTGAGAGATATACTCGAGTTCTTTGCCGGTCATGTAGGGCTTGTTGAAGGGGATTCTATATTCCATGGGGTCTTATCCAGTGGCGGAAAGCACACAGAAATGAGAAATAAAAGCTGCGATAAATCAATAGGTCTTCCATGGCCAGTCGGGCAGCGTAAATGAAATCTTCAGCACAGCAAGCATGGCCACAGTAGCTGAGAGATAGAAGATATAGCGACCAACCCCGTCACACTGGGTCATAACCAGAATAACGGAAAATATACCAAGTATAAAAAGAATCTTCCCAATGGGGTATGTTGCAGGGAGTATACGTACTGCAATGATATAGGTGGTCAGTGTTTGGAGTCCGAATGAGATGATCGTTGCCCAGGCTGCGCCGGCCATCCCATAATTCGGTATCAACCAAATGTTCAGCACGATGTTAACAGCGGCGGTAAGCATCGTGATCAGTGCAATATAGTGTGTTTTCTTTTCATGTAATACCGAATGGGAGAACATTGAATAGAGAAAGAAAAGAAGGTATCCCGCAATTATGAGGGGTACGATGGAGGCTGCAGGATGGTATTCTTCAGCAAATACTAGAGTGACAAAATCCCGTGAGATCATGACCCCAAAAATGGCAATTGCAGTGCTGATGGCTACTGCCTTCCCGGCAAGATCATATATCTTTCCATAGTGTTCTTTTCCCGCGTTAGCCGTCTGGAAAAAAAAAGGTCCCCATGACATGGAGAAAGCAATGGTTACAAGATGCATCGCAAGCCCCAGTGTATAAGCGAGTGTGTATAGGCCAACTTCGGCTGTCGTCGAATAGACTTCGAGGAGAAACCGGTCCGCAAAGTTCAGTATGGTTATTGCCAGGAGATGGGGAATCAGAGGGGCTGAATATTTTAGGGCCATTTTGAAGTTGTCGCTGCTCCACCCATTGTAAAAGTGCTTCCTCATTCCGTAGATCACCATGAGTGTAACAAGCGTTACAGCTACTAAGCGGCCAAGGAGAAAACCGCTAGCGCCACCTTTCATGATAACGGTGAAAAAAAACACGAAAACGAAAACGGTCAAGCCGGTAAGGATCTGGAGTACGGCAAAAAGAATGGGGTGCTCGGTAATCTGGAATAGGGTCAGCCGGTATTCCAGAAACCGATACCAGATCTGGTAACCGATGGCATAGGCGAAGCAGGGGTAAAAATTGGGGAGGTCAGCGGGAATGAGGTTAAAGATTGCAGGGCCTAACAGCATGCTGGCAGCAGTACCCATTATAGCAATGAGTATGCCGCCTCTAAGTATTGACGATATAAGCAATCTCCTGGACTCATCGGTATCAGCATTAAAAAACAGCCGCCGAAGGCTTCCTGGAAGGGCCATGCTTGACAGGTGGGCTACGATAATTGCGGTGGCTTCGGCTAGTCCGATTATCCCCAGATCGCCGGGTGATAAATAAAAGGTGCTAATGGTAATGAGAAGGAAGTTAAGACCGGCTGGAATGGCGTGACCAGTGCCAAATATCAGTGTATAACGGGGCAGCAAGACTTTCTTGGTGTTGCTATTATTATTCACTTCAAGAAATGTTTTTTTGTGTCAGATTTGATTGTTAGCTGCTAACGGCTGTTTAGGCACCATGATTTTAAATAAAGGACTAAAACCCCTAAAAATGTTTAGCCTTTTCATAAATTTCAAAATCATGGAAGTATATCCTCTCTATTTTTGCAATTTGATTTTTATTTGGGTTGTAACATTTACTTTTTGAACTTTTATTTAAATAAAGATCATGTTTTGGCAATCTTTTATCTAAGCCGCACTCTTCAAAGACTTGATTTATTCCGTCATTCAAGCTTTCAAGGCGGAAGATTCTCTTTAGAATAATGTTTCCGTTAAGGTCAGTGACATCTTCCCACATAGGCGCAGTGTGCGTTGAAAAGTGATGGCTGTGGGGTGAGTATGTGAAATCACTTGTATGTGTTTCGCCTATTCTATCTAAAAACACATCGAAAGCATACGCTGCGTTAAAATTTAATTTTTTTGAAAATATCGATTGTACAATTGCACTCTTTAGCTTATCTATTCCTTTACCTTTCCAGTAAAGGTAGTGAAACATGCTAACGCACCTTTCTACTGGTTCACGAGAAAATGCAAACGAGAAAATCTTATTCCAGTCATTTGGATAAAGGTATTTTTTGGCGAACAGAGACCTTCTAAACTGATACTCACCCAATAACATTCTATAGTTGTTCAATATATCGTTATACTCCATTGGGGTTGATTGTATGAAGCTCGCGGGCTTGTTGGTTCGATCGACCTCTAGATAATATGGTTGCAGAAGATGACGCGTAGTTATACCAGCGGATTTCTTTACATGAAGCCAAAAAAAATTATCATAGCTCATGATTTTTCCATTATCTAAAGTAGAAACGCTGTGAAAAAATATACATCGACTATTTTCTGGACTTAAAAATCCAGATATGGTTAATCGCCAAATGTATATCCGAATAATTCTATATCCATTTTATATATGTCCCCAACAGTATCAATCATTTTTTTCGACGCATAGTATTCGGTGTATTTTTTGTGATTACTTTGATTTATTTTACATAGGCGAGCTTCGGTAATTCCCAGTTTGTCTTTAATAATTGCGAAATCACGATTCAAGTTTTCAAACTTTCCGATATAGTCCATTCTGTTGACGCCATCGTTATCGAGAATATAGTCCGACTGTGGCTTAAAATGAGTCCACCGGAGCAGAACATTGTTAATCTTTGGGTCGGACAACCCTTCAACAAATTCCGAAAAGCTTCTGAAGTTAGTTAAGTGGCGTTTAGAAAATTCATTATCGTATTTTCCTATACCTCCTTTCTTTAAGTAGAAATACGCAGAGACCAGCCGGTCCCATGGGTTTCTTACAATTGAAAATTTAAAGCTGTTTTCAAAGAGTTGTGAGTCAAACTCTAGATATTTTTTGACTGGGTAATGGCCGTAAGATTCTGCGTCAAAAAGGGCGCGGGTAATGCTGTTTCCAGCAGTTTTTGGTATGTGAACAAATATAATTTTGTGGTCTCTATCTAACTTCGAATATGGATCTATCAGATCACCGAATAAGCTGGTAGCCATTGAAGGTGTAAGCAACTTGCTTGTATTGAATATTAATCGGTTAATCCATTGATATTTATCTTCAAAAAATATGTTGTAGCCGATAACAACCTGGATAGTTCTTAGGTTCACGAGGGTGTGTCGCCGGTTGCATTGGTTGATCCGCGCGGTTTTATAAAGTTTTTTGGTGTATCCATGATAGCCTCTGCTCGAGTAGTTAGGTTGGGAGTTAGCAGCTAACCGAGACCCTTTACGTTGCTTTCACCCCTACCCTTCGAATGGTTAAATATTAATTTGTAATTTAGGGATAGCGTAAATATTAATTTGATACTCTCTAAAATATTACCAGTTCTAGTAGCCAGGAATATAGTAATGAGTCCACCCCAGTAACGGCTAAGGCCAGAGCCAAGAGCGGCAGAAAAACTATTTGATGAAAAAAGTAACCCTTTAACCAGAATATAATCTCCTGGATGAATTGTCCCTTCAATTAGCTTTGAATGGGTAGCTTCGTCGAGCGCCTCATCGTCAATCGCGTTACGTAATTTACTAACGCATTTATTTAGAAAACATTTCCTATCCTCGTTGTCTAAAATATTTTTCGCTACACTACTCACAAGTCTCGTTATTGCGATAATCAAATATTGATGCGCTTCGAAGTTCAGTGTTTCCGCTTCACGTAGCATTTCGTCTATTACCTTTAGGCAGTCGGACGCATGGGGTTTAGCTGTTATTTGACCGGGTAAACCTTGTCTCCATGCGTAGTATTTATTTTTCAATAAGCTAATGCTCGGGTTTGATCTAAATACAGCTACGTGAAAGGGGTTGTCTTCGTATTTGAGACCCTCTATGAAAAAGAGTCCATTACTTATTATAAAGGCTTTGGAAATCACCTTTAACTGTGCGAGAGGATATAGTACGAGAGTTTGTGGTAAGTCTTGCATTTTGTAAGTTATCGAATTGGATTTGCTAAAGGAGCACCAATAATATTCATCAGTTCCACCGCCCCACAAATGGGAGCTATTGTAGTATTTCGCGCATTGATATATCACTACATCTATTTTATTTTTCTCGAATAATTTAACAGCATCTGCGACGGTGTCTTTGTGAATCCAGTCGTCGGAATCAACAAACAATAATATTTCTCCCTGGGAAATAGAGATTCCTCGATTTCGTACGGCAGACAGTCCTTGATTTTGTTGGCCTACGGCATGTATGCGAGAATCTGAGTCTGCGAAGCGTTGTATGATGGCTTTAGTTGTGTCGGTAGAGCCGTCATCGATGATAATAATTTCTAGTTTTTTGTATGACTGATCTAAGATCGATTTAATACATTGTTCTATCCACAATTCGACATTGTATGCAGGTATGATTATCGTTACTAACATCAGGCGTTCACCCATTCTTTCCGCTTTTGCTTGGAATTATGTGACTGCTTTGGTAAGTCACAAAAGAGTGTGGAATGTTGCTTGGTAATGGTATTCGTGTACTTTGTAGTAATTGTCACCATAGTTACAGCCTCTTTGTTGGTAACAAGTTGCGATTGGCCTTGTTTATCTGTTATTTATTGTTTCATCATAGCTGTTGCGTATGAGCGCATACACGGTCGGTCTTTATTGATGAGTTGGCTTATTGATATCCGTCAGCATTATTTCTTAACCAACGCCAGGTATCTTCGCACATTTCGTCAATTGATCTCCGGGCTTCCCAGTCGAGGGTTTCTTTAGCAAGTCGCGTATCCGCGTAGGAGCATGCAATGTCGCCAGCTCTGCGGTCAAGGACCTGGGTGGCGATCGTTTTCCCGCTTGCTTTTTGAAAGGCTTTAACAATTTCCATCACTGATGTGCCATGCCCTGTGCCTAGGTTGACGGGTAGCAGTTTGCCGTCAGATTGATGGTTTAGGTGATCAAGTGCAGCCAGATGGCCGAGGACTAAATCTTCGACATGGATGTAATCCCGCACCCCTGTCCCATCTGTGGTGGGGTAATCGTCGCCATATATTGAAAGTATTTCACGCTTTCCTGCAGCAACTTGACCTATAAGGGGCATAAGGTTATTGGGTGTGCCATTTGGGTCTTCACCTATCTGCCCAGACTTGTGGGCGCCGACAGGATTAAAGTAACGGAGCATTGCTATCCGCCAGCTTGGGTCAGCTTTAAAAATATCCTCGAGGATGTGCTCGCACATCAGTTTGGTTTGACCGTAGGGGTTGATGCATTTGCGTGGTGAATTTTCTGTCACAGGCAGCTTTTCAGGGTCACCATAAACGGTGGCGGATGATGAAAATATTATGATCTTTAGGCCAGCGTTACCCATGGCCCGTAATAAACTCATCGTGCCACCGACGTTGTTTTCATAGTAGTCAAGAGGTTTATCCACGGATTCGCCAACCGCTTTTAGGCCAGCAAAGTGGAGGACTCCATCGAATCGGTTATTTTGAAATATATCACTGAGCAATGCCTCGTCACGTGTATCGCCACTGATAAATTGGACGTTTTGGCCACTGAGTAATTCTATTCTTTCTATGGCAATCGGGGAGCTATTGACAAGGTTATCCAAGATGGTGATCTGAACACCTTTCATTAACAACTGTAGGCAGGTATGTGAGCCTATATAGCCGGCACCACCTGTGACGAAAATATGTTGTTGTGACAAAGTTGCACGCTACATTACGGCGAATTTGGCGGGTATTATAGTGCTTATTTTGTTTGGTGAGTAAATTGGGTGAGGCTGGGTAGTAACAGACGCAATTGTCCACGTGTATGAGTATTTTTTACCGTATCCATATTGCGATAGACTGGGTGCTTACAATCAAATTTATCCGCCGATGCCCAAACTGAAAATAATACACGAGCGTGAAATCGCCGCCGCGAATATCCGTTTGGAAGTATATTGGTCTGACTCGCCCACATTCATTTTCATGCCGGATAAAAGCGGCGTTAGCGCTAGCTGGCTCGATCATGCTGTTAGCCTCATTCCTTCCGATTACCGTACAGGCTGTTTTGGGCTGCTTACTTCCGGTAGTACAGGCGAGCCTAAACTCATACTGGGTAACAAAGCCCGGGCCGAGAACCTGGTGCGTGTGCTGCATGACCTTCAGCATAGCGAACCCGTGGTCGATGCAGTGTGCATACTGCCACTCACTTATTCCTATGCCTTTGTTAATCAGTGGTTGTGGGCGCACGTTTTCAAAAGAAACCTCACGTTAAGCGGTGGATTCAGCGAGCCTGACCACCTGAAAGAAGCGCTTTCCGGGGCCACGCAAGCGATGTTGTGCATGGTGGGGAGTCAGGCGTCGTTGCTACGCCAGTTTTTCCCGACGGCAGTTTTTCCGGAGATTATCCGTGTGCACTTTGCTGGGGGCAGGTTTCCACAGGAGGATCTGGATTTCCTTCGGCAGTGTTTTCCGAACGCTGAAATTTACAACAATTACGGTTGTGCTGAGGCCATGCCAAGGTTGTCTCTCAGGCGGGCAGAGGATGCATTTAATGCTGCCCATATAGGGTTTACGCTGCCAGGCATAGAAATGACTGCGGACAGTGAAAAGCGATTGCTTTTCCGCAGCCCCTTTGGTGCAGTGGCCTATATCAATGAAGAAGGTTTCCATGCCGTTGCGCCAGATGAGTGGATGCCTAGCGGGGATCTTGGGGAGCTTCTGGATGATGGCGGTTGGTGTCTTTTGGGTAGGGCTAATGAGGTCTTTAAACGCTATGGAGAAAAGGTCTCGTTGCCTCAGTTGATGACAACGGTAAAGAACCATTGGAATAACGAGGCGGCGTTCTATCGGGAGGTGGATCCGGGCGGGGAGCAAGCATGTGTATTAGTGCTTTCTCCTGAGCCAGTCAAGCAGCAGGTTCGTGAGATACTAAAGGCTTTCAGGGATAAACATCCTCGATCACACTGGCCTTTGCGTATAGAGAGTCTCAAGCAGATGCCGGTGTTAGCCAATGGTAAGGTTGATGTTCAGGCGCTTACCGAAGTAGAGGGCAAACAGTTGCAATGGAGACAGAGAATATAGATGAATAATCGTGAGAAACTGCAGGATTTATTATTGGATATACTGCTGCTTGACCCCGAAGAATTCCACTTTGATTTGAAGCGAGAGGACATTCATACCTGGGATTCGATGGGCGTGGTTGCCATTGCGGTAGGGGTCGAAGAAACGTTTGGGTATCATTTTACGCCGGGTGAAGCGACCAGTTTGACGGGCGTTCAAGACATAATCCGAATTCTTGAAACCAGGGATATATCATTTGCAGAGTAAGCCGGAATTCTGGAGCCTTGAGGATTTGCTGGCCGGTCAGCTTGGTCGGACGGCTCTCCTGGCTACGCCTTCGGTATCAAAAGAAGCTGCAAAATCGTTACCGTTTGAACTTGGCAGCAGTTTCGATATTTTACCGACCGACCTTGATACGCTAATAATTATCGGTGGTGGCACCCTCATTGACACAGCCAAAGTCTGGCGTGTGCGCCATGCGCCCTCTGCACGGCTGATCGCCATACCGTCTCTGTGGGGTAGCGGTGCTGAGGTTTCGCCAGTTGCCGTGCTCAACCGGCAGGGTAAAAAGGACATTTATATTGGCGATGAATATATGCCTGATATTCGTTGTTTATGGCCAGAGCTCTCTCAAACTGTACCTGACCATATGATCCCTTATGCTTGCGGAGATGCCCTGTCCCATGCTCTGGAAGGCTTTTTCTCCCCGCTGGCCGACAGTTATGTGCAAAAGGATCTGTCGGAGGTGATGCGTAAAATGCTGGTGGTGTCCCCTTGTAATGACCCGCGATGGTTTGAATTGAGTGCGCGTGCCTGCTACGGGCAGGCTCAGGCCAGTGTAGGGTTGGTGCACGGGATAGCGCATGTTCTGGAAGGCTATCTTCAAGCAGCGTTTCCAGACGAAGGCTGGGGCCATGCCAGGCTCTGCTCGTTGTTTTTGTGGCCGGTGTTTGAATTTAATCGGCAAAACTCTTCTAAGTGGGATCGCTTGATCGATCAGTACGGACTGGATGGGGCCGAAATCCTGGAATTGATACAGAGTTTGTATGATTCTGATTCGTACACTCAAGCGCTTGGCGCCCTAGACCGGCACTGGATGGAAATACTACGTGACCCATGCACCCGCACAAATAGCACGCTGGTTAGGCCCGCCAGTAAACGTTTTTTTATGGAGCGTGCCTTCCTGTGAGTGCATTATTAGAGCAATCAGCGCCTTATGGCCGCCGTTCTGACGAAAAATTTCTGGAGGAGATGAATGCGCTGACCCGTTTTCATCTAAAAGGCTGTGTTGAATATGCTCGGATTTGGCCTGATTTTCAGGTGGCTAAGGATGTCAGTGAGCTCCCTTATACACACGTAGGGCTGTTCAAACATATATTGTTTAAAACGCAAACTGAACAGATTGATCACGAACGTACCCTGAAATCCTCCGCGACCAGTGGCGTGTCAAGTTTGATCACCCTGGATAAAACCAGCTCTCAGCTTCAGTCAGCCAGTACCCTGGCGATCCTCAAAAATTTTGTTGGTGAGGCGGTTCGACCGTTGCTGATCCTTGACAGTTCTCGCTCTCTGGTAGCCAGCGACGGGATTTCTGCCCGGATTGCAGCGGCTATGAGTTTGCGGCCCTTAGCGTCGGAGATGTACTTTGTTTTAAAGGATGCTGATGACGCGGCAAGTATAAAGTGGGAGTTGGTTTTAGAGCAGTTGCAGAACCACGATGATCTTCTAGTCTATGGTTTTACCTGGATTCTCTGGCTTGCCTGGGGCAGGGGAGACATGCCCCGCGAAGTGCACAACGTGCTGTCTGAAAAACGCATCCATTTTGTGCACAGCGGCGGTTGGAAAAAACTGGAAGACCTTCAGGTGGATCGCAATACTTTCGATAACACGCTTCTTGAAGGGCTTCATCCGGCGTCACGGGTGATAGATTTCTACGGTCTGGTGGAGCAAGTTGGCGTTATTTATCCATTGTGTGAGCAGGGCTACCGACATGTCCCGGTGTGGGCTGACGTTCTGGTTCGCGATCCCTGGACTCTGGACGTCCTGGCGAGCGGGTCGGGACAATTACAGTTGATGAACACCCTTGCCCACGGTGCTCCGTATCACAATGTATATACCGAAGACCTGGGCCGACTAATCGAGGGAGACTGTGCCTGTGGCCGCGCCGGGAAACGTTTCGAACTTCTCGGCCGGGTCCCCAGGGCGGAGATTAGAGGGTGCTCAAATGTTTGAGCATCTGCATTATTTTGATTCGCCAGCAGGGGTAAGTGCGCTGGCGTTACCTGTTGATTACCTGCAATGTGTTGAAGACTGGGCAACGCTCCGTAAGCATATGGTGCGGCAAGTGCCATCGGGGTTCACCCGAGATGAATGGGCTTATCTCACTACCTTTCTGGAGCGAGAAACTCTCCTTAAACCCTTCACCAGTACCTTTGGGCGCGAGCTAAACGCATCGAGTAAAACGCCTAAGCTGTTATATCGGCCACGAGGCCCAATCGCTATTTGGTTGCCGAATAATGTTTCATTGCTTGGGCCCTTGAGCCTCGTGCTCCTTAGCTTGACCGGCCAGCCGATACGATTGAAGTTGGGATCATCTGTACAGGATTTGACCGGTACATTCCTCCAGTACGCGCGAGATAATCTGCCCGATGGGGCGCTTAAAGCGTATTTGATCGCAGAGGTAAGGGCTGAGGCATTAGGTCGGGAAGATCCTCAGCTGGAGGAGCTGTCCAGAGGTGCTCAGGTACGTATTGTCTTTGGTTCTGACGCTGCAGCTGAAGCTATCCACCAGTTACCGCATCCCCTGGAGAGTCAGGGGTTTGCTTTTGTGGATCGCGAATCCGAAGCCTGGTTGGAACAGGGCGCATTGGACAAGCAGGTATTAACAACCTTGATTAAGGTCTTTGCGATCTACGGACAGGCAGGTTGTACCTCACCGTCGCGAGTGATACTGCTGGATGGTTCAGATGCTGAAGTACGGCAGCTACGTGATGACTTACTGGCACTCTGGCCAGAGGTTATAAGGGAAGAGAGTGCAATGTATAGGGCTTCCGCCAATGTAATGGCGGTTCAGTGGGCTCGCGCGCTGGGCTGGGATGCTCAGTGTACCGCCGGAAATACTGCAGTGCTCGCCTATGGTGCCGCGAATCTTGCCAGCTTTGATGCCCTCATGACTTTGCGTATACAGGGCGCGAGCCGGGAGCAGGCTTTGATGGGTTTGCCTTCTAATATTCAAACAATTGGTCATGCGCTTGAATCCCCCAATGATCCTGGCTGGCTGAAATTGCTAGCCGATAGCCGCGTGCGTCGTTTTGTAGACTTGAATCGCATGCACCACTTCGGCAGCATCTGGGATGGTCATGAGTTCTGGCGTCAATGCTTTGAACCGATGGAGCTTAGCATTTGATTCGAAATCACGCGTTGAATAGCCGCTGGTGGGGTAGCCCTGTCGGTGTTGTCGATGACGAGGCTTTTTTTTCTCTTAGTCAGTCAGCGCAGCAGACTTTGCTAGAACCTTACGCCTGGGCGGAGTTCTATGCCCCGTTTGATGGTGCCCCGCCACCAGGGGCCATTGCTGCCGCTGGATTTATCCAGATAGACGCCCAGATACAATTTCGGCTAAATTTGCGCAAAGTAGCGGCTAATTCGAATACGGATCGACTCAGTCTTTGCTTTGCGGATGAAGAGAATTTTCGTATTGAGGTCGAAGAACTTGCTTTGTTCGCCCACGAACGGTTTCGACATATTCCTGGTTGCTCGGTAACCCGCGCCAATGAGCGTTATGCTTTGTGGGCAAATAGATTGATTGCTGAACATCCTGAAACCTGTATGAAGGTGTTGCTTGGTGACAAGCCCCAGGGCTGGTTCCTGGCTTGCCCGGACAAATCGCGAGCCCTCAACCTGACGCTTGCGATGTTGTCGAGTACGGCAGAAATCTCTGGGATGTTGCTATACCAAAGGGCATGCGTAGCCTACTCGGAGCGCGGGCATCATTTGGGTAAGGCCAGTTTCAGTGTGACAAACACGCCGGTTCACAACATATATGCCGCATTGGGTGCGCGCTTTATGCCGCCCGGCGGCAACTGGCTATGGCTTTCAACGACGACAGGACAATTAACTCATGACTGAGGCCCCCACGTTGGTGAGTGTCATCATACCCGTCTATAACGGTGCTGATACGCTTGAGGAACTGATCGGCCGCCTCCTGAAAGTTTTTAAGCATGAGGCGCGAGAATGCGAAATTTTGATGGTCAATGACGGTAGTCAGGATGGTAGCTGGCAGACTATCCAGGCCCTTGCGTCGTCTCACCCACAAGTTCACGGGTTTAATCTGATGCGCAATTTTGGACAGCATAATGCGCTGCTTGCCGGCATCCGCCAGGCTAAAGGTGAAATCATCGTGACGATGGACGACGATCTACAAAACCCCCCTGAGGAAGTGACTAAGTTATTGGCTAAGTTGGCCGAAGGTCATGATGTGGTTTATGGCAACCCTGTTCAGAAACAGCATGGATTAGTCAGGGATAATGCCTCTGCGTTTGTCAAAATAGCGCTGCGGGCAGGGTTTGGTTTTAAACATGCGAGTCATACCAGTGCTTTCGCGCTTTTCGGACACCGCTGCGTGATGCCTTTTCGGCTTTTGAAGCGAAGCACGTTTCCATCGATGTACTACTGACGTGGGCGACTGGTGATTTTGCCTGGGTGCTTGTTGAACACGACGAACGGGTAATGGGAAAATCCGGGTATTCGTTAAAAAAATTATTAGGTCACACTATGAATATAGTGACCAGCTTTAGTTCGTTACCGCTGAGAGTGGCAATTTTCAGTGGGTTTTTTTTTATGGCATTTGGGGTTTTGATCCTTATTTACGCCTTATTAGCTCATTTCGCTTATGACAGCGGTGCGCCAGGATTCACTTTTCTGGCTTCTATTATTGCAATTTTTTCGGGCGTCCAGCTGTTCTCTCTTGGAATTATTGGCGAGTATATAGGACGGATCCACCAGAGAGTTTTGAACCAGCCCTGCTACGTGATTTCGGATAGCACGTCAGTGGCGCAATCGGATCAAGATATATAATCTATAAATAGATCTGCAATGCGTGTTTGTACTGGCATTTTTATAAGATAGCGACTGGCATCGGACAAATACGCACAAAAAGACAATCTTCAGGTTGTTTTAATAGGTATTGACTTGACCATTGTCATTGAGTAATCAATGGCTCGGCAATGTTTGGTCAATGCGCCGCTTGAAATAAAATCGATGCCAGGATCAGAATCCTGTGGAATTCTGTCCGCGGTGATATCGCCTGAAACTTCAATCTCGACAAGGTCACCATTATTATTTTGATTCCGAATGGTAATTGCCTTCTCTAGCTGTTGCCCGGAAAAGTTATCCAGCATAATTCGATCAGCTCTGGCTGCCAGGGCCTGTTCGAATTCATCCAGTGTTTCCACCTCAATTTCTACTGGTTTTTCCGGAGCGATACTACGCGCACGCTTTATGGCATTACTTATGCCGCCACAGGCGGCGATGTGGTTTTCCTTAATAAGGAAGGCATCGTAAAGCCCCATACGGTGATTACCACAGCCGCCAACCTTAACGGCATATTTTTGCGCGAGCCTCATACCCGGTATAGTTTTTCGGGTATCCAGAATTTGCACCGTAGAATTTGCTACTAAGCTGGCATATTCCCGTGAGGTGGTCGCTGTACCCGATAAGGTTTGCAGAAAATTCAATGCCGTGCGTTCGCCAGTGAGCAGGTGGCGGGCCTTACCGTTTAACCGACATAGGGTTTGGTTTGCGTTGATATCATCGCCATCGCTAACTGTCCAGTCCAGGGTGATAGCTGGATCTAGCTGATGAAATACTTCCCTCACCCACGCAATACCACAAATTACGGCTGATTCTCTGGAGATAATCACTGCTTCTGCGATTGTGTCTTCGGGCACCAGCAATGCGGTGATATCACCAGTGCCAATGTCTTCTTCCAGCGCTATTTTGACGCTTTTGACGATATTCTCTATGAGTGTGTTGTTCACGGATGGAGCTGATCCTGATGCCTGGGGCGCGCGAGTATAGCAATCTTGCGGGTGGTTTTAATATTGAGCCGGAGCCTTTTGTTGGTCTCTGGTGGATGGTCGTACGGTGAGCCGTACTGTTAGGCATCAGCTTAGAGCCTGAAATGAGTGCGAGATACTTGACATTTATAATGTCTATGGTCAGGATAAACTTATAACATCATGAAAAATAAAATTAAAATAATTTTTCCAATACCATAAGTGCGGTGTTTTTCGATCCGTGTGTTGGGTGGCAAGGGTCTATTGAGTAAAAAATAGACAATCATGGGTCAGTCGATAGAGAGAATAGAGGCGAGCTGCCAATTGGACAGACAATACACAGGACCGGTATCTGGTAATTCCGTGGTCAATCCCCACCGAGGTCTGGCACTGCCCTTGAAAATGCTGTGCGATCGTACGCGTCAATTTCTTGGTGAGCGCGGCGCTCGTGTGTTTGAACAGATCAATGAAAGTTTTTTTGATCTTGCCGATAGTTCTTCCGATGCGGGATTGCAAACAGCGTACTTTGACGCAATAAAACGACTCAGAGCCGACAAAGCCGTGATCATTGAACAGTGGTCGGCTGGCGTTGCGTCGGCTTTTGATAGCCTGCCGGCCATGGCAATACCCTGTGATGAGGAATACGGGAACGCGTCAGGATTTACTCGCTTGCCTGGCGATGATGATCTTGAGGAGGTCGTCGCGTTTGATGAGATTGTGTCTGCTGCAAACGCGTGTAATCGCTGCGAATTGCTGGTGTTACAGCGGCGTGTCAGTAAGGTTTTAGACTGCAATATCAGTCTGTCGCAGCTACCACTTGGTCCTGAGTTTATTACCGAGCAATTTGTTGAGGCTTTGCGCACCAAAAACCTGACTTTGCAGCCCAGGTTGTCGTTGCTGGATATCTATAACGAGGTGGTGTTAGGACAGCTTCCAGACCTGTTCATGCAGAGTAATCAGTTGCTAGAAGATCTGGGTATTCTGCCTGATCTAATGCCCGACATAGAAACGCTCGAGGTAGCAGAATCTGAGGAGGGGAAGCTCGCGGAGCCAGGGCCATTAGCTATCGGCAAAAATCAGGCTATTGATCGTATTTGCGCAATCACCGGGGCCGCAGTTAGCGAGCGCGAATCCGGATTGAGAGGTGTCGTTAGATGCCCGGATAATGATTCGCGCAACAGTCATCGCCTGGCTCGAGTTCGAGGAAATAACACAAAGGCCATCGTGCATAGTGTCCAGGCTGGATCTGCTAGTGATGATTTAACGACGACTGGGACTGAAAGGGAAAAGGATCGGAGGGGTGCCAGAGAACGTCGTATTAATCACAAAGATTTGCCGATACTGCTTCAGCACAGGCTGATGATGACTGATCTTGTAGAAAATGACTTCGATTCTGCCGCCTATAATGCTGGCTCTGGGCCTCCGCGAAGAGAAGAGAGGGGCATTCAGGATCAAATTACTATTGCGCTAAACGAGCAAGAGCATTGTTTTGTTGACCTTAGCGATCATGATCGAGACATTATTATTTTGCTGGATCAATGGTTTTGTTCAATACGTAAAGGCTTTGACGATAAGAGTCAGGAGGGCGGCAAGCTAAGCGTTTTGTTCTCACGTATCGAATTACCGGTTTGTCGAGCGGTACTGTCAGATCCCTCTTTTTTTGATTTTGCTCAGCATCCTCTCCGACGCTTGCTTAATGAAGTGTTCAAAGTCGGCGACTGGCTGGTCGGGGTGGAGGAACTATCTAAAGACCCGCTTTATAAAAAACTCGATCAGCTGTTTAAGTCCATCCCTAGTGTTGATGATGGTGGCGGCATCGATTCTGTATTTTGGGGTGATTTATTGTCAGAGCTTATACGCTTTATTGAAGCCGATCAGCAACGGATCAGGGTCGCAGAGAAACGGCTATTGAAGCAGACAAGGGCCGCAGCCAAAATCGATAGTGTACGCTTTGGTGTTGATGAGTTACTGACCTCGCGTCTGGTAGGCAAAGAGTTTGGTTATGCCCTGGTTGAGTTCGCGGAAAAAGCCTGGGCAAACGTATTGTTCAGAACTAGCCTGAAATACGGTGTCGAATCGGAACAATGGTTCAGAGCGGTGCATTTGCTGGATCAGTTGTTAGGCTTTGAACTCCATGATGAAATTGACGAGGGCTTACTCGATCGTTTGGTCCATGTTCTGAGTGAGTCCTTGACTGATATTGCTTTCGACAGCTATGAGGTCCAGCGGATGTTGAGCAATATCCGCCAATATCTTCTGAAAGATAAAAATAAGGCCGAAAATACCCAGCCGGTCATCTTTGATAAAACTGAGGCCCAGCAGATTAATGATTATTGTTTACGGATCAAGGTTGAGTCTGTTGATCCTTCGATTCCGGGAGAAAATAACAGTGCTGAAAAAGAGTTGACTGGCCGGGTAGACGATAATCTGCTCATGGAGGTCGACTCCTTAAAAGAAGGTGCATGGGTAGAACTGCAAGATGATAATGCTGAAAAGTCGCGGCGATGTCGCTTTATAGGTTCAGTTGGCAGCGTCGGAAAATACTTGTTTGGCGATCGTAATGCTTGCCAAATTGCCGTTTTTAGCCGTAATCACCTCGCCTTAAAACTCAAGTCTGGGGCATTGACGATGCTCGATAACGCGCATGTTTTTGATGACCTGCTTATTGCGGCCGCTGGCGAGACTGACCCCGTTGATTCGTCGCAGTAAAATCTGTGGTTTCATCTGTGTTTCATAAGTAAGGTAGCGTCGTGATAGCAGGACAGATTGGAGAAGATGGCTGGTTGCCCTCGGTTCGAAAGTTGTGTTCGCCCAACCAGAGCACGCGTCCCAATGGCAGCGAAATTTCATTACTGGTGATTCATAATATCAGCTTGCCGCCGGGCAGTTTTGGTGGGCCCCACATAGAGCAACTTTTTTGTAACCGACTCGATCCACATGAGCACGCTTATTTTGCGGAAATTAAGGATTTGAAGGTCTCCGCTCACCTGCTGATAGATAGACGGGGAGAGCTTACCCAGTTTGTACCGTTCAATCGACGAGCCTGGCACGCAGGCGCATCAAATTTTAAAGGCCGTGATCAGTGCAATGACTATTCTATTGGTATCGAGCTGGAAGGTACCGATGACCTGGCCTATACCGATGTTCAGTACGAGGTCTTGCGCCAGGTTACGGAAACCTTAATTGCCGCCTACCCGGGCTTGACCAAGGACAGAATAGTCGGTCATTGTGATATCGCGCCGGGTCGAAAAACGGATCCTGGAGCAGCGTTTGACTGGCCGCGCTATTTGGCTGGTTTATAGCCGGCGGGGATTGTAGGAGCAGGATTGATGAATTTTCTAGTGGTTGTCTGCGGCTTGATCTTATTGTATTCGCCTCGATCCTTTTCGTTTATTCAGAATGATCGCTGGTTTGTCTGGTGGCAGCGAAAAGTCAGCGCCACGGGAATTGCTTCAAGTGTTCCTGCATTCGCTATGTTGGTGACGCTTAGCCTTCCTGTTGCAGTTATTGCGGGTTTATTGTTAATCCTGGACAGTGTGGGCTTTGGTTTATCCTATGTCGGAATTAACATTTGTGTGCTGCTCTATGCCTTTGGTCGTGGTGATTCGCGAGAGGAGGTCGATGAGCTGCTTAACGATCTCGGCCGGGGTGATCTCCAGGCCGGATTTCATGATCTCGCTGTGTTCACCGATGATGCGGCCGGCGGAGCAGCTGTCGATGTCGAAACCTTTTTTGAAGAGCTAAAAACTCGCCTGGCCTATAGTTACTTCGAGCGGCACCTGGTCGTGGTGTTCTGGTTTATGGCGGCTGGCGCGCCTCTGGCTTTACTTTATCGCCTGTCTGTTTTGTATCAAAAAAATGCTCAGCCTTCATCCCGTCAGACAGATATCGGGGGGATGGATGATGGAATGAAAACCCGGCAAAAGTGGCTCTGGCTACTGGAATGGTTACCCTTGAAGATTACCGGGCTAACGTTAGCACTGGTGGGTTATTTCAATGCCGCCATAGAGCGTTGGTGGGATATGCTATGGAGTGCAGAGAGCACGGAGGTTTCATTACTGGCTATGGTTAACGCTGCGCTTGATAGCCCATCGGCAAATGTCAATTCAGCAACAGGGGCCCTGGAACCGGGTGTTTTAGATATAAACAGCGACAAAATCGAAGAGCACGAGCGCCTGGGCGCGCGAGCAAGTCAGGTGGTTCGGAGCATTGAAGCGCTTTTTTTCAATACCATAGTGTGCTGGCTGGTGGTGATTGCCGTGGTCGTGATTCTGGCCTGACCTGATTCTGACCTACAGGTGCCTGATTGATGACCACTGATCTAAGAGCTGCGTTTGTCTTCGGGCAGCCAGGGTATTTCTTTGTTGTCGTAGCCTGGGCTGTTCTCGGCGAGTGGACTATTCGATAGTGTCCGAGCGACCAGAAACAGGTAATCGGATAACCTGTTTAAAAACTGGATGACTGCGTCCGGAACAACTTTGATTTCTGTGGTGTCATGTCTTTCTGCTTCCACTATCCTGAATGTACAGCGTTCTGCGCGCCGGCACACAGTACGAGTAACATGGGCTTGAGCGCTCGCGATGTTGCCGCCTGGGAGAATAAATTGCTGCAGGGGTGGCAACGCTTGCTCAAGTTCATCAATCCATTGTTCCATAATCTCGACATGACGAGGCTCAATGAGTGGTGTTGGGCTACCGGCCAGAGTAGCGCCCAGATCAAACAGCTGATGCTGAATCACCGATAAATTTCTGGTCAGTGCTGATTTGTCCAGCAGGCTGATAAGCAAACCCAGGTGCGAATTGCATTCATCTACGTTACCAATAGCCTCTATGCGAGCGCTGGTCTTAGTAGTTCGACTGCCATCGGCAAGCCCTGTATTACCCTTGTCTCCGGTGCGGGTATAGATGCGTGTCATGTTAGTTTTCTCGTTATATTTCCGGTGGATATGATTTTCCTGTCTCATTTATGCCTCAGCTGAGGTCAGTTTGGTCTCGTGCCAGGGGGCGACTTTGGTGAGTAGTAACATCCCAGGTATGGCAGCCAGGGCGCAGCCGTAAAAAAATAATTCCCAGCCAATTTGCTCAACAATAAAGCCGGTGCTGGCATTGGCAACGGTTCTGGGCAGGGCAGTCAAGGCGGTTAACAGGGCAAACTGGGTCGCGGCATGAGCGCGGCTGGTGCTACGCGCGATAAAAGCGATAAAAGCGGCAGCACCAAGGCCAACACCAAGGTATTCAAAACCGATTACCAGTGCCAGTAGCCAGAGGCCATCGCCGACGCGAGCCATCAAGGCAAAACCAAGGATGGAGACAAGTTGAACGACACCGAATAGCCACAAAGCTCGGTTAATGCCGATTTTGACCATCAGCAGGCCGCCGGCAAGGCCGCCGATAATGGTTGGCCATAGCGCGGCGTGTTTGGCCACCAGGCCGATCTCGGATAACTCGAAACCCATATCGATATAAAAAGGCGTAGCCAGCGCGGTGGCCAGGTTGTCGCCGAGTTTGTATAAAAACATAAAACTCAGGATTAGTAGCGCCTGGGAAACCCCGTCGCGCTGAAAGAATTCGGCGAAGGGTTCAGCGACGGCTCTGCGTAGAGAGTTCGGTGCAGGTTGTACGTGCCTGGGCTCGTTAAT
Source organism: uncultured Gammaproteobacteria bacterium (assembly GCA_942492235.1). Lineage (GTDB taxonomy): Bacteria > Pseudomonadota > Gammaproteobacteria > Pseudomonadales > Porticoccaceae > HB2-32-21. Next base: position 58,478 of record CALODO010000024.1, read on the forward strand.
GGATAAAGTCAGTACAATGGCGACAAACATAAAGCCAGCAGTGATCAGGAATACGGTTTCCCAGGGCAGGTAGTCAGCCAGAATTAGGGCTAGTGAGCCGGGTACCAGGCCAGCGATTCGATAGGCGTTGACGTGTAGGGCATTACCGAGACCGAGTTCAATATCGGGTAATAATTCACGCCGGTAGGCATCAATAGCGATGTCCTGCGTTGCACTAAAGAAGGCAATAAGAGCGCATAGCCAGGCTATGGGCCACAGTTGTAGTTTGGTGTCGAGGTAGGGGAGGTAACAGATACAGGCGAACAGGGCCACTTGAGTTGCCAGCATCCAGCCGCGTCGTCTGCCGAGAAACGGCAAAGGATATCTCTCTAGCAGGGGTGACCAGAAAAACTTCCAGGTGTAGGGCAGGCCGATCAGGGCAAACAAACCTATTTCCTTGAGTCCAACGCCTTCTGTTCGTAGCCAGGCCGGTACCAGAGATATCAGGATATAGAGGGGCAACCCCGAGGAAAAACCGATAAATACACAGATAAGCATGCGGCGATTGCAGATCGTCGCCCATAGGGAAGGTTTGGTCATAGTTGTCTCGCCTGGATAAGCGCTAACCTTAAACACTTGGCTGCCCAGGGGCTAGTCTTTCGGTAGGTGTCTGGCTTTTATCCAGGTCACCCTATCTTGAATTATGGATTAGCAATCCCAATTGTTTACACCTATAAGGGATGCTATATCCCCCAATCGGAGTCTCGAGTGCGCTTTTTTTTATTGATATTTATCATCATACCCATAATTGAGATGTGGTTGCTTATTCAGGTGGGTGGTCTTATTGGTGCGTTACCGACCATCGCGCTGGTCATGTTGACAGCGGTGATAGGTCTGGCTCTATTGCGTCGCCAGGGCTTTTCTACCTTGATGCGTGGCCGCGCAAAAATGGAAAGTGGCGAAATTCCGGCCATGGAAATGATCGAAGCGCTGGTGTTGGCAGTGTCGGGTGCTTTGTTGCTGACGCCGGGATTTTTTACCGACGCACTCGGCTTTGCAGGTTTGCTGCCGCTGTCTCGGCGTTGGTTGGTGAGTCGCCTGGTCAGTCGGATGGACATCGTCGATGGCTATTACCGGGCGAACCATAGCCATAGCCAGGTCCACAGTATTCATGGCAGTGCTTTTGATAGCGCAGAGTCGGGGTCTGAAAGATCAGGTGGCAAGGAGACCCTGGAAGGTGAATACCGTCGGGAAGATTAAACGCCAGCTGAGTTGTTACTGCGACCGAGCACTACCCGCTTAGAAGCGAGGGCTAAGGTAGAGGGAATTAGATTTTTACTTCATTTTTACTTGATGGGCCTTGAATTCTATTTTAGTGCCTCCAGATAGTTGCACAGCTTCGGGAAATTCCTCGAACGTGAGATTTTTATAACCTTTAAATTGAATTAAAGATCAGGTGGAGAAAGTTAAGATGAAGATTCGCCCATTAAACGACCGCGTTGTCGTGCGTCGCAAGGAAGAAGAACAAACCAGTGCTGGCGGTATTGTGCTGCCCGGTTCGGCTCAGGAAAAGTCCAACGAAGGTGAAGTTGTTGCTGTTGGTGAAGGCCGGCTATTAAATGACGGTAAGGTTCACCCGCTGACAGTTAAGGTTGGCGATAAAGTGATTTTTGGTGGCTATCCGTCTGGTAACAACACTATTCAGGATGGTGATGACGAGCTCATCATTATGAGTGAAGGTGAAATTTTCGGTGTTATTGAAGGCTGATCTAGCCTGATCCAATAATCTATCAACACAGAATTTAGCGTTTAAGAGAAGGAAAAAATCATGGCTGGAAAACAAGTACTATTCGGTGACAAGGCACGCCAGAAAATGTTGGCTGGTGTGAACGTATTGGCAGATGCCGTTAAAGTGACACTGGGGCCCAAGGGTCGCAACGTCATTCTTGATAAAACCTTTGGTGCCCCCACGGTCACTAAAGATGGTGTTTCAGTAGCGAAAGAAATAGAGCTGACTGAAAAGTTTGAAAACATGGGTGCGCAGATGGTGAAAGAAGTCGCCAGCAAGTCCTCAGACGAAGCCGGTGATGGCACCACAACGGCAACAGTGTTGGCTCAATCCATCCTCAATGAAGGTTTAAAAGCCGTCGCTGCGGGTATGAACCCAATGGATCTCAAACGGGGTATCGACAAAGCTGTTGCTGCTGCCGTTATTGAGATCAAAAAACTGGCCAGGCCCTGCACTGACAACAAGGAAATTGCACAGGTCGGTACCATCTCGGCCAATAGCGATAGCCAGGTCGGCCAAATAATTGCCGAATCAATGGATAAAGTCGGCAAAGAAGGTGTGATCACCGTTGAGGAAGGCTCAGGCCTGGAAAATGAACTGGATCTGGTTGAAGGTATGCAGTTTGATCGCGGCTACCTTTCCCCTTACTTCATTACCAACCAGGAGAGCATGAGTGCTGAACTGGAAGAGCCCTACGTGCTTCTGGTTGATAAGAAAATCGCCAACATTCGTGAGTTGTTGGGCCTGCTCGAAGCTGTGGCTAAATCCAGCAAACCTCTGTTGATTGTTGCCGAGGATGTTGAAGGCGAAGCGCTGGCGACCCTGGTTGTTAATAACCTGCGTGGCATCGTTAAAGTGGCTGCCTGTAAGGCTCCGGGTTTTGGTGATCGTCGTAAGGCGATGCTCCAGGATATCGCAGTTCTGACCGGTGGTACGGTTATTTCCGAAGAAGTAGGCCTGGATCTCGAAAGTGCGACCCTCGAACATCTGGGGCAAGCCAAACGCGTTACTGTATCCAAAGAAAATACGATCATCGTTGATGGCGCTGGTACGGCTGCTGACATTAAAGGCCGTGTCAACCAGATCCGTGCTGAAATTGAAGATACAAGCTCGGATTACGATCGCGAAAAACTGCAGGAACGACTGGCAAAACTGGCTGGTGGTGTTGCGGTAATCAAGGTTGGTGCAGCCACTGAAGTGGAAATGAAAGAGAAGAAAGCACGCGTAGAAGACGCACTGCATTCAACACGAGCTGCGGTCGAAGAAGGTGTGGTTGCCGGTGGTGGTGTTGCCCTGATCCGTGTCTTACAGGCCATTAAAGATATAGAAGGCGACAATAACGATCAAAACGTTGGTATCCGTATTGCCCGACGCGCGATGGAAGCGCCATTGCGACAAATCGTTGAAAATGCCGGTGCCGAAGGCTCTGTAGTCGTTAATGAAGTCAAAGCCAAGAAGGGTAACTATGGTTACAATGCGGCGACTGGCGAGTATGGTGACATGATCAAATTAGGTATCCTCGATCCAGCAAAAGTTACCCGCACTGCGCTACAGGGTGCTGCTTCTATCGCTGGTTTGATGCTGACTACTGAAGCAATGATCAGTGATGCACCGAGTGATGACGATGCCGGTGGTATGCCTGATATGGGTGGCATGGGCGGTATGGGTGGCATGGGCGGTATGGGTGGAATGGGCGGCATGATGTAAGCTGTTTTTCACTCAGCCTTTTGGTACTAAAACAAAAAACCCCGCACTGCGGGGTTTTTTGAGTGTCGAATTACAATTGACCATTGCTACTAGCCTATTGCGTTAAGGGGCGAATGTAGTCTGATAATTTATGTGGTTTTTTTATATTGCATTTGTGTCTAGAATGGGTACCTGTAGCAGCCACTACGATTAGAGATGCCTTTAGATTCAAGGCAAGTGGAGTTCTCGAGGGCGTTGCCCATCGATATTTTAGAGGCGGTTTTGCTTATGGTTCTGGCCCTGAGGTCGTGGCTTTTGACTTCGGGCTAGCGTGATGAGAAAGAATCGAACGGTGCCGTCTTCGACTATACAAAAACAATTAGACAAAACTATCAATCAATCAAAAAAGGTGAATTGAATGGAAAACTTTACGTCAATGGAGTTTGTTAACTTCCTGTTTCGCTGGGGGCACCTGTTGTTCGGTATAACCTGGATTGGTCTGTTGTACTACTTTAACTTTGTACAAGGAGGTTATTTCAAGCAGGCTAGTCCAGAAGGTCTGTCAGACGCTAAAGCCAAACTGGCACCGAGTGCGCTGTGGTGGTTCCGGTGGGGTGCGATGTTTACCTTTATCACGGGTGTTGTCCTGTTGATGAATGTTCAAAAGCAAGGTGTTATGAACGAATACATTGTTGCTGGCGCGCTGATGGGTACCCTCATGTTCCTTAATGTCTGGTTGATTATCTGGCCTAATCAGAAAATTGCTCTTGGTATTGTTGAAGGCGGCGATGCACCTGCAGCGGGGGCTAAGGCGCTGCTGGCTTCGCGCACGAACACTTTGCTTTCTGCGCCAATGGCCTACTGCATGTTGGCCTCTCCGCATATGGGTTACAGTGCTGACTCTATACTAAGCGGTACCGGCGGCGGTGTGGGGCTCTATGCTGTGCTGGCTTTGATCGCAGCGCTTGAAGTGAATGCGATTGTTGGTAAGCAAGGTCCCATGACCACGGTTAAGGGTGTTATTCATAGCAGTATCGGTTTGACAGTGGTGATGGTCTTAATGCTAAAGCTACTGTAAACCTGTTATAGATTATCTCGGTACTGACAAAAAAACCGGCTCTAGTGGCCGGTTTTTTTGTCTCTGAATCCGGTTGCAATGTGTATAATTGCGACCAATTTGTTACCCCCTGGGTTTGGTCTTTATGGCAGAAGAAAATGTGCCGCGTCGTGATCCCATTGTTGCTCGACGCGACGGCGACCTCGGCGAACCACCGCAAGTCCATAATCGAGATGGTTTTGCCGATCGTCACAGTAGCCGCATTGGTAATACGAAACCGGGCAAAGCTAAAACGGATAGTCCAATACTATTATTGATCATCCTCCTGCTGAGTGTCTGTCTGGGTGGTCTGGGCTGGTTCTCATGGCAGCAAAGTCAGGCTCAGGCCCTGCTACAACAGCGATTCGACGACCTGGCAGCCAAAATTGATTCCACCGATGAATCACTGAGTCAATCTGGTGCGGCATTGTCGGTGAAATTAAGCGATCAGCAGACTGAGCTAACCAAACATTGGTCAGAAATTAAGAAATTGTGGGGTGTGGCTAACGATCGCAACAAAAAAGCCATTAATGCGGTAGAGGAAAGTATTGCGCAGAGTGTTACAGCGCTTCAGAAATTAGAGAAAATAGTGTCTACAAGAGGCGTCGAGCAGAAAAAATTGTCTGCTAGACTCGATCAGCTGGGTAGCGATACGCTTGCTACGGTGGCGAGGTTTGATGAGCTCGATGAGCGGGTCGACAGGTTGAGTAACTCGCAACAGAAGATACTTCAGTCGGTGGACCAAAAACAACGCGGCTTTGAAAACAGGCTTATGGATACAGAAAACGCGATTAAGTCTATCGATGCCTTTCGTCGGCAGACTAACCAGTCTTTAGACGCACTGCGGCAGGCTCCTGCCTCACCATAACAGACTGTGAGGGATCGAATACCTTGCTTCCAGAAGTGGCGGTAGAGCGTTGTGGTGGAAATTTGATAGTGAGGGATGATTAACGATGGCCGTAATTCGTCAAGACGATTTAATACAGGGCGTCGCCGATGCCTTGCAGTACATATCCTATTACCATCCGGTAGATTTTATTCAAGCGGTGCATCAAGCTTACCTTAAAGAAGAGTCTGAGGCCGCCAGAGACGCCATGGCCCAGATACTGGTGAACTCCAGGATGTGTGCGCTTGGACATCGCCCGATTTGTCAGGACACTGGCATTGTTACCGTTCTGGTTAAAGTCGGTATGGGGGTGCAATGGCTGGGTGAGATGAATGTCACCGATATGATTAATGAAGGCGTACGTCGAGCCTATCTAATGCCGGAAAACATTCTCCGAGCTTCGATTCTGGACGACCCGGACGGCGCCAGGAAAAATACCGGTGATAATACGCCGGCAGTGATTCATTACGAGATGGTAGCTGGTGAAAGGCTGGAAATTTATCTTGCGGCCAAGGGAGGCGGCTCTGAAGCCAAGGCCAAGTTCGCGATGCTCAACCCCTCCGATTCGATTGTTGACTGGGTAGTAGAGCAAGTGCCAAAAATGGGTGCTGGCTGGTGCCCGCCTGGTATGCTCGGTATTGGTGTCGGTGGCACCGCCGAAAAGGCCATGTTGATGGCTAAGGAATCTTTATTTGATCCCATCAATATTCAGGAATTGGTGGCTAAAGGGCCCGAAAATCGTGGTGAAGAATTACGCCTGGAGTTGATCGAAGCGGTTAATCAGCTGGGAATTGGTGCACAGGGCCTGGGTGGCTTAACAACTGTGCTGGATGTCAAGGTTAAGGAGTATCCGACTCACGCAGCGAATAAAGCCGTAGCAATGATTCCAAACTGCGCGGCAACCAGACATATTCACTTTACCCTAGATGGCTCTGGCCCGGTTACTTTCACACCACCGAGCATCGATGACTGGCCAGATATAGCTTGGGAAGTCGACGATCAGGTCAGGCGGGTTAATTTAGATGAGGTCAGCGCAACAGACATTCGCGATTGGCAGCCTGGTGAGACGGTGTTGCTATCCGGAAAGCTTTTGACTGGACGCGATGCGGCCCATAAAAAAATCATTGATATGCTAGCTAAGGGAGAACCCTTACCGGTTGATTTTACCAATCGCTTTATCTACTACGTTGGGCCGGTTGACCCGGTACGGGATGAAGTCGTTGGGCCTGCAGGCCCGACTACCGCTACGCGAATGGACAAATTCACACGCACGATGTTGGAAGAAACGGGCTTGATTGGTATGGTTGGCAAGGCTGAGCGCGGGCCGGTTGCGATAAACGCCATCCGTGATAAGAAGGCGGTTTACTTGATGGCCGTAGGGGGTGCGGCTTACCTGGTATCGAAAGCCATTATCGGGGCAAAAGTGGTGGCTTTCCCGGAATTAGGCATGGAAGCGGTCTACGAGTTTGAGGTAATTGATATGCCGGTTACCGTTGCTGTTGATAGCGAGGGTAACTCGGTTCACCAAAACGGACCAGAGAAATGGCAGGCCATTATGGAAGAGCGCGCGCTGGATTTAATATCATGATATTGATACCAGACCTCGAAAAAATGCGTGCCGCCTGGGTTCGTAATATCTCTGATGCATGTTAATAAAATTAGGTGAAATCTTTGGTAACGCATTAAAATATAAATGTAAAATCTTGTTATTTGATCGAGAAAAAATTAGCATAGGTGGTTATACGGTGTATAATCCCGCGCTGGTAGACCGACCTCGTGAGGCAGTGAATAGACTATAACTGTACTTGTGCGGTTCAATATGAGTTTTGGGAAGACATTTACGGCTTTGGGCCGTTATTGAGGAAAGGAGAGAAAGATGCGTAAAATTATTTCTGTAGCGGGCGCTGCGTTGTTGGCTACCACTATGCATGTCAATGCAAATGAAGGTTTATATATGGGACCGTCCCTAACCGGTTATTATCTTGATAGTGATCGTTATATCGGCGGTGGAGAGGAAGCCATAGTCGGCGGTCTGAACGTGGGTTATCGCTTTTTCAATGACTGGGCTCTCGAACTGGGGGTTGGTACTGAAATTGCGAACTCTGACCTGGAACTCGCAAAACTGGATTTTTATTACTGGTTTGGTGAGGATACTGACAGTTGGCGCCCTTATTTCACATTGGGTGCTGTGTATTACGAACAGGATGTCAGCTCCTCTGGTCCAACGTTGAACCCTGACCAGAAATATACACACCAGGGTAGCGTCGGTTTTGGGCTTTCCAAAATGCTTGACACCCATTGGGAATTCCGTGGTGATGTTCGCTTCCTGCATCAGGTAAGGGAAGGGCACGAAGGCATTAACGATGGTGCTGTCAATCTGGCGCTTAATTACTACTTTAACCCGCCGACCCCTGAGCCCGTGGCCGCTGCAGTCGTGCCTGAGCCAGAATATGTTCCAGCGCCTAAGGCACCACCAGAAACGCGCTCTATTACGGTGCGTCTGAACGTTGAATTTGAATTTGATAAAGCGGTTGTTCGCGCGATCTATGGCGATGAGCTAGAAGCTGTGGCCAAAGCTATGAAAGTTCATGAAGACATCGACCTGGTTCTGGAAGGGCATACCGATTCAATAGGAACCGATAAGTATAACCAGGGCCTGTCAGAGCGCCGTGTTATTGCTGTTGAAGCTAAGTTAGCGGCAGACTACGGGATAAACCCAGATCGTATTTCTACCGTAGGCTATGGTGAAAGTCGCCCAATAGCTGACAACGCTACCGCTGAAGGGCGTGCGCGTAATCGACGTGTTATTGGCGAAATGACTTATACTGAGGTGGTTGTCGACTAATCAGTCTCGATTATTGTAGTCCCAAGTATGCTTAGAGCCTTACTAAGGGTCAGCATCTAGAAAAAACGGCATTTAACGATGCCGTTTTTTTTTGCTTTTTCACGCATCTGGTGACAGGAGTATCAATCATTTGTTTACTCAAATCCGGTAAATTCAGACCGGAAAAAACTTAACCAGGGACGAATGATTATCAAGCGTTGGCAAAAGAGATGAGCGCGACACTCTACTGGCATGATTACGAAACAACAGGCGTTGATCCCGCCTGGGATCGACCTATACAGTTCGCTGGTGTTAGAACCGATCCAGAACTGACTATTATTGGCGAGCCACTCACCCATTATTGTTTGCCACCCCTCGATCGTTTGCCTCACCCTCAGGCTAGCCTGGTTACCGGGTTAACTCCTCAATTTGTTATGGAAAAAGGGCAATCGGAACCGGCGTTTGTGGCAGCTATTCATCGAGAGCTCGCTAAGCCGGGTACCTGCGGTGTTGGCTATAATAGTATCCGTTTTGATGATGAGGTGACTCGCTTCGCCCTGTATCGCAACTTTTATGATCCCTATGAACGGGAGTGGAAAAACGGTAATTCCCGCTGGGATATTATCGATATGCTGAGGCTGACGCGGGCTTTGCGGCCAGAGGGAATCGAATGGCCTGATCACGAAGACGGCACGCCGAGTTTTCGGCTGGAAGACCTGACTGCTGCCAATGGTCTGGACCACGGAGCAGCTCATGATGCGCTGTCTGATGTCTATGCGACCATAGCAGTAGCTAAGCTAGTCAAGACCCAGCAGCCAAAACTGTACGATTATGTTTATGGTCATCGTTCAAAGCAGCAGGTTGCGTCGTTAATTAATGTTTCTGAGCGTAAGCCTTTCCTGCACGTATCTTCTCGTTTGCCTCGTAATAATAGTTATCTGGCGATTATGATGCCGGTTTGTGTTCACCCGACAAATCGTAACGCTCTTGTGGCGGTCAATTTGATGTCTGATCCAGACCTGATATTAACCCTCGATAGCGATACCTTGAGGGAGCGGCTATTCACACCGACTACAGAATTACCCAGTGATGCAGAGAGAGTCGCTTTAAAGGGCATACATATGAACCGCTGTCCTGTGGTAGCGACTACAAAATTGCTCGACCAATCTGCTGCTCAGCGTCTGGATATAGACCTCGAGCGTTGTGAAACCAATTATCGCCGTTTACGCAGTCATGACATTAGAGAAAAGGTCCAGGCGGTTTTTGCAAATCCTGAATATGGGGACGCGAGCGATGCCGAGTCGGCACTCTACGAGGGCTTTATACCGGACAGAGATCGTCCATTACTCGCCCGTGTGCGTGCTAATGCTCCAGATAAGCTTGTTGGCAGCGATATTGAATTTCACGACCAGCGTTATCGCGAGTTGCTGTTCCGCTATCGTGCTCGCTATGCACCGGAAACGTTGAACTCAGCGGAAAGTGATCGCTGGTCAAATTTACGTCATAAATGGTTGCACGGCGATGCGCCGGGTTTATTGAATATCGGTGTTTATAATAAAGAACTTGATGAGCTCGAAAGGCGCCCGGAAAATAACGACCAGGATAAAGCTGTGTTGCAGGCCTTACGTCAGTGGGGTGCTTACCTGATAAATAAACCTTAACAGGTCTCGCTGTAACCCTCGCTGGTTGCGGCCTGAGAAAAGCGATAAAATTACGGTCACTCATTTAACAGGCTATCCAGTGGAATTTCCCGGCGCACATATCCTGTCCATTCAGCAATTTCAACGTGAAGATATCGAACGGGTCTTCCGCACTGCTGATCGAATGGAACCCTACGCTCAAAGAACTAAATTAACGCGCGTGCTGGAAGGGGCAATTCTGGGCAATATGTTTTTTGAGGCCAGCACCCGAACTCGTATCAGTTTTGGGTCAGCCTTTAATCTACTCGGCGGCGAAGTCCGCGAATCTGTGGGTATGGACAGCTCCTCTTTGATTAAAGGAGAATCACTGGAAGATACTGCAAGGGTGTTGTCCGGGTTTAGTGACGTGATCTGTATGCGCCATCCTGAACCCGGTTCAGTCGCTAAATTTGCTTCGGCGAGTCGGGTGCCAGTGATCAATGGTGGTGATGGCAGCAACGAGCATCCCAGCCAGGCTTTACTCGATTTATACACCATAGAGAAAGAGTTGTTGGCGCGAGGTCGAGGTATCGACCACCTTCGTATTGCTATGGTAGGAGATTTGAAATACGGACGTACGGTGCATTCCCTGTGTAAATTACTGTCCCTGTTTACTAATATTCGGGTGGTGTTGGTGTCGCCCACAGAGCTTGCAATGCCTACCGAGCTGGTTGAACTATTGAAAGCAGCAGGACATGGTGTCACGGTGACTGAAAGCCTTGAAGCTAGTATTACCGATGTGGATATTGTTTATTCGACAAGAATCCAGGAAGAACGTTTTTCTGACCGAGCAGAAGCCGATCTTTACCGGGGCCGCTTCAGACTCAATCAGGCCATATATACTAAACACTGTGATCCGAACACTGTCATCATGCATCCATTGCCACGGGATTCGAGGGCCGAGGCCAATGAGCTGGACAGCGACCTTGATGCAAATCCAAACCTGGCGATATTCCGCCAGACCGATAATGGACTTCTGGTCAGAATGGCGCTGTTTGCACTGATCCTTGACGTTACCTCACTGCTTGAAAAACATGAACAGCGCATTCCCTGGCACAATTCTCGTGATCCCCGGCTCAAGCCCTTAGCTGGTTGATCCTGTTCTTGTTAGATCCACTATTTAACGGGTAGATATTTGATGATAAGCAAATACGGCGCTCATCTGCGGGGCCTTGAGTGATGAGCATCGAAGACAGCGTCTTTAATTTTGAAGAGATACGCCCCTATCGAGATGATGAAATAGCAATGGTGGTGGCGCGTCTGGTCGATGATCAGGAGTTTATTGCGACCCTTGCGCGAATGAAATTCCCACGCTTGATGGATCGGCTACCGCGTTTCTTAAGGCCTGTAGTTTCTACGTTGATCCACCGTGCGGTCCATCGTGTGCTGGGTCGGGAGTTTGGCCACCTACATAGCGTTAGGCAATGTCAGGAGTTAATCGCTGAACAATTAGATGCGCTGCTTGATCGGGTCGCCGATGGCATCACTGTCAGCGGGCTTGATAAGTTAGTTGGTGTTCAAGATCCGAGTACAGGCGGCCAGAAGGCTTATTTATTCGTCTGTAATCACCGAGATATCGCTATGGATCCGGTTATGGTGAATTACGCACTCAATGAGTGCGGTATGGATACGACCCGTATTGCCATTGGCGATAACCTACTAACCAAACCATTTACATCTGACCTTATGCGTCTCAATAAGAGTTTTATTGTTAATCGTTCTGCTACGGCGCGGAGAGAAAAGCTGGCGGCTCTGAAACAATTATCGGCTTATATTCATCACACGCTAAAAGTCGATAATCAGTCTATCTGGATAGCGCAACGAGAAGGTCGCGCAAAGGATGGTATCGATACTACTGAGACCGCATTGTTGAAGATGCTGGTCTTAAACAAACCCCGTCAGCAAAGCTTTAGTGATGCTATAGCTGAGCTTCCTATTATCCCCGTTTCGATATCCTATGAGTGGGATCCCTGTGATGTGGCTAAGGCCAGAGAGCTTTGTGCTCTGGAAACCCAGGGCAGCTATATAAAAGCCGAGCACGAGGATATCGACAGTATTTACCAGGGGATTGTCGGTGAAAAAGGTCATATTGAGGTTGTTTTTGGCGATGAATTGACGGAGCCCTACAGTGATGCCGGTGCAGCTGCAGCGGCTATCGATCAGCAAATCAGGACCAATTATCGTTTGCAGGCTAGTCATTTGATTGCCTATGAACAGTTATATGGAGACAACTCTGCGATACAGGCTTGGAAGCAGGCCTGGAGTGATGTTGACTGGACTACCAAGCGTGGCCAGCTGCAAAAGCGCCTGTCTAATTTATCTGCTGAGCAGAAAAGAATAATGCTCTCTGCTTATGCTAATCCGGTTAAATACCGTCTAGAGGCAGGTTGTGGCGTTAAGACATAAGGAATTGAAGGGATAACGGGTGCTAAGTGAGGAACTCAAGGCTACCATTCAGGATGGTTATCGCGCCTTTTTGAAAACCAAAGACTTCCGTGGACGTCTTGGCCAAAAGCAAATGGTGGGCCGCATAGCCTCGTTTTTGGGCTCGATAGAATCAGATGCTGAAGGTCTGAGAACCTCTGCCAATGGGGTCATTGTCATCGAAGCCGGAACCGGTACGGGTAAAACTGCTTCCTATTTGTTGTCCGTATTGCCCATAGCCCATGAGCTGGGTAAGAAAGTGGTGGTCGCTACGGGGACTGTTGCCCTCCAGGGGCAGTTGGCCGAACGAGATATTCCCGATGTGATGGCGGCTACCGGCTGGGATTACAGCTGCGCGCTGGCGAAAGGGCGGGGGCGTTATCTGTGTCCTTTGCGTTTACAGCAAAACCAGGATGGTCTGGCGGCTAATCAAGCGGGGCTGACCCTGTACGAGGATGAGATTAGCCTGCGTCCCGATGCCGACAACCGCACATTACTGGAGCAAATGGCCACGGCACTCACCGAAGATCGGTGGAATGGTGATCGAGACAGTTGGTCACAAACCGTACCAGAGTTGACATGGCAGGCGCTGACGGTTGATCGGAATCAGTGTTTGAGTTTCCGCTGCCGCATGTTCAGTGAATGCTGTTTTTTTCAGGCCCGAGCGGCGATGGATGATGCTGACTGTATCGTTGCTAATCACGATCTTGTTCTGGCCGATTTAATGCTTGGCGGCGGGGTAATTCTACCTGCCCCCGAAGACTGTATTTATATCTTCGATGAAGCCCACAAACTTGCTGATACCGCACTCAATCATTTTGCCAGCTTTTCACGACTTACGGCCACCGCCCAATGGCTGGAGCAGATCGAAAAATCGCTACCGGCGATGGCCGCTGCTCTAGCCGGTGTTTCGGGGATTCAGGAGCATGTTGAGCAGTGCCTTGACATCAGTAAAATTGCGCGTCTGCCAGTTAAGCAGAGCTTGCCGGTTTTTGAAGCGCTGCTGCTTGAAAATGATCGAGAACATGGTAGCCAGTACCGCTTTCCCAACGGCCAGATGGATGATGATATCCGGGCTCTATGCGCACAGCTGTCGGCTTTGTTCGTGCGCCTCGAAAGTCGTCTTGACGGTTTGCACCAGGTGCTCGATAAAGCCATGGATAACACCTTGTCGTCGGTGCCAAATGTCGATATTGAGCAGCATTATCAGCATGTTGGGCAATGGTTGAGAAGGGCTAATGGGGTTTCCGATTGCTGGTCTGCTATGGCCCGCCTTGATCCCCCGTCGCTGCCCACCGCCAAATGGCTTAGCCTCGAAGATAACGGAGATATTCGCGTCTCTGTGTCACCGATTATTGCAGGGCCGACCCTGAAAGATATCCTCTGGCAACGTTGTTACGCGGGCATTGCCACCTCAGCTACTTTGCAAAGCATGGGTAGCTTTACTCAGGTTTGCCGTGATCTTGGTCTTAATGACGAAGCTTCGGATAACACCCGGGGAGGTGAGGCCGTCGCTTGCGTGTCCGTACCGGTGGCTTTTGATTATGCTCAGGCTGGGGTTCTGGTGGTTCCTGATATCGGTGCTGACGGTGGTCAGGCAGCGGCTCACACGGTTGCTGTAGGCGAGTACCTATCCGAAGTCCTCAGTGATAACGCTTTGTTTAATGACTCTGTAAATGGAGGCACTGAGCCTTTGTCGGCTATAGGTAGTCTGGTGCTTTTTTCGTCTCGGCGGCAAATGAATGACGTGGCTGAGATTTTAAAAGAAGACTTGCCCTGTCAATTGCTGGTGCAAGGTGATTTAAGTATCGCTGAGATGGTAAATCGACATCGGCAGAGCATCGATGATGGGCAAGATAGTGTTCTTTTTGGCCTGGCCAGTTTTGCGGAGGGGATGGATTTACCAGGTAATTATTGCAAGCATGTGGTGATCGCCAAACTACCATTCGCCGTACCTGATGACCCGCTGCAAGCTGCGCTGGCTGAATGGATTGAGGCTCAGGGTGGCAATGCCTTTAGAGAGCTGACACTGCCTGGGGCCTCATTGCGATTGATCCAGGCTTGCGGCAGGTTGTTGCGTAATGAATCTGATACTGGGCGGGTGACTATTTTGGATCGGCGCTTATTGACCAAATTTTATGGTCGACAACTGCTTGATTCTCTGCCGCCCTTTCGGCGCCTGTTTGATTAGCACTTAGTTCTCGGTCGGGGTTAACTGGTTAAGACGCTCGACGATGGATTTAGTAATACCAGCCTCGTCGAGCCCGGCAAGTTCAATTTGCGTCTCGTGATTATTGTGATCCATAAATTGATCAGGTAGCCCGAGATGTAATACTGAGCAGGTGATTCCTATCGTTGCCAGATATTCACTGACGGCCGACCCGGCACCGCCAGCAATAGCATTTTCTTCCAAAGTTACCAGGAGCTGATGATTTTGAACCAGTTCTGTTATTAGCGTTTCGTCGAGGGGTTTGACAAAACGCATATCGACGACGGTAGTATCGAGGGCTTTTGCTGCTGCCATTGCTGCGGGCAAAAGTGCGCCAAAGTTGAGTATAGCGACTCGCTGACCTGTACGACGCACTGTGCCTTTACCGATCGGTACAGCCGACATTAACGGTTCAATCTGAGCGCCTGGGCCGGTGCCTCTTGGATAGCGAACTGCTACTGGGCCGGGATGCATAAAACCGGTGTAGAGCAATTGGCGGGCTTCGTTTTCGTCAGATGGCGTCATTACGATCATGTTGGGCACACAGCGGAGAAAGCTGATATCAAAACTACCGGCGTGAGTGGCACCGTCTTCACCGACCAGACCGGCTCGATCAATGGCAAATAGTACATCGAGATTTTGCAGCGCAACATCGTGAATGAGCTGGTCATAAGCACGCTGTAGAAAGGTTGAATAAATAGCTACCACAGGCTTTTTGTTTTCGCAGGCAAAACCGGCAGCCAGAGTGACAGCATGCTGCTCGGCAATTGCCACGTCATGGAAATGTTCCGGGAAGCGCTGGGCAAATTCTGTCATGCCCGAACCTTCACTCATGGCCGGTGTGATCGCTACGAGGTCTGAGTTCTGCTCACGCATATCGCACAACCAGTCGCCAAATACTTGCTGGTATTTTTTGCCTTTCGGTGCAGTTTCATCGATAGCAGTTTGTTGGCCCGGTTTTGCCGCTGGCTTCATCTTGTTGATGGCGTGGTAACCGATAGGGTCCTGTTCGGCCGGGATAAAGCCTTTGCCCTTGCTGGTAGCAACATGTAGTAGCACTGGGCCGGTAATCTTTTTGAGATTTTCCAGTGTCTTCACGAGTAGCGTAATGTTGTGACCGTCAATGGGGCCGATATAGGTGAAACCCAGCTCTTCGAAGATTATTCCGGGCGCGACCAGGGCTTTCATCAGTTCTTCAGTTTTTCTGATTATCCCGCTGGTGGAAGGGAAAGCTTTCAGTAGGCGTTTGGTACTTTCACGGAATAAATTATAGGGTTTGCTAGACCAGAGTTTAGAAAAATAAGTAGCCAGGCCGCCAACATTTTTAGAGATCGACATATTGTTGTCGTTGAGGACAACGAGCAGGTCTTCATCGACATGGGCGATATGGTTGAGGGCTTCAATGGCCATCCCTGCCGTCATCGCGCCGTCACCGATAACGGCGATGGCGCGATTATTCGTACCGTTCATGGTGTTGGCGATTTTCATGCCTAGCGCAGCACTAAGCGAGGTGCTGGAGTGACCGACGCCGAACGCATCGAAATTACTTTCGGCGCGCTTTGGGAAGCCAGATAAACCGCCGGGCTGGCGAATGGTGAGCAATTGCTGGCGCCGACCGCAGAGAATTTTATGGGGGTAGGTCTGATGACCAACGTCCCACACTAATTTGTCATCCGGCGTGTTAAATACATAATGCAGGGCGACGGTGAGTTCGACGACACCCAAACCAGCACCAAAATGGCCACCAGTTTGCCCTACAGAATAGAGCAGGTAAGCGCGTAATTCGTCAGCGACCTGGTTGAGCTTGTGTTCTGGAAGGAGACGGAGTTGATCCGGGCGGTCAATAAGGTCCAGTAGGGGTGTCTGCGGGCGCGTGGGGGGAATGTCTGAATAAGAAGCGGTCATCGCATCGCAGCTGAGTTTTCTAAGGCGGCAATTCTACACCAAAAAAAGCCCAAAAAATCAGCTGATCCGAGGTAGATGGATGCCCGAAAGATGGATGTTCAGAACACCCGCTGCACCACGAAGTGGGCGATATTTCTCAGGTCTGCGGCCTGGTCACCGAAACCATCCAGCGCCATGAGGCTTTGCTCCAGTAGTTCATTGAGGAAAGTTTTTGAACGCTCGATGCCCAGTAAGGAAGTGTAGGTGTTTTTGTGTAGAGCTGCGTCAGCCCCCGCTGTTTTGCCGAGTGTTTCAGTGTCACCGAGTTCATCGAGGATGTCGTCTCTGACCTGAAAAGCCAGACCAATATTCGTTCCATAATTGTGCAAGGCTTGTAGGGTACTGTCATTTGCACTGCCGTTACTTAATGCCCCCATGACGACACTAGCGGCAATTAAGTCGGCGGTTTTATGCCTGTGCATAGTCTCAATGTACGCTATTTCGACAGAATCATTGGTTGCGTTCAGGTCCATAGCTTGCCCAAGCACCATACCTTTCATGCCGCTGGCCTGAGATAAGCGCTGGATGAGCATAAGGACCTGCGCTGGTGGAATATCGTCGATAAGACTAAGCTGTTCAAAAGCGAGGCTTTGCAGAGCATCTCCGGCTAATATGGCAGTCGCTTCGTCGTAGACGATATGGCAGGTGGCTTTACCACGGCGAAGGTCATCGTCATCCATAGCCGGTAGATCGTCGTGAATCAAGGAGTAGGTATGGATCAATTCAATGGCGCAAGCAGTTTTATCGATGGCATTAGAGTAGGTGAAGTCACTGTAAGGCTCGCCGGGTGGACGAGAAGAATTTGCGGCTAGTCCTGCTCCAGCGTAGACCAGACAGGGTCTGATGCGCTTGGCATTACCGAGAGTGGCGTAGCGAATGGCCTCGATAAGTCTCGACTCTGCCTCGTTATTTAGTAAACAGTCTTCCAGCAGGAGATTAGTACGTTTGCGACAGGTGGCGAGAAAGGTTTCAATGTCCAGAGTCACTCGTCGGTCTCGGAAGTCAAGGCAGAGCTGACTACCTCCCCGTCGGGCCCGGTGGTCAGTAGGCGAACGCGTTGCTCGGCGTTTTGTAGCGCTGATTGGCAATCTCGAGTGATCTTGATGCCTTTTTCGAAGGATTTGAGGGACTCTTCCAGGCCTAAATTGCCCTCTTCAAGAGTCTCGACAATGCTTTCAAGTTGTTCCAGACTGGCTTCAAAATTTATAGTTTTTTTTCGTGTTGCCATAAGTGTATTACCATAGGATAAGCGGCCTCAATAAGACTGCGTTAGCTGTGATTACCTGGTGTTTAGCCTTTATGCCTTTGGTTTATTGTAGGATATCTCTTTCGTAAGCTTGGTAGTTTTTCCCAGTAGCACGACTGAATCCAGGGGCGCATTATGCACCAGGCATGGACGTGATGCACACGGAAGTGACTATGGTTCGGTGCCGAGGATTGGCGAGATTTTTATATACCGGAAAAAGGAGTTGTTAGGGACAACATCCGGTCGAACCATTTTTACCAGGGAAAGCTTGTTACAGGGTGGGTTGTCTGTATGGATGCTCCTGTTTGCTGTTGAGACCAGAAAGGAAAATAAGCAGTCCAGGTCTCAGGGTCGAAAAGACCGTTTCTGCAAACGGCCAGATTAGGGAATAGGCCAAAACAAGACGTCCATGGAAGACATACGTCACTGCTACTGATCGATACGCCCCTTGTCCTTTCCGGTTAAGGGGCGTTTTTTTGCCCCGATTTTGTAAAAGCTGGGTTTTGACAGGCGGTTGAGGCCAGATATTTAGTCTTGAGCATAGCTTAGTGTACTTTTACTTACCTGATAAGTGCTCTGCTTACCACAAGTAAATTATAGGTTTTAGGCAGGACTTGTTTTATTCTAAGGCTTGTCGACCGTGCCTGCCTAGAAGAGTATTGGCGCAGAGTGATGCAATAGGAATGTTTTGTAGCTTCTTTCAATAAAGGGAAAAGGGCAGGCCTCAACCAGCAGTTGTCGTAAATAATCATAAAGTAGAATTAAAGAACAGGCGGACAGATTTGATGCATTCCAAAATTTTACGCTTAAACCTGGCGGGCCAACCCATTGAGTGGGTTGGTTGGCAGATCGCGGTTTGTCTATATTCCAGGGAGTTGGTGACCTGGAGTTTGGGTGACGTGGTGCACCGGGTGCATGGCGGCCGGTCCCGGATTACTGGTCGGCAGACAATTGTTGAATTACCCAGCATTATCGCCTGCGGTGGTGCTCAACTAGCACGGCCCCGATCCATTTACCCTTTATCAAACAGTGCTTTATTTGCCCGGGATAATCATCTCTGTTTATATTGCGCCCGTGAATTCCCTCAACATCAATTGACTCGTGATCATGTTATTCCACTGTCTCGTGGTGGCACTGATCGTTGGGAAAATGTCGTTGCTGCCTGTCGGCGCTGTAACCAGCATAAAGGTAATCGCAGGCTGGAGGATATTTCGATGGAACTGGTCGCGTTACCTTACCGGCCAAACAATGCTGAATATCTGGCCTTGATTAATTCACGCCGCATACTCGCTGATCAAATGGAGTTTTTACGCACACAGTTTTCCAGGAATTGTCGCTGGTTGTAATTTACTCGTTTGTGCCATGAGTGACCAGTCAAATTTTTGGGTCTTAGCAATAACGAATATAGGTTAGGGTTCGCTGGTATGAATTTAGGTATCGAAGGTCGTCGGGCTATCGTTTGCGGCGCCAGCAGGGGCCTGGGTAAGGGGTGCGCTCTGGCATTAGCTGGGGAAGGCGTTGAGGTTACGCTTGTAGCGCGGACTGCCGAACCCCTGGAGTTTGCCCGTCGAGAAATACAAAAACTTAGCAAGGCAAAGGTTTCCACTGTGGTTGCCGATGTGACCAGTGACAGTGGGCGCGATGCAATAATATCCGCCTGTCCGCAGCCGGATATCCTGGTCAACAATGCCGGTGGCCCCCCGCCTGGAGATTTCCGTGACTGGGCTCAGAAAGAATGGTTCGACGCCATTAATAGCAACATGTTTTCATCGATTGATATGATACGGCGTACCGTTGACGGTATGGCTGAGCGACGATTTGGTCGAATCGTCAATATCACCAGTATCTCGGTAAAAAAGCCGATGCCGGGTCTGGGTTTGTCCAACGGCGCTCGGGCTGGGTTGACCGGTTGGGTAGCGGGTCTGGCGCGAGAATTTGTGCGTCAAAATGTCACCATTAATAACTTATTACCGGGCTTGTTCGATACTGACCGTGGTAAGGGGTATCTAGGCTACCTCGCACGATGCGAAGCCATGGATGTTGATCAGTATATAGAAGGTTACTTTGCTGAAAATCCGGCTGGCCGTCTGGGTACCTGTGAAGAATTTGGCGCAGCCTGTGCCTTTTTATGTGGTGCGTTAAGTGGATATATGTCGGGCCAGAATATTCTACTTGATGGTGGTGAGTTCCCCGGCACGTTTTAGCCAGTTATAGGCCAGAGCTGAAACTCAGTTGAGTGGAAACAGGCAGTTCATCATGCCTGTTAGCCTTCTAGACTTGCTCGGAAGTGGTTCTCTTTCAGAGAAGAGAGGTTCTAGAGATACCAGGATTGCCTTAATTTTCTACTTAAATTTCGGTTGGCGTTTTTCTCTAAAGGCAGTGACGCCTTCCTGGGTGTCTTCGTCAAGAAACAGAAAAGGCATGACATCTTTGGCATAGGTGATATCAGCCCCGCCCAGTTCTCGATTGTAGACAGATTTTGCGTAGCGGATAGCCATCTGCGGCTTTTTGGCCAGTTTTTCTGCTAGCTCAAAAGCCTGATCTAATAGTTCATTATGGGCTACCACCTTAAGTACCAGGCCGAGGTCTTTGGCTTCCATTGCCGAGATCGGCTCGCCCATCATACTGAGGTATTTTGCCATCTGTCGGCCAACCAATTCGGCAAGTCGAACAATGGCAAAGCCCGGCAGCAGGCCTAACTGAATCTCGGGAACGCCAAATTTAGCCTGTTCAGAGGCAATAACAAAATCGGATGCAATGGCAATTTCAAAGCCACCTCCGAACGCGTAGCCGTTAACGGCTGCAATCACGGGTTTAGTGGTGTTCTCAGGTAATGCCAGTACATCAATGACTTTATCTATGAATTGTTTGGCATAGGTGGTAGTAAATTTAAAACCACTGATGTCCGCACCGGCACAAAATGATTTATCGCCTGCGCCCGTAATAATAATCGCTCGGACCTGGGGGTCTTCATCGGCCCTGGCTAGTGCGGTAATTAATCCGCTACGAATACCGGGGCTCAGTGCGTTAAGCTTACTGGGTTCATCCAGCGTCACCAGTGCGGTGGTGTTGACTAGCTCGTAATTCACACTATCGAATCGCATATTTCCTCCGTGAGCTCAGTTCGGCACGCCCTCTGTGGTTGGTGCGCTATTTATCGGTAACAGGTTCACTTGGTGGTGCTTCGTCCGTGACACGGCTGTGTAGCCATTTCATAAAGCCTTCCATAACTGAATAGACCGGTGGTACTACGATTAAGGTCAGTAAGGTTGAGGATAGCATGCCGCCAATTACTGCAACCGACAAGGGTCCATTGGTTTCATGGCCAGCGCCAAAACCCAGCGCTGCGGGTAACAAAGCCAAAATCACGGTGAATGACGTCATAAGCACCGGTCGTAAACGAATCGGGCAGGCTGCCAGCAGAGCGTCATCGATAGCGAGACCATCAGCCCGCCGCTGATTGGTGATATCGACCAATAAGATGGAGTTTTTTGCTACGAGTCCCACGAGCAGAACCAGGCCTATCATCGAATAGGTATTGAGAGTGTGTCCCGTGAACCACAACGCGACAATGCCACCGATCATGGCGAGGGGTTGCGCAGTCATAATAATAAAGGGCTGGATGAACGAATTGAACTGGCTGGCCAGGACCATGTAAAGCAGTACTGTCGCGAGGGTGAAGGCAAAGAGCATATTGGCGGCGGTTTTGCCAAACTCCTCTGATTGGCCCTTAAAGGTCAGTGTATAGCCAATAGGCAGTATTTCTTCACCCATTTTCCGCACAATATCGATAGCTTCGGCTAGTGGCATGACCGGCTTGCCATAAAAAGGCGCTGAGTAGCGCAAGTCATAGCGAGAGATTGAGGCTGGACCGAGCTTTTCTTCCAGTTTGGCGACAGTGTCAACACGGATCATTTTGCCCGTGCGTGAGCGCAGATAAATTCGGTTTAAGTCACGGGCCGACTGAAAATGCCCGTCTGCGGCTTTAACTCGAAGATCGTAGCGTTCACCATCACCGATGTCATCGTTATATTTGGCGACATCGAGACCGCCCACCATCACGTTGACCGCCTGGGCGATATCCCGCGTTGAAAAGCCCAGGTCAGCTGCGCGGACGCTGTCGACTTTTAACTGATATTGAGGCAGTTCAAGATTCAGATCGAGATCGATATTGCCCATCCCTTCGACGTCCAGCAGCCTCTTTTCTAGCAAATGGGCGAGGCGGGCGACTTCGTCAAGGTTGGGGCCATTAATTGAGTATTGCAGTGGCTCACCCCGTGTTCCGCCTAGTTTGGGAATAGGGGCCGGGAAGGCTCGAGCACCGGGTACCGTGGCCAGCTCTTTAGCTAATACTTTGATGAGTTCCTGTTGGCTTTGATCTCGCTCTGTGGCGGGTGTCATGCGGACAAAGCCCATGGCGGTGTTGACCTGCCTGCCGCTGGTGCCGAGGCCAAAAAAGTAACTCATAATGACGTCGTCGTGGGAGGCTAGAATCGCTTCGACTTCTTTGAGTCGATCGCTGGAATATTCGATGCCTGAACCCAGCGGGGTGCGGACAATTACCATGAAGCTGGCTTCGTCCTGATCGGGCGAGAATTCTTTGCCGATATCTTTAAGAAAGTACATTGAACCTACCACTAATAACCAGGTAATACCGATTACCGTCCAGCGAAATTTCAATGCTACGCCGAGGAGTTTAGCGTAATTGCGTTCCATGCTACGGAAGCTTTTTTCCAGCCAGTAATAGAGGCCACCCTGGTGTTCTTCAACCTGCAGGAATCTTGAGCAAAGCATAGGTGTAAGCGTCATCGATACGAACCAAGATACCAGTACGCCGACTGTCACCACCACGGCAAAGGAAGAGAAAAACCGGCCGATAATACCGCCCATGAAAATGACCGGTACAAATATCGACACCAACGATAAGGTTGCAGCAAGGACCGGGAACACCACCTCGGCAGTGCCGTGAATAGCCGCTGTTTTCGGGTCTGGGTCGATGGATTCTCGATGGCGGAAGATATTTTCCAGCACCACAATGGCATCATCGACCACAATACCGATCAGCAGGAGCAGGGCAAGCAAAGTCATGGAGTTAAGGGTATAGCCGAAGAAATATATCGCAGCGACAGAGCCAAATAGAGAGATAGGTATGGCAATACCAATAATAATGGTCGAGCGAATACTTTTGAGAAACATCCATACCACCAGCGCGGTAAGGAGAGTGCCTAATATCAAATGCTCTTCCAGTGCGCTGACCATGTTGCGGACAAATAACGAATCGTCTGACGCGATGGTTAAGTTCATACCCGCTGGCAACTGGGGTCGGATCACTTCTTCTATGCGTCGATAAGCCTCATCGATGATGTCGACGGTGTTAGCATTGGCGATCTTTGCGATGCCCAGACCTACTGTAGTCTTGCCGTTCACTCTCGCAAGGCTTCTGGGGTCGGCCATGCCATCTTCAATTTCTGCCATGACGCTCAGCTTCAGGGGGGCGCCGTCCCGGTAGGCAACCACCAGGTTTTCCAGCTCTCTGGGGTCGTGGTATTCCATGTCGAGTTTGACCATATGCTCGGTTTCGCCGCTAACCAAAAACCCGCCGGGCATCATAAAATGCTCATTACGGATAGCGTCAAGGATTTCATTGGTCGTGACGTTAAATGCGGCCATTCTGTCGAGGTCAAGATTGATTCGAATGGTCCGTTCGCGACGACCACCAATCAGAATTTCACCGACGCCGTTAATAGTCTCCAGGTTTTTTTTGATGACGTTGATGGCGTAGGAATTAAGTTGCTGGAGGGTCCTATCACCTTCGAGAGCCAGCCACATGATGGGTGAGGCACCGAATTCCAGTTTGGCGACAATAGGCGGGTCTGCATCAGGTGGTAGCTGGTTGAGAATCTGGTTGACCTTCGACTGGATTTCATCAAAAGCGACATCAATGTCCTTATCGAGGTCAAAGGTAATTACTACCGTGGAATTACCTGGTGACGAGGTGGATGAAATATGCTCAATGCCAGGTACGGCGTTAACGGCGGTTTCAATGGTATTGGTTATGGATGCATCGATAACGCTGGGGTTGGCACCGACAAGATTCGTTTTAACGGCAACCAATGGGAATTCAGCGGTGGGAAAACGATCGACACCGACCCTTGAATAGCCAATAAGGCCGAATAATATAAGTACAGCTGACAGCATGGTGGTCAGCACGTGACGATTTATGGACAGCGTCGGGAGATTCATGATTTAGTCACTGTTTGAGACGTTGACGGGGGCACCGTCGGTAAGATAGGCGGCACCATTAACGGCGATGATTTCATCGCCCTTGAGACCAGCGGTAATTTCAACTCGACCATTGATGTATTCGCCAGTCGTGATCAGCTGCTGCCGGGCAATATTATCTGATATCACATAGACTACTTTCCCCGCTGGGCGCAATACTACAGAGGCCAGTGGTACAGTAATCGCGTTGGGCTTCTTTTCCAGGACGATGGTGCCGGTGACGCTGGCACCAGGTTGCCATTTTCCTGGATTGTCGACGATAGTCAGGACATCGATAGCCCGGTTGCTGGTGCCGACAATCGGTCGGATTTCCATGATCTTGTCGACGACCACAGTATCTGGATCTAAGGGTGATACCAATCTAACCTCCAGCCCGCGGGAAATTCGGGGTGCTAGTGTTTCAGGCAGAGGTAAACGAGCTCTTAGCTTGTCTATCTTGGTGATACGCAGTAAGGGGTCACCGACTTTGACAAAATCACCAATGCTGGCTAACTCGGCATCGACAACGCCGGTGTATGGGGAAATGACTCGAGTTTTGGTTAAACCTCGTTGTTTTTGTTTGAGTCGCTCCTGGGCCGCTTTGAGCTGTTCTGCGAGAGCGTCAAGCTGCGCTTTAGCGTCGTCATATCGATCTGTGGAAATGAGTTTGGCTTTGACCAGCTTGTTGTAGCGATCGACGGTGCGTTGTTGATTAGCATACAGAGCGGTGAGTTGAGCAGCCTCCGCTTTGGCAGCACGTTCGGCGATGGAGTAATCCTCGGTATCGAGTTCGACGAGCAATTGACCAATGGTAACTCGCTCGCCTGCCTTGGCGTGACCAGCGATTACCCGACCTTCTACCTCTGCTGATACTTCCGGAACAAAAATACTTTCCAGTGCCCCGACTGAGGGCTCGGTAATCTCTAATATGGTAGTTTCTATTTTTGTCGTTGACACGATGGTCGCTCGAACAGCTGGCCTGGCTGCTTGCTCCTTGTCTTCAACAACCTTGTCACTGCAACCAGAAATAATGCCGAGTCCAGCAGCTATTAGCAGGGTAGTCGTTGTGTAATGTCTAAGCATAGTATTAATTACCTGAGGCGGGGAAACGCCATGTGTGCTGTAAATGGGTGCTGAACCTGACGCGGTGATTTGTCAATTGTCATAGTTTTGATAGTTAATAGTTAATAGTTAATAGTTAATAGTTGATAGTTAATAGTTGTGTTACAGCTAAAGCCATCGGGGGGGGGTGACAGGAATTTACCCCATCGGTGTGTCACCCAAATTAAGTACGGGTCTTCGTGATAGATGGACACGTTTGGTACAGCAGCAGGGGTAACATTAGCTACTTGAACATCGGTCTGGATTGCGATACCGCCCCAGATCATCACAGCCATCTATGGGCTATATTATCTATGGGCTTTAAAGGGGCACGGCCACTGATCGTCGTGCACAAATCGGGGCGCATTGTCGCAGAACACGTACCCTCCGGACAAG
Organism: uncultured Gammaproteobacteria bacterium; assembly: GCA_942492235.1. GTDB lineage: Bacteria > Pseudomonadota > Gammaproteobacteria > Pseudomonadales > Porticoccaceae > HB2-32-21. Next base: position 83,998 of record CALODO010000024.1, read on the forward strand.
TCTTGTTATCGGTTGGCAAGGTGAGGCAGTCGACCTGTTGTTGATTACTCTGACTGTTAAAGTATGGCGTTGAATTAGCTCAGTAGTGATCCCAATTTATTGGTTGCCTCGTTGTAATGGTCTATGGTTGAATTAGGTCAACGCATCCAACAGTGAAAAGTTCGTTTTTCTGCACTAAGCTTAAACTCATGTGGATTAAAGGCCGACAAAAACTTAAGTTGAGGTCTAAAAATTGCGGATTAGAGCTATTTAGCAGGGCGCGACCGGGAGCTACTGCCAGTACGGTATGTGGTATATGTGTCGGCCAGCTGCAGTTTAATGATTTGCCGGCGCTTGTTAACTGCCGATGCACACGATAAATTTATTCATCGAATACTATCAAGGTATTTATTCATTCGTTAACTATTTTCAAGGGGAAACCATTGGCTAACTGGAAAGAAGAAACAATTAATATCGCTGGAGCAGAACTCACAGTGATCAGGGGTGGCACTGGCAAACCACTGTTTGTCTGTCATGATGAAATGGGTTACACCGGCTGGATGAAGTGGAACGAGGCCCTGTCTGAGTCTCGTGAGCTGATCATTCCGCTGCAGCCGGGTTTCGGTAAGTCACCGCGTCAGGAGTGGATGTGGCGTCACCGCGACCTGGCTAATTATTATCTGAATGTGATTCGCGAAATGGGCCTGGATAAGCCTGATGTACTGGGTTTTTCGGCCGGCGCCTATACCGCTGCTGAAATGGCCGCTGCCTGCCCTGAAATATTGGGAAGTCTTATTCTGGTAGGTCCCATGGGGATCAAGCCGGACGAAGGCGAGATTGCTGAAATGTTTGCTGTCACAGTGAATTCCTATCTGCGATTGTCTGTCCACGATCAAAACTCAGAAGAATATGGACAGATATATGGTGGCGAGATGAGTCCGGAGCAGTTTGAACTATTTGAAGATGCGCGTGCAGAAAGTGCCCGTATTGGTTGGGAGCCCTATATGTTCAACCCCAGTCTTCCACAGTTGCTTAGAAGCGCGGCTAACACCAAGTTGCCGACTTTACTGATTCGTGGTGAGCACGATGCAATTGTTCCGGCAGACTGTATTCGGAAGTACCAGGAAGCCTTGCCACAGGCTAATGCCGTGAGCATTTCAAATGCTGGTCATCGTGCAGAAGTCGAAAATAGCGCGGACTTTATCAGCGCAGTAAAGAGCTTTTTATCGTAATACTTTCCATTTTATTAACCTGGAGGTTAACTGATCATGCAAATTGCACATTTTACTGAACGGCCTGTCCGTTATGTACCCGAACAGTCGGTGTTGGAGAATCGCGCCTTTTTTGGCGTTTCAAACAAATATGTAGATCGTAAAAAGTCTGCTGATGACTATAATTTTTATCTCGATGAAGCGTGTTACTGTGAAGAAGTCGGGTTTGATGCCGTTGCGATCAACGAACACCACGGCAATCCATTTTGTTCCGGTATGGTGGTCAACACCGAAGCAGCAATCCTGGCGCGGATCACCAACAAAGTTAAAATCGTTATTATTGGTAATCCCCTGCCGGTCGTTAAACACCCCCTACGTGTTGCGGAAGAGTTAGCGACCATTGACACGATTTCCCGTGGTCGTCTGGTTTCTGGTTGGGTGCGTGGTGCAGGTAGCGAGCAGTTTTTTAACAATGCGAACCCTGCCTATAACCGCGAAATGTTTAACGAAGCCCATAGCTTTATTCTGGATTGCTGGACTAAAGATGGTCCCTGGCGTTATGAGGGCAAGCACTTCCACTATCGTCATGTGAACCCCTGGGTAAGACCTTATCAGGAACCCTATCCGCAGCAATGGATTCCTGGTGTTTTAAGTCCTGAGACCGTTTTGTGGTGTGCTGAGAAGCAATACCCCTACCTCGGTCTGGGTACCGCGCTTGGGCCTACCTGTGATCTATGGGACATGTATGCCGATAAGGCAGCAGAACTAGGTTATCAGGCGGGTCCTGAAAACTTTGGTTATCTGTTACCTGTGTTCTGTTCTGATACGGATGAAAAAGCATATGAATTAGGTAAAGGTTTCATCTTTGGCGGTGGCCAGAATGCGTTTTCTCGCCCCGAACATACCCTGCCTCCTGGGTACAACTCCAAAGCAGCGATTCGTATGCTGGCCAGCCAGCCTGGCGGTAGTTGGTTGGGCGTAAGTAAAGCCAAATTAATGGCTAGTCAGGAAGATGCCTGGGATGCAGCTGCTTTTGAATCCTTGAAGGCGAAATTGGTGGCGGGATACGAAAAAGTCCAGGAAAACATGCAGGTAGTCGTCGGTAGTCCAGAAACGGTCACCAAGAAAATCTGCGATATTTTAAAAGTGATTCGGCCCGGTGTGTTCACTGTCTTTGCCGTTCAGGGTAATGTCAGTGACAAAGATCGTCTCAACAGTGTTAAGTTACTGGGTGAGCAGGTATTACCAGCGGTTCGAGCTTTTGCCGATAAGGAAGAGTTAACTGGGCCCTTTGATCGTGTACCTGGTCAGGTAAAACTGGCTCCGGGAACTAAGCGGGCACCTGTTGTTAATCGCGCAGCGTTGGAAGCACTGAATCTGCCCTGATTTAACTGGGTTGTTAGATATAGAAAGGGCACCTATCGGTGCCCTTTTTTATTGCGAACTAAAATTCCCTCAGCAAAATTTAGCCTTCAAGGGCAAAACCGGCTGTCATACCGCCATCAGCGATAAATTCAGAGCCGGTAGAATAACTGGAATCGTCTGAAGCCAGATAGGCGGCGAGTGTGGCCATCTCTTCTGGTTGTCCGATCCGACCCAGCGGGATAGCTTTAAAGGCTTCGGCGGCTTCATCAGCAGTGAGATTAATATCGGCAAGAATCTTGGTTTGCACGCCACCGGGATGGAGAGAATTGACCCGGATGCCATATTTGCCCAGTTCAAGGGCCGCTACTTTGGTCATACCACGTACAGCGAACTTACTGGCACAGTAGGCGGTTGCACCATACATGCCAGTCAGTCCATCAATCGATGCGATATTGACAATTGAACCGCCGCCAGCGTCTTTCATGGCGTTAACTACTGCTTTCATACCCAGAAAAACACCGACCTGATTAACATTGATAACTTTGTTGTAAGTCTCCAGTGAGGTTTCATGGATTTCCGCTGCGGGTGTGATAATTCCTGCATTATTGACTAGTACATTCAGCTTGCCAAATTTCTCGATAGTGGCTGCTACAACGTCGTTCCAGCTTTTCTCATTGGTAACATCAAGGCTTAGGTAAGCGGCCGAAGAACCGATGGATGCAGCTGCTTTTTCGCCTTCTTCGTCCAATACGTCGGTGAGCACCACTTTAGCCCCGCGTTCGGCAAACAGTCTGGCTTCAGCCAGACCCTGTCCACGAGCAGCGCCAGTAATAATTGCAACTTTTCCGTCTAAAGCACCCATTGATCAATTCTCCGGTTTGTTTATGGTTCATGATTAATTAGAAATATAAAGTGTGTTGATAAGCAGGCTCAGGCCCATGAAGTGGAGCTTCTAAGGCTATTAGTTCAACAGCTTGACAAATATAGAGCCTTTCCAGGGAAAAGGCGAGAGCAAGTAAAGTATGACGCACACCCAGAATATCCTGATACGACCTGCCTTATAAACAAATCGGGCAGTCAGCACCGCATCGTGATATTGATCCGCGGCACAATGTGTTTGTCCACGGTACAGCGGCTGTGTAAAGATAGCGACTCAAAATTTCTGGCTTACATATTTTGTTACTTTAACTATTTATATTTAAATGAGGAAAGCGTTATGGATATCGGCGTATTGATGTTGTTCCAGAATCATCCCAATCTGCCCATGGATGATTATGATATGTACAAAAAAGAGCTGGGTGTCTGCGAGATGGCCGAGCCACTGGGTTTCAACTCCATCTGGGCAGTCGAGCATCATTTTACTGACTACACCCTGTGTCCGAACCCTATTGAGATGCTGTCTTATCTGGCGGGTAAAACCGAAAAAATAAAACTCGGCACTGGTGCCATTATCATTCCCTGGCATAAAGACCCTCTGCGCATCGCCACCGATGTGGCAATGCTGGATAACCTTTGTGATCGGCGTTTGTTACTGGGTATTGGCCGCGGCATTGGCCGTGTTGAGTACGACGGGTTTGGTGTTGATATGAACGATTCGCGTGGCATTTTTGAAGAATCAGCGGAGATGGTTCTCGACATGCTCGAAACGGGTAAAGCCAGAGATCATGATGGTAAATATTTTAAACAGGCCGCCCGAGAAATACGTCCCAGGCCCATGGGGTCCTATCTGGATCGCACCTATGTCACCTGCCAGTCCCCGGAAACTGCTGAGCTGATTGCAAGAATGGGTTTAGGCATGATGGTGTTTGCTATCTCGCCCTGGAAGCAGCGAGCTAAGGATTGCCACGTATATCGTGATGCTTTTCGTGAACATCACGGCCGGGAGGCGCCGCCCATCATCGCTAATGTATTTGTCATGGTCGACGAAGACAGTGACAAGGCGCGAGACCTGGCCAACAAATATATGACTGATTACTGGATATCGGCCTTGCGTCACTATGAAATGGACGGAACTCATTTTGAAGGCGTGAAAGGCTATGAGTTCTATGCCAAATCCGCCGGCGTAATGCGCGATCGGAGCGCAGAAGCTATGGAAAACCTCTATGTCGATAACCAGATTTTCGGCAATCCTCAGGAATGTATCAATCAAATGAATGCAATTCAGGAAATGGCCGGTCCAGTGACCTTTAATGTGTCTTTCTCGTTCGCGGGACTACCCTACGATATGGTGCATAGTCAGATGAAGCTATTTGCCGAAAAATGTCTGCCTGTGTTGCAGGCAGCTGAACCAGGTGTTTTGGCGGCAAAAGTTGCCTGATTAATGAGGATATAAACCAGTTATCCGTATTATTGATTTTCAGGCGGTGGATGTTGCACCACCCCATACGTAATTAAAGATTATTAAAGGAAAAATTCATGGCACGATTAAGCAAGCTGAGTCGATCGGTAGAAGGTAGCGTGGTTCATATAACGGGCGCAGCGAGCGGCATGGGTCGCGCGACTGCCTATTTGTTCGCCGACGAGGGAGCCAAAGTGGCAGTGACTGATCTTAATGGCGATCAGGCAGAAGCAGTGGCCCAGGAGATTCGGGATGCCGGCGGTATCGCCAAAGCCTGGACTCTGGATGTCTCAGATCCCCAGAAGATTATTGATGTGACTGAAGCGATCGGAAAGGAATGGGGGCGTCTGGATATTCTCGTTAACAATGCCGGTATTGGTGTCTTCGTAAAACTCGATAGCGAAAAATACGAAGAGAAATGGCAGTTTGGTATGGATGTATTGATTAATTCAGTTCATCGATTAGTGCGAGCTTCACTGCCTATGCTTAGAAAAGCCGAACATGGCCGCATTATTAATATAGCCTCTACCGAAGGCCTGGGTGCCACGCCCCATGGAGGCCCCTACACAGCAGCTAAACATGCCGTTGTCGGTTTAACAAAATCGATGGCTGTCGACCTGGGTAAAGAAGGCATTACTGCCAATTGTATTTGCCCTGGGCCGATCAATACCTCGCTTACCGAGTTTATTGATGACAAGGATAAAGCCACGTTTGGCCGGCGCCGGGTCGCGGTGCGCCGCTATGGTGATCCTGAAGAAGTGGCTCATGGCACATTTAATTTTGCACTGCCCTCTGCCTCATTTATGACCGGCGTTATTATGCCGGTGGATGGGGGGTTCTGGATTCGTAACGCTTAAGTTCTCACGCCAGTTTCAGTGCGACTGATAATAAGGAGAATTAAAAATGGCAGATTGGCAAATCGGTGATGTCAAAATCACTAAAATCATTGAGGAAGATTCGCCGGTGCCGGGTAAGTTTGTGTTGCCTGATGCGAGTCCAGAAAGTCTCGCCGAAATTCCCTGGCTGAGTCCCAATTTCGTTAACGAAAAAGGCTGGCTGAAGATGTCCATCCATGCCCTGATTATCGAGACCCAGGGTGTGCGGATCATGGTCGATACCTGTCTGGGTAATGACAAAGACCGTACCACCCAGGCCTGGGCCATGCGTAGTGGACCGTTTCTTGAGGATCTCGCCGCAGCCGGCTTCCCGCGGGAAAGTATTGACTATGTGATTTGTACCCACTTGCACGTCGATCATGTGGGCTGGAATACCATGCTGGTAGACGATAGGTGGGTACCGACCTTTCCTAACGCCCGTTATTTATTTGGCCGTACCGAATGGGAAAGCTGGAAGGAGGACCCGGACGAAGAGCACTTCGGCCCGGTGATCCAGGATTCGGTGCAACCGATTATCGATGCTGGCCTAGCCGATCTGGTCGATAGCGATCATCGGGTCAACGATGAGGTCTGGTTCGAGCCGACCCACGGTCATACCGCGGGACATATCAGCGTACGTGTTGGATCAAAAGGCGAAGATGCGGTCATTACAGGCGATATGACCCATCATCCCTGTCAGTTGGCGAGGCCGGAATGGCAATGTTTCGCCGATTACAATCCCGAAGAGGCGATTAAGACCCGCTGGGATTTTTATGCCCGCTATGTCGACAAGCCCGTGCTGGTAATCGGTACCCATTTTGCGCCACCCACGGCGGGTTATGTTATTGCCGATGGTGACCGGTACAAATTAAAAATCTAATCGCGCCGGACCTTGAGAAGGACGATCGGACCCCGCCCGTAGGTATTAGTGAGTAAACAGGAGGAAAACTGATGAAAGCCACACGGTTTTATGAAGTCGGCAAGCCCATTACCATCGAAAATGTACCCGAGCCAGAGGTTGGACCTACTGATGTACTGGTAAAAATATCAGGTGCTGGTGTCTGCCATTCCGATTTGCATGTCATTGATGGCGAAGTCGGCGTCAAACAAAAACCCATCACTCTGGGTCACGAAAATGCTGGCATCGTCGAAAAAGTCGGCAGCATGGTCACGGAAGTAGCGCCAGGAGATGGCGTTGCTATCTTTGGTGCCTGGGGTTGTGGCGTCTGTAAGATTTGCGAACGACAGGAAGAAAACCTTTGCCAGAACCCTATTTATCCTGGCGTTATGGTTGATGGCGGCTGGGCGGAAAAACTGCTGGTTCAACATCCGCGCAATCTGGTCAAGCTCAATGGCCTCGATCCGGTAGTAGCAGCGCCGTTGACAGATGCAGCGCTCACACCCTATCGCGCTGTCAAAAAAGTGCTGCCAAAGCTCGGGCCTGGCAAACGTCTGGGCATTATTGGCGTTGGTGGTCTCGGCCATATGGCCATACAGATCGCTAAAGCGCTGACGCCGGCGACTGAGTTGTTTGCTATTGATGTCAGTAACGACAAACTTGCTATGGCAAAAGAGCTGGGTGCTCGCCATACCGTAGATGGTGGGGGTGAACAGGTTGGTGCTGAGATAAAAGCCCTGACAGATGGCGAAGGCCTTGATGCCATCGTCGACTTTGTTGGTAACGATGCCACCCTCAGAAACGCAGCGGCCAGTGCCGCCATTGGTAGCAAGATAGTGGTTGTGGGGATTGCCGGTGGTACCCTGCCTTATTCTTTCTGGAAGTTGCCGCTAGAGTGTGAGGTCACTAGCAGTATTTGGGGTAGCCGTGCAGAGCTAAAAGAAGTACTTGAGCTGGCGCGCCAGGGTTTGATTACGCCCCATATCGAAACCCAGCCACTTGAGGCAATCAACGACGTGCTGACCCGCTTGCATGATGGCAAGGTGCAGGGCAGAATTGTGCTTACGCCCTGAGTACTATCCTGAATCTGCTTCGTTTCTAAACTCACAATATTTATATCAACTTCATTATTTGAGAGCAAAGAAGTTATGCCCTTGTCTCCTCCTAAATCTCGTCAGCATCTTCATAGCCGTAAAATTGAAATGGAAGGTTATTATCGCGACGATGGTTTATTCGATTTTGAAGCGCGCCTTGTCGATACCAAAACCTATACCTATGAAGCACCCAGAACCGGACTGGTTGGGTCAGGCTACCCTGTCCACGATATGTCCCTGCGCCTTGGCGTTGACCATACCTTAACAGTGCGTGAAGTTGAGGCCGTGATGAATGTGCAACCCTATCAGGTTTGTTCCAATGTGCTCGGTAATTTCCAGAAACTGGTGGGCCTGCAAATGGGGCCCGGTTGGAGTAAACGTGTACGTAAGGTAATTGGCGGCGTGAACGGCTGTACCCATATCGGCGACTTGCTCGGGCCGCTCGCCACAGTCGCCTTCCAGACCATGGGGGGTGACTACGTTGAGGACTTGATGGCAAAACACCGAAGTGAAGAAGAGCTTGCCTGCGAAGAGGAAGCAATGCCTCTTATGATAAATGGTTGCCATGCCTGGGATATTTCCGGCGAGATAGTGAAAGAGGATTATCCTCAGTACTATAAGGAGCCAGAAGTAGAAGTTGTTAATATTGTAAATGCGGGTGATCGCGGCGAATCATGAAGGATCAGCAGGAAATCAAACAGGTCTGAGCGGACAAAGTAACAGGGTAGAAGCATCGGTGAGTCGCCATCTATTGACGCCGAATTGGATCTTATTCGCGAAAATTTAGTTTGCCATCCGTCTGAGTTTGGGCGATGCCCTGTATGACAGAGCCGATACACATCGAAACACCTGGTCAAAATGTATAAGCTCAGTGAGCCAGATCGTGAACTGAGTGAGGGCGGTATTATTCCTGTTAGGAGTTTTCAGGAGGAGTCCGTTAACGGACCTGGGCTTTTAACTGCGGTAATGTCAGACATCGTGGGTCCTCTGAATACATTCGCTGATGCGCATTATTCAGGTTTTTACCGACCGAGGCAGGCTTCTCAGCGTCGCTTCGTTTCCAATATCTGAGACGGGCGCAGCTTTTTAGGCGCTAAATCCGCATCGCAGCTAATTCCGTAACCACAGGTTAAATATGTTTTATAAGCGCTACTGTCTTAGTTGGAGATTCTATTAAGGAAGGTTTGGTCGAGCATATTAATTTGGGAAGTTTTCGTTAAAAGCTATTTGAATTCAGAAATACGGTGCTAAAAGCCGGGGTCTGCAATCAGGCGCTTAGTGACAGGAAGTTTATGAAAGAAGAATTAGGCGTCAAACAATTCGAGCGCATTGTGCGTATCCCCAGCCCCACGGGCTTTGATGTAGGCGATATCAATAGTTATGTGATATTGCCTGAGAAAGGGTCAAAGGAGCTGGTGCTAATCGATACCGGCGTTGGCAGGGATGTGGCATGGCAGGCGCTGCAAACAGGCCTTGGCCAGTTCGGCTTCAGCATCAGCGATATCACACTGGTGCTGCTGACTCATGCCCACACTGACCACTTTGGGCAAGCACCCAGAATTCGGCGGGAGTCTGGCTGCGAAATCTGGGGCCATGAAGCGATCTATAAATCGGTGGCAGATTATCTACCTGAGCCTCCGCGAATCGAAATGGAAAGAGATTTTTTTCGGCGTCTGGGGTATGACGATAATATGTACGACAAAATCTTTGAATATCGTGGTTTTGTTGGAGATATTTTTGAAATCTGCGAGCTGGACAAAGCCCTGGTCGATGGCGATGTGATTCCTGTGCAGGGTTTTGATCTAGAAACTATCCACACCCCGGGCCACTGTGCGGAAGAAGTGGTGTATTGGCAGGCAGAATCCAGACAAATGTTTTCCGGCGACCACCTACTGCCGGATATTACCCCTGTTTGCCTGCTCGATATTCCCGATCAACCCGGTGGGGAAAGAGTGCATGCTTTAAGCCAATACTATGAGTCCACCGATAAAGTGCTGCCCTACGATGCTAAATATATCTACCCCAGCCACGGTGATGTTATGCAAGATCATCGTGAGTTAATCGCCGGATACAAGTTGGCTACCGAACGACGCTTACTAAAGGTGTCAAGAATCCTGGAAAAACAGGGCTCGCTGACGCCATTTGAAGTGGGGCAATATCTATTCCAGAAAGCCTGGGAGAGCGAACCCTATGCGGTTAGTTCGGAAGTGATGGGGCATCTGGATATGTTGGTGGATGAGGGTTACTCTAGTGTCCGCGATGATGGCGATGTGTTTCGCTATTCGTTGATTTCTGTGCCCGAGCCAGGCACGATTTTTCAGCCTGTTATCTTTTGATGATGGTTGAATGAGGAGCTAATGAACGACGAGAGTAGAAAGCACAGAAAAGACAGATTAAGCTGTAAAAAACAAGGTCGTTGATCAGAGGGAAAACCCATGTCACACGGTAAATCAAATGAATTGATGGGCTCATCGGCCGAATCTTTTGAAGATGCCATGGCTCAAATTTTGGCCCGGGCAAATAAGACACTGCGAGGCATTCGTGCCCTTGAGGTGATTAACAAACATCTCGTCGTATCAAAAGATGGGCAGCTCGAGTATCACGTGCGGGCGTATTTACAGTTTGATATGACACCACCTGACCAACTGCACCTGTAGAGGAGCTACAAATGAGTGTTTCAAGTGTCTCAACGGTAACAGCGTCGTCACCTATAAGCTTCCAGGATGCTACGCGGCGCGGTTTCGAGCGCGCGCAAAAGACTCTCCGTGGTATTACCAAACTTGAAGTGGTCGGTGAACGTGCCAACATTGAAAAGGGTAAGGTTAAAGACTACGAAGTTGAATTAAAGATCGTTTTTAGTCTGGAGTAGGCGCCTGGGCGACATACTAGCTGGCCAGGTGTAGTTAACAAGCTATTGATATCCACTGTTGATAGTTAATGATAGTTAAGCTCCGTATTTAACTGGCAGATGTCTATGGCTGTTTTCGCCAGGTCTTCCTGAGGAACTGTGCTGCACCCATTACTGATTTTTCAAACGTTTCTTATTTAATGTTTCTGGAGTAATACCATGGCAAAAAAATATGCACTCATTACCGGTGCCGTCGGTGGTCTGGGAACAGCTATGACTAAACGCCTGATTGCTAAAGGCATTCCGGTCATTGGTTGTGACCGCAAAACCCCCGATGAACTGGAACAATGGCGGCAATCAGCGCTGACTCCGGCTGAGGCCGAGCAAGTCACTCTGTTTCCCCTCGACGTCACTAAAGATGAGCACGTGGATGACCTGGCGGCTGAAATTACCAGTCGCGGTATGCAGGTTGCTTACCTGGTTAATAACGCGGGTATCCAGGGCTACGGTAAGCCCTGGGAGCTGGACACCAAAACCCATAACCGGGTGATTCAGGTCAATATCAACGGCACATTCTTTTGCACACGAGCGTTTTCAAAAGCGATGGTCGATGATGGCTTTGGTCGCATTGTTAACTTTGCTTCGCTGGCTGCCTATCAGCCTCCCAGCGGCCAGGCCTGCTATGCGGCCGCGAAAGCAGGGGTGCTGGGCTATACCCATTCGGTGGCGCTGGATCTCGCTCCTTATGGAGTCACGGTTAATGCTATGGCACCGGGTCTGATTATGCATGAGGGTTTAAAAGGTGTGATGCCAGATGAAGTATTCGAAGGCCTGATCGCCAAGGTACCCATGGGCCGGGCCGGTAAACCCTATGAAATTGCCGCAACTGTAGAGTTTTTGTTGTCAGATGACGCGTCGTATATTACTGGCCAGACATTTCATGTAAATGGAGGACTCTACTTGCAAGGTTAAAAAAGTACCTGGCCTCTTAATAAGCAAAACGGATAATTTAATCAAGCACTTAAGTAATGAAACAATTCACTAATGAAACAGGAGAATGATTATGGGTAACAGACTCGAAGGTAAAGTAGCGATTATTACTGGTGGCGCCAGCGGCATTGGCGAAGCCCATGCACTCTTATATGCCCGTGAAGGGGCAAAAGTTGTCATCACTGATATTCAGGAAGACCTGGGTGCCAATGTCGTGGCAGCGATTAAAGGTGAGGGTGGTGATGCCATTTTCGTTCGTCAGGATGTCACCAGTGAAGCTGACTGGGCCAATGTGGTGAAAGTAACCGTTGATACCTACGGGGGAATTACCACGTTAGTTAACAATGCCGGGGTGGCTAACCTGGTCGGTGTTGAGGAAGAAACACTTGAAGGCTTTAACCGCATTGTCGCGATCTGCCAGACCGGCGTCTGGTTGGGCATGAAAGCCTGCATGCCGGAGTTAAAGAAATCCGGTAACGGTGCCATCGTCAATATTTCGTCTCTGTACGGCATCATGGGTACACCGAGCATGGTCTCTTACCACGGTGCTAAAGGCGCGGTGCGGCTGATGACCAAATCTGCTGGTCTTGAATACGCGCGGCAAGGTGTGCGCATTAATTCCGTTCATCCTGGTATCATTAAAACGCCCCTGGCGGATACCTTGACCGGTGATTACGTGGCAGAAATTACCGCTGCAACACCTATGGGTCATATGGGTGAGCCAATGGATATCGCCACCATGTCCCTGTTCCTGTGCTCGGACGAGGCCAAATTTATCACCGCCAACGAATTCGTTGTCGATGGTGGCTGGGGTGCGGGCTAAGTCCTGGGTTTTGCCTTTAAGATTTATGCCGGCATGGTTCGCGTCTGTGTCAGGTGCTTTCCTGAAGACAGAATATCTGGATCAGCCTAAATCAACAACGTAAGTTCACCCGGAAACATTTTAATTTACGGAAAGAGTCTGGCTCTTTCCGTAAATTACGGTGTAGCTAAAATGATTTAATTAAATTTTTGATTACCCTATCAGTTGATAGTCGTGGTGATTAAAGATTGTGCCGGAGACCCCTTGGGTTCAGATCAAATGCCGGGTTCAGATCAACAGCCAGATATTGCCCTGCCAATTCACCCGGATCAAAATTTTCGTCGTGGTGCCGTCGTTGTTGCAACGCTATTTTTTACCCTGGGTTTACTCTACGGTATCTGGTATTCCTACTCGGTATTCCTGGTTGCATTGATAGATCACTTCGGCTGGTCACGGTCGGTGACCTCTGGAGCGATGTCAGTATTTATCGTTACCCACGGTCTGTTTGGACCGTTTGCCGGTCGCCTGGTTGAAAGGTTTGGACCCACTCGGCTGATGATGGTTGGCTCCCTGATTATGGCGATTGGCTTGCTACTAACATCGCAAATTAACCAATGGTGGCAACTTTATATTTCATTTGGCGTGATCAGTGCAATAGGCCTCGGTGCCTGTGGTTGGGTCCCTTCGGTGATTTTATCTGAACGATGGTTTCCCCATAAAGTGGGTACGGCCCTCGGAATTGTCACTGCGGGTATCGGCGTAGGTATTTTTGCCGTTGTGCCTTTCACGAATTATTTGATTGAAACCATTCAGTGGCGTGCTGCTTTTCAGGCGCTAGCGGTTACCGTGCTATGTGTTATATGGCCCGCCGCGTTTTTTATTTTGCGCCTGCCCTCACCAGAAGAACAGTTTCAGAAAAGACCTGGCTCACCGGCTAAAAGCTCGCTCAGTGACACTGATAAGCAGCCAGGCTGGACGGTGGCCACAGCCGTACGCTCACGGAGTTTCCATTATTGCGTGTTGGCATTTTTTACCGGGGGCTGCTTGTCGCAGCTATTGATCCTGCATCAATTCGCTTTTATGGTGGATCATGGAGTTGCCAAAACCCTTGGTTCTATTGTTGTCGGTATCATCGGTGTTGCCAGTATCCCGGGTAAGATTGTCTGGGGAGCCTTATCCGATCGCATTGGCCGCGAACTCACCTATACCTTCGGGCTGACTTGTACCCTGTTATCTGTCGTTGTGCTGAGCTTTGTTGGCTCGGTACCCGGCTTGTTTTTACCGGTGTTATTCGCGATACTCCTCGGTGTTGGTTACTCAGCTAACGCGCCTATTATCCCCTCTGTAACCCGGGATCTATTCGCCGGTCCTCGCTTCCCCAGTATCTTTGGGACGCTGTCAATGTTTGCAGCCATGGGCGGTGCAACCGGCTCATGGCTCGGTGGTTACCTGTTTGATATCTCTGGTAATTACGACTTAATGCTGATTGCGGCAGCTGCTATGGCGATCTTCGGGCCGATAATGTTATGGCTGGCGGCACCGAGAAACCCAGGAAGTCCGCCGCCGATAATGGCTGGTACGACAGCTTAATGTTGCAGCGCTTTTCTCGGTGGCTTTAACTAACTCAAATAAAAACAAAACCCAAATCACAGACCCTGTCACAATAAAACGAAAAAGCTATTTTGCTTTTGCCTGTGACAGGGCTTGTTCGATATCCTCAATAATATCGTCCACGTGCTCGATGCCTATGGACAACCGTACCAGGTCCGTACTCACGCCCGCTGTAGCCAGTTCTTCCGTATTCAACTGCCGGTGAGTGGTGCTGGCCGGATGACAGGCCAGACTTTTGGTATCACCGATATTCACCAGACGTTTGATTAACTGAAGGGCATCAATAAATTTCGTCCCGGCTGCGGCACCGCCAGCAATACCGAAACTTAGAATTGCTGAGGGTTTACCACCGGTTATACGCTGGGCCAGCTCATGGTAAGGGCTACTGGCCAGGCCCGCATAATTGACCCACTTAATCTGCGGGTGCCTTTCGAGATATTCCGCCACCTGCTGAGTGTTCTCGACATGACGATCCATGCGTAAAGCGAGTGTCTCCAGGCCCTGTAAGCCCAAAAAGGCATTAAAAGGCGCAAGCGCGGCACCCATGTTGCGCAGCGGCACGACACGGGCGCGACCGATAAAGGCGGCGGGGCCAAAGGCCTCTGTGTAGATCACACCGTGGTAGGAGGGGTCTGGCTCGTTGAATTGGGGGAATCGGGGATTGCCCGTCCAGGGGAAGGTGCCAGAGTCGATAATAGCCCCGCCCACCGTGGTGCCATGACCACCGATGTATTTGGTCAGGGAGTGGACAATGATATCTGCGCCGTAGTCGAATGGGCGGCACAGGTAAGGTGTCGCTACAGTGTTATCTACCACCACCGGTACGCCGTGTTTATGTGCCATTTCAGAGAGTGCTTTAATATCGACAATATTGCCCGCTGGGTTACCGATGGATTCACAGAAAACGGCTCGCGTCCGGTCGTCGATGAGAGCCTCTAATGCGGGAATATCATCCCCGGAGGCCATACGCACCTCAATACCTTGTTGCGGCAGGGTATGGGCGAAGAGATTGTAGGAACCCCCATAAAGCTGGCTGACGCTAACGATATTATCGCCAGTGGCAGCCAGAGTATTGATGGTCGCAGTAATAGCCGCCATACCAGAAGCCATGCACAGTCCACCAACGCCGCCTTCCATTTCTGCAAGCCGTTTTTCCAGCACGTCGTTGGTGGGGTTCATAATTCGCGAATAGATATAGCCCGGCTCTTTCAGGTCAAACAGATCAGCACCATGTTGGGTATCGCGAAAGCTGTAAGAGGTTGTTTGATAAATGGGCACCGCCACAGCATTAGTAGCGGGATCATCATTAAAACCTGCGTGAATAGCCTGGGTTTCTATTTTCATTTTCACATCCTTTTTTGTAATAGATTTTCATTATTACCAGCTTTAAACATATTGTACTGCCAGATCATGGAGGAAAGTTTAACAAGCTGGGCTGGCGATAGACATTGTCGGGTGACGAAAACTCCTGTCTATTGTGGCTCGATAGTCTATTTGCTGAGGTCGTGCAGGGTAATGTCAAACTGCTGCAGTGATATTAATCTGACGCTTTACTCTCGGGAGGTGCCACTGTGCTATACAAATATTTCCCGGCTATCGATCATTATTAGATGCTACCTTTATTATGACCTCAGTTGTCTTCAGACCTTATAGAGGCGAGTGCATTTATATTCAGGTTTTATTTTGAACATGCTAGATACAGCGATAAGTGTGTTGCGCACTTTTTATTCCTAACTCTTTTCTAGTGGTCTAAGTTGCTCGCTGCCAAAAGTTTACAGGTATCAAGTTTACAGATACGCTTACCAGGAATAATTCACCGCAGCCAATGAACTTATGCTAAGTCTCGCTCATTTGGGGCCATGGTTCGGGCGCGCAGTGGCCTAGTTTTTATGTTCATATCATTAATGGAGCTATAGCTTATGACATACTTTCCACTGACAGACGAGCAACAAAACCTTAAAGACCTTGCTGCTAAATTAGCTGGGACAGAATTAGCAACCCGCGCTGCCGAAACCGATAAGACTGGGCAATTTCCGCGAGCCTCTCTAGAGGGGCTGAAGAGCGCTGGTCTTTGGGGGCTACGTGTTGATAAAGTGCAGGGCGGCCTGGGTGCTGATTTATTATCGACTTGTCTGGTGGTTGAAGAATTGGCGAAAAAGTGTCCATCCACGGCGATGTGTTTCAAAATGCATGTCGAAGCGGCGGAGCTGGTGAGTCGCTTGCATACTGACTTTCAGGCCGAAACCCTGGTTACTAAAATTGCGTCGGGCGATATTCTCTGCACAGTCGCTGGCGGCGAAACTAGTGGGGCGGGCGGTGACTGGGTGCCAGGCATGCAACTATCTGCTGTCTCTAAAGATGGTGAAGACTACCTTGTTGACAAGGTGCGAAAATCTTATGTCACATCCGCTGGGGAAGCGTCCCATTATTTTATGTTATGTCGGGTTGGGGAGGAGGCAAAACCTCATCAATTGACGGCTTTATTTATTCCCGCAAACGATATTGAGTGGCAAACACTCGGTGAGTGGAATGGCCTGGGTATGCGTGGCAATAATAGTATGCCTATCGTTTTTAACGGCAAAGTTGCGGATAAATATCGTCTCGGAGAAGAAGGTGCGGCACTAAAATACCTGGGCGCTATCATGATGCCGGTCGTTGCTCTGACCTATGGCGCGGCTTATCTCGGTGTGGCTTCCGGAGCCTACGAGCTGGCCATGGCTGAAGCCAAAAAAGTTTACCCTAGTGGCGCTAGTCGTCTCGATAGCCCGATTAATCAGCGCCGCATGGCCGAACTCAGCGCGAAAATTGAAGCCGCCCGGGCGCTGTTGCATGTCGCAGCTGCTGCAGGGGATGCAGGGAAAGTAACAGCACCGCTGCCCTACTTACAGGCTAAAGTGAGCTGTTCTGAGGCAGCGGTGCTGGTTACCCAGGAGCTGATGACGATGTTTGGCGGTACGGCTTTTGCCGCACGATTACCGTTTGAACGCTACTTTCGCGATGCCCGTGCGGGGATGATTATGGGTCTCGCCAATGACGATGCTTACCAGACAATATACGGAATGCTATTTCCTAAAGAAAAAGGGTGATGCTTGTGGCAGGGAGATATTGCCTGCTGGTGAAAACTGGTGGTACTGCCTATGATCAACGTTGAACGCGTTGTTGCTAAGGAGGCGCAGATCAATTAGTGAATTCGTAACTTGCGCCTAACTATAACTGGCTTCGTCGTTGAATAGCGTCTACTGTTAGTGAAAACGCTCGTATTAGCTCACTGGAGATCGCCCCACCTGAACCCGGGTTGCACACATGAATTTATCTGGGTCTGAATATATCTCATCACCGTGCCAGGGCGTTTAGTGGAGTAAGCTCTCCACTTCGTGCTGAATGAATCAGAGGTTTCCTAACGATAGCCTGATAACAATAAGATTGAAAAATGATACGGAGATAGGCCATGAATTTCGAAATATTGCCCCTGGATCAACCGCTAGGTGCCATCGTTCGGGGTTGGGATCCAGAGTCGCCACTGACGGTAGGCGATAAACAAGCAATTTTGAAGGCGCTTAATGAGCATATTGTGCTAATTTTTCGTGGTAACCCCCAGCCTAGCGATGAAGCTCTGATTGCCTTTGCCGACAATTTTGGTGACCTGATTAAGGGCTCTGAATGGTTTCAGGACAATGGCCCTCACGCCGAAGTCTTACGTGTTAATAATGTCTTTGACCGGCAAGGTGTGCCCAAGGGCACCGGAGGTTCAGAAAAGCTTGGCTGGCACGCAGATTATTCCTATGTACCCAGAGTAGGTAAAGAAAGTTTCCTGAATGCCGTTGAGCTACCAGAAAACCCTCCCCATACATCTTTCTGCAATCAATATCGCGCGCTCGAAACACTGCCACAGAAAACCGCCGATAAACTTAGGGGCCTCCGCGCTTTTCACAGCATTACTAAATATATATCTGGCGACAGCACATCCCTGGATAAGACGAAAGAGAAACCCGCTGTGGCAGTGACCCGAGAAACCCGCGCTGGTTTCATTGCCAAGCGGGAAAGAAACCGTAAGCTCGGTCTTGAAAAACCGGATATCCCGCAGGCAGAACACCCTTTGATAATGAAGCATCCCGACACCGGTCGAGAAATACTCTATGTCAGTCCGCAAATCATTAAAGCGATTATCGGGCTGCCTCCGGAAGAGAGTGACGCCTTGATTAAGGAGCTGACCGATCACTCACTTCAGCCGGATAATATCTATCATCACGACTGGCAGGTAGGGGATACCGTGATGTTCGATACTCTTGGCAGTCTTCATAGCAGGGAAAGCTGGGATCCGGCCGAACGTAGAGTTATGCGACAGCTTAGTACCATGATCTAGTTGAATTCAGTTCGCACAGTTTCCAATTGGTGCTTATGGCGACCCACCCGGTAGCTCATTAGCAATACAGCTGTGCTAATTTTTCACCCCGATAATTAGCCTGGTGGCATTTTGGCCCCGGCTTGTCCATCTGAACAACGATTACAAACAGGAGAAAACCAATGAAAGATGTAGCAGGTAAAGTCGCGTTTATTACTGGTGCCGCCAGTGGCATGGGCCTGGGTATGGCGCGGGCCTTTTCCGCCGCTGGCATGAAAGTGATGCTGGGTGATATTCAAAAAGAGCCTCTTGATGCGGCGGTAGCGGAATTAAAAGGTCAGGGCCGCGATGTGGCTGGCGTGGTAGTCGATGTCACCGACCGGAATTCAGTGTTCGCCGCAGCGGATGCGACCGTAGCAGCTTTCGGTAAGGTGCATGTTTGCGTCAACAATGCCGGTGTTGGCGCGAGCGGTAGTGCCGAGGGCACCAGCGAGAAGAACTGGCGCTGGACAATCGATGTCAATATGTGGGGTGTGGTCTGGGGCTTGCAGGCCTTTATGCCATTGATCGAAGCCCATGGCGAAGGTGGTCATGTAGTGAATACAGCTTCCATGGCGGGTATGTTTTCCTTTAGGGAACTCAGTGCCTACAACGCTTCAAAATACGCGGTGGTGGCAATATCTGAGACGGCGATGGCTGAACATCAGAAAGATAATATCGGTGTTTCGGTGCTATGTCCGGGTGTGGTCAATACAAATCTCGGCACTTCAGCCCGTAATCGGGGTGACGACTATGGTGGCGCCACTGACAAGAAGTCGGAACAAATGGTGGAAATGTTGAAGAAGGGATTGAGCCCCGATATTGTCGGTGAGCAGGTGCTTGAAGCGATTATTGATGACCAGCCTTATATCTTTACTGATCCAAGCCTGCGCAGCCTGATCCAGGGGCGCTTTGAGCGAATTCTCGGCGGCTACGACTGGGCCGACCAGTGCGAGGCGCTGAAAAAAGCTGATCAGCAGGGTGGTATTGATCTGTAAGTTAGATCTAAGGTTTAGTTCCTGAAAACAGAGCCGCGACGTTTATAAACAGACCTTGCGGCTAGTTTCGTTCTGGGCTTACCAAGTTTGAGCTCGCTAAACTAGAATGACCTCTTAAACGAGTTAACCACACAAATGATAGATGGAGTGAATCATGAAATATCGAACATTAGGCAGCAGCGATGCACAGGTATCGGCCATTGGTCTGGGTTGTATGGGCATGTCGGATTTTTATGGTCCGGCCGATGAAGACGAATCCATTGCTACCTTGCATCACACGCTGGCCATTGGGCTAAATTTTCTCGATACCTCCGATGTTTATGGTAAGGGTCATAATGAAACCCTGATTGGCCGCGCCATTACTGATCGCCGTGATCAGGCCTTTATTGCCACGAAATTTGGCATTGCCGGGGCGAAGTTAAAGCCTGAAGGTGGTCTGGAAATAAAGGTTGATGGTCGACCGGAGTATGTGAAATCTGCCTGTGAGGCCAGCTTAAAGCGTCTTGGCATTGACTGCATCGACCTTTACTACCAGCACCGTGTTGACCCGAATACACCCATAGAAGAAACCGTCGGTGCCATGTCCGAACTGGTCACCGAGGGCAAGGTGCGGTATTTGGGTTTGTCCGAAGCGTCGGCTGATCCAGCGCTAATACGTCGCGCCAGTAAGGTTCACGATATCGCCGCGTTGCAAAGCGAATACTCCCTTTGGACCCGCGATCCCGAGGCTGAAGTGCTGAGTGTGTGTAACGAACTCAATATTGCCTTCGTGCCCTACAGCCCTCTCGGCAGAGGCTTTTTAACTGGCACTATTTCTGATACCGATGACATGGGCGATAAGGATTTCCGTAAATCCAACCCGCGCTTCCAGCCAGGTAACATTGAGCACAACCTCAAACTCACCGAGCAAATTAAAGATATGGCAGCGGACAAGGGCTGTGCACCTGCTCAGTTGGTACTAGCCTGGTTGCTGGCCCAGGGTGATCAAATCATTCCCATACCGGGGACGCGACGTATCACCAACCTCGATAGTAATGCCGGTGCCGTAGACATAGACTTAAGTACCGGCGAGCTTGAAGCTATCAACAAAATATTCCCACCCGATGCGGCGGCAGGGAGTCGATACGCTTGAGTGGCTTGGGTATCCACTTGCCGGTGACATCTTGTGAATGAGCAAGTCACAAAAGCGAGTCATACCAGATCGTTATTTGACGATGCCGAGGTTGCTGCTTTGTTGGGTGACGAAGTTATTCGCCACTTCCAGGGCGGGCGCGTGGCACATATCGAAAAAATGTCCGGTGGGGCTTCCCGGGAGACCTGGTCTTTTGACTGGCTCGACGACAAGGGCAATTGTAGCGGACTGATTCTGCGTCGCGACCCCGGTAATACCGGCAGTTCCGGTGAAGAAGGCTGGCGGGGTGGAAAAACAACTTACTCCCTGGATCGCACCACGGAAGCTGAGCTACAGCGAGTAGTCCATGAGGCCGGAGGGCTGGTAGCCAAAGTGCACTTTGCAATACCTAAGGGCCATGCTCTTGGTGACTGTTATGTGATGGATCGCATCGAAGGGGAAGTGCTCGCTCCGCGCATCCTACGTGACGAAGCCTACGCCGAGGCCCGCAAGACCATGGCTTATCAGTGTGGTGGAATCCTCGCCGGTTTGCACCGTGTCGATGTTGCTCAACTTCCAAAAGGGTTGGTACAAATGCCGGTTCGGGCTCTGATCAAATATTATCGGGATTTAATGGATGGCATTAGCGACTTTTACTGCGATGAAACCGCCGTCGCGCGGCCGGAATTCCATCCGGCCTTTGAGCTGACTTTCCGCTGGCTGGAGCAAAACTGCCCAAAAGATGTGCCCGCAGATTTGGTGCATGGGGATTTTCGCAACGGCAACTTCGTGGTTGGTCCCGAGGGCATCCGCGCCGTGCTCGACTGGGAAATCGCCCACATCGGCGATGGCATGGAAGATCTCGGCTGGCTCTGCGTACGGGCCTGGCGCTTTGGTCAACACCAGAACCCCGTCGGCGGCTTCGGTCGGCTCGACGATTTATTCGCTGGTTACGAAAACGCTGGTGGTCGTAAAGTCGACTGGAAGGTTGTGCACTTCTGGGAAGTATTGGGTACCTTAAAATGGGGCATCATCTGTATGTTCCAGGCCTACAAACCCATTTTCGGGCTGGTCGACTCCTTCGAGCATCTGGCCATCGGCCGCCGCGCCTGCGAAAACGAAATTGATTTGCTGACATTAATCGAGAAAACCCCATAAAAGAATAGGTGTTTGCGGCAAGGGCAACCAGCAGGGTCGAGTCCGACAGGCTTACAGCGGGATGCAAAGCGATAAAGTGACATACCAGAGAAGGAGAAGGGCTTATGGCGATAAGAAATGTTTTTGATCATGTTGAAACACTAACATCCAGTATTGATAACCTTGAAGTTGAAGCGCTAAAGCAGGAGATGGCGAGCGACGAAGACGTGCTTTTACTCGATATTCGTGAAATTCAGGAATGTATAGAGCTTGGTACTATCCCCGGCGCCAGGCATGTAGCACGGGGCATGCTGGAGTTCTGGGCCGATCCGGCGAGCCCTTACGCACGGGATTATTTTGATGAACACAAGCGCACTATCTTGTTTTGTGCCGGTGGCGGCCGCTCAGTCTATGCAGTCAAAGCACTTGAAGATATGGGTTTTAAGAATGTTGCCCATTTAGCAAAAGGGTTTAATGGCTGGAAGGAGGCCGGAGAAGAAATTGAGGATTTTGCCACAAAAAGTAAGTGGGGCAAGCGAGATAAGGTCTGACAGCTTTGTTTAATGAGTTTCCCGCACAAAATATGCCGGAATCATTGGCGATCGGTTAGCTTTTTTCGGTTGTTATTACTGTGATAAAAAAATGTATTTACCTAAATCGGTATAGAGACCCGTATAAGGGAGAAGAGAATGCCACAGGATAGAGCGAGTGCCGAAGAACTCCTTGCCGGGGTAGAAAAATTTCTACGCAACGACGTACTGCCACAGTTATCTGGTGCAAGTATTTACAAATGCCGAGTCGCCGCCAATATGCTCAGCATCGTCCAGCGTGAACTGGCCCAGGGGCCAGCCGCGGACAAAGCTGAGTTGGAGGGTCTGAAAAATTTATTAGGTAGAGAAAGTGATCAGGAAGATGTCCAGGCATCGCTGGATGATTTAAACGCCGAGTTTTGCGCGAAAATCCGTTCTGGCGAACTGGACGATCAATGCGAGGCCGTGATAGCGCATACTCGGCGGACGCTGATTGATAAGGTGCGGATTGCTAATCCCAGGTATGCCGGTTTGCCGAGGTAGTTTTTTGTTTCTATACCTTTGTTGACTCAAAGGTATCTGGTGCAATTCCATTTAGCGCTAAGCGAGACTGGAAGCCCATGACTAAAGATAGCAAATCCTACCAACTGCAAATGTCCGCCGAACAAATGTTGGCACGAGCCAGGCAACTGACGGACATTGACCTCGTCGACGAGGCTGCAATCGAGCCACTGACAGTTTTGCTCAGCGCTTACAATAACGATGCCTGTCTCCACAAGGAAGGCGTGGCAGCGATTGAAAAGAAACTGTTGCGCCTGTTGTGTAATCGCCTGCGCATGCAACGTGACTTCGCTGCGTATCCGGAAATAGCCGATGTGGAGATCAAAAACCCGACCTTCGTCTATGGCCAACTTCGAAGCGGTACCACAAAAGTGCAAAAACTGTTGGCTGCCACTGGAGATTTTGACTACCTGCCCTTTTGGAAGACATACCACCCCGTACTGTTCACCGGTGAGAGAGCCGAGTTTCCACAAGCGCGGATGGACGAAGCTATTGAATATATCCGTTGGTTTGACACGATGTCGCCGGAAGCCCAGTTTGGGGCACCGCTTTCAAACGCTTGAGCCGGAGGAGGAAAGCCTCATCCTCGAACACAGCCTGGTGAGCGGTGTTTATATCGCGTTCAATACCATGACCAGTTACGTGCAGTGGTATGCCACCCAGAGCCCGACCATTGCCGTCGAATATCTGCGGGATATACTGAAATACCTGCAATGGCAGTCAGGAGTCAACAAGCCCTGGGTGCTGAAAAGTCCGCTGTGGGTGGGGCTGGAGCCTTTCATAATTGATGTCTTCCCGGATGCTAATCTGGTGATGACTCATCGCGATCCAAATCAGACCATGCCGAGCCTGTTTCGTTTGCTGGATGCTTTTCATGCGCCGTTTTCTGACAAAAACCCCGAGTATGAAATGCTGCGGGCAGGGCTGGTCATGGGTCTTGAACAGCATGTGATGAACCGCAAAACACGGCCGAACATCAAGGTTCTCGATATTTCCTATACTGAAATTACCGGTCCCGGCGATGCGCTTGCTACAAAAGTTTACGATTTCTGTGGTATGCAGCTCAGTGATAAGACGGTCAACAATATACGCAAGTGGGAAGCCGAAAATCCCGTCCATAAATTGGGTGCTTTTAAATACGACCAGGCCGACTATCAATTAACGTCTGAAATAATCAATCACGATTTTGCATCGTACATAAAATTCGCAAACCAACTATTTTGAGCTGGGCGAACTTCAGCATGCCCATGGGTTTTTATTGTGTTGAATTGGGGCAGACATAGGGGCCAAAATAAGTACGACTAGAAGAGTTAGGTCAGATTAATCTGACCCCACTACTACAAACTCTGTCACTAACTCACCACTAATTTGCAGGAAAACCCGGCAATCAGATGCCACGCTTAGCGAGGCTGGCTGATTCAGAGGATCAGCGCGCGTCCCGCACCAAAGTAACCACCCTGGCGTTGATCTCGATTAGATTAAGTCGGCATCATAAGCTTCGAGCACAGCATTAATCTGGTGTTCACCAAAATGCTCGGATGTTCTGGCGTTGCGTTTGAATGAGGTATTTAGTGCTTTGTTAGCCAGCCACTTACTCTGCTTGCGAGGATAAGGATGGCGAGTTTCTCTATCGATCATGGTGGCCTGGGTTAGATTTTGATCAGGGACAAAAATATCTTTCATGCGCAATGGCGAATAAAACCCCTGACGATGCAGCTGCCCTAGCATCTGACCGTAGGTAGTTAGTGATTGTGCCTGTTTTTTCTCATCACCGGCTTTGGCAGCTCGGTTATAGTAAACATCAAGGGGTTCACCGCTGACGCCGAGGGATAATATAAAACCCTGATCAGGGAGGCCAAAATGACGGGATTCGCCGGCGGCGATAACCTGCATTACAGGTAGTTTCTTTGCCTGCAGCGCCTGTACATGGAGATATTCGTTATAGGGTGCACTGTGGGGGGTTGTTCCCGATAAATAGGTTTCGACGGAGGCGCGCAACGGAGAGCCAAAGCGACGCTTTAGATAAGCGACGTGCCCCTGGGCACAGCAAATACGGCGGACTTCGCGTAGGTGGACACGTTCCACCAATTCGCCAATATCACCGGACATAAAGGTATCAAAGTCGACTAATCCCAATCTTTGCAGCCAGTCTATTCTGTCTTCTTGCATATGCAATAATATTTTAGTCTTAGTGACCATTTAGCTGATTTCCCTGGATTTAAAAAGACAAACGGGAGGTGTGCTCGCTTATGTTTAATACCTTTAAAGGCCTGATGCTTTGCAAAAACTGTCAATAACAAGTCAATTTAGATTGATTTTCCACGGGTACCTAAAAATCTGGAAGTCGACTCGACAAAATTTCAGGTAGCTGTCCACGTTTGGTTATTTATGATTAACCATGTCGATTTATTAGTCACCCCGACTATTAGTCATACCTGATGTGGCTTCTTTAAGGCCGCTGTTGAAGGGGCTATTATTCTACATTTGTGGTGCAGCCAGCAAAGGGCTCGTTCTGGGGAGCTAGCATTTCAAAGATCCAGAAGCGGTGTGTATGGAAAAAGGCTGGAGCCAGCGAGGATAGAAAGGGCAAAGGAAAGCTTTATCGAACGTCATATATCTCAGCTTTAGTTGATTCTCCTCGATCGATGTTTACTACCCTATCATAGCTCGATAGAAAAAGACCTTCAGCCAATAGGTAAGAAGCGGTGCCGTAAACATTCAATAGAAAGCGATAACTAAGGACCAAACACGGCAAGAGGAGGCATACTCTGCGTGTAAGGAGTAAAATAACTTAACATGTTACAAATAAATTTTTGGAAGCGTTGGGATCATAAAAAGGGCTTTAGTCAGCTTTCCTTTAAGCCCCCAAATGGCCCGGAAAATTAAGACCCATTACAAGAGGATAAAACATGTTTTCACAAATTAAATTACGATTAATATTCGTCTTTGCTGTTTCCAGCTTACTGTCCCTGTACAGCCAGGCGGAGCTGACAAGCAAGCAGGTGATTGATTTGAGCGGGGCAAAAAAAATTGCGGCGGCTGCCGAAGCAGAGGCTGTGCGTAATAAATGGAATGTGGTTATCGTGGTGGTTGATGACGGGGGACACCTGGTCTATATGCAGCGCTTTGACGGTGCGCCAACGGGCAGTATCGGTGTTGCCATTGGTAAGGCTCGCACTGCAGCAGCTTTTAAACGACCGACCAGCGTATTTGATGAACTGGCTAAAACACGACCTGCGATTGCTTCGATCCCGGGCATTGTGCCCCTGGAAGGTGGTGTTCCGGTCATGGTCGATGGACAGCTAGTCGGTGCTATGGGTGTGAGTGGCGCGACGTCTCAGCAGGATGTCCAAATTGCTAAGGCTGGGATAGCGGCGCTAGGAATGTAGGCTGGTAGGGGCGTCCTTACACAGTCGCAGAAGGTAGGTACGGTTTGCGAGGTTGATGTGATTGGCGACCTTAGCACTTGCTGATAATTGCGGTGGCAAAGTCGAAAATATTGAAGTGAAGCCCCGCTGCACTTCACGGTAAACCTGGTCCTTACCGGTTTCCTCGTGGGGGAACTATTCAGGATTTCGTCGAGAAGTCCTGTTTCATTTTTTCTTTTAAATCGGCAAAAGGGCTGAAGGTAGCCGGTGCAGTCTCTGCCTGCTCTGCGTTGCCATAGCGAACAAAATCGACAAACTTGGTGTGTTCTTCATCATGACAATAAACGCAGAGTAATTCCCAGTTGCTGCCATCGGGGGGGTTATTGTCGTGATTATGATCGCGGTGGTGGACGGTTAATTCTCGCAGGTTAGTGCGCGTGAATTCGCGGCTACAGCGACCACAGATCCAGGGGTAGAGTTTCAGGGCTTTTTCTCTGTAGCTAGCTTCTCGATTTGCGATATAAGCACGCTGTTGGGCCAAGATGCGATCCATTTTGCTGGTTTTATTGTTCGTCATGGGCGGACCTTTTTGCCTGCACAAGTGGATTAATATTCTATTGCCAGCCTGGAACCCTGACCTGGGTTGCTTGGGCAGGATCAGCTGGCTAAATGTATCAAACCATTTTTGCGGATTAAAGTTACTCCCTGCGATTATGTAGAAGGAACCCGCTGACAGGCGGGAATTTCAATCCAGGTAAACTTAAAACCGGGTAAACATAGGTTCAGCCAGGGCGCGGAGGTCGTCTGGCATAGGTACCGATTTGCGAGCCTCGAAATCAAACAGAGTGCCTGTGGTTTCAACGGTCGCGATAGTCTCTTTGGTGCTCGCATTAAAAAACCAGTGGAAAAAATACTGGGTTTTGCCACGCATCTCCCGC
The DNA here is from genome assembly GCA_942492235.1 of uncultured Gammaproteobacteria bacterium. Taxonomy (GTDB): domain Bacteria; phylum Pseudomonadota; class Gammaproteobacteria; order Pseudomonadales; family Porticoccaceae; genus HB2-32-21. The sequence continues at coordinate 111,033 of CALODO010000024.1, forward strand.
AGTCCGCTTTTGGTCATCAGGGCATCACCGGCCCGGAATGAGCCATGAAATTCGATATTGTATTCCAGGGCGGCGCTCCCGAGACCGTTGTCGTTTCGGTAGGCAGGCGTGAGGCCATACTGACGTTGTAAGTGGGTGACGGCATCGGAACATCGGGACATGAAAAAGCGTGGGTGCAGATAGCCTCGCGCATCGCATTCCCAGGGTTCGATAGTGCCGCGGGCGGTATCGAAGAGTCCGTATTTCTCCGCAGTAGCGAAATCTCTTTGCGGGGGTTGGGGTTGGTTTTGTTTGGGACGAAAATCTTCGGGTGGATCAATAGTAATGGCTTTAGCTGCTTTGCGAGCGCTGTCGGGAAAGACTGCGGGTTTGCCGGTTCTCAGATCAATTAGTTCAAGATCAATAACAAAGCGCGCGGCGATAACGTCCGCATCAAGATTTCGCGCTTCACTAAAGGTCGTCAGAGTGGTTTCTCCCATGGCGAAAATGCCGGTATACAGCGTGTAACTTTCGCCATTGCGCATTTCACGCATGTACAAAACCCGTTCCGCCCGGTGGATAAGCGCAAGGCTCGGGATGTTCGATAGACCCAGCAAGACTTGCAGCTGACCCACCGTTTCAGCTGAGCGGGCCAGGTAGTGCTGGACATTCATGTGTTCCATCACGTCGCATTCCCAGGCTTTGACGTTGGCCCTGACAGTGGGAGTCATTGCGCCCATTTAGGTTCCCTTTTTATAACAATTCATTCTCGTTGATTCGTTTATGCAGGCTTACAAACAATATCGATTGTAAGTCTGTTGACCGGCCTGCCGGGAGAATAATGAATGGATGCAGAGGTTCCAGCTTCGACTATACGCTTGGATTTTTTGCGTTGTTCAATACCGGGATCAAAAGAAACCCGGCAGCCAGCAGTGCGTTGATCCAGATTACTCAGTACCAGGATGACGGTATCACCGACATTTATAGTGCTGGCGCGGTCAATAACTTTTAGGCCATTGAGTTGACGTTTTATATCGATGGGGAAAGTCCCCGCGGACAGGCTCTGACAAGTCAACGCCAGGACGATAACGAGTGATAGAGCCATGTGAGTACGCAGATTAGAATTTAACAAATGTTGTCCCTCGGTATGTCAAAGCCCGTTACTCGAGTAGCGGGCTGGTAGTGAATTTTTTGCCCTGACCACCTTATGGTCTTTTATGCCTAGTTGCCCTGATAAACGGGATCTCTTTTTTCGGCAAAAGCCAGCGGACCTTCAGCGGCATCATCGGTTTTAAATACTCGCTCGGCAATGATGGCTTCGGTAGAAAACGCTTCGCCCCATCCCATGTTGTAAGTCAACAATGCCGCCTCTTTAGCGGCTTGTACAGCGAGAGGGCCATTGCTACAGATAATTTCGGCATATTTTTCACATTCTGCCATGACCTGATCTGCGGGAACGACTTTGTTAATCAGACCAAACTGGACGGCTTCCTCGGCGCTGATCATGCGGCCGGTGAGAAGAATGTCCATGGCGTGACAATAGGGTATTTGTCGGGGCAGACGGACATGGGAGCCGCCGCCTGGAATAATTCCCCAGTGCACTTCTGGCAGGCCGAATTTAGCATGTGGCGCGGCGACCCGAATATCCGTACCCTGAATAATTTCGGTGCCACCGGCCAGGCAAAAACCGTTGATGGCGGAAATAATGGGCTTATAAATACCAGAGAAAAAATCGCCGGGTGGGATCAGACATAAATCGTGCACCCTGATCCGCCTGTTCCTTAAATTTGGTAATGGTCAGCTTGAGGTCGGCTCCAGCCGAAAATGACTGCTCCCCGGCGCCAGTAAGAATCAGTACTAGCAGGTTATCATCATTTTTAAAGTCCTCGCCGATAAGGTCGATTTCATCCATCATCTTTGGGGTGATGGAATTCATTTCGGTGGGGCGGTTAAAGGTCATATAGGCGATTTTGCCTTTCTTTTCATACAAGAGGTCGTCATCCAGGCCAGCTATGCTCAAAGTGCTTCTCCAAAGGTTGATGATGGTGGCGGGACGATACAGTGAGTGGACCGGTCGAATCAAATATAACGATGACCTGCGCGGACTTTTACCAGAGCAGCAGCAACGACCATAGCACTCTTTCCTTAAACAACGGTATGCTAGGCCGAATGACAAGTTATCAACAAATAACCATTGATGTTTAATAACCAGGAGTAGGAATATGCAGGATAAAGTGGTGATGATTACTGGAGCTGGCTCTGGGATTGGCCGTGAATCGGCCCTGTTGTTTGCGGCGGAAGGTGCGAAAGTGGTGGTGTCCGATATCAATGTTGACGCCGGACAGGGCACGGTCGAGTTGGTAAGGGAGGCCGGTGGTGAGGCGACTTTTATCCAGTGCGATGTATCAAAAGGTCCGCAGGTTGAAGCGCTGGTGCAGGGGACAGTGGATACCTACGGTAAGCTGGATGCAACATTTAACAACGCGGGGGTAGAAGGCGACACCCAGGCCACAACAATCACCTGCACCGAGGAAAATTTTGACCTCAACATTGCAGTCAACCTTAAAGGTGTGTGGTGGTGTATGAAGTACGAGATCGAGCAATTTCTCCGCCAGGAGAGCCCGGGAGCAATCGTCAACACCTCCTCGCTGGCAGGCTTAAAAGGCGTGCCGCGTGGTAACGCCTATGTAGCCGCTAAACATGGCGTGATTGGCATGACCAAGTCAGCTTCTCTGGAATTTGCCCGTAAGGATATTCGCGTTAATGCGGTTTGTCCGGGAGCTATTGAAACACCGATGTTGAATCGTATCGTCAGAGGTTCTGAAAAAGGCTACGAAACCATGCGCAAAATGGAACCCGTAGGTCGCCTTGGTAAGCCCAGCGAAATTGCAGAAGCGGTGGTGTGGTTGTGTTCTGATAAGGCTTCATTTGTCACCGGCCTAGCGATGTCGGTGGATGGCGGCAGTTACGCGCGTTGAGTAGACCGGGTAAGTATAAAAGCCGGAAACCGACAGTCGCGCTAATCATGCTTTTAGTAGCACTAATTTAATCTTAGATGAGGAGATAGTTATGTCAGGAATAGTTCAGGATAAAGTGGTATTAGTTACAGGTGCTGCAGGTGGTATAGGCCGTGCAGCTGCAGAAATTTTTGCCCGGGAAGGTGCCAGGGTTATGGTTTCAGATTTGCAGGAGGACAATGGTCAGGAAACAGTGGAGCTAATAAAACAAGCTGGCGGCGAGGCAACTTTTGTCAGGTGCGATGTTTCAAAAGCCGCTGATGTAGAAAATGCTGTGAAGCAAACAGTTGCGACCTATGGGCAACTCGATTGCGCATACAATAATGCGGGGGTTGAAGGCGAGTGGACGCGTATTCATCAATGCACAGAGGACAATTTTGATTTTAACTACAACGTTAATCTCAAAGGCGTGTTTTTATGCATCAAGTATCAGGTGACACAATTTCTGGCCCAAAAAAGCCCAGGTGCTATCGTTAGCACCGCGTCCATTGCCGGTTTAGTGGGTTCAAAAAATGCGGGGGCCTATGTTGCGGCCAAGCATGGCGTTGTTGGGTTAACGAAAACGGCTGCCCTTGAATATGCCACTAAAGGGATCTGTGTTAATGCAGTGTGCCCTGGGGTGATTCGCACACCGATGCTAGAAAGGATGTTTGAAGGAAAGCCTCAAATGGAGGCAGCAATGTTAGGTTTTGAGCCAATTGGTCGCTTTGGCGTGCCAACCGAGATTGGCGAGGCCGCCGTGTGGCTGTGCTCTGACAATGCGTCTTTTGTGACCGGGCATGCAATGGTGGTCGATGGCGGTGCAGTTGCCTGCTAGGCTCCTGCTGTGCCCCGCTTATGTGAATAAACAGTGTTTTCGCGGGGTTGTAAGGTAATCCCAGCGCCTCAGTGAAGTCAGTTTTCAGGAATTAAATTAGCCAGATCAAGCGGATAAGCAGGTGATGCTTGGCCCTTGATTCTGGTTTAATCGTGTGATTGTTTATGGTAGTTTGTTGGCCATCTAGTTATTCCTATATTCTATAAAATACATAAAATAATCAGCATAATACAGACAGGATACTACGGAGAGTGACATGATTTGTAACAGCAAAATACTTCAAAAAGTACTACCAACTGCTTGCCTGGTGGTCGCATTGGGCGTTACCGGTTCAGCGCTTTCGACGCCTGATAAAGGCAAGCAGTCGAAATTTGAACCGGTGCGGAACGCCCAGGGCCACCCAAATATGCAGGGTACCTGGGATTTTCGTACCTTAACCCCCCTTGAGCGCCCCACTGCGATGGCTGACAAGGCGACATTTGATTCGGCAGAAGAAGAAGAGGCGTATCGGAAACGAGCGATCGCCCTTAATGATGTCGATGTACAAAGAGATTCTATGGGTAACCAGGATGTAGAAGGCGCGTATAACGCCTGGTGGATGGATTATGGCACGGAATTGAATGAGGACCGACGGACATCACTTATCGTTGATCCCCCCAATGGTCGTTTGCCTGACCTTACCCCCGCAGCGTATGCAAGTTTAAAGGCAAACCTTAAGCGTAAGCAGTACCCGGTTCGTGACATTCTGTCTCTGCAAATGGACAACCTTACGTTTCGGCCTGAAGGACCCGAAGCGGTGGGACTTTCTGAACGCTGCCTCCTGAGTTTCAATGCTGGGCCGCCCTTAATGCCGAATGCCTACAATAACAACATCCGGATTATGAAAGAAAAACGTAAAATCATTGGTGAGGAGTTTATCCGTGTATTTGAAGATGAAGCAAAAATAGGTAAGGTCGATTTCCTTGTACAGGGAACCATCTACCCTGATGTAATTGAAAGCGGTACAGGGAATGCGGCGGTTATAAAAAGCCATCACAATGTTGGCGGCTTGCCTGATTATGTAGACTTTAAGGAAATAATAGAACCGCTAGAAACCTTTTAAGGATGAAGTCAGAAAAAGCAGAAGAGCTTGGTATTCCAGAGGAAATCGTCATGTCAGCCTTTCCAGGACCAGGTCTTGCAATTAGAATAATAGGAGATATTACACGTGAAAAGCTTGAAATATTAAGGGATTCGGATCACATTTTCAGAACTGAAATTGCAGTCAAGAGGCTTAAAGCGTGACATTAATCAGTATTTTACAGTGCTAACAGGTATGCGTACAGTGGGTGTTATGGGTGACGAAAGGACTGCGATTATACTCTTGCATTAAGAGCTGTCACCACAACTGATTTCATGACTGCAGATTGGGCAAGGATCCCCTATGATTTATTGGAGAAAATTTCAAACAGGATTGTAAATGAAGTAAAGCATAAACAGAATAGTTTACGATATAACAAGCAAACCTCCTGCAACTATCGAGTGGGAATAGGTAAACCTGGCCCCGCAAACCCTAGATTTTAAAGGGTTTGCGGGCCTTCGTTAATGTCTCGTGACTGACGTATGCGGAGAAAAAATGTATCAAAATACTTTACAAGGGCATAATATAGTGGTACAATTAGTTGTACAAATAATTGTACTTTATTACTAAAAGGAGTGATGTTATGTTAGCTGTTAACTATTCAACGAT
>CALODO010000025.1:0-10082 GCA_942492235.1 uncultured Gammaproteobacteria bacterium
CAACACCTGGCGGCTCACATATCACAGATAGTGGAATTGACTAGCATTTATTGCTATAAAGAATATACTTATTCTTTATAGCAATAAATGCATCATCTCAGCTAAGAAAGTAATGAGACGCAGCACCCTGGCGCCAGGTTATGCAAAAACGCGCAACCTACAAACCATCAGATCAGCGTAAGCCGGCCAAATACCTGCGCTACCTGCCGTTGTTGGCAGATTTACAAAATGCCGATAAAAAAACGTTTGGGCAAGATCTCTTAGCAGGCACGATCACCGCTATCCTACTTGTGCCTCAGGCTCTGGCCTACGCGCTACTGGCGGGCCTGCCACCGGAGGTCGGCCTCTACGCCAGCGTGATACCTCCGATTATTTACGCGTTTACCGGTACCAGTCGCACACTTGCCGTCGGCCCGGTTGCGGTCGCGGCAGTTATGGTCGCTGCGGCCCTTGCCCCTTATGCGGGTGACGATTCAGCAAAATACTTCACTGGCGCACTTATATTATCGGCGCTATCCGGCTTGATCATGCTGGTTATGGGTATGCTGCGCCTGGGCTGGTTGACCAACTTTATTAGTCACCCAGTTTTGACCGGTTTTACTACTGGTGCGGCTATTTTTATCGTTGGCACACAGCTCGCCGCTCTGACAGGTATTGCGGTACCCCGGGGTTCCAGCTTTGTCGAACTTTTGCAAACCCTGATTACAGATATAAGTGAGCTAAATCCCGCAACGGCAATATTTGGTATGGTCGCTATCATATTACTGGCTCTGGCCCGCACGCCGCTGGTCAACTTCCTTTCCGCGCGAGGCGTAAAAAAGTTAACTGCTACTATTCTCGGGCGCACCGCACCGCTCCTTATTGTTATTGTCGCCATTCTTCTCGCCACTGCCCTTGGTGCAAAACAAACCTACAATATAGCCGTCGTGGGAACGGTACCCCAGGGCTTACCGAGCCTCAGCTTTGAATTTCTGCAGGCATCGGGCTGGTTCGAACTACTACCCTCAGCAGTAATGATTGCGGTAATCGCCTATGTAGAAAGCATTTCCGTCGCCAAAGCGCTAGCCTTTCGGCGACGAGAAAAAATTGATCCCGACCAGGAATTCAGGGCTCTTGGACTAACCAACATCGTAGGATCCTGCGCCGGTGCGATGCCCGTGGCCGGTGGCTTTTCGCGTTCTATGGTCGCCTTTGACGCCGGGGCACGCACCCAGATGGCTGCCATCGTGACGGCAATATTAGTGGGATTAGCCGCATTCTTCTTTACCGGTTTACTCGGTAATCTACCAAAATCAGTATTATCGGCGATTATTATCGTCGCAGTCTGGCAATTAATCGATTTCCAGTCATTGAAACATACCTGGCGCTATGATCGAGGTGATGGTGTAGCTCAGGCAGCTACCTTGTTTGGCGTTCTCGCCTTTGGAATTGAGCACGCTTTAATGCTCGGCGTTAGCCTGGCTCTGATTTTGTTCTTATACCGTACCAGTCGTCCTCATATTGCCGTAGTTGGACGGGTTGCTAACACCGAGCACTACCGCAATATTTATCGCCATACGGTACAAACCTGGCCTAACTTGTTGCTGGTACGGATTGATGAAAATATTTACTTCGCAAATATTCCCCAGGTCGAAACCGAGCTGCACCACTTGATTCTAGAACGTAATGGCCTCACAGATGTGGTTTTAATCTTTTCTGGGGTAGCTTATCTGGATACCAGTGGTCTCGAGATGCTCGAAAATATCGAGGAAGAGTTAAGCGCTTCAGGTATTCAGTTACACCTCGCTGAGGTGAAAGGCCCGGTTATGGACCGTCTAGCAGGCAGTGAACTATGTAGCCGGCTCAGTTCTGAGCGAATCTATCTTTCAACAGAAGACGCAGTGAGCAGACTCGTCGAGGGTGAAGAGCCGAACCACCTGACCCCTGGCTAAAATTTTGCCTCTGACGAGAACTTTTCAGGCTTAGTCTCTAGCCCCCTGGGCTTACTCTGCCGGTTCTCTGACTGTAAACCCTGCGGGAACCCAGTCTCAACCGTTGATGAGTAGATGTACCCAGATACTGGCACCATAACCCAGGGCAATAACGGGCGTCCATTTTAAGTGGCTAAAAAAGGTATATTGGCCCCTCGCCTGGCCCATCAGAGCAACGCCGGCCGCCGAACCAATCGACAGGAGGCTGCCGCCAACCCCCGCAGTCAGGGTCACCAACAACCATTGGCTATGAGACATTTCTGGATTCATAGTAAGTACGGCAAACATCACCGGAATATTATCGACAATGGCCGACAGGATACCGACCAGGATATTAGCCGTGGTCGGACCCAGCTCGCCGTAACTAAATTCAGACACCATTCCCAGGTAACCGATAAAACCAAGTCCGCCGACAGCGAGTATTACGCCATAGAAGAAAAACAGGGTGTCCCACTCAGCATCAGCAATTTTTTCGAAAATATCGAAGTGATAGGGGTCGCCATCTGAACCCGAGGGAACCTGGCTATCAAAGGACCATGCCTGAGATTTTCGGCGCAGATAAAATCCATAAAACTTGAGATAGGCCAGACCTGTCATCATTCCAAACACGGGAGGAATATGGAGAAAATTATGAAAACAAACAGCCGTCGTTATGGTTGCCAGAAATAAACCCACGATCGCCAGCCCACCGGGTTTCAGCACACTCGCTTTTACCTCAACAGACAGAGGTTTTCCCGTCGGTAAGGCGAATTGCATAATCAGGGCCGGCACAACGAAATTCACCACTGAGGGAATAAACAAGGCAAAAAATTCCCAGAAATCGACAACACCTTTTTGCCAAACCATCAAAGTGGTTATATCACCAAAGGGACTAAATGCTCCTCCGGCGTTGGCTCCTACTACAATATTGATACAGGCGATTGTGACAAAGCGGGGTTGACCTTCACCTACCGCCAGCACAACTGCACACATAATTAAAGCGGTGGTCAAATTATCCGCGATCGGCGATATAAAAAAGGCCAGAATCCCGGTTAACCAGAACAGACTCCGAAAGCCAAAACCTTTTTTTATTAACCAATTACGCAGCTCTTCAAATACACCTCGCTCAATCATGGCGTTGATATACGTCATCGCAACCAGCAAGAAAAAGAACAACTCTGTATATTCGAGAAAATTGTGTCGTATACCCGATTCAACTTCATGCGGTAAGCCACGAGCGTTATAAACCAGGGCAATTAAAACCCAGATCAAACCTGCGGCCAGCAGTACCGGTTTGGATTTACGCAGCTGAATATATTCTTCACCTATGACCAGCGCATAGGCAAGGCCAAAGATTGCAAGTGCGGTGTAACCCACCCAATGACTGGTTAAATCGAGGGTGGTGCCGGCCTCGGAAGAAGCCAAAGCCGGCAAGGCTGCCAACAGGCCAACACAAAATACGATGGATCGACTAACCAACTGCCACCTCCGGTATCGGATTTACCCGCACTGAACTGACGAAACTTCTTTTAACAGACCGGCAGATCAGAAATCCAGCTTATCTGTAAAAATGCGAAGTGATATATAGACGGGAATTTGGTGGGCCGTGCTGGATTCGAACCAGCGACCAATTGGTTAAAAGCCAACTGCTCTACCAACTGAGCTAACGGCCCGGCAAAGAGGCGCATATCATACTTGTCGAGCCTTAAAGGTCAAGCTTAAGATGGCTATTTATCAAGGGTTGTATAGCGAGTAGGGTCAGATACACCAGCTCTGGCAAAGCCCTGCCTACGTATCTGGCAACTGCCACATCGTCCACAGGCCAGGCCAGAGGCTGTTGCCTGGTAACAGGACACAGTGGGGGTGTAGTCAACACCGAGGTTTAGACCTCGTCTAATGATCGTGTCCTTGCTCATATTAATTAGCGGCGTATGAATATGGAAGGGCTGGCCCTCGACACTGGCACGGGTCGCCAGGTTCGCCATCTTTTCAAATGCCTCAATATACTCGGGACGACAGTCGGGATAGCCAGAGTAATCGACCGCATTAACTCCGATAAAGATATCCGCTGCACCAAGCACTTCTGCCCAGCCCAGAGCTATCGATAAAAATACCGTATTGCGCGCCGGCACGTAGGTTATGGGGATGGCATTCGGCTCTCCAACTAAAGCTTTGGCGTCCGTCTGCGCTGGAGGGGACTGAGGAACTGCAATTGTCTCGTCAGTGAGGGCAGAACCTCCAATTGCCTGTAAATCTAATTTTACCAACTTGTGCACACTGGCACCCATCGCCTCACTGATCAATTGCGATGCGTCCAGTTCACTACGGTGCCGCTGACCATAATCAAACGCAAGACAACAACAGGAAAACCCCTCATGGCTAGCGATTGCCAGTACCGTCGCTGAATCCAGCCCCCCAGAAACGAGTACTACTGCTTTTTTTCTTTCCATCGATTCTCTTAACAGATTACGGGTAGCTCACCACCCTGAGTTTCAAACTAAAAGCTCACTGTACTCACTATTTACCGGGGACATCCCCCCACAGTTGCTTATGGAGTTGCACTTGCAGTCTAACCGGAAGTTTATCTGCCAATATCCAGTCAGCTAAATCCCGTGGGTTGATTTGACCATAGCTCGGAGAAAAAAGTATTTCTACCTGTCGATCAAGAAGTCGCCGATGATCGAGTTGCAGACGAGCCCACTCATAATCCTTCCGATTACAGATCACAAATTTGATTTCGTCACCTGATTTTATGTCAACCAAATTTTGCCAATGATTGCGCGTCACCTCTCCCGATCCCGGCGTCTTGATATCTAATATAATCGCTACCCGAGAATCCACAGCCTTGATTGGCAGGGCCCCACTGGTTTCCAGAGATACCCGATAGTTTGCATCACACAACTGAGAAAGCAGGGACAAACAGATCGGTTGAGCAAGTGGTTCACCGCCGGTCACGGTAACGTAGGAGGCTTTGAAACCAGCAACCTCGGCGAGAACCTCCCCAACCGTATATTTATCACCTCCATGAAACGCATATTCGGTATCGCAGTAGCCACAACGAAGGGGGCAACCTGTCAGGCGAACAAAAACCATCGGCAGGCCAACCGCCGAAGTTTCGCCCTGTAGGGAATAAAAAATCTCTGTAATACGGACGCTGTCGTCAGGCATAGGACTGGGTGGATTCAGATCTTAGTGGGCTCAGGATTCAGTAAATATAGATCTCTACTCAATAGTGCATATCGGTGCCTAGGAATAACCTGCCCTATCGCGGCCAGAAAGAGCTCTATCAAGCTAGAAATTATGTAGCAAATAATCCTGCGCCAGACGCGCGGCGCTATCAGAACCTTCTGCGACTCGCTCTAACAACATTCGGGATTTATCCAGGTCATTCTGAAGGTGATACACCTTGCCTAACTTAAACGTCGCATCGTTGACCTTTCGATGGTCTGGGTATCGTTGTACAACTGCAGAAAATTTAGCTGCCGCATCGGGTAACTCACCATCTAAAAGGTATACTTCCCCCAACCAGTAGTGTGCATTTGCCGTATACGGTCCCTGAGGATAATCCTGCAAGAATTGCTTAAGTGCCGCTTTTGCTTTATCTATCTGACGTGCCTTTAGCAGGCTATAAGCCTGGTCATAAGCAACTTGTTGCCGCAGCTCATTCTGGCCCGCTTGCGAAGTTTTACCGATGCTAAGCGACCCGTTCGATAACTCCTTACCAGCCGACCCAACTTGATTTGTTTGCGCGGTACTTGCCCTGGAGTCTGTTGCCCCAGCATCTGTCAGGGAAGCTGACGCTGAACTCCCGCTTGCCAATGTTGATAGACGACCATCCAGATCCAGATAATCCTCGCGTTGCCGTTTTTTCAATACGCTGATCTCGTTAGCTTGTTCTTCGATGATACCCCTCAGCTGTCGCAACTCTTCCATCAACAACTGCATACGATAATACGGATCGTTACTAGTAGAACCGTTACCGGAAGCTACATTATCGACAGCACCCACTGCGTGCTTACTCGTCCCAGCTTCTTTGGCTTGTCCACCAAGTTCTTCAACCGGTGCCGCTCCATGGCCAGTCATCGGAGCTAACAAAAAAAATGCCAATATAAGGGGCAGGAAGCTAGTGAATATGCGAATATTTTTCAATATTTCACCCGGCAGTTAATCAATAGTTTGTTCAATGGTTTTATTCAAAAGATAGATATTCAACCGTGAATTCAGCAATACATTCGGTTGAAATTAACTAGAAGCGAGACCGAATCATAAGCGCTTTAAATAAACCACAGACACTTTTAAAAATAATTCCGGCGCGGGCCCGCTGCGTAGCAGCGGGCCATCAAACAGCCAGGAAACCTGGTTTATTTAATCTCTACACGTCGGTTTTGAGCCCAGGCTCTTTCATTACTCGCCATGGCGGCTGGCCGTTCTTCACCATAACTGATAACCTCAATCCCACTACCGTTAACACCCTGAAGCATCAGAAACTCTTTAACCGCAGCACCGCGACGCTCGCCTAAAGCCATGTTGTATTCTCTGGTACCGCGTTCATCGGCGTGGCCTTCAAGGCGCACATTGACCGGATTAGCAATCAATCGTTGTGCATGGATACGCAAGGCAGCCAGAGCTTCAGGCCGTAGAATCGCTTTATCGAACTCAAAATAGAAGACCGTTTCAACACCGCCAGATTTATCAATAGCACCACCATTAATACCATCTCCACTAACGCTGCCCGTAGCCACATCACTGTTCGAAACCGTCCCAGTATTACTACCGGTACTGGTGGTCGGCGGCGAGCTTGAACAGGCTGCTAAAAACATTCCTAACAGACTGATAATTAAAGTATTTCTTAAGACCGATTGCTTCATTTGTTTCTCCTGAGGGATAAAAGCCTGATAAAACAGGCGTACTGTAAACGATTATCTTAAAAAGGGCGACCATGCTGGCTCTCTTACATCACCATGCTGGGAAGGTAATAAGTATTTAACGCCGGCATCTATAGATACGGCCGCCAACACACCTTTACCACCAGACTTAGTTGCGTATAGTAACATCGCACCGTTAGGTGCGACCGTTGGTGATTCGTCGAGGCGGGTAGAGGTAAGAATACGTAAATCTCCGGTAACAAGATCCTGGGATGCTATGTGAAATATACCCTTACTTCTGTGTACCATCACCAATGTTCGACCATCTGATGCCAATTGCGGTCGAGCATTATAAGATCCACTAAAAGTTAAGCGTTGTAGTTTCCCGGTAGCGATAGTCAGCTTATAAATTTGTGGCGAGCCCCCCCTGTCCGAGGTAAATACGATTGCTTTGCCATCCGGGGTCCAGTTAGGTTCGGTATCGATAGAGAAGTGCTGAGTTAAGCGGGTAAAACTTTTCGTCAATAAGCTGTAGAGGTAGATTTCAGGATTACCGTCCTTCGACAGAACGATAGCTAATTTCTTGCCATCAGGGGACCAGGCCGGTGCGCCATTAAGGCCCTGGAAATTGGTCAGCTGCTCACGTTTTGCGCCAGACAATGTTTGTCGAAAGATCGCCGCGCGACCCGTTTCAAAAGATACATACACCAGCTCTTCACCATCCGGAGACCAATCGGGGGACATAATCGGTTCTTTAGATTTGAGCATCAGCCGTTCCCGCGCCCCATCCGAGTCGGAAACCATCAACCTATAGACCAGAGCCCCACCTTCAAGGTTCGCTGTCACGTACGCGAGTCGGGTAGAAAAGGCCCCTCGAATACCTGTAATGGCCTCAAATACTTGATCGCTAATGTAATGCGCCACATCTCGTAATTCACTGTCCGAGCCCTGCACCCGGTGAGTGAATACCGTTCGTTCCCCGGGGACCTCGAGCAGGCTAAACGTTACCTGAGAGCGACCATCAGACTGCCTGACTGATTCACCAACAACAAGATATTCCATGCCGATAATTCGCCAATCCCGAAAATATACCTCTTTAACAGTCGCTGGATGGGACAACATATTGGCCCGTGGCATAGCTTCAAACAACCCGCTGCGGCGCAAATCCTCAGAGATAATCGCACTTAGGTCTACATCCACGGAACTATCTAGTCGAATGGGCGCAACAGCAATTTGGGTCGGATTATCGGCACCGCTGGTGATCTTGATGGTCAATTCGGCCTGAGCCTGAACGGTTGTTACCAACACGACCACGAACACCAGTACAAACTTGCCTATGCCTGTGTAAAAGGGTTTAAACAAAGGTGGCTCCTTTCTAAATACAATTAAAGTGCGTTCTACTAACTAAGTTTTAAATAAACAAGCTTCACTAGCTGTCAGCTTCTAATTAGCAACTTGCTCCCAGGTGCCACTATAGACGTAAATCATCGGGGGTAAAGACAAGCCTGAAATGCCTGAAAGTCTCTTCAAAGACCCTTGGGCTGGCCTTCGATAAGTCCTGTAGCTTCTCAAAGCGCTCAACTTTATAAACAGCCTGTTCTGCGGAACGATCAAAGGCATCGTTACCACTCGATTTCTCAACCGCAACAGCTATTACTCGCCCTGTAGGCACCAACTGGATACTCAACACCACCTCCATTCCCCTGCGAGCACTTGGTGGTCGACTCCAGTTATTGACGATACGATCCCGAATATAGGCACTGTAACTGCCGACTAGCTGCTCGTCCTGTTCGGCGGTAATATATTCCTCTTCGTCGTCAATAGCATCAGCAAAAGCCTGTTCTTGTTTAAGCCGAAGTGCCTCTGCGGCCTTTTCGCGCTCCTGTCGCTGGCGTTCCTTTTTTTCAAGTTCCTGCTTCTGTTTCAGTTTTTCGAGTTCCCGCTCCTGCTTCTGCTTTTTCTCATTCTGCAAACGCGTTAGCCGCTTACTTTCCTCCAATTTCTTCTCTGCAGCACGTTTTTTCGCAGCCAGTTCCTTTTGCTTGTTATCTGCTGGTTTAGGTTCTACCGGTTTAGGTTCTACCGGCTTTTTGGCCACCTGCTTTTTTGTCACAGGTGCTTTCGGTGGCTCGACCTGCAACAAGGTTGCCTGAATATAGCGAGGCCGAACCTGTACTTCCTTTTTGCTGGGTGTCCAGCCAATAATCACCACTGCCAGCAATAACCCATGAAGAGTCAAACTACATAGAATCGCAGCTGAATAACCGGGTTTACCCTTCACAGACCTTGCCCATACTTCGAAAAGCCGTGAGTGTTTTGGCCATTAGGTGTGCTAAACACAAGCTTTTAGCGCTTTCCTGCTGGCGCTTCAGTCACCAGGCCAACACTGGCAGCTCCGGCACTCTGCAATTGCGCCATCAGGTCGACAACAACACCGTATTCAACCCTGGTATCTCCCCAGACCAGAACCGGCGTACCGGGCTTCTGGGCCAGAACCTTGCCGACTTTGGTGACAATGTCGAGCAAGGGTTCCTGAAGGTTTTTACCATTACCTAAATCAACATAGTAGCTGCCATCGGCCTTGATTGAGACGATCAGTGGATCCTTGGCTTTGTCGTCCAGAGGACTGGAGGGGGCTTCGGGTAAATCAACCTTTACCCCTTGCATCAGCATGGGCGCAGTAATCATAAAGACAATCAATAGCACCAGCATGACATCGATATATGGCACGACATTGATTTCGGCGACAACTCGCCGCTTGCCCCTGGCAGGCTTATTGCTGGCCATAATTAATTACTGTGTACCCGGCGATGCAAGACGCTGGAGAACTCATCAGAAAACGTTTCGTAGGCGTTATATAGCACATCAGCATTAGCCGAGAAACGGTTGTAGGCAAGTACTGCCGGAATAGCCGCGAATAGCCCCATGGCGGTAGCGATCAGCGCTTCAGAAATACCCGGCGCTACGGTTGCAAGAGTCGCCTGCTGAACATTCGCCAGGCCACGAAAGGAGTGCATAATACCCCAAACGGTGCCAAACAGGCCGATATAAGGACTCACAGAGGCAACGCTGGCCAGGAATGGCAGATGCCTGTTAAGCTTTTTTTTTCTTCCCTGACAGAGCTACCTGCATGGCTCGCTCGACGCCTTTCCATTACCGCATCTGGCCCGTCCCCCGTCCCTGAGAGAGAGACGGCTAAACTCACGAAAACCAGCGCGAAACAGGTTTTCTACCCCATCAGCCATATTGTCCTTATTTAGCCGGTTAT
>CALODO010000026.1:0-19084 GCA_942492235.1 uncultured Gammaproteobacteria bacterium
CTGCTATTGTCGGCACAATCAATCCGAAACATTTATTAGCCAACATCAATAGTGTCTGCTAGCCAATATCAACAATATCCGAACAACCTCATAAAAAGAGGTCAAACCAGACCACTAATCGCTTTGAATCTTTTCGACTATAGCTGTGGTTGAGCAGTCATCAAGAAAATCCAGGGCCCTGACTTCGCCACCATAACCTTCAACAATCTCCCAACCGACGACTTCTTCTTTGGTGTAATCGCCACCTTTGACCAGAATATCTGGCTTGATCAGTTCCAGTAATCGTTCGGGGGTATCGTCAGCAAAACACAGAACCCAATCCACTGCTTCGAGACCAGCTAACACAGCCATACGTCGATCCTCCGGGTTGATCGGACGACCTGCTCCCTTAAGCTTTTTCACCGATTCATCTGCATTAACCGCAACAATGAGCCGGTCACCCAATTTTCGGGCCTGCTCCAGATAGCCGACATGGCCGGCATGGAGAATGTCGAAGCATCCGTTGGTGAATACCACCCGTTCACCCTGTGCACGGGCATCGGCGATATCCACCAGCAGCTGTTCTTCATTGACCACTCCTCGCTCGGAACCTTGCTCCAGGACAACCGCCCGACGCAACTCTGGTCCACTTACGGTTGCCGTACCAAGTTTGCCGACCACGATACCCGCTGCAAGATTAGCCAGAGTGACGGCACTGGGTAAATTTTCTCCCGCTGCCAGCGCACTTGCCAATACCGCGATCACCGTATCTCCGGCACCGGTCACATCAAACACTTCTCTGGCCCGAGCAGGTAAATGCAGGGCGGGATGATCGTTGCGCAAAAGCGTCATACCCTGTTCACCTCGAGTGATCAACAGAGCTTCCAGGTGTAAGTCCGTGAGTAGCGCCAGGCCCTTATTAACCAGCTCACGCTCGTTGGCACAAACACCTACCACAGCCTCAAATTCGGCGAGATTTGGCGTCAATAAAGTAGCCCCCGCATAGCGGGAAAAATCATCACCTTTGGGATCAATCAATACTTTGACGCCGCTTTTATTGGCTGCTGTGATTAGCGCCTGTGGTTCCTGTAAGACACCTTTTGCATAATCTGATAACACCAGTACGGAGGCCTTTGGCAGCAAAGCTAGCGCTTTAACGACTACCTGATCAGTATCTTCGCTAGCAAAAGATTCCTCAAAATCCAGCCTGAGCAGCTGCTGTTGCCGGCTAATAACCCGCAATTTGGTGATAGTGGGCTTATCCAGAGACTCCTGAAAATCAGTATGAATACCCGCTGAGTGAAGCCGTTCGGAAAGACAGAGTGCCGCCTCATCCCGACCCACAACCCCGACTAATGCCGATCCGGCACCGAGCGAAGCTATATTGAGTGCCACGTTGCAGGCTCCCCCGACCCGGTCTTCGAGTTGCTCCACCTTGACGACCGGCACCGGTGCTTCCGGGGATATTCTGGCGGTATCGCCATGCCAGTAACGGTCGAGCATCAGGTCACCCACCACGACCACATAAGCGCTATCGAAACGTGGATTTATACCGTCCAATCAAACTCTCCCAATCAAACCTGTTCCAATAGTAAACTTAAACTAGCCCATACCTGCTCAACACCCAGTGTTTTCATGCACTGAGCTTCATCACCGTGATAATCCCCCACCGCGCAATAGCGTTTGTAGCAGGGCGCGCAACCGTAATCCTGAACTTCAAGATGTACCGATTTGCTCCCCGTCGCGCCGATTAACCGGGGATCGGTAGCGCCATAAAGTGTCACAGTTGGCACATCAAGGGCGGCACTGACATGGGCGATGCCGGTATCGACACACACGGCTCCGGCACTACCGCGCAAGACTACAGCAAGATCGGTCAGCGACAGTCTCGATAATACCTGAGTATTGGCCTGACCTTTAGCTAGCACTTCAGCCTGGACTCGCTCAACCTCAGAACCCCAGGGCAACAACACCTGATAGCCCCACTCACCAGCTTTTTTGATGAGCTGTTGCCAGTGATCATCATTCCAGCGCTTATTCGGCCAGCTGGCATTTTGCACAAAGACCAGATAAGGCTGCTCTGGTAATTCGATGCTCGGCTCTGGCCAGGCGATGCCTGTAAGCCCAAAATCGGGCGGGCTAGTGGGTAAAGGGTAATGCAGCACGTTAGCAAATAACTGTCGCCAGCGATCTATCGCCAACTGCTCTTTGGCAATGGCATAGCGCCGTTGATAGACCAGATGCGCACCCCACTCCCGGGCCGAAGCACCATCGGGGCCATGTTTTTTGCCTTTACTCAAAGCGGTGACCACCGCGCTTTTCAGATTAGTTTGAGCATCAATCACAGCAGCGTAACGTTGCGACCTGAGTTCACTAACAAAGGCTCTAAACTCTTTATTACGCCAGGACAATAGCCCGCCACCCCGCCAGCGACGATGAGCGGTGCGCAACGTATGAGTCACTGCAGGATGCCAGTTCGGGATTTCAGCAAAGGATTCATCGACCACCCAGTCAAACTCAATATCAGGTATAGCCCTGCGGGCATCGGTGAGGGCTGGCAGGGCCTGAACCAGATCACCCATAGAGGTGAGCTTGACAATTAAAACTCGCATTTACAACGACTCGGACCTGTTGAGCCATAAGTAATACGCGACAACAATCGCCAGGGGGCTTGACCACGAAAAAATTACCCTCGAAGCGATCAATCTCTCGTACGCCCAGATTGATTAAAGAGTTTTTTTACGCTCGCGCTTAGTCGATGCAAAAACTGCTGCTTATTTTTCGCACTGTCGCCGACCAGGTAATTCATCTGGATAGACTGCCGTTTACCCTCGACCGGTGTGTGACCATGCCAGCAATTGTCGGTAACACGAAAGATAATCATGGTACCCGCCAGAGGGACGATTTCTTCGACGTAGTCATTAATATCGGAGCCATTACGCAAAACACGCAGGCAACCCCCGGCCCGGTCCCAGGTTTCATTAAGATAAACCAATACTGTAATCACTTTGGTTTTTGAGTCGGTGTGGATGCGGCCATCCTTTTCTCGCATGACACCGCGAAGCGTAGTCATGGTGGGAAAATCATCCAGAGTTAGCCCAAATTTGCTGGACACTGCCCGGCGAAATTCATCACCTTCGAGGGCTTCGATTAGCGCCTGATAAGCCGGGCCGCCCGACATCGCTTCAACCGGGATGCTACCGGGACTGTCGATTTCTGGGAAGTCTTTCAGCACCGCGCTCAGCTGAGTCGGCTCAATAAAATCAGTGACAAGCGTGTAGGGATATGGATCTGTCCGCAAGGTAGCATTGCGTAAAGCTTCTAGCTGCAGCATAGACGACACCTTTTATAAATCGGGTTGTGGGCGCGCAGTAACGTCGTCACTGTACTGTGAATGCGATCATGGTTGAACTCAGCTATTTCTATATTTGATAGTAGTCCTTGTACCAGGCGACAAAGCGCTTGATCCCTTCCCGCACATCGGTGGTGGGTTTGTAGCCGACATCCGCTACCAGCGCTTCCACATTGGCAAAGGTATCGGGTACATCACCGGGCTGCAAAGGCAAGAAGTTTTTCTCTGCCTTAATCCCCAGAGCTTGTTCTATCGCCGCGATATAGTCGACCAGGTCAACCGGGTTATTGTTGCCGATATTATAAACCCGCCAGGGTGCCGCGCTGGTTCCAGGGTCAGGGCATTTACCGTCCCAGTCCGAATTAGGCTCGGCGGTCGCATCCAGGGTACGGATCACGCCTTCGACGATGTCATCGATATAGGTAAAATCCCGCTTGTGCTTGCCGTAATTAAACACATTGACAGGCTCGCCAGCCAGGATTGCGCGGGTAAACAAAAACAGCGCCATATCCGGCCTGCCCCAGGGGCCATAAACCGTAAAAAAGCGTAAACCTGTGGTCGGCAAAGCATAAAGGTGACTGTAAGTATGGGCCATAAGTTCATTGGCTTTTTTACTGGCCGCATACAGTGACAACGGATGATCAACATTGTCATGGACCGAAAACGGCAAGGTTTCGTTAGCCCCATAAACCGAACTGGAGGACGCATAAACCAGCTGCGCAACATCGTTATGACGACAACCTTCAAGGATATTCACAAAACCGACGATATTACTGTCGATATAGGCGTGGGGGTTTTCGATCGAATAACGGACACCGGCCTGAGCGGCAAGGTGGACTACCCGATCAAATTTTTCGTCGCCAAATAATTGTTCTATATCGCTACGATCGGCGATATCCATTTTCACAAAAGAAAACTCCCCTGCCAGAGGTTCGCTGCCAGCACTTTCGATCCGATGAAGACGGGCCTCCTTTAGAGATACATCATAATAGTCGTTAAGGTTATCTAACCCGACAACGTTGTCCCCGCGAGCCAGAAGACGCAGGGCTACGTGTGAACCAATGAAGCCTGCTGCACCCGTTACCAGTACTTTCATCCACGCTTCCTGTCACGCATATTTAGTGGGGTGGAGCTTACCCGGTGAATATTCATAAGCACCTTTCAACTTCAAAGCCTTCCATCAACACTCTCAAAGGGGAATACACTTTTCAGATCGTAGATCACATGGTCGGGCTTGCAATAGTGCCTCAGGGACGCTACACCCTGGTCGATGAAACACTGGTGCGCAACGGCCACTAACACCCCGTCATAGGTTCCATTGGCGGGTTTCTGGATTAATTCTATGGCGTATTCCCGACAGGCATCTTCGCTACTGACCCAGGGATCATAGATATCCACCTGAACACCATAACTCTGTAATTCGGCCACCAGATCGACGACTTTGGTATTTCTGATATCGGGGCAATCCTGCTTAAATGTCAGGCCCATAACCAGAACCCGCGCACCCTGCATTGCAATGTTCCTGCGAATCATCAGACGAACCAACTGGTTAGCCACGTAGGCTCCCATTTGATCATTGATGCGTCGACCCGCAAGTATCATATCCGGGTGATAACCCACCGCCTGAGCCTTATGGGTCAGGTAGTAGGGGTCGACACCGATGCAGTGACCGCCGACCAGACCGGGGCGAAAATCCAGGAAGTTCCACTTAGTCGCAGCGGCATCAAGCACTGCTGAGGTGTCAATATCCATACGATTAAATATCATTGCCAGTTCATTGACCATGGCAATATTGACATCGCGCTGGGTGTTCTCGATGACTTTTGCCGCCTCGGCAACCTTGATCGAAGGGGCTTTATGGATACCAGCCTCAACAACTTGGCCATACAACTCAGCGAGCTTATCGGTGACTACCGCTGTGGAACCAGCCACCACTTTGGTAATCGATTCAAGCCGGTGCACCCTGTCACCGGGGTTAATACGTTCCGGACTGTAGCCTACAAAAAAATCTTTATTGAGCCCCAGGCCCGATTGCTGCTCCAGCAGGGGCACACACACTTCTTCAGTAGCGCCAGGATAGACGGTCGATTCAAAAATGACGATGTCGCCAGCTTTGAGCACCGAGGCGACCGTCACACAGGCACCGCGAACGGCGGTGAAATCCGGTTGTTTGTGCTCATCAACTGGCGTTGGTACGGTGACGATAAAGATTCGACATTGCTTGAGAGCATCTGTATCGCTGACAAATTCTAGCTGGTCGGCATCAGCCAACCCCTGCTGATCAACTTCCCGCGTAATATCGATACCCGCTTTAAGCGCTTCGATCCGCTGGGCATTTATGTCGAAACCTATAACCTTTCGGCACCGACCAAAAGCGACGGCCAGAGGTAGCCCGACATATCCGAGCCCGATAATCCCAAGCCCTTCACCAGATTGATCGTACGTCATCCACTTCCCTCTACACTGTATCGCTCAGCAATAACCGTCGGTCTCGTGCCCATCGCTGACAAACTTTGTCTGCCACCATTATATGGCAACAGCCTTCATTGGATGAAACCGATTGGTTATACTTCGACTATTACAAACGGGGAAGAATACGGCCACCTCGGCTGAAATTGATGGAACAGCTAGCGACAAGTCAGCGTAAACCTCTCAACTCTCCCCTGGTTTTGCTTATGCCCACCAAACACATGGGCAATCTTCTGGTATCGCTACAAAGCATCGCCACATTGGCAGAAGCTAACCAAAGTAAGAGTCTGGTAGTTGTCGACGAAAGTTACAGGGAAATTCTGGAGTCGATTCCGACTATAAAAGATGCCCTGTACTATCCACGAACCCGCCTGGCCAAAACTAATAAGCTCGGCAAACTTAGACTATTAAAAGAGTTTTATGATTCTCTGCGGGCTTATCGAGCCAGCCTGTTACTTAACTTTGATTCTCAACCCTTATCAACCAACATTGCCGTCATGTCGAGGATAAAACCTAGCTGGGGTTTACCAGACAGTCCCCGCAAACGACTGTATACGAAAATAGTCGATGACGGCTCAATAAACCCGCATCGGTTTCATCATTATGACCAGTATGTCCGTGACCTTCTAGGGCACCCCAGCGCACAAAAATACCCGGCACTTCAGGTTCTCCAGAAACACCGTAATTCTCTGTATCAAATACTACAAAACAACGGCATAGACGCCAGCCAACCCTATATTTGCATCCACGCCGGTGCCACCAAAGACTATAAGCTCTGGCCGGCGGCAAACTACGCTCGGATAGCCGACTGGCTGATGTCCAAAGGCTACCAGGTAGTTTTTATAGGAGCTGGCTCCTCAGACCGATCGATTATCAAAAATATTAGCCTGCAAGGTACCAAAGCGTACGAAAATTTGTGTGACCTGCTAACCCTAGGCCAACTCATTGCCCTGTTTTCAGAGAGCAGCTTTTACCTTGGTAACGATAGCGGTCCAATGCACCTGGCAACTGCCTGTGGTGTGCCGGTTATCGCCCTGTTCGGCCCCACCGACGAGCAACGCTGGGGGCCCCTGGGAAATAACGCCACGGTCATCAGGGATACACAGGCCTGCGCCGAACTTTGCTCTAAAAAATTCTGCTCAGAGGATTTTCGCTGCATAAAGTTACTCGGTGAAAACATTGTCCGAGAGGCGCTCTCCAGGCACATAGTGGCTGCTTCCTCAAACCAGAACTGCCAGCGCAAGACCGCAAAAAAAGGCCCCGCCGCGGAATGCAATGCGCACACAATCAGTGTCAATAAACCATCGACAGCCCACGATCAATGAATCACATCAAAACATCCGGGATCAGATTAACCAAAGGACCCTGGCTTTATCCCGGCTGCATACTTATCAGTCTTCTGTTGTTCGCGGCCTCGCTCTATACCGACGACATTATCAACGATGACGGCATGGATTATATTTACGCGGCCTATGAGTACAGCAGTGGTGACACTGCCGCCGCCCGCTCTTTTCGACCCGAGCAGCTGTTTTACAGCCAGTTTGCGGTGCTCTCAAAATATACTGGATGGAGCCTGTTACAGTCGGCTTATCTCTTGAGCTTATTGGCGCAAACCGCCTTAATGTGTGGTTTTTTAGCCGTCGTTCGTTGTCTCGGTGGATCAGCTACTACCCAGCTGCTAGCGCTGATGGTGATTGCCAGTATGATCCATTTCAATGAGTTGCGACCCCATATTATCAAAGGCTTCGGGTTTTGGGCCTGCCAGGTCTGGGCCATCTGGGCCATCATCAATTTCGCGCTCGACAAACGCTGGCGCTATCTGCTCGGCTGGGCTGGGCTGAGTATTGTTTCCATGCTTTTCAGAATTGAAGGCATTGTTTATCTAGCTGGCATGGCCATTGTTATTCCACTGGTTATCAAGGCTGCGCCGAGAAAGCGCTTTTTGTTATGTGCGGCCACAGCTCTTGTAGGGTGCCTGACCATAGTTTCAGTGAACCAGCTCTATTTCCAACAAGGTAATGAGCAGCGCATCAGCCCGTCAATCAAGCTAAAAGCCGAATTCGACCGGGCCACTGGTATTATCGACACCATTGATCAACAAAAGGAACTGATCCGCGACACCATGCCCAATAAATGGGCCCGCAACTCAGCATCCCACTTTCTTATCGGAGGTTTGATATTTGAAGTCGGTATAACCTTGCTCTATACCACCAACGGACTGTTGCTGATCCTCGTACTGGTGTACGGAAAAACGTCGATTTTTCCAAAAACCATTAGCCATAAATTAATCGCTGGCTATTTTATGATTGGTCTGGTGATTAGCTTTTATACCGTTGCTTCCCGGTTTTTTATTACCGATCGCTATTTGTTCTTACCTGCTTTGTTACTTTGTATTCCACTACCCTTTCTTCTTAAGCGAATACTCAGCGTCCAGAACGACCAGAGCTGGGGCAGACGTTATATCCTACGTGGCGCCATTTTCGTCATTCCTGTACTCGCCATTCTTATCCCAATTCTCAAGGATAACAACCAGAAAGCATACATCCCAGAGGCTGCACAGTGGGTCAAAGCAAATCTGCCGACAACGGATAACATTTACTACAACGACCAGAAACTAGCATTTTATAGCGGAGATTATGCTAACCGGAGTTTCCAGTATCCAGAGGTCTCGATAAAAACACTTCGCAATAAAAATTATCGTTACGCGGTGATTCACACCGAAAAGTCTAAACCGCAAAAACTTACCACATCGCTGGCTAATAACAAAAGCATTCAGCGAGTGCGCCGAATCAACGGTCAACAGGGCGGCATGGTTGATATTTACAAAATGCCGGTAGCCCCTGGGACAGAATTGATACAGTAACTTAACCGAATGTCATTACACTCTTTATCAGGAGGCTGTACACGTTTTCCAGATCAACTCTAAAAATGGCCAGCTACACCCCGGAAAATCCGGTCAGTGGCGCTATTTGATCGGCGATACGCCCGGACTCGACGATGTATCTGGGTTGGAAGAAGCTGACGATGGTGACGCCCAAAGCATACCTTTTTCAAGGTATCTGACCCAACGCCGCGATGTCCACTCCTCTGAGGCAACGCGGGTTTATCAGGCGAAACTAGTTTTTTCTGGGTTATCACAAACAGTTTTTGTCAAACAATTCCACACCCGTTCAATCGCGGATCAATGTAAACAGCTGATCCGAAAAAGCCGAGCAATGAAAGCCGTCATGGCCGACGCACTGCTCAATGAGCACGGCTTTATCGCCCCCCAGCTACTGATCATAGCCTGGCAACAACAATACGGGTTTAAAAAGAATTATTTTACGGTGAGCAAAGCTTTAGAGGGTTATAAAGACATTTACCAACAGGTTGAGACTTTCAGCGACCTGGGCAGACAGTCCAAAAGAGCATTTCTAGTCGCTCTGGCTACAGAAATCGCTGCCCTGCATAAGGCTAATATCAGTCATGGAGATATGCGGCCTGGCAATGTTCTATGCAAATACGATAAGACCTGGCTATTTGCTTATATCGATAATGAAAGAACCAAAAAGCACTGGTGGCTACCGACCAGAACTCGGATTAAGAACCTGGTACAACTGAATCTTTTGATCAGCCAGGGTATTAGTCGTAGCGATCGACTACGGTTTTATAAAACCTACTGTGATTCCTGCTATGGTTTATTTAATAAAAAGTTACTCGTTCGGGTACTCAAAAAAACCCGCACCCGCATGAAGCGCCGGCTTGATACTGATCGTATCCAGCAAAGTGACATGTGGTTATAAAAACGTTTTGTCAAAACTTCAGAATAGAGAAGAGACGACAAGATCAGCAAACATTTAATGACTCAGGGTAGCTCAGGTGTCCGCTTGAAATCTCGGCGGTACAACTTTATGGCACGACGAGTGATTCGTGCTAAGAGCTTAGCTCTCTTACTTAAAATATCACCTGGTGGTTCTTCAAAATATACCTGTAAAAAATACAGTACATCACGTTTGTTCAGGCCAATATCGAGACAGGAGAAATAGATGCTGGCCAGATCCTTGACCAGCCAACGACGCGGCACTTTTTTCCTTATCTGGGCCCGGTGTAAATCCACCAAAAACAGCCGGGGCTGCAATTTGTTAGCCAGAACCGCGCTGGATTGATCCAATAAAAAATGACATATATAGAGATCTCGATGATTAATTCCAGCGCTGTGAATCGTCCGCGCAATCAATGCGACTTTAGCAATCAGTGCTCTTTTCTCTCGCAGAGAAGGTGGTTCCTGGGGCCATTTTTCTGCATAAACCGCCAAACTGAGGGTATCGGTCAACTCCTCGGTGATCAAAAATGATAACTGCCGTGCGGGGTTGCGACCGCTTTTACCGTAGGCCACGGCATTGAGTGTATCCAAACCCAGCGCTTTGACTCGATTGATAGCCAACCATTCATTGGCGGCACCAAATACCGGCATTTTCGCCTGACTAAAATTCTTGGCAATTTCTCCCCAACCAATGCCGGTGTGTAATTTTCGGTAGTAATTCTTACCCGCACAGCTAAACTTCAGCGTTTGGCGGCCCTCCTTATCACGAATCACCTCACCATCGAGTTGTTGGACATGGGTAAATACGTCCTTGCCGGCCCATTCCTTTTGTAGAGCCCCCTGCAAAATCAAGGTCATTATCCTGCACTCGCACGATGTTCAATAATATCTACGGCGACCTGTGGTCGGTTGTAAATATCACTGTCTCGGGCAAATACTCCGCCCAGGGCATGCCAAACATCAACACCCTTAGCCAGAACTCGATCAATAGCGGCAGCAAATGCCGTCTCATCAAAAGGGCTTTTTAGCACTTCGCCCATAGTCGCATTCGTCACGTAATGGGCATAACCACAAACATCGGTTGTTACTACCGGCAAACCGGCGATCATCGCCTCCAGCAAGACATTACCGGTATTTTCTTTATAGGCAGGATGCACCAATAAATCCCCAGCCTGCAGGAGCGCCGGCACATCACTTCTGCCCCCCAGGAACGTGACTTTGTCCTGCACCCCATATCGCTCTGCTAATTTTAAAAAAGGCTGCTGCTTATCATCACCAACAATAAATAAGCGCACATCCTGAGTGCTGAGCAATCTAAGTACGGAGATGCTGCGATCCAGGCCTTTGGTGCGAAACCCGGAACCCACTGCCAACAATACTTTTTGTTGATCAGCCACACCCAGATCTTGTCTTGCTTTAGTCCTTATTTCAGCCCAGTTCTCCGGTGCCACGCGATCACGAGAAATACCCGGCGGCAGGGTATGGAAGCGCTCAGAAGGCGTCTGATAGAACTCGATAAAGCGGACTCGCTCCTGAGTAGATACCTCGAGAATATCGGTAGCTGAGTCCCGGCCAAACACCGCTGCCTCAAAAACAAGGTAGACCTTAGCCCGAGGTGTCATCCGGTACCAGAAGCCTCTCTCACGATAGGCCTTATGGGCGAAACAGGAATCCGCTGCATAATATAAATCCAGGCCAGGCCACTTATTAAAACCGACCACCAAATCATACTGCTCTGCAGCTAATACGGTT
Source organism: uncultured Gammaproteobacteria bacterium (assembly GCA_942492235.1). Taxonomy (GTDB): domain Bacteria; phylum Pseudomonadota; class Gammaproteobacteria; order Pseudomonadales; family Porticoccaceae; genus HB2-32-21. Next base: position 11,355 of record CALODO010000026.1, read on the forward strand.
GATAAGTCATCGGCAAAATTTGTCATGCGCGCGGCGTTGCTCCAGCCACGGCGTGGAATCAAATCCACAGAGATATTTGCTGTCTTATCACCCTCCCACGACGTGCAATAAACGGTGATCTCATGGCCCCGCCGCTGGGCTTCGTTTGCTATAGCCAGCATATTCCGTTGCAAGCCACCGAAGGGGAAATAGCGATATAAAACAAAGGCAAGTTTCATTTTAGGTCAGCTTCATGCTGAGCCAGTTCCGGGCTTAAGCGGCTGTGGACTGTCGAGCCGCTCAATAGCCGCTAACACACGATCAGGCGATAGCTCTTTTAAGCATTTGAGATGCTCCTGTGGGCATTGCCGCTGAAAGCAAGGCCCACAATCAACCGGTATCGCTACTGTCTCAACCTGATCACCCAAAGGCGGTGTAAAACCCGGTGATGTGGAGCCATAAACTGCAACCAGAGGACGATTTAAGGCTGCTGCGATATGCATCAGGCCAGAATCATTGCTCACCACCATGGCCGCACAAGACAGTAAATCGATGGCCTGGGCCAGTTCGGTGCGTCCGGCAAGGTTCACGGTGTACTGTTGATCTGCCTCAGCAAGCCCCTCCCAAATAGTTTCACCCACTGTCCGGTCATTATCAGAACCCATAATCCACACCTGCCAACCACGCTGGATCATGGCTTCGGCCACGCGTTGATAATGACTTTCTGGCCAACGTTTTGCCGGACCAAATTCTGCTCCGGGACAAAGCGCTAATACCGGGCGCTCCAAATCAAGGCCCAGACTTTTGGCCACATCCGCCACCCCCTGACTATCGACCTGTAAGCAGGGTCGCGGCAGAGCATCTGGCAGGGCTTTGTGGTCAGGGAAGGCCAGTGCCGCAAAGCGTTGCACCATCAAAGGGTAAGCTTGTTCGTCCAGCAAGCGTATATCATTAAGGAGGCCGAAGCGCATTTCACCCCGCCAGCCCACGCGCCGAGGAATACCAGCAAACAGGGGAACCAGGGCGGACTTAAACGAGTTAGGCAGCACATAAGCGGCCTGGTATTTTTTCTTGCTCAGGGTTTTTGCGAGCTGCCAGCGTGCCAATAAATCTAGCTTGCCATGGCCAACGGGCATGACAATGGCTTCGTTAATCTCGATCATGCGCTGGAGAATCGGCTGGCTCCAGCCCGGTGCCAGAACATCTATCGGTGCTTCAGAGTATTTTTGTTTCAGTAAGGTAAACAGGGTTTGTGCCATAACCATATCGCCGACCCATGAAGGGCCGACGATTAGGAGAGGCAAATCGCCCGATGTCTGGCTTGTTGTGAGCGCTGCGCTCATGGCCTGTTAGATTTAGTCTTCGACGGGTGCCAACCATTCAGGATGGTCATTATTACGACCTCGTACCGCATCAAAATACAAACCCTGTAATAAGCCAGTGACCGGGCCGCGAGAGCCGCAACCAATAGGGCGATTATCCATCTCGCAAATGGGCAATACTTCCGCTGCCGTACCGGTAAAAAAGGCCTCATCGGCAATATACACTTCGTCGCGGGTTATACGTTTTTCTCGTACCTCGTAGCCCTGTTCCTGGGCCAGTTGGATAACCGTGCCTCGAGTGATGCCATCGAGGCACGATGTTAATTCTGGTGTATAAAGCACCTTATCCCGGACGATAAAAATATTCTCGCCGCTGCCTTCGGCGACATAGCCTTCGGCATCGAGCAACAGGGCTTCGTCGTAACCATTATCGAGCGCTTCACGCAGGGCCATCATCGAATTCATGTAATTGCCGTTGGCCTTGGCTTTGCACATGGTGATGTTGACGTGATGCCGAGTGTAGGAGGAAGTATGGATACGTATGCCTTTTTCCAGAGCTTCCGGATTCATATAGGAAGGCCACTCCCATGCCGCTACGATCAAATGGGTGCTCAGGCCATCGGCTCGTAAACCCATAGCTTCGCTACCCAGAAACGCCATCGGCCGGAGGTAACCTTCTTCAAGATTATTTTCACGCACAACGGTACGCTGGGCTTCGTTAATATGATCGATCTCAAAGGGCAAATTCATGCCAATGATTTTCGCGGAATTAAACATCCGCTGGGTGTGCTCTTTGAGTCGAAAGATAGCCGTACCATGGGATTCTGTTTTGTAAGCCCGCACGCCTTCAAACACACCCATGCCATAATGCAGGGTATGGGTAAGCACGTGGACCTTGGCATCACGCCAGGGGATCAACTCGCCATCGAACCATATCTTTCCGTCGCGATCTGCAAACGACATTTATTCACTCCTTATCATTAATATTATTGCTCACCGAGCTATTAAACTTGCCCTGGACCCTGGCTTTAATCTTCGACCTTCTTAAATGCTGGCGCTAAGCGCTGCAAGGAAGGATCTTCAAACAATGCCGTCAAATAGCTTTTGCCACAGGGTAAGCACCGACTGACGATAAATATCGAATGACTCTGCGGGCACCTGGTTTGGCTGTGCCTGCAACTGCAGGCGATGTCCCGCAGAGCGGTAGGCAATATACGCTTCTGTCAGTTGCCGGTTTTCATCAACGGTGAGCACACCGCTTTCCGACAAAGCCGCAAGCAGGCGGATATTATCGCTCCACTGTGTCAAACCGGGGGAAATATGCGCCTGATTTAAAACCGCGAATTGAACCATAAATTCAATATCAACGATACCTCCCGGATCCTGTTTTAGATCAAATTGGCCGGCCTGGGTTAGGGTTGTATCAAGACCCAGGTGTTCGGCCATTTTTCTGCGCATCTCTACAACATCATATTTCAAAACCTCGGTGTCTCGCTCTCGCATCAAAATCTTGCGACGCAAGGCAGTGAACTGTGTGGCCAGTTCCGGGTCTCCCGCTACTGGCCGCGCCCGAACCAGTGCCTGATGCTCCCAGGTCCAGGCATTGTCCTGTTGATATTTGTCGAAAGACTCGATTGAGCTAACCAGCAAACCCGAATTTCCGGAGGGCCGCAGTCGCATATCCACCTCGTATAGCACGCCACCAGGGGTCGCCGTATTCAGAATATGGATAATTCGTTGGCCAAGACGAACAAAAAATGTTTCGTTGGCAATGCTTCGCTGGCCAACGGTCATCTGGTTGGCGTCAGTATCGTGTAAAAAAACCAGATCCAGGTCAGAGTCGTGACCTAGCTCGATGCCGCCTAACTTGCCGTAAGCCACTATCAGAAAGTCGCTACAATTCGGATTTCGATCAAGGTTTAGATCAGCGTGTGGATCGGTATTCATACAACCCGGCAAACCATGTTTCGCCGTTAATTGTTGCCAGGCAAGACTTACCACCTCCTCCAGGATGACTTCGGCCAGACAGGTGAGGTGGTCGCTGACCTTCATCAACGGCAAAACCTCCATCACCTCACAAGCGGCAACCCTCAGCCCATGAGCCAGACGGAAATGACGCAGGGCTTCCATTTGTGCTTCAAGATCATCTACCGGAATACGCAACAAATGCTGACGTAATTCATCACTTAATTGCTGACGGTCAGGTGGCGCAAATAGACTTCGGGCATCGAGAAGCTCATCGAGTAAGACCGGATGCCTGCTCAAGCTTTGACTAATCCATGGACTTGCTGCACATAGCGCCACCAACTGTTTGAGCGCTGCCTGATTTTCAATCAAAAGCACTAGGTAGGCGCTACGACGGGCTACTGACTCCACCAGTGTCAAGACTCGGGCAAGCGTCTCGACACTATTGGTCACCAGCGCGCAGGCAGCGATGACGACTGGCATGAGTTTATCGAGGCGTTCCCGCGTCTCTGCCCCCATAGCCGACACCTTTTGACTGTTGCGCAAACCCTCAAGGAGCTCTGCTGCTGCCTGAGCATCGTCATAACCCAAAGCCTCCATATTTTCCCGTGTGTCAATGCCGTTATACTCTTGCCATGCCGATTCTGAATTTGTTTCATCAGCATTAGTTTCACCCTCAGGCGGCGAGACCTCTTGCTCTGCCACCAGCTCCTGAAATAACGCGTTAACAATGGACCGATGACAATCCAGCTCCTCAATAAATTCTGCCCAATTAGCAAAACCCATCATTACCGCTACCCGTAGTCGATCCAGTTCACCGTTTCCTTCCTCACTTGGCAACTCCTGGGTTTGCTGGTCCCGCCAGCCTTGCAGGACATGCTCGAGATTGCGCAGGAAAACATAGGCCCGCCACAAGCGTTCACCGCCGCTATCCGGCAACAGAGTTTCCGCATCGAGTAGCGACAAAATATCCTGCAGGCGGCGACTTTGAAAACGCCGGTCACGACCGCCCCGAATAAGCTGAAACGCCTGCGCAATAAATTCTATTTCTCGGATACCGCCATGACCAAGTTTGATATTGTTGGCCAAACCCCGCCGCTGAACTTCAAGGTTGATCATGCCCTTCATATCGCGCAAGGATTGAATCGCGCTGAAGTCTGTATAACGCCGATAAGTAAAAGCACGGAGGGTTTTTGTCAGCGCCTGCTCATGCGCCTCATTGTTACCCGGTGGCGGGCTATCATCCGGTACACAGGCACTGATCACGCGACTTTTAATCATCGCATAACGCTCCCAGTCCCTGCCCTGGGTCTGGTAATACTCTTCGAGGGCATCAAAACTCAGTACCAGAGCGCCGCTATTTCCGTAGGGCCGCAGGCGCATATCAACCCGAAAAACTTGGCCATCTGCGGTCTGATTATCGAGTGCCTGAATCAGCTTTTGCGCGAGGCGGATAAAGAACTCCTGATTGCCCAGCTGCTTAGCACCGCCCTGCGTTTCACCCACTTCTGGGTAGACAAAGATCAAGTCAATATCCGAAGAAACATTAAGCTCATCCGCACCTAGCTTACCCATGGCCAGCACCAACATGCACTGCTCGGTACCACTCACTGCGCCGACCGGCCTGCCCCAGGTTTCAGCCAACCAATCATGGAGCTTGCCGAGGGTAGCCTGAATGACGGCATCGGCAAGCCGGGACATATCACGAGTAGTTTCGAGCATCTCCGCGCGGCGGCTAAGATCACGCCAGATAATACGCAGCATCTCGTAGCGGCGAAAATGTCGAAGTTGGCGATGCAGATCTGCTTCACGTTCGACACTGGTGGCGGTCACTTCCTGCAAGTTCTTCAGGCAACGCTCATGTAATATGTAATCATCATAGCTCGCCAATAAGTCACCGCTATCAACCAGGGCCTGGAAAAGCGCAGGCTGGCGCAGGCAATGAAGGGCGACAAATTCACTGCCACTCCAGACACGATATAAGTCCCTGGAGAATTCCTCATCCGCTAGCTGGGTATCGAGCCAAATCGACAGTTCAGCGTTGGCATTGTTCCGAAACTGGGTCAGTTTTTGCTCGACGCCGGCTCTTAATTGAACGGGCAGTTGGGCAGGTATGTTGTGGGTTGAGTTATTTACTAAATCCTTGTCCATAGGCGATATGCTAACAGGTAACTTCATTGCACTCAGACTTATTGAATTTATGCCCTGATTTATTAAAAAAACAACCATCAAGCTCGATAACGAGGAATTCCGGTGACAAGCGAGCCTCTATGCGGGCAGACACAAACACAGGTTCATTCAGGCAAGGAGTCGCTATTTGACCGGTTCGCCCGTAGTCAGAATCGTCATTAATCAACATTGCTTTTCCTGCCTCTGGCCGCCTACACTTGCGCCCCTATGACGTTTCTCAATATGCTCCAGCAACTTATCGCCTGTAATTCGATCAGTAGTGTTAACCCCGGCATCGATCAGGGTAATCTCACACTGATCAACATGCTGGCCAACTGGCTAGATGGACTGGGTTTTGACATCGAAATTATGCCACTGGCAGACCCGCGTAAAGCCAATCTTATTGCCACACTCGGTCGCGGTTCCGGTGGGCTCGTGCTATCTGGCCACACTGACACCGTACCCTGCGACGAAGGCTTATGGCAGCAATCTCCTTTCCAACTGTACGAGCGAGACGACCGCTTTTATGGCCTGGGCATTTGCGATATGAAAAGTTTTTTTGCCCTGGCCATTGAGGCAGCGAAACCTTTTCTGGAGCGCCCTCTACAACAACCGCTGATTATTCTTGCCACTGCCGACGAAGAATCCTCTATGGCAGGGGCCAAAGCCCTCGCCACTGTCGGTAAACCAAAGGCCCGGTATGCAATCATTGGTGAGCCAACTGGCATGCAAACCATTGCCACCCATAAAGGTATATTGATCGAAAAATTGCTCATCAAAGGCAAGTCCGGCCATTCCAGTAATCCCGCCCTGGGCAATAATGCCATGCACACCATGCATGATGCATTGTCTGCATTGCGCGCACTACAGGCTGAATTAAAATCGAGTTATAGCAACCCCCTTTTTGCAGTGGATTACCCAACACTGAACCTGGGCTGCATTCACGGCGGTGACAACCCCAACCGCATTTGTGGGCAGGCTGATCTGGGGTTTGAAATACGGCCCTTGCCCGGCATGGATATTGACGAACTACACCAAATCATCGAGCAACGCCTGCTCGGCCTGGGCGAGGCCGAAGGCACCACCTTGTCCTTAGAGCATTTCGGTGTGCCACCCTTTGCCGCTGATGAGCAGAGCGAGCTATTAGCCTATTGCGAGAAACTTACCGGTCACAGCCACGGCTCAGTCGCCTTTGCCACGGAAGCGCCCTACCTGCAAGAGCTGGGTATGGACGTCGTTGTGTTAGGGCCGGGTAATATTGATCAGGCTCATCAACCCGACGAGTACCTGGCCACAGAGCGGATTGAGCCAATGACTGGCTACCTGTCCCAGCTCATTGGCAAATACTGTCTGTAGCTTTTCCTGCCGCCGCCAGCCTGCTGTCAGCTAACGATCGGACTGTTATAATCCTCTGAAAGTTAAGCCATTTCCATAAAGCCCTGACTTTAAAACCAAGCTCGGCCCGTAATATAAACAAAGGCATCAACTGGCACGACCAACCTGACGTGAATAACTTAACATGAACGATTACGTAAAATTTTTTCGGGATACCTCACCGTATATCAACATGCACAGAGGCAAGACCTTTGTGCTTGCGCTGCCCGGTGAAAGTCTGAACAGTGATAATTTTGTTCATATCATTCACGATATCGCCCTGCTCAATAACCTTGGCATCAAAATCGTACTGGTTCATGGTGCAAAACCCCAGATCAATGCAAAACTTGGTCAGTACAATATAACAGCTGAGTTTTGTGAAAATATTCGTATTACCAACGCTGAAACCATGTCCTGCGTAAAGGAAGCTGTCGGTAGCACCACTATTGCCATCGAAGCACTGTTATCCATGAGTATGCACAATTCGCCCATGCAGGGCGCACGCCTGCGAGTCATTAGTGGTAATTTCATTACCGCTAAACCCCTGGGCATTCGCGATGGTATTGATTTTCACCACACGGGCGAAGTACGAAGGATTGACCGAGCCGGCATCAGGCGTCAGCTCGAAGACGGTGCCATCGTGCTACTCGCGCCATTGGGCTATTCGCCAACCGGCGAGGTTTTTAATCTGACCTGCGAGGACGTAGCCACGCAGGCTGCAATCGCGCTGGAAGCTGAAAAACTGATCTGTTTCTGCAGTGAGCAAGGTGTCACCAATATGGATGGCAAGCTGGCACGTACCATCGATATGGTCAATGTCCGTCACTGGTTAAATCAAGTTAAAGATAATGTCGGTCTCCATCAGGCCCTTCGCGCAGGTTTCGATGCCTGTCTTAACGGTGTTTCTCAGCAATACATTGC